>CAYRGQ010000034.1:1906-32355 GCA_964423925.1 uncultured Sphingobacteriaceae bacterium | reverse complement strand
TATATATATCACCCGTTACACGCATGACAACTCAGCGTCCATTGGCTTTGGGTCCATCCAGTTCCGCTATGTACTGATTCCAGGCGGTGTCGAAGCTTCGGCGTTAGCGAATGTGGATATTAATAATTATGATGCAGTGAAATCCGCCTTGCAACTCACGGACTGACGCGGCATCCATACATCACGTGCTCCGCGAAACACGTCAGTTTGCTAGGCGCATTGGCGTGGCTAGCCGCGTGTATCCGGACGCTTTACGTGCGTCGTCCAGACATGAAACGGCACCGCTTAGTTTTCCTAGGCGTTTAGTCTTCTCGGCTACCATCGTCCGCCATGCGCACGATTTTGGGCGTGAACGTGGCCAAGGGTGCGACCAGCGCCGTTTGCGCATTCATAACAGCGTGGATATCCTTGTAGGCCATCGGCGCTTCGTCAAACCCAGCGCCGAGTAAGGTGACGCCATGTTGTTTCAGTACGGCGTGCATGTCCGCGCGGTTGAAGTGTTTGGTGGCCTGGCGACGGCTCATCTGTCTGCCAGCGCCGTGCGAAGCCGAATTAAGGGACGCTGAGTTGCCCTTGCCACGTACCAGAAAGCCGGGAGCGGTCATCGAGCCGGGAATGATGCCCAGTAAACCCTTTCCTGCGGGTGTGGCGCCCTTGCGGTGGACGATGACGTCCCGTCCGTTCCACTTTTCCTTCCAGGCGAAGTTGTGGTGGTTTTCGACCGTCGCCAGTACGTTGGCGCCTAGCGCAGTGGCCACCTTGTGGTGAATAACCTCATGATTTGCCGATGCGTAATGCCCGGCCAGGGTCATCGCTGCCCAGTAGGCTTGACCCGCTTCGCTATCTAAACTTAGGTACGCCAAATTCTGCGCTTCCAGCGGGAGCGAACACAGCTCCTTGGCCAACTTTGTGAAATAGTTAGCGATGGTGGCACCGAGCCCCCGCGACCCAGAGTGCGACAGGAATGCGACATACCGCCCTCTCCGTAAGCCGAGCGCAGGATCTTCCTCATGCAGGTCTAGCATGCCAAACTCCACGAAATGGTTTCCTCCGCCAGAACTCCCTAATTGTTCCCATGCTTTGTCCTTGAGGTTGGACAGCAACGAGGAGGAGTGGAATAGCGGATCGTCCAGAACGTCATGGTTGGCTCGTTCACGGGGGTTAAATCCCTTGCCCGCCCCAAAGCGTGTTTGAGCGATAAGCTCCCGTTGGAAAACTCCCCGGTGATCGTTAAAATATTTCTCCGGGATGTCATAAACTGACAATGCCATCCGGCAGCCGATGTCTACGCCAACCCCGTAGGGGATGACGGCATTCTCCGTAGCCAGTACGCCTCCGATGGGCAGGCCATAGCCTTGGTGGGCATCCGGCATAAGCGCGCCTGCCACCGTGACGGGCAGGCGCATGGCGGTATCCATTTGCTCCCTGGCACCGGCCTCGATGTATTCCGTGCCATATACGGTATACGGAGGTGCCTGCGCTGGTAACGCTCGTATTTGACGCTTGTCTCGTTGAACTTCTTCGGTCAGGGCGGACGCCAGATGACCGAAAACGGGGTTGTCGATAAAGCCCTCAGGACGTTGGCGTACTTGGTCCAGTAGAAGCGTTATGCCCTCCGGGGTCTGTCCGTGTTGCCCATTAGCGATTTCCAAAGCAATCCCGAACGCACGGCCCGGCGTAAACCCCAATTGTTTTAACTCTTCGCTGCTGATGGGATGCGATGTGTCGTGTTCCATAAATATGATAACCCACAAGGGACCGCCCAGTTTGGTCGGCCACCTAAAACATTGGTTTCCGCTGTAACTACAGGATCCAACCTGCGGTTGACACCGAGTGTGCGGGTTCTACACCTTTTTGGGAGGCAGGTCGAACGCAATCGCATCGTGCTCAAAGTGTCCGCGGTGCGATCCATCGCAGAAAGGTTTGTTTTGGGAAAGTCCACAACGGCATATCGAAACGACCGTTCGGCCCTGCAAGCCATACTCGTCGCCATTCCGGTCAACTATTTCGAAATCGCCTTCAATTTTTACAGATCCGTTGTTGTTAATCGTAAGTCTAGTTTTAGCCATTTTTTATTCTTTTTGCAGCCAAACATACTACATATTGGGGAACAATAGGAAGGGAACGCGTAGTTTAGAACGGTTATGCGGTACAGGAATTTCGTAGGCAGGAAACGCTATAAGCGCTTGAGCGATCCCCTGAGCTGATCCGGCGGAAAAAGCGTTATGCGCTCGGTGGTGACGAAGCTCGGATCCAGCCCGGAATTCTTTTCTTCCGACGAGCTGAAATGCTGAGTGCAAGTTCGCTGTTCGCGACCATTTCGTTTACCACTTCGGGAAACAGCGTCTCGGAAGCCGAGTCAGAAGTCGATTCGGATCAACGTTTCCCGGGATTAGTGGGGGAACGCGGCACTCACCCGTATATGGTGCGTCCAGGACATGGACAGGCACAAGCCAGTAGGTCACCGCTCGTTTGGGTTTTTCCGGATCATAGACTACACGATACTCTGTTCGATTTCTGACTACCGGTTTAGGATGTCAAAACATGGGATTGTGTGCTTTTTTTTACAAAAGCCACAGCGCTAGGGTAGGGGGATTGCGCTATCTTCGCACCAGCATCAACCTAAACCCTGCCTGCCCATAAGCGAAAGCTAGGCCGGCCACTATTTATGCCGATCAACAAGTTTGCTATAGCAAGGTACCGTTTAATACACCAATTGCTGTCAAATCAGGATTTCGTCAAGACCTCGACGATTGTAGAGGAATGCAGAAAGCAACTGGCCTTTCGTGTAACGCGTCGTACCATCCAACTCGATCTACGAGATATGCGCGATGATGCCTTCCTGGGTATTCATGCGCCCATCGGATATTGCACGTCTCGGAAATCCTATTTTTATGAAAACAAGAATTTTTCGATCCGGTCGTTCTTTCTGTCGCGGCAGGAACTTGAATTCATGATGGACGTGGCGGCACGGGTCTCGTGCCAACTGGATAGTGCGGACCGCAAAAAGTTGGATGATATCTTGGTCAAGATGCAGCTCGTTTCGATGGCGAAGTAAAATTTCGCCATCAGTCGATACTTTTATGGCATCATTTACCTGGGAATCCTTTTTTTGCACTTAGACCGATGATCTATCCAGCCCTGAAGTCGCTCGTTCAGCAACTGAACGATCATTTGCGTTATTCGTATCAATTGAGTCGGGACATTGTCTTCTTAGCGCCCGTATTCGGCGACTTGGGGACGGATTTGCCCAACCGAGTGTGCGTCAGCGTCGTTGGTTTCGAAAAGGACAACTCAGGCGGTATTCGCTTCGAGAGGCAAAGCGCAGAGAATCGCCATGTCGGCAAGGCTCCCAAGTGGCAAATTAGTCTACATTTCCTCGTGGCTGTGTTGTTTAAAGACAAGCAATATGCCGAATCCGTTCAAATTCTGTCCGGCATATTAACCTTCTTGCAGCGAAATACCATGCTAACCGTACCTTCCACTTCGAAGAAGTACGCGATTGAACCCATTAATATGTCATACTCCGACCAGGCAAGCCTCTGGAGCATGCTCGACACGCCCTACCACCCCTCCGTGCTGTGCCAGATGCGGATGATTACGGTAGAGGACGGCGAGGTCGCTAACGTTGCGGCAGGGATAGGTGCGCAGGATACAAGTGTCTCATCATCGTAGGAAAAGCCAAAAATGGTGGAACGTTATCGAATTAGCCATAAACTTCAGGTACAGCACGCTTTTTTCGGGGAAGCGCCTTGTCCGATTGCGATCGAGCCATTACCCGAAACGCAGCACGCATTTCTTAAATATCACTTAGCGTGGAAGCGTCAAGGAACAAATGTTTGGACTCTAATCGCTCCTGAGCGCTCCCCCCAGAATGCGGATATACTCGTCGACTTACGTTTTCGGGTCAAACCGACCTCAGCGCTGTTTTATCAAGTGACATCGCCCGACGCGCAGTTGGAAGGTTTCGACGGTACGTCGCTGACGCCCGTTGCCAAAGATGGGATATGGTCTTTGTTGTCATTTTGTTTCCAGCCTACCGATGCCGTACAGGCGCTGACCTTGAGTTTCGCCTCGGGTGAGCGGCATTGGGAATATCTTGCGTTTCCACGCGACTTGCATGATTTGGAGTCGCTTATCGTCACAGATGAATCGGGGATGTTGGCCTTCAACCGGGAAGGCGAAGTTGATTTCGCGGACGGTCGCACGGCGGTACGCTTTGTTTCAGCGGTTTCCGTCCCACTCAAGGCCTATTATCCGTATCGTGTACGGCTTTGGAAGGACGACGAAGGTACGCCGTTATTGGTCCGCCACCTGGATCATCCGAGCCCTACGTCGAATTCTATCTACCATTCCAATACGATTACTTGCTATTGTAACTGCTAAATAATAATGATATGTCTATTATGAAAACCCCCGGGGTTTATGTCGTCGAGAAAAGCGCATTCCCCAATTCCGTGGTGGAAGTACCCACTGCGGTACCTGCCTTTATCGGGTACACCGAGAAGGCGGCAAACGGTAACAAGTCCCTAGACCGCAAACCATGGAGAATCTCTTCAATGGCGGAGTACCAGGCTTTTTTTGGTGGTGCTCCCACGCCTAAGTTCCAGTTGAAGACAGCCGACGAAGGTGATGCTGACTTAGTGATTGGCGACTCGCGCTATACACTTGAACCATCGCGGACTTACACGCTCTACTACAACATGGTCTTGTTTTTTGCAAACGGAGGTGGACCATGTTACATCGTTTCTGTTGGCGATTACGATACCGACTTGGACAAAAATCGCTTTACGGCGGGTATCGAGCAGTTAGTGAGTGAGATGGAGCCTACGTTGGTCGTGGTTCCTGAAGCGGTCAATTTGCCATGGAACGACTGTCTTGACGTCCAAAATGCAGCACTGAACCACTGTGGCTATGACACCCGTTCGCGGTTTGCCATTCTGGATGTACCTACTGGTGCTGAAAACGATGTAAAAGAATTCCGCGAGGGCATCACGAGCAATTTTCTGGATTTCGGTGCAGCCTACTATCCTTGGTTGAATACCTCGATTATTCAAGATGGAGATCTTTCCTTCGCCAATTTGGAGAACCCGGCCGAACTGCGGTCCGTGTTGGAGCAGGAGCTTGACGCCGGCAAATCGAACGACGAGTTAAAAGGGCTGATTGCAGCCATTGCGCCATCAACCGGCAAGTCTAAAAAGTCAGGCAACGAGGGTGAAGAAGGCGGTGATGAGACCGCAGCCACCGATGATGGGGCTGGATCCCAGCAGAGCGCTTCAGTACATAAGGTACTGTTCCAAGTGAGCAATACATACCGCGAGATACTCAAGGTAATAAAAGATCGGTTGAATACGCTTCCACCCTCCGCAGCCATCGCAGGTGTATACGCGATGGTCGATAACACGAAGGGCGTCTGGAAAGCCCCGGCCAATGTGGGTTTGGTAGGCGTGGTAAGTCCCGCAACCAATATTTCTAATGCACAACAGGAAGAACTTAACGTGCCGCTCAGTGGGAAAGCCGTCAATGCCATTCGTTCGTTTGTGGGTGAGGGTGTTAAGGTGTGGGGTGCGCGTACGCTCGACGGAAACTCACTGGATTGGCGCTACGTCAACGTACGCCGAACGGTAATCATGTTGGAAGAATCCATTAAGAATGCCGCGAGAGCCTACGTCTTCGAAGCTAACACGGCGAATACCTGGGTCAATGTCCGGAGCATGATCGCAAATTTCCTAACCGGTATTTGGAAGCGTGGAGGTTTGGCCGGAGCCACACCCGAGGAAGCCTTTAACGTTAGCGTAGGGCTAGGCGAGACGATGACCCCCAACGATGTGTTGGAAGGAATAATGCGCGTCACTGTACGCATTGCCGTCGTGCGCCCAGCAGAATTTATTGAGATTACGTTCCAGCAACAGATGCAGGAAAGCTAATCCATCATTTTTTAACAATAGTTCAACATAAACACTAAAATATCATGGCAGGAGAAGCACAAGATACCGTATGGCCTTTGCCGAAATTTTATTTTCGCGTCAGCATAGCGGACCAGGAAGTATCGTTTCAGGAAGTATCAGGTCTCGATATCGAAGCACAAGTAATTGAGTACCGGCACGGCAACAGTCCGGAATTTTCGACGATAAAAATGCCGGGCATCAAAAAGTCGAGTAACATTACCCTCAAAAAGGGAGTTTTCAAAGGCGACAATACGTTCTGGGATTGGTTTAATGCCATTAAGTTGAATACGATTGAGCGCAAGACGGTGGTAATCAGTTTGCTTGATGAGGAGGGAAATCCCACGATGACCTGGACGTTGAATAACGCCTGGCCCACGAAAGTTACAGGCACTGACCTCAAGTCTGACGGAAACGAAGTCGCGGTCGAAACACTGGAAGTGGCGCACGAAGGCATCACAATCAGTAACGGCT
Source organism: uncultured Sphingobacteriaceae bacterium (assembly GCA_964423925.1). Classification (GTDB taxonomy): domain Bacteria; phylum Bacteroidota; class Bacteroidia; order Sphingobacteriales; family Sphingobacteriaceae; genus CAYRGQ01. The sequence goes on along the minus strand of CAYRGQ010000034.1, from coordinate 25,936 downwards.
AATACGGGAAGTTAAGATGGACGGAGGACGGTGTGTCAGCGAATGATCTTTGGAGACTTCCAGTAGCATTTTATTTCGACGTTGAGTTCCAAGGTTCGCCCGTAAGCGAGCGGATCCCCTTTCAGTCCGTGTCTGGACTGGAAATGGAGCTCGACGTCGAAATATGGCAGGAAGGTGGCGCTAACGATCGCGCTTACTTCCTGCCTAAAGGCGCTAAGGGTGGAAAGCTGACCCTTCGACGCGCACTGTTGCCGTTAAACGAAGGCCCCGGTGCCCAGTTGTCGAAATGGGCGAAGGAAGTGATCAATGGCGATCGCAGCGTAGCTATCCGGACTTGTGACATACTCGTGCATTTGCTCGACGAGAACGGCAAACCGCTTCACGTATGGCGATGCACAAATACCTATCCGCTAAAGTGGATGGTAGAAAAGTTGGATTCGCAAAAGAACGAGATTGCCCTCATGGAGTTGGTGCTAGCCTGCAGTTCTGTTGTACAAGAAATGTAATTTATGCCTATTGTTATTAAGGAAATCATCGTTCGTACTACAGTAGAACGGACTTTGCATACGCAAGCCGCGACACCTGAGCTCGTCAGGCAGGTGAAAGAAATGGTCGTGCGGGAATTGGAGCAGAAGCAACACAAGAAGCAACAGTGGACAAAGGAGCGGTGATATGGGAGAATTGACGAAATTGACAATAGAAGCGTTCAGCGATGACAAGTACACAAAGACGACTGGAAAGCGCTTCACTGCCCAGGTTAATCCTTCATTGATTAACTACCAGAAAAAGGTTGCGTTGGATCAGGTTAAAGCCATTAACGTGCAACACCAGTCCCCCAGTTACCTTAGCCATGCCCCCGAAACTGTAAGTTTTGACATCCTCTTGGATTCGACTGGAGCCGTTCCGGGGTCCACGGATATTGCTTCCGAGCTTATGTTGCTTGAACAGGTGGCTTATAATATCAACGGCGACATCCACCAGCCCAATTTTTTGGTAGTCAGCTGGGGTGCGTTGGTGTTTAAGGGCATGCTTAGTACGCTCAGCTATCAATTCACGTTGTTTTCGCCAGAAGGAAAGCCTTTGCGGGTCAAAGCGTCGATGGCGTTTACCGCGGTTATGGATCCCACGGAAGCCGCTAAGCGAGCCAATATGCAATCTCCGGACTTGTCTAAGGTGATTGAGCTCAAAGCGGGTGACAGTATCGCGGCGTACTGCGATGCGGTCTACGGCGATCCCTCGTACTGCGTTGAGGTGGCTAGAGCCAACGCCTTGCCGAGTTTTCGAAATGTTCCGGTTGGTCAAAAAGTCATGTTCCCTCCATTAATACGCTGATGGCTACATCTCCGACATTGCATGCTGAAGGCTCCCTTCGTTTTACGGTGAAGTGTGATGGACAGCCTATTACGGCCGAGTATCAGTTGATCGGCTTTGTTTCGCAACAACAGGTCAACCGAATTGGCAAAGCTGAGCTGCGCTTTAAAGCTTCGGTGGACGACGCCTCACAGGTACTGGAATTAGAAGGTGATATCTTCCTGCCAGGGGTGGCCGTCAGCGTTGCGGGAGGCTACGGAGAAACAGAGGATGTACTGTTTGAGGGGAAAATCGTGGCCGTACAGCTTTCGATTAATGATTATGAAGGGCCGGTGTTCGCCGTTGAATGTCGAGATTTCGCCTATTCCATGACGCAAGCCAAGGCTGATGCGGTCTTTGAGGACCTTTCGCATACAGACATTATTAAGGAGGTGGCCGCACGGTATCCTGACATCGAGGCGGATGTCCAAGCGGGCGGTATAATTCACGAGCGTCTAATACAATATCAGCAGACCGACTGGGATTTCCTGTTGGGTCTGGCTAAGTCCGCTGGCTCGGTCGTGGTGATGGAAGGCTCGAAGATTTCGGTGTCGCCTCCGAAGCTTTCGGCACGGCCCACGCTAAAAGTAACCTATGGACTCGATATGTTGGTCTTCCGTGCCGAGTTAAGCGCCGAGGGGCAAACTAAAGCGGTGGAAGCTAGGGCCTGGGATCCCACTACGCAATCGCTCGCCACGGGAAGGGGGGCTGATGCAGCCCTTAATGATCACGGCAATATCTCAGTAGATACCCTAGCCGAGGCGGTCAACGTAGACACCCGGATTCTCCACGCCGCAAACCCTGACCAGGAAATGCTGGATAAAATGGCCGCAGCTGACAAGTTGAGCGCGGGACTTGCTCGCATTCGGGGTACTTGCACCTTTCCCGGAAGTGCAAAGGCCAAGGTAGGCGATCTCATCGAACTCGTTGGTGTTGGCACCCGATTTAGTGGCAGCGCTTATGTGGGTGGGGTTACGCATGACTTCGATGAATCCGGGTGGACGACGACTGTATCGATCGGTTTGCCATCGACGCTCCCAAGCACTGTTGAAGCAGGATTATCGCACGGTGGCGGTCTCCATATCGCCGTAGTCGTCAAGATCGACGAGGATCCTCAGCGCCAAAACCGGATCGCCATTGAGCTACCTATACTGGATCAGCCAGGAAAGCGGATATGGGCGCGATTGGCAAGTCCATGGGCGAGTGAAACCTATGGCATGCTCTCCATTCCGGATGTAGGCGACGAGGTGGTGGTGGGGTTCCTACAGGCTGATCCGTCCGAACCGATCATTGTAGGAAGTCTGTATAGCAGCAAGCGTATGCCCAAGCTCGCATGGGATGCCGAAAACAACTGGCATGGATTGCACACAAAGACCGGCATCGTCATGGGTGTGGATGATAAAGAAAAAGCTTTTCACATGGAGACGCCTGGCGGGATCAGCATACGTGCAAACGATACAGAAAAAAGTTTGTCGTTGAAGGACATGAACGGAAATGTGTTCCAATTTTCGGCAGATGGGATTGTCTTGAAGTCGGATAAGGGTATTCAGGTAGAATCCGAAGGGGACATTCAGCTAAAGGCTTCCAAAAAGCTCGACCAAAAAGGCGCGCTGGGAACGACTATCGTTGGCCAAAATGTGGATATCAAAGCCGATATGGCTGCGTCGGTCAAAGGAAGTGCAAGCGCCGAGCTGTCTGCATCAGGACAAACAACGGTGAAGGGTGCAATGGTCATGATCAATTAGTGATATACCGATGCCTCCGGCAAGCAGAATTACCGATATGCACGTCTGCCCCATGCAAACGCCTGGTTTGCCACCCATTCCGCACGTAGGGGGTCCCATCGTTGGGCCCGGCGTACCCACCGTGCTCATTGGGAAGCTCCCGGCCGCGGTCGTGGGCGATTTGTGCACCTGCGTAGGACCTCCGGACAGCATTGTACAGGGGTCCACCACGGTGATGATTAGCGGAAGGCCAGCCATAAGGATGGGCGACCCGTGTGCACACGGAGGTTCGGTAGTGTCTGGAATACCGACGGTGATAATAGGAGGATAAGCAATGAATGATGATAAGCTGTACTTAGGCCGAGGATGGGCGTTCCCACCCAGGTTCGACGTGTCGCCGCACGCTAATGGCGCGGTGATGGTGTCCATGGAGGAAGATATCAAGCAGAGCTTGATCATTTTGTTTTCCACGCCATTAGGCCAGCGTGTTTTCCGGTATCAATTTGGCCATACGTTGCGTCGTTGGGTTTTTGAAGGGATGGATCTAACCAATCGTACGCTGATGATTGACAGTATTCGCCAAGCAATCATCAACCACGAGCCTCGGATTACCGTTGAAGACATTCAAATTGATTCCGAATCGTCTTTGGCGGGTGTGGTGAATATTCATGTTGATTTCACGGTTCGACAGACTAATACGCGGAGCAATGCCGTGTTTCCGTTTTACCTAGCGGAAGGAACGAACTTGTAGGGTATGTATAACGGACTGACACAGGCAGACAGGAGAACTAGGCTGGAGGGAAAGACAGTCTTTCGTCCGTTGGATTCGTCCGCGACGGAACTGTTGCATCGCCTGATACGTATCGCTGAGTCGGTCCGCTATCACGACGAAGAGGGCAAGGCCCGCGGCCACATGGATCAACTACTGGTGTCCCTGAAGACTTTACTAGCCACAGGGGAGGCCGAAAACCCGCCATACAACGGGGATTTCGAGCCTGCGCAAGCCCTGCTTTATGCTACGGTACGTACGCTCAGTCGCACCTTGGATGGTTTTAATGCACGCTGGGAGGATTTTCCTGATTGGTATATCGATCAGATTCTTCGTGTCGCGACAGGAAGGCCGCGTACAGAAAAGGTGCATGTGGCTTTCGTGAAGGGAAGGACGGGCAAACTGCTGATCCCAGCTGGTACTTTAGTCACCTCATCGCAGCATAAGGGAGGAAATCGCGTACATTTCCAGACGATAGGTGACCTACAGCTGAATGACGTTTCACTGGGACGGATTATTAAGGCGCACCTCAGTCGCGATGCGAATGTTTACCCAGCCGACGTCTTAGGCGCGCCGACGGCGGTTATGGTTGCAGACATTAGCTACCGCACCGCTGAGTTTTTGCGCTCCCCCACGAATGAGAAAACGCGCGAAGTGAAACAACCTATTGGTTTGCAGATCGTATCACCGGCACTGCTGCTACGCGAAGGTCGCAGGCATGTGGACGTGACGTTCGAATCCGAGTTAGGATCCGGTGACTTTGATGCGTGGCTCTTCCAAACCTTGACGGCGAATATTCCCAATCCGCTCGACAAGGAACGGTACTTTGCGGGTATAGACCGGCGTAAAGTCTTCAGCCACGTGTTCTATCTGGAGACAAGCACATCGGTGGGGTGGTCGCCTATTGCCCATTATACGTTTGATTGGGAGTCGGGCCGATTAGCTTTCACTATTAAATACGATCTGGGAGAGCAGTTTCCTGAAACGTGTCCTTGCTCGATGGACGTGCACGGGCAAGAGACCGCTTTTCCCGTATTGAGGTTGTTATTGAATAGAGATGCGTGGTTGTATCCGCTGATTTGGCTCGAAAAGTTTTATCTCGCGAAGATCTCCATCACTACGCGGGTGGAAGAAATCACGGACTTGAAGATCTATAATGAATTGGGCAAGGTAGACAGTTCGGCTCCGTTTTCTCCGTTCGGAATCAATGGAGAGCGAGGCGCGTGGTTTGCGATAGGCAACTACGAAATGGCTTCGAAAAATACGACGTCCATTGGCTTGGCAATAAGCTGGCAACCGCTACCGACCGACGAAACGGGTCTCGCTGGGTATTATCGACACTATCCCGCGAAAATCGATAATGCTTCGTTTAGGTTAGCCGCTCGGTATTTGACCGACTCCAAGTGGAAGCCTGTTCAATCTGAGGAGCCGCTATCGCTTTTCATGACCGATGACGGCTACGGTGGACAAGACCTTCGGGCTGTAGGACCCGTGTCCGAGGAAACGATTTGGCCGTTTATACCCATCGATCCCATGAGCCGCTATACGGGCGATGAGGTTGAATATGAGTATGGTATCCGTGCTAAGCAGGGGTTTGTCAGTTTCGTGCTGGATACCCCTGATATGGGTTTGGGGCAGAAAACATACCGGACCTTGTTTACCGAGCATATCATTCTAGCAGCCCTGAAAAAAAAGCGGCGATCGGCGATCAATCCACCGATAGCGCCCGTAGTTCAACGGATGACGCTCTCCTATACAGCAAGTGACGAAATTAGCCTCACCTTGGGTCAGTCAAATGACGGGTCGAGCGTTCATCATATTTACCCCCTTGGCGTGCGGCAAATTTTTCCTCGCAGTGGTACAGTACGTTATCCATTTGTGTACTCGTTACCCTCCGACTTTAACTTGATGTTTGAGCTCCGTCACGTCCAGTTAGACGACGAGTTTCAGTTTCATGTAGCGTTCATTCCACAGAAACGGGATATCCGAGTGGACGATTTGCCGGAAGTTGTCTGGTATTGGGGCGACGGTTATGCCTGGGAACCGCTTCCAGCGGGGATCATTACGTCCAATACGACGCGTAATTTTATGGTAGACGGTTTGGTCTGTTTGCGTTTTCACGAGCTGCCGTCCGAAGCGGATCACGTGTGGATGTGTGCTTCCGTCACTAAAAATCCGGCAAGTATTCCATCGCTGCGACAGGTGGTGCAGTGTGCCGTCCAGGTCGAGCGGGAGGGTGTTTCAGTGTCTGAAGTGCTACCTCCCGAATATGTACTCGACGAAGTTCGTGTCCCGGGGGTCGCCAGCGTTAGGCAAATTGGGGCATTCTGGGGCCGTATTGAAGAAGAAAGCCCGTTTGAGAAGCGGGTACGAGTTTCCGAATATGTGGCGCACCGCGGCAAGGCGGTCACTCAACGGGATTTCGAACGGCTGGTGTTGCAGCATTTTCCCGCGGTACGGCAGGTAACGTGCCTGCCTGGATTTTCTACCTCGGAAGCTTCGGGATTGCGCAGGGAGGCAGGCTCGGTTACCTTGGTGGTATTTCCGCAATCCACGGGGTTAGCCGGGCAAACCTATCCATTTTGTCCTCCGGATCTGCTGTTGGACATTCGACGCTTCCTTCTGCCGCGCGTCTCCGCCTACGTAAAGCAGGTGGAAGTGGTTAATCCCGTGTATGAGGAAATTATTGTCAGAGCGCACATCACGTACGCGGCAGGGGTGGACGAAGTATTGGCACAGGACCGCATTCTTCATCAAATCAATCAGCTGATCGCACCATGGTCACATACCGGCGAAGCACCACGTCTTGGGTATTCTTTTGCCATGGAAGAACTCCACACGGCCGTGGGGTTAGCGACGCAGGTTGTTGACGTTTCCCTTCGGGTGTATCAGTTGATTCAATTCGGGACGGACGATTTTAGGTTGCGTCGCTATGTTACGATGGACGAGCGGGTTTTTGCCTCAATGCCCCACGGGGTGTTGTTCCCAGCCAAGCGACATGTGCTGGGTACGCGTCCCGAAGACGTGTTCGGCATCGAAGAAATGAGTATTGACCAAAATTTTGTCATTTATGGCGAGGAGGAATAGAGCGACTTTAAAAGATTATTTCAGATACGGTAGGCGCCCGAGTGAGCAGGCCTTTGAAGACCTCATCGACTCGAGCTTGAACACCCTTGACGATGGGTTTTTCATGCACTCACCCGACATCGGGATAGGATTGGTGGCCCAAGGAGAAGAAGGCGCAATGATTTCGGGTTTCGTTCGTGCCGGCGATGACTATCCGGTGTGGGAAATCGCGATAGACAGGCAAACGAAAGATCTCATCATCCGGAGCAAGGAAGGGGCTAAGAACGCCAAGACGGCGATTACCGTTAAAAGTAGCGATGACCCTCGGCAAGGCTTTCGCCGCGGTGACGTCGTTGTTGAAGGCAATTTGCATGCGCATGGTCGGGTAGGTGCGTTTCGAACGGGCAAGGTGGCGGCCGATGGGCATTGGCATGACATCCTTGACGACGAAACCGTTGAGCAGGAGGGTTGTTGGATGTTTGAGGTTACGGCGGGCTGTGCTCAACCAGACAAGGGTCGGTATGCCATCCTCCACGCCGTAGCCATGCACAGCTTCGGTACCCGGCGGCGCATTCGAAAAACACGTTCGCATTATGGGATTTTCGGAAATCGCATTTGTATTCGTTGGGTACGGGTAAAGGGGACATTCCGGTGCAAGTTACAGCTAAAGACGTTATTCAGGTATGACGGCAACCGTCAAATCCGTTACCAGCTAACCAACCTGTGGGACAACCCGTCCATGCAGCTAATGACGTAACCGCTATGGGAATCCAACGCAAGGAAAAGGGAAAGGACGATTATAGCGAGGCATTTGCGTACGCACTAACAATCATACAGGAACTCGCGGGCAAACGGTGGACGGACTTTAATCCTCACGATCCCGGTGTAACGATGCTGGATGTGTTCTGTTATGGCATATTGGATATTCAATATCGCTTGGGCTTGGATTTCTTTAATTATGTGCCACATGATTCCGATGGGAATATCGATTTCGAAAGTTGGGGACTGCATCCAAGCGAAGTTTTGTTTGCCGAGGCGACCGTTACGCCACAGGATTATGCCGCGCTTGTGGAACGTAGTGTGCCCGCCATCCGTGCGTGTGAGGTCGAATGGACAGCAAAGGGTTATCGGTTCTGTATAGCACTTCACAATAGAGGTGCTAAGGAGGAAGCTATCCAAGCCGTGAAAGCATTGTTCTATCGAAATCGAAGCCTGAACGAATGCTTGTATGAGGTGGTCGAAAATGACGGGCTAGCCACGCGACATCAGCGCCCACCGAATGCGGACGACATGCCGCTACATGATGTGCCTTCAGCGGAACGGAGGTTAGTCCCGTTAGCCGATTACAAGCACAAATCCTTACAATATGATATGCCGGCCATATACGCGTTAGGCCAGGAGGGCCCCCCACCTCATGCTGATGTTGCACATAAGGCTTATATACTGCAACTTAAGGGGTTCATGTTACTAGTGGATTATTTATTTTCCAGCGTCGATCAGCAGCTCCAATCCATCCCCACACTCATGGGACGGACACATTTCCGTCGTCCCGTCTTTGCGCATGTAGTGGAAATTGAGGACCTCGATCACCTGTTGGACGATACGGCCGGTCTGCGTAGCGTGTATGACCCGCTTATGGATATCGAGAAGCGCCTTTCCTTTGCGAAGATGTGCTGTGCACTGTATGGGGAAAACCCGGATGAGCTACTTCAGCTGATGCGCGTCAATTTTGAAGGTGCAGCCTTGGCAGAGCGTTTCGCCACCGTCGCACGCTGGCTGCCCGAGTGGCAGAAGCATCGCGCAAAGGGAATGGACATACTTCCTCCGCGAAGACGCACGATGCCGATGATTAAGCGATTTCTCACTACGTTAATGGGTCAGGATAGCGTAGACGAAGATACGATGGCCAATCGGATGGCAGGTTGGAAATTACTGGGTGAAGACGACTTTAACCAACGCTATCGACATGTTTATCCTTGGCATGAGCTACCCCTTGGAAGCAAAATATACAAAGTGCCCGTTATTGACATGAGCGAGGAGAGAAGCATCCGTGTGGCATTGGCGGGCGGGGACCTGCTGGGGATGAAGGTCTTGCCGGAATGGATGCTTAGTATCGACCGATTGCCAGACAAGTGCCGTATTGCCTTGTCCCATGGCATGTACTCACTGTACTGCAAGGGCGCGGGCCACACGAAGTGGCTAAGGCTGGGGCAGTCAAAGAGCAGTAACCGGATAATCGAATACGCCAATGCGCTTTGGGCGGCCATCAAGGAACTCCGCGCCCGCGCCTTGACATGTTACTTTATCGAACATGCTTTGCTTCCGGCCGACGGCGATACCCACGAGGCCGCCCGTATCACCATCATCATGCCTGACGCTTGGAAAAACGTGTATGGGCAACAGAACCTGGAAGAGTGGTTGCGGAGCCGTTTGCCGGCAAGTTTGCTGGTGGTCTTTAAATGGCTAACGCTACAACAGTTCGTCGAATTCGAACCAGACTACCTCCGCTGGAAAGACGCGTTCCAGCAGCCCAATCCGAGCGTACTTGTCCAGGCCGCTAATCCACTGAAACGATGGCTGTGAATCAAGTGAATATCGTGAATTTTCGGCTGCAAACGGATGATCCCGGATTCGGCTACTCGTTTAATCACAAGTGCGATAACTTCGTGCAGACCATTTTGCCACAAATTATTGACGAGGAACTTGCACGTTACGGATCCAGCGACGCTTACATGCATATCGACCTGTTGGAAGTGGAAGTGGGCAAACTCCAGCCCGAGGACTTCTTCCGGCAATACCCCCAGCGCTTTAGGCAATCCTTACGACAAGCCTTGGAGGCTCGTTTGGCGTTGCCGATTGATGAAGGGCGCCGCGACCATCTACGAGAAGACGAATGGTGGCAAGCATGGCTGCACTTTATGCAGAGCGGCCGTCTTCCATGGCATATCAGCGCGCATGTCGCGTCCATTTCCGCCCTATTTTCGTTGATCGTGCGCCACATGGCTAGCGATCTGATCGCCTATCTCCGAGCTTACGGACATTTGAATAACGTCCAACAGCGGCTGGTTTACCAATTGGAGGATGACGAGATTAGCCAGCTGGTGGGCTTGCTCCAGCCTGCCGAGCGAGAATTTATTGCCGCGTATGTCCGCGCATTGGTCGTCAGATACCGACAAGTGCCCGACCCTGAGGTTAGCGCCGTGGATTATCGACATACGGTTTGGCTGGTCGTTCTGTCTTATTTGTTGACCGATAGGAGTTCTTTCTTCGATAAAAAGAACTTTGTCCGCTGGACAATCGCGCGGCTCGCTGCTAAATTCAATACATCCTACGCTTTTTTACTCAGTCAATTAGTTGCTCATATAGACAGCTATATGAGAAGCAACCCAAATCCCGAGTTGATGCTCATACTCGGCGATTTGCAGAAAGATGCCATAGGGGTAGAAAGTATTCGGCCGCATCGAAACCTGTTGGTCAAGGTGCTGGCCGATCCGGATTCCTGTCATAGATATATTGCCAACCTGTCCGAGCGTGCCATCAAAAGCATGGTCTATATCGTTGTGGAATCTAAACGCGATGCTGACTTTGTCGTTTCGTATGCCAGTTATCTCGATACGCATCGCGAGGCTATGTTGGGCCAGCGGGCGGGCAGGGACTTTCGTAAGGTGAAGTGGCGAATCATTTTTCCGCTCGTCCTCCAACGCTCCGTCACGACCTTGGATCAGCGATGGGTAGTACGGTCGGTCTTAACTCGGATTGCTGCGCACTATAACCTGCATGTACTGCAAATACTGGACTGGGTTCAACCGCTCTTGGCCGACTTTCCCGTTGATCCATACATACGCCAGATCGTAAGCGAATGGCATGATGAGATACGTGGCGAAAAGTCGCCCCTAAATACGACGCCCGACGCAGCTAACCAGCCGTCCTCGCGAACAGAAATTACCGCTCCTTTGGATGACGGTGCTGGGGAGCGATATCTCGACGGATCCGAACGTTACGTCGATAAGGCGCTGCCGCTCGCGCAAAGGATAATCCTTTCCGGGGTAGACGTCAAACTGTGGCGATCGTGGCTGAGCGATAGCCAAAAGCGGCTGCAAGCACTGAAGCAACTAGACGAGCAAGGGCGGCAGGAGCTTCTGGTTCATCTGTATCCGGATGAGCAGCAATTCATTAGTGCCTATGCCGTTACCCTCGAAGAACTCGCCCTAGGCGGCGTAGTCCGCCCAGTTAACATCAGCTCTTGGCAGGTGATTAAATGGAGCTTTCTCTATGGAGTGTTAATCGAGACCGAGCGACAGGTGTTCAATAAAAAACACATCATTCGGCGCGTGCTTGACCGCTTAGCCGCACACTATAATGTACGTTTTGAGGCATTAATAGCCCATCTGCGTGTACAGATGCCGAGTACACTTAGGGGATTCTCTTACGATGTGGTTTCTGCAATTCACGATTTGCATGATGAGATTGTGGGGCGGGGAGTTTCATCCGCGGCCGAGGATATGAAACGGCTTGTTAAAAAGCATTACGCCGGATTGGCGGTAGCCGCACCGTCTTTGCACGATCGGCCCGTCACCTCATCGTTCCTGTCGATGGCGGAAAAACTAATAAGTATCGAAGTCAAATTGTTCAGCCGTTTGAAACGGGTGTGGGGTGCCCGTTATCCCCGCCAAGAGTGGCTGGACTACCTTATCAAGCTTGCGGAGAGTACCAAGGGATGGAGTGTTGAGCAGGCTATTAACCGCCTATTGGCCATGCTCATGTCGTCCGTTCTGACGGCAGCGGATGAGCGTGCCTTATATGAAGCGCTCGAAGGTGTCGCGGCCAAAGAACCTTTGCTACATCGCTATATGCGCGATCACGAACGCCCGCAAGTGCAAGCAACGGCTGTTTTACGGCCGCCGGATGATATGGCGGATGCGGATCCGCGCTACATTTACAACGCTGGGCTAGTCATGCTGGCTCCCTTCATGCCTAGGTTGTTCGCAGCAGCTGGTTTACTCGACGATAGTAAACGCCAGTTTCGCGACCGTGAAAGCCAGATATATGGCATTTTTATGTTGCAGTATGCGGTGTTCGGTGAGGGAGCGTTTCCCGAGTATGAGCTAGAACTTAACAAATTGCTCACCGGATTCCGGACGGGTGTGCCTATTCCAAAGGAAATAGCGCTAGGAGAGGCTCACAAAAACCTCGTTATGGGTATGCTGGGCGGAGTACTTCAACATTGGGAGAAGCTTCGGCATTCGTCGGTCGAAGCGTTGCGAGAAAGTTTTCTGAGAAGGGACGGACGGTTGATTAAAACCGATGAAACCATGCAACTGAATGTTGCTGCCAAGGCGTTCGACATGTTGTTGGATACGTTGCCTTGGAAATTCAATGTAATTCGCCACCCCTGGATGGATCATGGCATTTATGTAACCTGGAGATAACCATGGCGCACGAGAAATTACCTAATCAAGAATCCCAGATAGAGGCCGACCTACAACAACCTCGCAGTGCAAACCAAGCCGGAATAGCGGACGTGTTGAAGCAGTATGCGCCCTCGGCCCTGGGCAAGATGGTGGGCTTGGGCAGCGAGGATCGTCACATCATGAAAGATGGCGACGGCATACTAGGGATGGTCACGAAACAGATGCTCTCGAAGTATTTGGGCGATTTCGGCTTGACCTCCCTGTTGGCATTTGCAGACCAACAGGCGCTGGGTATGCTCCGGAAGGTTGAGACCTTTACCTTGGTGTTTGATAAGCTGCAGCGCTTTACAAACGCCCTTTCCTTGGCGCTGTCCATCTGGAGCAGTTTGCCTGCACCGGTTCGCACGGGCATTCTGTACTTGACGGGACGCGTCATGTACGCGTTGCCCAAGGGCATGTTTGCCACCGTAGAGACCTACTTGATCGATGCTGATCGTGAGGTGAAGAGTACGTCGCTAGCGTATGCCGTCGAAAAGCTGACTTTAGTCGTTCAGGTGATGAGCAACCCCGTGTCTAGCGCAGTCGGGATGGGCAAACTGCTATACAGCTATTTTTGGGGGAGCGCGGCAGACAGCACCGTGCAGGACCGCGTACCGGACGGTGACGTCGCATCCGCAAACGGTGAATCCAGCCAAGTGTCCTTGGCGAAGATCGACTTACGGATTATTTGGGTCGAGGTAAAAGGGCTGCATTTGGAGGGATCGAGGGATGCCGATCAGGAAGGAGGAGACCAAACTGAGGGTGGACTTCATGCCGATTTTGCGCTTGGCGCCCGCATGTTCGGCTATCAACGCAGCATCGGCAAAGACGGAAAACTGACGCTGATATTTCCTTGGTCTGGGGGAGCTATCCTTGAAATGCAGGATACGGTAAGCATCCTTAGCCATCTACAGTTTAAAGATCTCTTTGAAATCCACCGGCTGGAGATGACCCTGCTTAAAGCTAGCAATGAGGGTATCCAGCAACTGGGATTTGAGCTGGGTAAGTTCGGTGTATTCAACGATATGGTCACCATGAAAGGGGCTAGGGCCGCCTACAAGAAGGAGCAGGGACTAACCTTTGCCGGCACTGCGGCAATCGATATTCTTAAATGGTCAGCCACTGGTGGGCTAACGCTGCAGCTGGATCAAGAAGGTCAGTTCTTATCCGGAGCGATCGACTCGTTTACTGAGTCGACGAATACGCTGTCGGTGGGAAAGGCGAGCTTACACCGCGACGACGGATTCCATCTGGATAACGCCCAGTTGAATCTCAATAACGCCGTGGGTATCGACCTGACGGCCTTCGTAGAGCGCTTGAATATCACTAAAAAATCGGCAGCGGGCAAAGGCGGCGTTAAAGCCAATAGCGATATTGCGCTATTTGGCGATCGCGTCAAAATGACGAACGCTAAGGGTACATTGGAAATCACGGATAAGACCTACGCGCTGGACGCAGAAGCGGGACTTCAGGTCAATATCGCGGGTGTCGAAGCCGGTGGAGAGTTCTCCATTTCCCACGACAGCCTTGCGAAAGAAACGAACTTTAAATTGCAGAATGGGTACTTTTCAGCAGACTACGATAGCTTCCAAGTGCAGTCGACAGGTATTAGCTATGATCATGGTGGTCGCAGGCTTAAAATGCCTGAAGCCGAGGTGCATATAAAGGCGCTTGACGTCAAAGGCGAGGTGCGCGATTTGGAAATTAGCGAATCCGGTGTGGTCTTTAATCGGGCGACGATCTCCGGCCCAGAAACAATTGAACTGCTACCGGGGCTGCTTCTGCAGGGTGTGGGCTTCGAAGTAAGTCGGTCAGGCGATAATTATGCGCTTAATTTGAGCGGCGGGGTGGAGGTCAATGTCGACCGTCCGAAGCTTAAAGGTAAGATCGATCAAGCCGAACTCGTCCTGGATGAGAGGGGGTTCCGGGCCAGTGTAGCGTCTCTCTCATTGGAGATGGCGATGTTTAAACTTACCGCCGAAAAAATGGCGGTGAGCAAGGAGGGATTTAACGTGCAGAAAGCCGAGATGGTTTTCCTCGGCGGGCAGTCGGAGAAAGGGGAAAATGAATCGGAGATATCCGGTATCAACTCCGGACTGTTTGACTTCCTGCCGGTCAACCAAGTGGGAATACGGGTAACCGACGTCGGCTTTTCGAGTCAGGGATTTCACATCCGTAGTTTTCAACCGATGATACCTCCGCTCAATTTTCGGGCGTTGGGTATCGCCGGGGAGGTGGATTTCGAGAACCTCCGGGCCAAGCTCGAAGGTGAGAAGAAGTTCTCACTTGCTGATATGGTGCCGGGTCTGCCCTTATCGGTGAGCATTATTTTTCCCATCGTACCCGGCCTGGAAGTGTATGGTTCGCTGGGTGCAGCCGCCCAGTTTGCCCTATCGTTGGGCCTGCAGGCACAGGGGGATGATGGCATCTGGCGCGTGGCAGGCAACAGTGGCATACAAGGCGACGTGGGGCTCCGCGTCGAATTGGGCGTGCAGGCGGGTACGCAAGCCATCCTTGCGCTGAGCGCTGGGGTGTTCGCCCAGGGTACGGCTCGAATGAAGGCCGATGCATCCATCGCCGGTGCGGCCAAGTACGATCGTGAAGAGAAGCGTTTCCGACGCGAGCAGCCCTTGGTCGTTTCCTACAGTCTGGCGGCCGATGCGGTGGCCAGCGTGGGTATCGTCGTCAAAGCCAAAGCCCTGTATTTCATCGAGAAAAAACTCTACGAATGGACGGCTGCCGAATGGGTGCTGGGCCGCTACGCTATGCAGGGTGAATTGGGCGAGAAGGACGAAGAAATAGTTCCTTCAAAAGGCGAAAAACTGGGGTTGGACCGCGACAAGGCTAACCCAGCACCGGTACGAGAGATTGTAGGTCGCGAGGTCGAGGAATTGCTCAATTCGGAAGCCTACATCATGGGAAGTGGTGTGGAGCGGAGGAAGATCTTAGCCAAGGAACATGATGTCAAGCACGCCGGATTAATCGCCCTGCAGACGCAGCGGATAGAAGCGAACGGCCGGTTCAAAAAGCGCTCCGCCCAGTTTATGCGTATCATGGCGAAAAAGGAAGCTTATTTCCACAAGCTTTTAGAAGCCAATGAAGCAGATACGAATGCCAAGCTCCACGCATTTAACGAAAAATACCAATTAGAGAAAATATGGGAGAAACTCGAAACGCATGGGCATGCATTGGATCGCATTGAAAATACGATAGAAAATTCACTGGCTGAATTGCGAAAAATCATGGCGTTGCAAGAAAGTGATTTGGAACGTGGCATGCCGAGCAACCTCAACCAGATCGACGACCTCAGCACACTCAATATTCCTGACCTAGTCGAAGTAGAGGGGCTGATCGAGAAGGCCGAGGCTATGGCGGGCGCGGATCCTATCCTGCAGGCGCAAACGATATCCTTGCCGACGCTCGAGCAATTTCAGGCGCTCAGCATCACGAAGTCCATTTTGGGGCGGGTGACGTCAAGGGGGGATCGCATTACACGTGTCGACAACGCATTGGTGGCTTATCATGCGGCCCCCGGCTTGGAAACACTAAGGAATCTGAAAACGGAGATTGAAACCTATTTGCGTATCAATCATGACAGCGGTCGGGTACCCGCCGTTTTGTTGTTGGAAGCACAGGTAAATGATTTAATGAGTCGATAGTGATGATGCACAACATGCAACCCTGGATCGTATATTTTAAAGAGGTTCTTGCCACATCTTTTGCAATTTATTTCCAACAGGACGGACGCCACGGCAATATCTGGGACATACCGCAGCCAGCGGCTGATTTTATGGAGTCTGAGATCGGCGAGGAACTTAGTCCGCAGGAGCGTCTTGTGCTGCTGTTGGCCCTAATGCCCCATGTGGCACCTGATGCTTTGGACCTGTTTTTTGTTCAAAATAAAACGCTCGACCGCCCCTACACCCAATTCGGGGGCTGGAAGGCACAGCGTCATACCGGTTTTTTACCCACGGGGCTGACGGCTGCCTTTTTATTGCGCACGGAAAACTCAGTGGTGGGCGAGGAGATATTTAGGATGTTCGGTAAGGAGGGCATCTTCTACCGGCGCAATATCTTGCATCTCGTCGGGCAGGAAGCCGGTGAACCGTTCCTAAGTGGCCGTTTGGCTGTGTCGGATGAGTTCTTGGCGTGTATTATTCCGGGCGGCGTGTATTCGTCCGAACATCAGCCCGACTTTGCGGCCAAGCGTCTGCATACCACCATGGAATGGGGCGACCTGATCGTGCCGCCGCACGTGAGGCGTAGTTTAGAGGATATTGCTGTCTGGATGCATCATGCACACGAAATCCGCCAGCAGGGGTGTTTAGACGCGATCATTAAGCCAGGATACCGTTGTCTATTTTATGGCCCGCCGGGCACGGGAAAAACCCTGGCCGCCACGCTGCTCGGAAAGCAACACGGATTAGATGTCTTTCGCATTGACCTCTCCATGATGGTTTCTAAATATATCGGGGAAACGGAAAAGAACCTGTCGAAGATCTTCGATCGCGCGGCACAGAAAGACTGGATTCTGTTTTTTGACGAGGCAGACGCCCTGTTTGGTAAGCGGACAGAAACGAACAACTCCAATGATCGGTACGCTAACCAAGAAGTATCATACCTATTGCAACGTGTCGAAGACTTCCCTGGATTCGTGGTTTTGGCCACGAACCTAAAGGATCAGGTGGATGAGGCTTTTCTGAGACGTTTTCAACAAGTTGTGCACTTCCCGATGCCCGACGCGCGGCTGAGGAGACAACTCTGGGATCGCTGGATTCCTGCGGCTTGGACGGATAGCGACCGCAATAGCCTACTCGACGAAGCCGCTGACGTGGAATTGGCGGGTGGCACGATCGTCAACGTTATTCAGCGATGTGCGATATGGCTGCACCGTCAGGAGGGGGCGCGACTCACGCAGAGGCTACTACGCGATGCCATCCGGCATGAGCAGGAGAAACAAGGAATCATGGTGGAGCATTAAAAATCTTATGAGTATGTTACGTAAGCTTACGTTAATTGTTTTGGCGATTTTCGCTGTATTTGTGCCGACGTCTTTGGTGGCGCAAATAAACTATGACGACGAGTTTCCAAAATTCTATATGGAAACCGAAGATACGTTTGAGCGGCTCAAGGAGTTACCGCGGGATACCGTGCGCGACACGGTTTATATCAACTACTTCGAAGACTATATACGGCAGTATGTGGGCAGCGAAGTGGCGCTTTCCGCCATGCTTCAGGATTTTGATGCATTCCAGCGCACGATGGATTCCATCCGGCAGTTCGATCCAGATGCGTATCGGCTGTTCTACAATTTTATCCTGCCCCGCGATGGTGGTGGTCAAGTGTCGCGAGCATTTGCCGTCCGCGAAGTTGACGTCGATTACGTCAACAATCAACTCGTAATCAGCAGTGAGTCCAAGTCCGGGCAGGAGGCCGCGAATGTAGACAAGGCGGTTATGTTCCGTTTGAGTGATCGCTTAACCGCGAGCGAGTTCCTGCAAGATACTGCTATGATCCGTTTGTCACTCGTGCAGTTATTCCAAGAGCTTCAGCGTGTCGGCAATCCCCAATCCTTGATGCTGGTATTGCCTGATTTCAAATACGAGCTGAAACGTGAGTTGGTGCAGTTCGTGAAATCCGTTCGATTGCTATTGGACGCAAGCCGCGATTTCAAGTTTGAAAAGGACATTCGCTTAGAAATCGCAATGCAAAGGCCCGACGAGGAAGCCCGTCATCGTGATTTGCTCTATGCGTTGGCGCTAGAAGTGTCATTTTTAGGGCTTTTTGATCGGGATTGGGCGATGTCGTCAGGCGAGACGCAACATGCACCGTCAGACGCTTCGGGGTTCGATACTCATTCGACTACCCCGTTCATCGTGCCGTTAGCGGTGGTGAATCGAGACTCGCTGTCGCCGGGCTTTGTCGATCAATTGAAAAGCCATTACTATATCGCCCGCTTTTTTCCCAGCACTTGGGACGTGAAGACGGCAAACCTGACGGCCGTGGACGAAGATATGGCTTCCTTGCTGATGAGGGCCGACTACCAAGCGAATTATTGGGAGGTTTATCTTTACATTCTCGTCGGGTTGTTCGTCGTATTGTTCGCGCTGTTGGTACTGTATTACACGAATCTGTCGTTTTCGATGTTTATCAACAATAATCTGGAAAGCGTGGCTCTAGTTAGCGTCGTCCTGTTATTGGAGGTAGTCGCCGTCGTCATCAACATGTTCCAATACATGAGCGAAGAAGATACGTTTACGGTATTTGCCAAAAACCCGATTTTGATTTTTACCTTTCCATTGGTAGTGGTGGCTATCGTGCCCATTTTGCAAGCACTGTCTAAGCGAAGGAAGATTCCGAGGCACACCCCTTAAACCGTCGTCGGAACGTGCGGGATGGTCTGCAAGCTTAATTCAACAGTTCTCTGAATTGGGAAGTCTGCACCAGAGCGTAATAGCAATGCGCTATGACGCGTCCGATATTTCGTGGGTACGAGCCATATTTCTCCAAACATCCGATCATCCATTTGCTCCACGGAGGTCGCAAACTTTGCTGCATTGGCGAGCCAGCACGTAGCTACACTGATAATGCGTTTTCATAACCTAACATCATCCCCCCCAAAGGAGGGATAGGCGGAGCAGGATCTATACCCTAGTTTTGTGAAATTCGCTGGCTCCACCAGCGTATTGCTACACATGAAAAACAATAAATGTGCTTTAGCGGGTCTAACCTCCTTGGTGGGCCGACCCGGATAAGCGCACATCATCTACCTCATTAAAAACAATTAAATTATGTCAAACTGCAATGTCACGTTCTACAAGAAAACCGACGGCAAAAAGGGGACCGATGCGTATAAAAATTTCGACGGTCCGCAGACCGTAGCGGACCTTAGCCAAGTGCTATGGGAGGGAACCACGTTCGATAACGATATGAAAGACGATATCAGCTGGGTAGATACAAGTTCCCAAACTTGGGTGCGCGTGTATTCCAAAGCAAATTTCCAAGGGCGGACAGCGTTAATCGGGCCCAACCAGCACATGTCTATGAAATCGCTTTGGGATGAAAATGGCGAGGGGGACATGGACGATACGATCGAGAGTTTTCAGCTGTATGACCACCAACCTGGTATCGATAGCAGTGCGGTAGTAGCCAACCTCTTGACGCTCTATCCCGGCTCACAGCGTGTCCGTAAAAATAATCGTTACGCCACCGAATGGTATGCGCAGGATTCAGAATACCGAATCTATGACCCTTCGATCGTATTGGCAGATAATAAAGTTTCCTTTACCATGGACGTGGACCACATCCAAGCAGAGCAGGACGATCACGCGGTTATCAGCTTTAGCATGGATCTGCAAGGCGGCTTCGTAGACCGGATTACCGTAACCTATGATATTGCCGAGGCTACGCAGATTCCCGAGTGGGCAATCAAACTAATTGATGGATCGATCGAATTGGCGAAGTACGGCGCCATGGCCATTGCCGATGGTGCGGTGATCGTCCTTACGAATGGGATTGGCGTCGTAGCGACGGTAGAAATCAACACGCTGATCAGGTATACGGCCAAAGTTTTGACGTTCTGCGTTGATCACCTGAATGTGGTGCTCAGTGCAGTATTTAAATTTCAGAGCGATGGGGGCACTTCTAATTTCCCAGCTATCGTGTCGCATGGTATCGCCCGCCTAGTCCTTGCCTATTACCAAGAGCTGTATGGGCCAGACGCGAATCCGCCCATAACCTTTAACGAGGCGCGATTTTTGGAAACGCTGGGCACGGATAGGTGGGACTATACGAAGCATAACCCCTACGTCGAATTCGCCGAAGATGTATATGCCTATCGGACGTATTACCCTGACAATACCTTTTTCTACGCCCGTGGCGGGGCGCTAAGCTCCGTTAAGATAGACGCGATTACCGACAACCGTATGGACGACCACTTGCTGTTGCAGGCGATTTTTGATCCCACGGGCAAGCTGTTTGCGGTAGCGGGCAGCATCGATATCTTTATTGTCAAAGATCTCGACGATTATGCGGCGCCTGCGAGTGGCGTGTTTGCCTATAATGCCGAGGGGAGAATGATCCATGTCGAAAAAGGAGGGGAGGTCGTGACGGAAGTGCATGGCTATGAGTCGTTGGAAGCGGCCTTTGCCGACAGCCTGAAGCAAGCACTACGAAGTACGGGCGAAGCTTACAGTCTGACGATAACTGATCGACAAGCTGTCTTGGTGGACGCATCGGTAGCCGTGCTGAAGGCGATGGGCGAGGCCGTCGCTAATAGGTAGGGCGCGAAAACCTCGCAGCGTAACACACCTGTCCGTTGCGCCGGTCATTCAAGAAATCGGCAATGGGGTGGGAGCGGGTAAGCGACGTTTGTTGTCCAACATTGGTTCACTCGGCAATGCAAATACGGATGCGTGGACCTTATCCGGATATGCCGTTATGGAGTACGGATCGTATTCAAAAAATCGAAACGACAACAAGGAAGCTGATAGAAAGGGGTCTTTAAGGTTTAACCTAGGTTGACTTGATCTGCAGCTTCTACAGGGCCAATGTTCCCTGTTTGGCGTGCTTCCGGCGCTTTTTTTAGGCACTATTGGAAGCACAGGTACGGTTGTAGCATATCTTCTCAGCAGTTCTGGCGGTACTGGTGTGTCCGCCCTAGTTTTTTGGGCTACACCTTCTTTCTTTCGCGTCACGCTTCTTGGTAGTTACATCGCATGATTTCGTCATGGACATACGACGTTACGTATTAAATGTTTATTTTGCGGTAGATAGTCAGCGATAACCTTTTATAACGTATGTCAACCATAAAAAAACTTATTCAATTTAATCAAATTTATCCGTGCAGCCTATTGCCAGCATACGGCACGGTCGGTAGAAGTTTCGGTAGAAGGAGAAATCGTTGAGTGTGCTCCACGCCCAAGCTAATACGTATTGATCATGCGTTTTTTACTTTTCCTCGGATTTTGCTTGCTATGGGGGTGCACACAAGAACGGCCCTTTTCGGATGATGATTGGGCTTATCCGGGTGGTACCTCGGGGCAGACGAAATATTCGCCTTTGAAGCAGCTTACCAAAGCTAACGTGGCTCAACTGCAGCAGGCATGGGTTTTTCATTCTGGCGTACCTCACGGTAATGTGCAAATGAATCCCATTATCGTAGATGGTGTCGTCTACGTCACTACGCCGCAACAAGAGGTGATCGCCCTTAACGGAGCCAATGGAACGGAACGATGGCGGTTTAATCCGGCAAGAGCGGGAGAACAATTTGGGGGTGTAAATAGAGGGATCTCGTATTGGCGTAAAAAGAACGAGCGTGATCGCATCTTCTTCACGAGTGGCGGATATTTAAATGCTATTCATGCAGACGACGGTTCACCTGTCGTGGACTTTGGCGATCGGGGACGTATATCGCTTAATGAGGGGTTGGTCAAGCCCGCCGATCAAATGGGCATTACCGCGCCCGCAGCTCCCGTGCTATACGAGGATAAAGTTATTGTGGGGGCCATGACTTGGTCGTCGCCCGCCAATGTAAGTGCTTTTAACGTCTTTACCGGTGAGCGGGAATGGATTTTCCATACAATTCCCCATCCCGATGAAGTCGGTTATGAAACCTGGGGTAATCCCGATTTTTGGAAAAGTGGCGGCGGTGTCAACGTGTGGGGAGGTTTATCCGTGGACTCGGAAAATGGCATGGTGTTTTTCGCTACAGGCCAACCGAAGGACGATTTTTATCGCCCGGATAATGCCGGAGACCAACTGTACGGTAATTGTGTGGTTGCATTAGACGCATCCACGGGACAACGCAAATGGCACTTTCAAGCCATACGTAATGATTTGTGGGATTTGGATTTGCCATGTGCCCCTATTTTGACCCCCCTGTACAAAGACGGTAAGAAGATTCCGGGGGTCATCCAACTGACCAAAACAGGAAACGTATTGCTCTTTAACCGACTGACCGGAGAACTCTTGTCCGAGGTAGAAGAGCGCGAAGTAGCAGCAAGTAGTTTGCCTGGGCAATATGCGGCGCCCACACAGCCCTATGTCTTATGGCCGGAGCCGTTTTCGAAACAGGTGTTGCATATTGATGATTTAACCGATATCAGTGAAGAAGCTAACCGATACGCTCGTGATAAATTTCTGAATTCCGACGTCGGTTGGTATATCCCACCCACGACCAAAGGCGTGCTTTTCTACGGTATTCATGGTGGGGCCGAATGGGGTGGCGGGTCGTATGATCCTGAGGGAGAGCTGCTTTTCGTCAATGCCAATGATATTGCGTGGAATATTACCATGCGCGATATCAACGCTGCAAACGGCGAGCAATCGCCGCATGAGACCAAAAGGCATGGCGGCGAACGATTATTTTTAGCTAACGGCTGCGCGAGTTGTCACGGCGCGGATCGTAAAGGCCTTGGCGCAAACCCAGGTTTAGTTGGGCTGGCGGCGAAATATGCCAAACCGGTGATCGTCGACGTTATCAAAAACGGAAAAGGCACGATGCCAGGATTCGCGCACATTCTCGAAGACGATGTGCAACTGATGGCCTCCTATCTCCTTGATCTGGACATGGAGGGTGGTGCGTCGTCGGCAGATTCCGTCAAACCGTATTACGCTTCTACCGGTTATCATAAATTTTTGGATCCACAAGGCTATCCTGCCACCCGGCCTCCCTGGGGTACGATGAATGCCATTGACTTGCGGTCGGGCAAAATAAAATGGAAGGTCCCGTTGGGTGAGTATCCTGAGTTAACGGCTCGCGGGATCCCGTTGACAGGTACAGAGAATTTTGGAGGTAGCATTGCTACCGCTGGCGGCTTGGTTTTCGTTGCGGCTACCCGAGACGAGCGAATCCGTGCCTTTGACAAGGATACCGGTGAAATATTATGGGAAGCGCAGTTGCCCTTTGGGGGGTATGCTGTACCCAGTACCTACGCCATAGACGGAAAGCAATACGTATTGATTCCCGCCACTGGTGGCGGCAAATTGGGTACAAAAACCGGCGATGCTTATGTTGCGTTTGCCTTACCGGATGACGAATGATAGAAATAGGTACTATTACAAAGAGCCGGATACGAAGCCGAAGGTTTTTGTCGAGATCTTCGGCTGTCACGTTTTACCGCGAATGCAAAATTAGATAGGTAGGTCAATTTGGTCAGACGGTAGTACGCAGTGTTCCGCGTACGCGTGTTAGATAGGAAAATAGGTGTTAAAATGAATCGATCATGAAAGGTAAATTTTGGTGCATGGTCACAATCATGTGTGTGGTTGGTTTCGCCGGATGTAAAACACGTAAGGCGTCCACCGCCAATGATGTGTTTTCAAAGCAGAACCTGTTGGCGTGGTGCGTAGTCCCGTTCGACGCCAAGCAGCGCGGACCCGAAGAGCGCGCTAAAATGTTGGCTTCCTTAGGCATTAAAAAGCTTGCTTACGATTGGCGCGAGGAACACATACCAACATTTGACGATGAATGGCGCGCGTTGAATAAATACGGTATCGAGCTGACCGGATTCTGGATGATGTCGGGGCCCAATCCGCAGGACGATCGAAATATTCAAGAAATTTTCGACTTCTTAGCGCGCAACAAGATTTCGACTCAGATTTGGTTATTGATGGGGGAGTGGGGTGATTTTAACAACCTGAACCAATCCGAAAAAATTGCACAGATGAG
>CAYRGQ010000034.1:0-1806 GCA_964423925.1 uncultured Sphingobacteriaceae bacterium | reverse complement strand
TAAACATTGCAGGATTAAAAAAAGGCGATCGCGACAACTTTTATCGCACGGGGCAAGGCGACGTGGAGAAGGATTTGATCCAGTTGGTACGGGATAGCGATTATCGCGGTCCCATAGGCATAATTAATCATGATACCGAAGAAGATGCTGAGACCGGCTTACTAGAGGAGATGCGTGGTCTAAAGCACATTCTTTACAAACTGGGTGCAAAAGAAGCAGCATCGTCCTATGAATAACGGTTGTCTTTCATGCAACGATTTTTATTAGGATACATTGTCATTTTGATATGTTTGATTTCAATATCGTGTGATGAAACCTCAAAAAGACCTTCGAATCGACGAATCGTGGTATGAAATTACGAACGTGTCCGCCCTGGATTCGCCGGCCTTATTGCTTTATAAAGATCGTTTGGAACATAATATTGCGTTGGCAAATGCGATGGTCGGGGATGTCACTCGCTTGCGTCCACATGTGAAGACCCACAAAAGCTCGAAAATTACCCAATGCCAGCTCGCCGCGGGGATCACGCGTTTTAAATGTGCGACCCTTGGAGAGGCACGGATGCTTGCGCGAGCGGGTGCCCCAGATATCTTGCTCGCGTTTCCGCTATATGGTCCGCGAGCGGAGATGTTTTTGGGCCTTCAAGCGGAATATCCGAACCTGCGTTTTTCGGTAATCGTGGACGCTACACACGCAGCCCAACAGCTGTCCCAGTTGGCGGTAGCGCACCAAACACGCGTGCGGGTATACGTCGATTTGGATATCGGCATGGGTCGTACGGGCGCGCCCATCTCGGCAGCTTCCCTTGATTTAGTGGGGCTGTGCCACTCGTTGGACGGATTACAGCTCGTGGGCGTGCATGCATACGATGGGCACGTGCGGGAGCGTGATGCGGTGAAGCTGTATGCGCAATGCGATCAAAATTATACGCTGCTACAAGACTTTGTTGAACAAGCCCGGAAGTCTTGTCAGTTACCTTCGCTGGAAGTTATCGTCGGTGGCTCACCGTCGTTTCCCTACTATGCGGTGCGTCCGGAAGTGCAATGCAGCCCCGGTACGTACGTATTGTGGGATCAAGGATACGCTCAAGATTGTCCGCAACAGGAATTTCTGCCCGCTGCGGTAGTCCTTTGCCGGGTGATTTCCTTGCCGTCGCCCACCACGATATGCGTCGATCTCGGGCACAAAGCCGTGGCTGCCGAGCAGCCAATCGATAAACGGGTGACCTTCTTGAATGCGCCTGATTTGCGTGCATTACGGCAAAGTGAGGAACACTTGGTGCTGGAAGCGCCGCTTAACCACGGCTATATGTTAGGGCAGGCGTTATACGGCGTGCCCTACCATGTTTGCCCTACGGTTAATTTGTATTCGGCCTATAACATAGTCGAGCAGGGTAAGGTGGTCGATCAATGGCCGATCGACGCGCGCGATCGATTTGCTTTTGTGGGCTAATTCATTTAGGTCAACCTTCTAACCTGGGGCGTTACAGCTGCCCCAGGTAGGCCAGAACACGAAACCGTTTCTCAACGGTGATTAAGTCGTCGATTAATGCGAGACACGTGTCCAGATCCCGATAGCAAAATGGCGCATCGGTTTTTATACTTTCATTGCTTACCATTGTGGGGATATAAATGCGCTCCCTCAGGGCATCGTAGTCGAAGGTGGCGGCAGCCTGTTTGGCCGCAGCCCTTGACATGGTTCGGCCCGTGCCGTGGCAAAGAGAATGGTAAGTCGCTTCTACCTGCTTCGTGGCCGAAACCAATACCGCGTCCCCGCTCAAATGTGATGGAATTACCGTTTGTTCAC
>CAYRGQ010000033.1:0-33194 GCA_964423925.1 uncultured Sphingobacteriaceae bacterium | reverse complement strand
ACCGAAAAGAACAAACCGCTCAACCACGAACGGGGTGCAAAAGTAGAAAAGAATTCCATACAAACAAAGCCTTTCCTACTAAAAAACTGCTCAAACATTGATTATCAGCTACTTTATTTTTATACCCTCAAAAATAATTGCTTTTCTCTTGCAGCATGTTTCGACAAAACATATCTTTGTGATATCAAATCAATATCAAACCAATGTATTATGATTCAAGAAAAACGTACAGCAGCTATATCGGGCTACATCGCCGTGGTGATTTTATTGACCGCCATTGGACTAGCCTTTTTCGGAGTCGCCTCGCAAACCGGTATACTTTCCGTCGCCGGAGGTATTATCACATTAGGTGCGCTTAAAGGCCTGATGGTCGTAAACCCAAATGAATCGACTGCGCTCATCCTGTTTGGCAATTACCAAGGCACGGTACGCCGAGACGGCTTTTTTTGCGTAAATCCGTTCGTATCGCGGCGCCGCGCTTCCCTAAAGGCGCGCAATCTTGATGGACAGAAAATCAAGGTAAACGACAAGCTCGGCAATCCCATTGAGATTGCAGCAGTGGTCGTTTGGCAAGTACAAGACACGGCCAAGGCGCTCTTTGCCGTAGACAACTATACCCAGTACGTGCAAATCCAGAGCGAGGCAGCCGTCCGGCACTTGGCGAATCAGTTTGCATACGACAATTTTGAGGACGAGGGGGCGGCCATCACCCTCAAGGACGGAGCGCAGCAAGTAAGTGCGATTTTGGAGCAGGAGCTTAACGAGCGCCTAGCCATGGCTGGCATAGACGTTATCGAAGCGCGCATCACGCACCTGGCATATGCCCCCGAGATAGCCAGCGCCATGCTTCAACGCCAACAGGCTACTGCGGTGGTAGCAGCAAGGCGTCAAATTGTGGATGGAGCCGTCGGCATGGTCGAGATGGCACTCGAACGACTATCCGAGAAAAACATTGTGAATTTGGACGAAGAACGTAAGGCAGCGATGGTCAGCAACTTGCTCGTGGTATTGTGTGGAGAGCGCAACGTGTCGCCTGTCGTCAACGCGGGCACACTATATCCCTAATCTCGTATCTTTGCGCTTTCGACGACTGAAAAAAGGAAAGATGGATGGCAGATAAAGTGGACAAGAAAGCCTTCGCTTTGCGGATTAACGCCAAGATGCTGAAGGCGCTGGAAGAGTGGGCGGCCGATGAGTTCAGAAGCACGAATGGGCAAATCGAGTTCCTGTTGTCGCAGGCCCTAGCCCAACGTCGGCGGGAGAAGCAACAACCCGAGGACGAACGGCGATAACTACCCCTTTTGCAGGCGCGCTCGGCTCAACGCATGCGCCTTTGCGTTTTAGTCCCGGTGTATTACCGCGTGTAGCTAACGGGCATTCGCCACCCTGCGACGTCCGTCAATCCCCCGTCCTGTTCCAATAAACTTTTAAGTTGTTCGTGGACCGGCCGGCCGCGATGATATCGAGTCTCCCGTCACCATCCAAGTCGGCTATCTGCAAATCCTCGCAAGCCATCCCGTCACGGTCTACCCAATAGGAATCCATCGCTTCCCAATATTGATTGAAGGGCACATACAATTTAATCCCAAAATGCCCATCCTTATTGGGATTCCGCCAACCAGCCACTACCTGGTCTCGGCCCAAGCCCAGCAAGTCACCCATGGCCAACCCATGCCCTTCGTTCATATTGCGTTCCAGCACGATACGCCAGATCTTGTCATGCACCAAGAGACTGTCCGACAGGCCCGGCGTGTACAACGCCAGCGTATCGCCATGCAACGGTTCGACCGTAGCGAACACATGGGCATTTCGGCTGGCCACTTGCCCCAAACGGATCTCGCTCAGGGCCCGACCGCGCGCCATCCAGTCAGCGTGCAGACCTACCCAATGCCCATCACGGTAGGAGAAGCCCATCATACCGTCATCACCGCCGACGTAGAACATCTCCCCATCGCCCAGATCGTAGACATCCAAGTTATGCGTATTGCCCATAGGCTGCTTAATGGTCCAGTGTTTCCAAGGACGGGTTGGGTCGTCGGGCATTTCATAGACGAGGATATTGACACCACGATCCGGTTCATCCGCGCGAAATGGCGCCCGCAGCGGGAGTACGATAAGATGGTAGGTACTGTCTGCAGCCTGCACCCAACGCATGCGATGTACGGTGGGCTCGTGGTAGAGCGGCACGGCAGTCCAGCGCTGCGTGGGATCATCGGGCCGAACAAGATAGTGAACCGAACCCGACCGTACCGGGTCGGAGATTTCGCCGGGATTCCATTGCGCTCCTACGGCCACTTCCACCTTGCCGTCGCCGTCGATATCACGTGCGGCGATGCTTACGTTGTCGTACTCGGTCAGGTTTTCGATCATCACAAATCGCTGCCAATCCCCATTGCGATACCACACGAACTGGGTCTTATCGGCCATCAAGATATCTGGTTTGCCATCGCCATCCACGTCGCCGATAGCCAATCCGTATCCGATGGCCACCTGATCATCGATTGTTTGCGCCTGAAACCGCGGCTCGTCGTGTATTCCGGAAAATAAATTAAGAACTGAAACGAACAAGTATTGAATCATCATAAATTAAGCCTCGTAGAAAAAACTCTTGTTAAACTCCCCTTAACTTAGCTAATACCCAACCAGGTGTGAGATGTTAGGTCATTTGGGTTCATACCACCGCACCCAGTCAATCCACATCTCTACGGGTAAATCATTCGGATCAACGGCTCCCACCCAGGAACCGCCCAGCTGCATATCGAGCAGTAAATAGAACGGACTCCCAAAGGGAAACTGGCCCTCCTGCTCCGTCTCGATGCGGGGATAGGTGAAATTGTGCACGTCATTGATAAAAAAGCGAAGGCTGTCCGGCCAGATTTCCACGCCATATACATTGTACTCGTCTTTGCTAATGGGAGCGGTGGACCCGGTCGGTGGATCCTTTATCCCCAACGTATACGTATAGTGCGTGTGCACGGTCTGGTAAGCGAAGTCGTCGTCGTTCAATCGTTCCATAATGTCTATTTCGCCGCCGTCCGGCCAACCCTTATCTTGCGGAAGCATCCAGAAGGCAGGCCAGGCGCCCGTGGCACCAAATAGCCGCGCGCGGATTTCCATGCGTCCATATTCGAAAAGTTTCTTGTTCATCGTGTAAACTCCCCCCGTGAGGAAACTTGCCGTATCATCGGGCACTACATCGTTAACCCTGCCTCGAAGGATTAACTTGCCGTCGTTCACCTCATACAATCCGTCATAGTCCGACATGTAGTTTTGCCAATCCGGCGTACCCCGGGGAATCTTGCTCCATACCGTCGTATCAAAGCCGCTCGTCTGATCAAACTCGTCTTGCCAGGCGAGTTTCCAACTTACTTGCGGTGTCTTGCACGAACCGGCAAGCCCCGCTAGCACAAGGACCAATCCTAACTTGTTTACTATTTTGCTCATATCTTACTGCTAAATAGACGCCCCAACCTATATTATCCTTCATCGCGTGTTCGTTGCGCTTACTGCTGGCGATTTTGGCCAGGAACAATTGCGCCAAGATAGCAGTTTCGATCTTTTTTGGAAAAGGCAAGGGGAACAATTGCAAACAAACCTGATTTTCGCTTTATTTGATATACGGAAGCTGTACGAATTACGATGCCGATTCACCCAATATAAAACCAAAATGACCATTATCCCTACATTTGAAAAGATATACAACAGTGTCGCGCTAGCCCGACACGAGCTTGCACAGATAGCCGATGCCCACCAGCCGGTAACGTTTGCCAAGGGAGATTACCTCCTGCAAAAGGGGCAGATTGCCAACGCGTATTTCTGTATTGAACAGGGTCTCGTGCGTTCGTATGTGCACGACTACGAAGGGCAGGACATCACTACAGGCTTTGTGGGCGAAGCCGAAATCGCCATAGACGTGGTTTCCTTATTCCAACAGGTCCCCGCGTTGGAGAACATGCATGCCCTCACCGACATTATCGCGTGGCGAATAGACTACCCGGTTTTTCAGAAGCTCTTTCGCGACATCCCTGCCTTCAGCGAATGGGGACGTGCGTGGATGGCAATGAGTTTGTTCCAGTGCAAGCAACGGTCCGTGTCGATGATTGCTGATACCGCCACACAACGATATCTTGCCCTGCAGCAACGGCATCCCAAACTGCTGTTGCAGGCACCGCTCAAACACGTGGCGTCTTACCTCGGCATAACCGACACCTCCCTTAGCCGCATTCGCAAGGAAGTGGCCAAGCAGTAGTATTTTATTTTCTTGCCCTATGGCAAGACACGCTTCCCTTACTTCCCATTAATTTGCAATAAACCAAAAAATATATCCTATGGCAGCATTGAATGTGTACCTAAATTTCGATGGGCAGTGCGAAGAGGCCTTTAATTTTTATCGACGCATTTTCGGCGGTGAGTTTATGCAAGGTATCTCCCGGTTTGGTGATATGCCGCCCGGCGACGACATGCCCTCCCTGCCCGAGGAAGTGGCCGACCAAGTATTGCATGTTGCCTTGCCGGTAATGGGCAGCATCCTCATGGGGTCGGACGCCCCGTCAGCCATGGGTATCCCGCCGGTGACCGCAGGGACTAACATGAGTATCGTGTTATCCCCCGATTCCCGTGCGGAAACCGAACGTATTTTTAGCGCGCTTGCTGAAGGCGGCGAAGTGACCATGGCCCTGCACGACGCTTTTTGGGGTTCCTATTTCGGTACTTGCACCGACCGGTTCGGTATACAGTGGATGCTGGACTATGCCGAGAGCGCGCCAGAGAATTAACGTCCAATCCACCTAACGGGTGACATAGGGCGAGCCGGTACGCACAGGCGGAGCGCCTCCACCCCCTGCTTATTATATTATATAGCTAACTATGGCTAAGGCAAACGCAATTTATATTAACCTCCCCGTAAAGGATCTTGATCGGAGCCGCCGATTTTGGGAGGCGGTCGGGTTCCGCTTCAACGAGGAGATGAGCGACGACCGCGCCCTGCAACTGGTGCTAGAAGAAGGAAAGATCTACGCCATGCTCTTATCGCGCGCCTTCTTCCAAACCTTTACGGATCGGCCCGTAGCCAATGGAAATACCACGCAAGTATTGCTCGCCTTTCAAGTAGACTCGCGCGAGGACGTTGACCTTATCGTCAGCCGCGCTTTGGCACATGGAGGCACCCGATACACTGAACCCAAAGACCACGGCTGGGTGTATTACGACGCTTTTGCAGACTCCGATGGGCACCAGTGGGAGGTCATGTATACGGATCCTTCTGCACGGAAATAAAAACACGATGGAGAGCGTTAAAATAACGGTACAAACGCGCATTACGGCACCCCTCGCCCTTTGCTGGTCCTGTTGGACGAAGCCGCGCCATATTACCCAATGGAACTTCGCATCGTCCGACTGGCACTGCCCCCGGGCTACGAACGATCTGCGCGTCGGCGGCAAATATTCGGCCCGCATGGAAGCATGGGACGGGAGTGTTGGCTTCGAATTCGAGGCGACATACGACGACGTTGCCCATCATGAGCGCATTCGTTATACGATGGCCGACGGGCGCGAAGCCGACACCCGGTTCGCTGAGGAAAACGGCACCACCCAAATCACGACGATCTTCGATGCGGAATCCGTGCATTTCGCTGAGCAACAGCGCGAAGGCTGGCAGGCCATTCTCAACAACTTCAAATCGTACGTAGAGACACAGCATGCGCAGTGAACCCCGTTGACGATTATATCCAAAGTTTTCCCGAACCCACGCGTCAGGCGCTCCAACAAGTACGGGATACCATCCGACGGGTAGCGCCCACGGCTCAGGAGAAAATCAGCTACGCGATTCCCGCATACATGCTCAAAGGCAAGCCACTGGTTTATTTCGCGGGCTATGCGAATCACGTAGGGCTATACGCCCTTCCGGTCACCCATAGCAAGTTCACATCGCAACTGTCCTACTATAAAAAGGGGAAGGGCTCCGTACAGTTTCCGCTGGACGAGCCGATGCCCCTTCCGCTCATCGCGTCCATGGTCGCGTTCCGGGTTGAGGAACTGACCGCAAGGGCATAAAAAAGCCGCAGCAGCGAACCACCACGGCCTCCAAACAAAAAACACGCTTTTAATACCTACTTCACGTTCTATGTGACGCCCCTTGGGTGGGGGCCGAATGTTGTCGTCTTCCTTCTTCCCGAGCGGATGTCTTTGCACAGGCAGATGTAAAGAAGGTTTAGGCTGACGAAATGTTAAAATAAAGAAACAGTGTTATTGATATAGTCAAAGGTAGGGGAGCACCCAAGGGTAGGCAATACCTATTTAGTGGTAATTTTCCACCTATCCCCCTTCAGGGCACGGAATGTAAGAAATCAGTTGTTAGCCGAAAAAGACCGGCTGAAAAAGCGGCTTTTCAAACTGTCGTATTGACTGAGCGCCGTGGCGGCCTGCTCGTAATTCCCGGCTTGGTGGTATAAATCGCCCAAAGCGTCCTGGATGGCGAGCTGCATGCCAAATAGGCGATCGGCGTATTCGCGGGCCAAGTCGTTGGCTTCTTCGTATTCCTGAATGGCGACGCGCGGGTTACCGGCTATCTTCTTGTTTTCGGCCAGGCTAAAGATGATCTCGGGCATGAGGGCATCCAAATTTCCCTCGAGTGCAATTTGTTTTGCCTGCACGAGAAACCACTGCGCCTCGGGATAACGCTCTTGCAAACGGTAGACTTCCGCTAAAACGATCAGCGCGTTGACGTGCCCTGTAGAGTTCCGGCTCCGCCTGACCATCGGTATGACCGTACGGATCAGGTCATTTTCGGCGTCTAAGTAATTCCCCTGCTTGGCCTTTACCAACGCCAAGCTGGCAAGGCTCTGTGCCTGCTGGGCGGCATTCCTACTGGCTACAGCCCGCTCATATACTTCGCGATGGAGTGATGCCGCCCGACCGAGGTTTTGCAAATATTCATATCCGACCGCCAGATTAGTTGTCAACACATCCATATCGGCCTGCTTGCGCAAGCTCGCTTTGGCATACAAAGCCGTTTCGAAAAAGATAAGCGCTTCCGTAACATTGCCTGTACTGAGGTATTCCTTGGCCAAATAGTTTTCCAAATTGGCTACCATGTCTACGTTGTCCGCTGCGCTTTGGCGTGCGATCTCTTGAAGTACCAGCCCCTCCAAACTGGTATTGGCATCCAGTTTGGCCTCTAGCCGAGCCAGTACATTGCTGATATCGCCCACCTCCTTAATACGCGAAATATATTGCAGGTTGTCTAAATACTCGCGCACGACTTGGCTTTCCGCTACCTTGGCTTCCAGCTTATCGGTTAGCTGCTCTTCCTTGCTCGCGGGCGGCGGAAGAAAATATACCGGTGGTCCTATGCCGTCAAACCCTGCATCATATTTTCTAACCACTCCCGTAAAATCAACGGGTTCAGCCGCCTGACCTCTGACGATATCCGCAGCGTGTACGAGAATGGAAAGTAAGATACAGGACCTCAGCAAATACCGCATAATTATTCCTTCGATAAAACTTTCCAAAAATACGAATAAATTAGTGGATTTGCATGACGCTTCGTCGCCGACAGCCCACACGCCGCTCGACAAAAAGCCTCCTGCGTTTAATCGAAAGGATAACACACTACGCAAAAGAACTACGGCTAACGGTCCATCCGTAAGAAGTTGCCGTCCTGATCGAATTCCAGCTCGACGCCATTATCAAGCTCCACGTCGTCCGTGCGGCCGTCGCGTTTCCATTCCACCAGTTGTTGGTCGGGAAAATTCGTACGCACGTATTGCGCGATCGACGACGGCACAGTACCGTCGGGCAGCGCGGATGTTCCGTCTATTCCTTGGATTTCGCCCTGTCGGTCAAAATACAACTGATAGCCACCTTCGAGGATGACCTCATAACCAACCGACATCGCGTCCCGATCTTTGAGCGCTTGCAGTACCGCATGGTCGATAAAATGATTTTGAATATACATGCGGGCTGGCTCGGGCAGTTCCTCACGCGTGATCACACGCTCGGAATCGCACCCCCAAACAGCCAGTAACACTGAGCTACAGAGCACTGTGGTTTTAATCAATCGTATCATTATATGTTCTTTTTATTGGTTTCAAAAAACAATTAATCGTGTAAATGCGCTCGTCGACGCACCGAGTGCTTCCTTATTATAACGGGCGGCTCAAAACTTGCGGGCGAGAAGTATTATCTTTGCTCTCCACAAACAACAATGAAGTACTGTCACATGTTTTGGTTTATTGTACTGTTTTGCCTAGCGAGCTGGCCTGAGCGCGCTGAGGCAACGGTACAGGGTGATACGCTCGCCTCCTCCGTGGAACTTGCGGAGCCGCTTTACTTAGCCCCTGACCCAGCGCGCCCGAACCTGTTGCTCGACAGCCTGCGGCAATTGATTACCGTGGAGCGCGGGAACTTCATGCAATGGTTAGCTTTTGCCGAAAACCAGCAAGGGGACATCCCGGCAGCCAAGCTCAAAGCGCACCGCGAGCCTTGGATCCTGGGCGCGTTTGGCTTGATGTTACTGTTCTTTGGCGTTACAAGGGCCGCATTTCCGACGGAGTCGGCACAGATAGTGCAGGCCTTTTATAACGACCGGGTACTGGCACAGATTAACAAAGAAGATAACCTGTATAGCTCGTGGCCGTTTGTCTTCCTGTACGTCCTATTTGGATTTTCATGTGGCCTGTTTCTATATCTGGTGTCGTCCCAGTTCGTGGACGGCCAACATGCACTTGGTTTCCAGGGCTTTCTATGGATTTCCTTTTTTGTGCTCGCACTATTTTCGATCAAGATTTTCGTCACACGTATGCTCGGCATTATCTTCGAGGCCAAGCGCCTTGCGAGGGAATACATATCGGTATTATACCTGTGCTATTTCAATGCATCGCTGGTGTTTATTCCAGCCATTCTGCTACTTAGCCTATCCACCTACGAACACCGCCGTTACATCGTGTGGGGCGTACTGGCCGTCGTAATCGGGCTTTTCGCATTCCGCCTACTCAAGAGCGGATCCATACTTTTAGAAAAATATCGGTTTCAGAAGTTTTATTTAATTACCTATCTTTGCACTCTTGAAATAGTACCAATACTGATTTTGGTAAAAGTACTAGCTAATTAGTTGACTAAAAGTATTATAACTGTGTCAGAAGAAGATAGAGCAAAGAAAGTAAAGAGCATTTTAGTTACGCTACCCAAACCCGAGAATGAAAAATCTCCGTATTTCGCCCTGGCCCAGAAGTATAACCTCAAATTGGACTTCCGGGCGTTTATCCACGTAGAGGGCGTGCCGGCTCGGGAGGTGAGGAAGGAGAAAATTAATCTTGCTGATTTCACTGCGGTTATCTTCACGAGCCGCAACGCAGCAGACCATTTTTTTCGCGTGTGTGAAGAAATGCGCTACGAAGTGCCTGCGGACATGAAGTATTTCTGTCTCTCGGAAACCATTGCGCTGTACCTGCAAAAGTACATTCAGTACCGCAAGCGGAAGATTTTCTTCGGACGACAGACTGCCCAGGATTTGGAAGACGTGCTGAAAAAGCATGCCAACGAGAAGTTCCTTTATCCCTGCTCGGACGTGGCCAACGAAGAAACGCACAACTGGCTTCAGGAAAACGGATACGACTTCACACCAGCCGTTTTGTTTCGCACGGTGGTGAGTGACTTATCTGACCTCAAAGATGTCTTCTACGACATCATCGTGTTTTTCAGCCCATCGAGCGTGCAATCCTTGTTCGAGAACTTCCCAGACTTCAAACAGAACGACACGCGACTGGCCGCCTTCGGACCATCCACACACCAAGCCATCTTGGACCGCGGACTGATCCTGGATATTCCAGCGCCAACGCCCGACGCGCCGAGTATGACGATGGCCGTTGAGCAATATATTAAGAATGCGAATAAGTAAAATATACACGTTTGAGATAGCGGCCCCATAGTTAAGGCCGCTATTTTTTTTACCTTTGTTGTATCTGTGTCATGGAGTAACAACATACGCACTACCTTAGCCCTATTTCAGACTGGGCTGCTTTGCCTGATTTTGGTAAGCGGCTCGCTGTTTATGCACAAGCATACGACGGCTTCGGGCAAAATTGTTATCCACGTACACCCCTACGATTTATCCAAAGCCGGCTCGGAGCCCCAGCACCACAGCACGGAAAGCGAAATCCACTTCCTGGACGTCGTGTACCACGGCCAATTTCTGGGTACTTCTTTTGCCACGCTTCAGGCGCCGATCGTAACGCCATGGTTAGCCGACTATAGCATTGACCATGACAACCCCTACCGCGAGGCCTGCCATGCGCTCGCCGACCTCCGCGGGCCTCCCTGCATTTTTTCTTAGTTCAAGTTTACGTGGCCTAGTAGCATAGGCCCAGCGACATCTCCAAACGCACCCCTGAAACCGGCAAATTAACCCTTGCCAGTGGTGTTTTGGATGGAATGCGTAGTGACGCATCCTCCTTAGTGTATTGATTAAACAGAAAACATGCAGAAAACACATTCTTTATACTTACTTATCGTTCTCCTTTGCATCCTGACTACGGCGCATGCCCAAGAACGAGGCAACATTTATGGCACCGTCACCAATACGGACGGAGAGCCCCTACCTAATGCTTCCATTGTTATCGAGCGCACGACCTTGGGCACGTCGTCCGACGAGTCTGGCTCTTTCACGTTAGAAAGCGTACCCGTGGGCCCGCACAGGCTGGAGGTTCGAATGGTTGGCTACCAGCCGCTTCGGCTCGCCGTGGACGTGCCCGCCAATCGGGACGTGACCGTTGAAGCCATGCTGCACGAAGACAACCTCAACCTCAGCGAAGTAGTCGTTAGCGCTACCCGCTACGGCGTAGACCGGAAGAAGGCGCCGGTCATCGTCAACGTTCTGAGCCCGCGTATATTCAACGCGACGCAATCCGTGGCTATGTCTGAAACGCTGAATTTTCAACCCGGCGTGCGCGTGGAAACCAATTGCCAAAACTGTGGCTTCTCGCAGGTACGACTAAACGGTCTGGAAGGGGCCTATTCACAGATTCTGATTAACAGCCGCCCCGTGTTCAGCGCCCTGAACAGCGTTTATGGGCTGGATCAAATCCCCACAAGCATGGTTGACCGCATCGAGGTGGTTCGCAGTGGCGGTTCCGCGCTTTTCGGTTCGAATGCGATTGCGGGCACCATCAACGTCATCACTAAGGACCCCGTGGAGAATACCTGGGAAATCGGCAATAACATCTCCCTCATTGGCGGATCCAGCTGGGACAATACCATTAACTTTAACGCGTCCGTCGTGGAGGAAGACCTGCAAAGCGGCGTCACCTTCTATGGCATGAACCGCAACAGGCAAGCTTACGATGCCAATGGCGACGGATTTTCGGAAATCACTAAGCTCCGCAACAACACCTTTGGCGGGAAAGCGTTTCTGAATCCCACCGCGTTCAACAAGCTCACCCTCGACGTGAGCGCCATGAACGAGTTTAGGCGTGGTGGCGACCGCTTAAACCTGTCGCCCCATTTCACGGACATCACCGAGCAGCTGGAGCACACCATGCTGATAGGCGGACTGACTTTTGACCAATATAGCCGGGACTACGCCAACAAATTTTCGGCGTATGTGTCGGGCCAAGGCGGTAAGCGGAACAGCTATTATGGTGGATTGGCCGGCAGTACCGATCCGATTGACAGCCTGATCGCTGCCAACTCATACGGCACCACTGACGACCTCGCCTTAGTCGGCGGCATGCAATTCACCCGGAATTTCGACAATGACGTATTCACCACGGGCGCGGAGTACCAGCATAACAACACCCAAGACGAAATCGCGGGATACGACCGCTTGGTTGACCAGCGCACCAACAACATTGGCCTTTACGCTCAGTACGAGTGGAAACCTTCGGCCAAACTGACCACGCTCCTCGGAGCGCGCTACGACCACGTGATGGTTGACGGCCTCTATCGCTTGCGCGACCTGAACCGACAATCGGACGTAAGCACTGGCGCCTTTAGCCCTCGACTCACGATCCTGTACAATTTTACAGATAACCTTCAGTTTCGAGGCGGGTACGCCCGGGGTTTCCGAGCACCGCAAGCGTTTAACGAAGACATGCACGTTTCGGCGGTGGGCGGCGAACAGGTGTTTACCATGATTTCCGACAGCCTGGACACCGAATATTCCAATGCGTACACGGCTTCATTGAACTACACACGCAATTTTAGCAACACGCAATTCAACCTGCTGGTCGAGGGTTTCCTCACCGACCTGCGCAATCCCTTTACCAACGTCCTAACAAACGAACTGGACGGGGTATTGCTCGAAGAGGTGCGCAACGGCTCCGGAGCCTACGTGACGGGCGGTAACGTTGAGCTCAGCATCGCGCCCTCGTCCAGCTACAGCTTGAGCGCGGGCGGCACCCTACAACGGTCTAAATACCGTGAAGCACAAGAGCTTTTCGCGGGTGACGACCAGAATGACGCGGTCTTGGTCAGCCGATTCGTGCGCGCGCCAAACGTGTACGGGTACCTGAACAGCAACTGGAAAATAACCAATGATTTTGCACTCGACGTGACGGGCGTATATACCGGGTCCATGATTGCACCCCACGTCGTGGACGGCACCGAGTTCATCGAGCTGAAGAACACGCCCGACTTTATGGAACTGAATTTGCGCTTAGGATATACATTCCGCGTGCGGAGCCATTTCAATATCGAGCTGAGCGGTGGCGTACAAAACGTATTCAATAGCTACCAACGCGATTTTGATTCGGGTCCACGGCGCGACCAAGACTACGTTTACGGTCCTAGCCGGCCGCGAACTTACTTCTTGGCACTAAAAATCGGACATTTCCATTAAAAGCAAAATGGGCATAATACGACACATCGGTTGGTTGACGCTCGCCCTAGCCCTGACGGCTGGGGCAAGCGCGCAGCCGCGCGAGCGGGTCAATTGGCTGACGTTTGAACAGCTTTCTGACTCGCTCGACGCCCAACCGAAACGGGTATTGATCAGCTTCCATACAGACTGGTGCGCCTACTGCCGGAAGATGGATCAGGAAGTTTATACCAACCCAAAAATCGTGAAAGCGATTACGGACCGCTACTATGCCGTAAAATTCGATGCCGAAAGTACGGATACGGTCCGCTTCGACGGCCAGGTATTCGCAAACAGCCGCGCCACGAGCCGTCGTCGGGCATTCCACGACTTGGCGCTGATACTAGGCAGCCGCGGCCACCGCTTTAGCGTCCCCGTGACCATCGTGCTCGATGAAGAATTTAACGTCGTAAGCCGGCATTTTGACTACCTGGACAGCAAAAAACTACTGGCCATACTCGAATAGGAGGCCTAATCCGTCTCGTCCGCATTTTAAATTAGCGACTGTCGCGTTTTCCACACGATATACGTTACTCTTAAATTAGGCCAAAAAAACACGTTTTTCGGGAGCACTTTTCCGTGTTAAAAAGTGTTAATTGGTTTATTAATCGGATTATTTAGATAACTTTGCTGACTAAGATTTGACAAATGCAAATTATGAAAAAGTTGGGTTTCTTGCTAGTTGGGCTCATCGCAGTGGCTAGCTTTTCGGCGTGCATGAAGAAAACCGAACCCTATGATATGGAGTTGCAATACGGCATTGATAAGGATCGGATTGAGGCGTACAATGCACAGAACTTTCCCGGAGCGATCTTCCACGAGGTCGAGGACGGAATTGGTCTTTGGTACCAAGTAGAAACGAACGGCACCCCCGGCGATTACCAATACAAATTAGTCGGCGAGGGAAACAACCGACTTATCGAGGCACCGATCGTTAAAGTACGATACGTGGGCAAGTTGCTTGACGGCACCGTGTTTGACAAAAACGAGACCGAAAGTGGCGTAGAGTTGCCCTTGGCCGGAACGATTACGGCATGGCGCATCATGTTTCTCCCACGCATGATTGACGGCGAACAAATCGGCGGCGCGCTCTCCACTGGCTTGCATCCGGGCGCGAAAGTGCGCTTTGTGGCTCCTTCCATTTTTGGGTACGCCAATTCGGCCCAGGGAGCTATCCCGGCTAATTCGCCCTTGGAGTTTACGATCGAGGTGCTGGACGTCCGCGCCCCATCTTCTAGCAACAACTAATCTTACTAGCGTA
Organism: uncultured Sphingobacteriaceae bacterium; assembly: GCA_964423925.1. GTDB lineage: Bacteria > Bacteroidota > Bacteroidia > Sphingobacteriales > Sphingobacteriaceae > CAYRGQ01. The sequence goes on along the minus strand of CAYRGQ010000033.1, from coordinate 19,083 downwards.
CCGATTCTCCATACATGACCACATTTAAGTTGAAGCGAATCTTCCATGTACTGATTGCATCCGTACTATTCTTGGCCGTTGGCTGCGAAGAGAAGGAATACCAGACAATCGAAGAGCTTGACGAAGAAAACATCCAGGCGTACATTCGCCAAAACAACTTATCCGTCGCGCGCTACAAGCAGACTAGCCTCTATTACGAAGTGCTGGAGCCGGGCACGGGCAGCGACATCGATTTTCGCCAGCATTATCCGATCGTGTACACGATTCGGAGCCTGGATGGGGTGTATGTCGCTAATGATACGCTTAGCGCGTCTAACCGATACGCAGATTTTTTCGGCTATTATCCCTTCGGATCATCTGCCGCAAACAACCCCATCGTGGAGCGCACGGAAGATTTCAAGGAGGTGATCAGGGAAGTTTTGCAAAAGACCAATGGCAAAATCCGGATCATCGTGCCCTCGCGGTTGCTTAACTACGGTCGAAACGGAAATAAGGCGCTGGGGATTCCGCCCAATGCCTCCATGGATTACGTCATTACCGTCCATGACAATTTTGAAGACTATGAAGACAGCGTCATCCGCCAAATGATCACACGTGCCGGTATGGATGTCGCTGATTTTGAGAAAACGGACAACGACATTTATTACCGAATTCTGTCGCCCGGTACGGGTGATGTGGTTACGGCGGACTCTACGGTCAAAGTCAACTACACGCTCAAGGATCCGGCCGGTGTCGTGCGGGATTCGGGAGAGGCATCGAGCTTCAACCTCAATGGGGGTGTTATCAGCTCTTGGACGGATGTCGTTCCGATGGTGCGTAAAGGGGGTAAAATCCGGTTCTTTACACCCAGCACACGCGGCTATGGCCGGCAGGGTGTAGCGGGCAGTGCTGCGTCACCAGGTATGGCGCCGTTCATGTCGTTAGACTTTGAAGTGGAAGTATTGGACGAATAACGGCAGTCCACCACACACAAAAAAGCCAACATCGCTTACGAGCTGTGTTGGCTTTTTTTTAACACTACACCGAGAAAAAACGCGCGGTTAAAAATCGAAATATTGCCGTGCGTTGTTGTAGCTGATGTCCTGAATAATCTTACCAATCCATTGTTCGTCGTCCGGCAACAAGCCATTTTTAATATCATCGGCAAACAAATTACAGAGCAACCGGCGGAAATACGCGTGTCGCGAATAAGAGAGGAAACTTCTCGAATCCGTTAGCATACCGACAAAGCAACTGATCAGCCCTATGGTTGACAGCGCCGTTAGCTGTTGCGTCATACCGTCCAATTGGTCAAGAAACCACCAACCGGACCCGAACTGTATTTTGCCTTTCACCCCTTCGCCTTGGAAGTTACCGGTCATCGATGCGAATACCGCATTGTCCGCTGGATTAACATTATAGATGATCGTCTTTGCCAACGCATCTTCTTCTTCCAATGCATTGAGAAATCGTGACATGTTCTCGGCTTGCGGAAAGTCGCCGATGGAGTCGAAACCCGTATCTGGCCCAAGCACCCGCAGTTTTCGCGTATTGTTATTGCGTATCGGGCCTAGATGGAATTGTTGCACCCAACCCTTTGCGTGATAAAGCTTACCTAACTCGAACAAGACGTGAAACGCCAGATCCGATTCAAATTCGGCAGCTTGTTCGTCGTTCCCATCCAGCACTTGTTTAAATACCGCTGCCAGCTTGCCATGTTGGGCGGATTTGCGCGGCATCTGCTCCAGCCCGTGGTCCGAGATGCGACAGCCCCGATCGTGAAAAAATTCGACTCGTCGGGCGAGTGCCGCCACTAAGCTATCGAGGTCAGTAATCGGCACTCCTGCAGCGGATTGGAGGGTTTGGATATAAGTCCGATACACATCGCCCTTGCTCAACTGGCAGGCTTTGTCAGGCCTGAAAGACGGCAGGATTTTAGTTTCGAAATCGGCGTGCCGTAGTTGCTCGTGATGTTCCAAACTATCGGCCGGATCGTCCGTGGTACCCACCATTTGCACGTTGAAATGGCGCAGCAGTCCTTGTGGACGAAAAGCCGGGTCCTGCAATAATTCGGTACCTTCATCGTAGATACGATCTGCCGTAGCCGGGCCCAAGAGCTCCTGGATACCAAAAGGATTCTTCAGCTCCATATGCGTCCAGTGGTACAGAGGATTGCGTACGGTATACGGTACCGCCTCCGCCCACTTCCGAAATTTGGTACGATCGTCGGCGTCGCCCGTAATATAGTGCTCGGCGATGCCCAAGGTGCGCATGGCGCGCCACTTGTAGTGGTCACCCGCGAGCCATATATGCGTCAGGTTGCGAAAGGACTCGTTTCTGGCAACCTCCGCAGGCGGCAAGTGTGAATGGTAATCAATAATCGGCATGTCCTTGGCATAGTCGTGGTAAAGGACACGTGCTTTATCCGATTGTAACAGGAAGTTGTCGTCTAGAAATTTGGCCATGGTCATTGCCTTTATGCTTTCGTACATAGATTACAGCCTACACGCCCGTCCACGCCTGGAATCCGCCGTCCACCAGGATCGTTTCGCCAGACACGAAGGCCGATGCATCGCTCAACAGATATACCAAGGTTCCTACAAGCTCTTCGGGGTTGCCCAGCCGCCCGTAAGGCGTGCCATTGACGAAGCGCTGCGCGCGATCGGTATACGACCCATCCGGATTGGTCAGCAAGGTGCGGTTTTGCTCTGTAAGAAAAACCCCGGGTGCGATCGCGTTGACGCGGACTTTATCACCGTAGCGCCGGGCAAGTTCCACAGCCATCCATTTGGTATATCCCTCTATCGCGCACTTAGCCATCATATATCCCAACACACGTGTGATCGTTTGCTTGGCCGCCAGCGAAGAGATATTAATAATGGATCCCTTCCCTTTTTCAGCAATGATGCGCCCGAAAACATGCGTCGGAATGACCGTGCCGAAGAGGTTGAGGTCCACTGCCTTTTTGGTGTCTTCTACGGCCGAATCGAACAGGTTTTGCTCGGGCGCGATGGTTGCTCCCGGGATATTGCCTCCCGCAGCATTGACCAAGCCGTCTACGGTGCCCCACGCTTCCAACACTTCTTGAGCGGCCCGCCTGACGGACGCCTCGTCGAGTACGTCGGTAATGACGGCCATGGCTTCACCACCAGCGGCACGTATGGCCGCTACGCGCGCGTCGGCACGCTCCCTATTTCGTCCGAGCACGGCCACCTTAGCCCCTGCTGCGGCGGTTGCCAGCGCAAACGACTCGCCTAATACACCCGTAGCGCCCGTGATGACGACTACTTTGCCCGCTAAAGAAAATTGTTGTATCCCGTTCATGATGCAGTATTATATGGTCATTTAGTAAATAATGGTCTTTTTTACTTCCAGGTCGAAACAACCTAGGTAAACTGCTAATTGCCAAGCACTACGCCGTGGCTCCTAGATTATTCAATAATACGCAAAAAGACCTGCTTAGCGATGCTTTTTCTGGACTATCTACGAAAACGTTGTAGGATGGCGGATGCACAATGACACTATCGGAAGCGCCTGTAGACAATACCGCATTACTTTAGTACGTGCCATTTTCCGTATCATTTCGGTTGCCAGATAATTCGATAGGAATAACTAACTTTGCTTCTGCCTGCCATGTTGGCGGTAATGGCGTTTTGGTGCTATTATTGAGCCAAGTAGCGCGGTCATTGATAATAAGAAGCAAAGGAAATATATCCATGTTAAAATTTTTAAGCAAAATATTTGGCAGTAAGTCAGTGCGCGACATCAAGCATATCCAGCCTTTGGTGGACAAAATCAAAGCGGAATACGACAAGCTGCAAAACCTAACCCACGACGAACTGCGTGCTAAAACCCAAGAGTTTAAGAAACGCATTGAAGACTACTTAGCAGATATCACCGTAGAGATTACTACGTTGCGCGCGAGCGCCGAAGAACCCGGCCTGGATATGGCCGCCAAAAACGACATCTACGAAAAAGTAGACCGATTAGAAAAAGATTGGGACAAGAAGCTGGAGGAGGTCTTGTTGGAGATCCTACCAGAAGCCTTCGCCGTGGTTAAGGATACCGCACGGCGGTTTACCGAAAACCCGGTATTGGAAGTAACTGCCCAAGACTATGACCGTGAGTTTGCGGCAGTCAAGCCCCACATAGAAATTAAGGGCGACAAAGCGTATTGGAAGAATACGTGGACGGCCGCAGGAACGGAAGTGACCTGGTCGATGATCCACTATGACGTGCAGCTGATTGGCGGTATTGTCTTGCACGAAGGCAAAATTGCGGAAATGGCGACGGGTGAGGGTAAAACATTGGTAGGCACATTGCCGGCTTACCTGAACGCGCTCTCGGGCAAAGGCGTACATATCGTGACGGTCAACGACTATCTGGCACGACGTGACGCCGAATGGAACGGCCCCCTGTTTGAATTCCATGGCTTGAAAGTCGACTGTATCGACAAGCATCAGCCTAACTCCCCCGCGCGTCGCAACGCGTATCGTGCGGACATCGTGTTTGGCACGAACAACGAATTCGGCTTTGATTACCTGCGTGATAACATGGCACAGTCGCCCGACGCACTTGTGCAACGCAAGCTGCATTTTGCCATGGTTGACGAAGTCGACTCGGTCTTGATTGACGACGCACGTACGCCGCTCATCATCTCCGGTCCGATACCACGGGGCGACGAACACGAATTCTATGAGCTCAAGCCGCGCATCGAGCGATTGGTCAACGCCCAAAAGAGCTATGTCCACGGCGCACTCAACGAAGCAAAAAAAGCCATCGCCAATGGCGATACGGATCCCGAAGGCGGCGGCTTAGCCCTGTTCCGCGCATACCGAGGCTTACCCAAAAACAAGGCGCTTATCAAGTTCCTGAGCGAGGGGAACAACCGGCAGGTACTGACCAAGACTGAAAACTTCTACCTGCAGGAGCAAAGCAAGCACATGCCCAAGGCCGACGCCGAGCTTTATTTCGTCATCGACGAAAAAAACAACCAAGTCGAGCTGACTGAAAAAGGAATAGAGCTGATCACCGCATCGGGAGAAGACCCCAACTTCTTTATTATGCCCGACGTGGGTTCTGAAGTGGCCGACATCGAGCGCATGGGTATTCCTGCCGAAGAAAAGGTGGCCAAAAAAGAAGAGCTGATGCGCGACTATTCGGTCAAAGCCGAGCGCATCCACTCCATTAACCAATTGCTGAAAGCATATACGTTGTTTGAGCGCGACGATGAATACATTATCGAGGAGGGTAAGGTAAAAATCGTGGACGAGCAAACGGGTCGGGTAATGGAAGGTCGGCGCTATTCGGATGGCCTACACCAAGCCATCGAAGCCAAGGAAAACGTGAAAGTGGAAGACGCTACGCAGACCTATGCGACCATCACCTTGCAGAACTACTTCCGGATGTATCACAAATTGGCCGGGATGACGGGTACTGCCGTAACCGAGGCTGGCGAATTGTGGCAGATCTACAAACTTGACGTCGTCGAAATCCCTACCAACATCCCGATTCAGCGCGACGACCGCGACGACCTGATTTACCGTACCCAACGCGAAAAATACAATGCCGTTGCTGAAGAGATACAACGCCTGACCCAGGAGGGCCGCCCCGTACTGGTCGGAACGACCTCGGTGGAAACTTCGGAGTTGCTCAGCCGCATGCTCAAATTGCGGGGCATCAAGCACAACGTGCTGAACGCGAAGATGCACCAGCGCGAGGCCGACATCGTGGCCGAAGCAGGCCAAGCAGGCACGGTAACCATCGCTACCAACATGGCAGGGCGGGGTACGGACATTAAGTTAGGCCCCGGCGTCAGGGAAGCGGGAGGCTTAGCGATTATAGGTACCGAGCGCCACGAATCCCGTCGGGTAGACCGCCAGCTGCGCGGGCGTGCCGGCCGCCAAGGAGACCCCGGCTCTTCCCAGTTCTTCGTATCGCTCGAAGATAACTTGATGCGCCTCTTCGCATCGGAGCGTATTTCTAAGATTATGGTACGCATGGGCGTCGAGGAAGGCGAAGTGATGCAACATAGCATGCTGACTTCCTCCATTGAGCGCGCGCAGAAGAAAGTCGAGGAAAACAACTTTGGCATTCGGAAACGCCTTTTGGAATACGACGACGTCATGAACTCCCAACGGACGGTCATTTATACCAAACGACGCAATGCCTTGTTTGGCGAACGTCTTGACGTCGACCTGAACAATACGATATACGACGTAGCCGAAGACATCGTCGTCAACTTCAAGGAGGCAGGCTCTTTTGAAGACTTCCAGCTCGAGGTGATCCGGGTATTCTCTGTCGAGCCCGTGATTTCGGAAGAAGAGTTTGCAGGCAGCGCCGTATCCGGATTGGTGGAGCAGCTGTTCGGCCAATTGAGCGAGCATTACGCCCATAAATCCCAACGCATTGCCAACCAAACACTCCCTTTCCTGAAAGAGGTTTTCGCCACCCGCGGCGAACAAATCGAGAACATCATCGTTCCGTTTACGGATGGACTTCGGGGGGTACAGGTAGCGACGAATCTGAAAAAATCGATCGAAACCGAGGGCGCAGAAGTATTCAAATCCTTCGAGAAAGGCGTTGTATTAGCACTTATCGACGAGGCATGGAAAGAGCACCTGCGTGATATGGACGAATTGAAGCAGTCGGTACAGAACGCGGTCTACGAACAGAAAGATCCCATCATCATCTATAAGATGGAAGCCTTCAACCTGTTCAAGGCGATGCTGGTAGAGATGAATAGAGACATCGTCAGCTTCCTGTTCAAGGGTGAGATCCCCACGCAGCAGCCGCAAGAGGTTCGTGAAGCCCGCCCGCTGCCCAGACAAGAGCCCCGCGTGAAGACGTCGAAGCCCGAGTTAGCAACGGCGGGAGGCGGCACCCCAGCACGCGACACGCGCGAAGTGCAGGTGACGCAGCCTATTCGCAATGAGCAAAGAGTAGGCAGGAACGATCCTTGTCCATGCGGAAGTGGCAAAAAGTATAAAAACTGCCATGGCTAAGCCTGTGCATTACTGGCACGCATACTAGCCTGGCATCAAAACTAAGGCAGATGGTAGCAAAAGGATTATACGCATTATTGATTTTGGCATGCTGTACATGCCTGTCGGCCCATGCGCAACGCAAAGGTCAAGTCATTGTCAACAAAGACTCGCTGATTGAGGCCTTGCAAGAATTTCGCTACGGCAGCGGTATCGTGGCGGGGGCAGGTAATGCTCCGGCGCAGCCCGTAGACAAGTCGACGGCCAGGCGTACGACGCAGCGTGGATTTCGCGTACAGATTTACTCAGGCGCCAGCCGCAACGAAGCCTATGCCGAGCAAGCGCGTTTCCAGCAGCTTTACCGCGATATCGACACGTACATATCTTACGAGGAGCCGAACTATCGGGTGAAAGTTGGCGACTTTCGGGGACGCAGCGAAGCAACGCGCTTAATGCAAAGCCTGCGCGGCCAGTTTAATAACGTTTTCATCTTTACCGAAGACATCTTCGTGTACCATTAAGCATTCGCATCGCTACGAAATGATTAAAGAACGCGTACGGCAATTGGCCCGGGAAATCCAAGCGGATAGCATCGCCATCCGGAGGCATCTGCACCAACATCCCGAACTCTCTTTCCAGGAATATGAGACCTCGGCTTTCGTGAAGGCACAGCTCGACACACTGGGCATTCCGTACCGGGCGATGGCCGATACCGGCGTGGTAGGCGAAATCGAGGGACTATTGGCTCCTTCCAGCCGAGTAGTCGCCCTTCGGGGCGATATGGACGCGCTTCCTATCCAAGAAGTGGAAGGCCGCGCCTATGGGTCCAAAAATGCCGGCGTAATGCACGCCTGCGGCCATGATGCGCACACGGCATCACTCTTGGGTGCCGCACGGATATTGCAGCAATTGAGACCGCATTTCGCGGGTACGGTTCGTCTAATATTTCAGCCCGCCGAAGAACGTCTGCCGGGTGGAGCCAGCCTGATGATCAAGGAGGGCGTGCTGGCGAACCCCAAACCCGAGGCCGTTATTGGACAACATGTCATGCCCCTGATTCCAGCCGGCAAGGTCGGTTTTCGGGCCGGCAAATACATGGCTTCGACCGATGAGCTGTATATGACCGTGACGGGGCGTGGTGGACATGGGGCACAACCCCAGCAAAACATAGACCCCGTGCTGGTGACAGCACATATCCTAACGGCACTCCAGCAGGTAGTAAGCCGGTTCGCTGATCCGCGCATACCTTCCGTGCTATCCTTTGGTAAAGTAATCGCCGAGGGCGCCACCAACGTTATCCCCAACCATGTCTACTTAGAAGGCACATTCCGCACCATGGATGAAGAGTGGCGCGATGCGGCCCATAAGCGCATGCGCAGCATCGCCGAAGGAATTTCCGATAGCATGGGAGCCACCTGTGACCTGGAAATACGCCGCGGTTACCCCTTTTTAGTGAACGAAGAAAATTTGACTCACCAAACGCGCGGCTTCGCGGAGGAATATCTGGGTGCAGAAAATGTGCTGGACTTAGACATCTGGATGGCGGCAGAAGATTTTGCTTATTATACTCAAGTATCAGATGCCTGCTTCTATCGTCTAGGCACGGGCAATGTGGAACGCGGCATCACCGCCGCCGTGCATACGCCGACGTTTGATATTGACGAATCTGCATTAGAAACGGGTACGGGCCTCTTTGCGTACATCGCCCTGCGACGGTTAGGCGCATCATAGCTCATTCGCCATTGCGTCCTACGAGTACGTGGGAGCAACATCCTTCGAAATCATGTCATCACACCATATCGTTAGGGAAGGCCAGGAACCGGCGCTGATTTTGGCGCATTGGCAGGAACTGGACGAAGCCCTGCTCGGTGAATTGTTGGAGTGGAGCCCCGTTGTGGTCGTGCCCAGCGAAGATGCCGACGAACTAATCGCCCGACAGACCAAAGTCGACATCGTGATCGGTCGCGAAACCTGCTCACTCAAACAGGACACTATTCAATTTATCCAAACGACAGCGCCCTTCGTCAATATCGCCCTCCAGCATTTAGCAATCAAAGGGCACACCTCAGCCTATCTGGCTAGCTCGAACACAACGCCGCAGTCGCTACTTGCGTATATGCCTGAGATGATCGTTACTCTCTTTTCGAACGGTATGCGCTACTATCCGGTTCGTTCGGGTTTTACGAAATGGAAGCCTGTCAACGAAATGATCTATATGGAATCGAATGAAAATGTCGCATACAAGGGTCTCGATAAAGTCAGCGAGAACGTCTACCGTACCACGGCAGACGGCTTTTTTACCCTGACTTTCCCCATGCCGTACCTGGTGATAGGCGAACCTGCAATGAATTAAATACCATGGCCGATATCACGCTCTCTCCCGCTACCGAAACTGAGCTCGCCGTTATCCAACAATTGGCGTACGACATTTGGTGGCCTACCTATGGTTCCTTCATACCCCATGCGCAAATTCGCTTGATGCTGGAGCAGATTTATACGGTCGATGCGCTGAAACGTCAGGTAGCGACGGGTGGCCACTTTGTACTAGCGCGCCAATCGGGCGTTCCGGTCGGATTTACCGAGTACCGCGCCAAAACAGATGGAGATTCCATCATGCGAATCGAAAAGCTCTATGTCAGTCCCCATAGCCAAGGTCAAGGCGTAGGCCACCGCCTCATTGCGTATGTGGCCGAGCGGTCCCTGCAGTTGGGCAAAACGCATCTCGAATTAAACGTGAATCGTCGAAACGAACCTGCGATAGGATTTTACCGCCGGCATGGCTTTGTGCCCATCGCCGAAGTGGATACGCCCTACCACGGCTACGTGTTGGATGATTATGTGATGCAGAAACCGCTTACGCCTTAAGCCAAATAGGACCTGTTAATCGTCTAATATGCTCCGGGCGATGACAATCCGTTGAATTTCGGACGTACCCTCGTAAATCTGGGTGATCTTGGCATCGCGCATAAGCCGCTCCACGTGATATTCCCGGACATACCCGTATCCCCCGTGGATCTGCACGGCTTCCACGGTGGTGCGCATGGCTACTTCGGAAGCAAATAGCTTGGCCATGGCGCTTGCTTTTGTATACGAGCGTCCATTGTCTTTTAGCCACGCCGCTTTGAGGCAGAGCAAACGAGCCGATTCAATTTCCGTGGCCATATCCGCCAGCTTAAACTGAATGGCCTGGTGCTCGGAAATGGTTTTGCCGAAAGCCTTTCGTTCTTTGGCGTAGGCCTTCGCCAATTCGTACGCGCCAGCGGCAATGCCAAGCGCTTGGGCGGCGATACCGATACGTCCGCCTTCCAGAGTCTGCATCGCGAACTTGAACCCGAACCCTTCCTCACCGATCCGGTTTGCCTTCGGAACTTTGACGTCCGTAAACATCAGCGAGTGCGTGTCGGATCCGCGGATACCCAATTTATTTTCCTTCGGTCCCACCGTAAAGCCCTCCATCCCCTTCTCCACAATAAACGCTGTAATGCCACGATGTCCTTTGGCGGGGTCGGTTTGCGCCATGACGATGTAAACGGAAGCCGTACTCCCGTTAGTAATCCAATTCTTGGTGCCGTTGAGGAGGTAGTACTCACCGTGATCCGTTGCCGTGGTACGCTGTGACGTCGCATCCGAGCCAGCTTCAGGTTCGGATAGGCAAAATGCGCCGATAAACGCCCCGCCGGCCAGCGGTTTCAAGTATTTCTGCTTTTGCTCCTCAGTACCGTACTTTTCGAGCCCATAGCATACCAACGAGTTATTGACCGACACTACCACGGAGGTGGAGGCGTCGACTTTGGAGAGCTCCTCCATGGCCAACACGTACGATATGGTGTCGAGGCCTGCCCCGTTGTATTCGGGAGAAACCATCATGCCGAGAAACCCTAGCTGGCCTAACTTCTGAATTTGTTCGGCAGGAAAACGCTGATGTTCGTCGCGCTCGATAACCCCGGGTTTGAGTTCGGTGTGGGCGAAATCATGAGCCGCTTGACGGATCATCTCTTGCTCTTCGGTGAGTTCGAATATCATAATTATTGGTTTTTACTGCCAATGCGTGGCGCATCGACCCGCGCGGCTTGTGCCAGCACGTTTCCCAAAAATAACAAAAAATACTATGTAAGCATAGTATTTTTTGTTAGCAACACGTGGGTTGCTCAATTATTCGATTTTTTTCAGCAGCTCAGCGAATGCCATGGCCTCTCTACCACGGCAGGGCCAATGGGGAGTAATTTGGCCTGATTACTTGCCCATGGGCATTTTCGGCATATTGCGCATCATTCTCGACATCGCAGCAGGATTCGACATTTGCTTCATCATCTTGCGCATGTCGTTAAACTGCTTCATTAGCTTATTGACTTCGGCAAGCTCGGTGCCGGAACCCCGAGCAATGCGCGCCCGACGCTTTTGGTCGATGATATCAGGGTTTTCACGCTCCGCAGGAGTCATGGAGTTAATAATTGCTTCAATGGGTTTGAAGGCATCGTCGTCGATATCGACATCCTTTATGGCTTTGCCCACACCAGGAATCATACCCATCAAGTCCTTCATGTTGCCCATTTTCTTAATTTGCTGAATCTGGTTCTTGAAGTCGTTGAAGTCGAACTTGTTCTTACGAATCTTGCGTTGCAGTTCGGCGGCTTCTTTCTCGTCAAATTGTTGCTGCGCGCGTTCGACTAGGGAGACCACGTCACCCATTCCCAGAATCCGGGACGCCATCCGATCAGGATGGAAGACATCGAGGGCTTCCATCTTTTCGCCGGTACCGATAAACTTGATGGGTTTGTTGACCACGGATTTGATGGACAGGGCCGCCCCGCCACGGGTATCGCCGTCCAATTTGGTTAGCACCACGCCTGTGAAGTCCAACCGGTCGTTAAAGGCCTTGGCCGTGTTCACCGCATCCTGTCCGGTCATGGCGTCCACAACAAACAGAATTTCGTGTGGCTGGGTCGCTTCCTTCACTGCGGTTATTTCCGTCATCAGGGCCTCGTCGATTGCCAGACGGCCTGCCGTATCCACGATGACGACGTTATTTCCGTTGCGTTTGGCTTCCGCTATACCTGCTTCGGCTATGCCAATGGGATCTTTGGATTCCGTATCGGCGTATACGGGTACGCCAACCTGTTCTCCGAGCACCTGCAACTGGTCGATGGCCGCTGGACGATAAACGTCGCCTGCTACCAACAGGGGCTTTTTGCCCTTCTTTTCCTTCAGGTACTTGGCCAGTTTGCCCGAAAATGTCGTTTTACCCGCACCGTTTAGACCTGCAATAAGAATAACTGTCGGATTTTTGGAAGTTTCCACATCCGTCACCGACCCGCCCATCAGTTCGGTCAGCTCATCATTCATGATTTTCGTGAGCAACTGGCCGGGCGACACAGACGTCAGCACGTTTTGCCCAAGCGCCTTCTGCTTGACTTCGTCGGTAAATGATTTTGCCGTTTTATAATTTACGTCCGCGTCCAGCAATGCCTTGCGGATCTCTTTCATCGTCTCGGCGACGTTGATCTCCGTGATATTCCCTTGGCCTTTTAATACCTTAAAGGCCCGATCCAATTTATCCTGCAGATTCTGAAACATAGTGTAAAAGCGTCTTGTTGAGATTGCTTGCGCAAAGGTACGAATTATTGAGTATTAGGGATAGCGTATTACGGCAGGTTTGCCGGATTTGTAGCACTCCCCCTTAGGTTCATCACCGGCTTCGATGATTCTTTTGTTAAGTGAAAACGACGCTAACCTTCAGCCGTCGCCATCAAAATGAGGCTGTGGTTTTTGCCGCGCCGCTGGTTGTAGAGCAAAATGCGCCGCAATCGGGCGGGTTCGAGCGCATTCAGCCGCAGCACGGTGGGTACGCGCTGATGCACAAGGATCTGTGCAGCGAGCGCCATTCCCGGGGCTACTACGGTGTCGAACTCGCCCAACACATGCTTATAAGTTGCCTGAGGTACGTCGGCAAAAACACCGTCAGACAACGATCGATAAATCGGATCGTAGCGGCTATCGCCGTTATATCCTAACATAACAAGGTCTAAATCGCCCATTCCGACACCGTGTGCGACAAGAAAATGTCCAATCCAGGCGGATAAGTCGATCACATCATGCGCCGTTTTCACTCCCATAATCTTCGCGACGGTCCGTTCGGATTTCTTCGCAGAGACCGCAAAGAACGCCGCACCCTCTGATGCCACTTCGCCGGGCGTGCCTGGCGAAGTCAGCGGCGTTGGCAATTGGGGCTGTTCGGTATCCAAGTAACCGGCATGCTCCCAAAACTGCGGCGTGCGTAGCCCGAGTTCATCCCCCCCGCCCAGAAGCACCGTCGAGTCCGGATGCTCGCTAAGGTATAACATGGTATCCAACATCGCGGCTTCCATGGAAGTGGCGTTGTGGACATACGTCATGTTGTATCCCTTGCACCCGATAGCTAGCGCAATCGTGGCTGCTGCCATATTATGCGTTGACTGGATAAAGGGGGTCGGATTGAGGAACTGTTCGTCGTTTTCGAGCATCGCCTGCACAAAGCGCTCGGAATCCGTCAAGCACCCGAGGCCGGTTCCTGTCACTACCGCATCCACCTGCTCAACGTCGGCTCCGCGCATGGCAACACGTGCGGCGTACAGCGCCATCCGCATGCTTTTATTCAAACGCCGCAGCTGCAAAGCGGGAATCAGCGCCTTATAGTCCGGATCTACTGCGGGTACGCATGCCTGTTGGTACGCGCGCACCTCTTCGTTTCCTCCAAGCAGTTCGGGCTGGGAGGTAATGGTGCCGATGCCTTGAATATATATAGGTTGTGTCATGGATACTTCGAAAAAACCAAGGAACTACAGTTTCCACCAAACCCAAGGGAATTGGATAGCACATGCCGGATTTCTGCGGCTTTCCAGGCTGTCTGGGGCACAACGCCCAGTTCAGCGATGGGCGTGTTGAAATTCAAGTTGGGCAGCACGGCCTGCTCGGTAAGGGCCAAAATGGAATACACCGCCTCGACAGCGCCGGCTGCTGCCAGCGTATGCCCAGTAAACGCCTTTGTCGAACTAAACTGAGGCACCGCGTTGGAACTGCCGAAAAGTTGCACCAATGCTCTGCCCTCGCTAAGGTCGTTATTCGGGGTCGCCGTACCGTGAGCATTTACGTAGTCTATAGCACTTGGCGGCAATCCAGCAACTTTCAGTGCCGCCTCGATGGCCAACAATGCGCCCTCGCCGTCGTCCGAAGAGGCCGTTTGGTGAAACGCGTCATTGGCGTTGCCATACCCGCTGACGTAGGCCAAGGGCGTGCGCTCCCGTTGGCGAGCAGTAACTTCCGACTCCAGCACCAAAAAGGCTGCCGCCTCACCCAGATTTAGCCCCTTGCGGTGTTCATCGAACGGCGTGCAATACGTATCCGAATAAATCATCAACGAGTTAAAGCCGTTGATCGTAAATTTTGACAAGCTATCCGCTCCACCGACAATGGCGCGGTCCAGCAGGCCCGCCTTAATCATACGTGTGCCAAGCATGATGGCGTTTGCGGCCGAGGAGCAGGCGGTACTGATGGTCGTTACGAAATCGCGTATCCCGTACCGCTGAGCGATTTGCTCAGTGAAATGACCGCAAGGATGTGTCGGAATAAAATGACGGTGGGCGGGTGATTCGAGGTAATCGTCGTAATAGCGCTCGGTCGCATCCATCCCGCCGACGGTAGTGGCCGATATAAGACCCGTGCGACGATCGTCGCCAAGATCGACTTTGGCCGTGGCTTCTCGCATGGCCAAGAGAGCCAACAGCGCTGTGCGCGTATAGGCCTCTCCTTCGGGAATGCCCAAGGACTGGTATAGTTCGGCATCCGAAAGCGGTATCTCCCCGGCGAGCAGTTTGCCTTTATGGGCAGAAGAAACAAGCGATAAGGGACGAATTCCCGAGCGGGCTTGCCGTAGTGCGTCGAGATTTTCGGCAACGGTGAGCCCGATTGCCGACACGATTCCCATGCCGCTGACGACAACTTGAGGCGGTTGCATCATGGCCGATTGGCCTCGATATAGTCCGCCATGGTTTGTATCGTTTCAAATACTTTGCGTCCTTCCTTAGGGTCCGCTAGTTTGATGCCATAGCTCTTGTCGAGCATGACGATCAGCTCCAGGGCGTCAATGGAGTCCAAGCCAAGCCCATCGCCAAACAAGGGCGTATCGTCCTGCAGGTCTTCCGGGGTAATATCTTCCAGGTTCAACTGTTTAATTATCCGCTCCTTCAACTCTTGCGTCAGTTCACTCATAGTCTTTGTTATATAATGCGTTCAATTGCTCTATTGTATGGGGTACCGTGCCGTGGCGAGATACGGCATATAGCAGCACATCGCAGATACCGTCGGCTCCCACTTCTACCCAGCCCGCCAAAACCTGTTGCACGTTCTCACGCTCCAACATCCCCGTCACGTAAGGGACCAAAAATTGAGGTGTAAATCGCTCAAAAATAAAGAAAACATTCTCGCTATGCAATTGATGGCGAATGCTCACCTCTCCCATGGCAATATTAGGCAAGGTATATACGAAGACCGCCGGACTGGCCGAGGCATCGTCCGGTTTATAGATGCTCGCGGCATGCCGATCATCCGACACCATACTCGATGAGTAGTTGGAAAACACAAGCGGCGTATTCGAACTGGCAATTGGCACGGATCGACTGATCCACTCCGCTGCTATGAGCGTAGCTTTGGCCAAGGCATCCATTTTGTAGAATTTGGGATAATCCATCGATGCCTGTTGATAGGCCGCCTTCAGCCAATCTCCCAGTGATAAGCCCGTCTCGTTGGCGAGCACTACGCGGCCATCCACCACGAGTTGGTGATTGCGCACGATACAAGAAGCAGCGATGTATAAGGGTGGCATGGGCATCTTCATGAATTTCGGAATATCATCGCCACGTTGGTGCCCCCAAATCCCGATCCCAATTTCATAAAGGTCTCAAGTGGCGCTTGGTGGTTTTCAGTGATGATGTTGAGGGGAACGGTTGTCCCTACGTGCTCGAAACCGACCGACTTAAGCAGTACGCCCTCACGCAGACAATGGCATCCGACAATGGATTCCAACAGCCCGCTGGCACCTAGCGTATGTCCATAATACCCTTTCAGGCTATTGAGCGGCACCTCGGTGAGCCCGCAACGGCCCAAGGCTACTGCTTCCATTTCGTCGTTATAGGGCGTGGCCGTGCCATGCGCGGAGATGTAGTTTACGCTGCTGACGCCGGCCTCAGTAAGGGCGGCCTGGATGCTACGGTACAGCCCTTCGCCTGTGCGCGAGGGGCCCGATATGTGGTTGGCGTCGTTGTAGGAGCCTGCGCCCAAGATAGCTATGCTGCCCGCCCGGCGCTCGGTGGACACGTATGCCGCTACGGCAGCCTCCCCCAGATTGATGCCTGTACGGTCGCGGTCGTACGGGCGGCAGGGTTCGTCGCTCATGGCTTGGAAGGCATCGAATCCCGACAGGATGAAACGCGACAGTTCATCGCCCCCCACTACGATTGCCCGTTCATATGAGCTCCCCTGCAGCAGCTGCCGTGCTACCGACAGCGCTAGGGCTCCGGATATGCAAGCATTTGAGAGCACAACCAGGTCGTGGGAGAGATTGAAATAGCCTTGTATTTGTTTTGCCAATTTTGAAAGATAGACTCGATTGTCGTCAATAGACAATGCTTGGGGATTGCGTAGCAACCCGATATTTCCTTTTGTGGTGGCTAGGATCACCGCGGTTTTGTGATCCAAAGGGATGTCAAACCGGTTTACCAAGGCTTGAATGGCGTGTATCAGTAGCCTTTCCAGTCGGGTATAACCCGAGCACGATTCCGTCAAGCTGGGAATCCCAGCGTCATCAATAAGCGACGCGCAAATGGGCCGCGTATGCAAGTCTGGCCGGCTATGTACACGGACGCCCGACTGCCTCGCTAATAACTGCGCGAAGTTTACTTCGCTCCCGTCACCCAAAGCGGACAAGATATGGTCGCCATGTAGATAGACGGGTTTCATAACTGCCCGTGTTTTTTCTTCCACGCCTCGAAGAAAGGCGGATTAACCAACACCAAATTCGCATCGAAATCGGTAAAGACCTGAATTGTTTCGCCCGTAGCTACGAGCTGCTGTCGGCTGTTGAGGATACGATAGGCAAACACCATCTTGGCGGCCGGATTATTAACAAAAGTCGTTTCGATGGTGGCTTCCTCGCCATGCCGAAGCGGCAACTTGTATTCGCAGGTACACTTGACGACGGGCGCCAGGTAGCCCATATCCCGAATATGCTGATAAGAGATTCCATAGGTATGGCCGAAGGCCTCGCGCCCATCTTCGAAGTAGGTGACGTAATGCCCGTGCCAGACAATCCCCAAGGGATCCGTCTCGCTAAACCGGACGCGGAAGCTCGTTAAGTCTTTCATATGGAAGATCTAAATCGCTCGCTTGCGCTTGTCGTACCATAGCGCAGCCAGCGCGGTCGCTAAGAAGCACAAAAGCAAATACAAAATCGGCTGCAATATATCCAGATAACTGCCATTTCGTAAAATAATATCGTAAAATGCAGAAATCCCCCAGTTCATCGGAGACAATGCAGACACCTTTTGCATCGTCGCGGGCATGATAAACGTAGGTACCCACACCCCGCCCAGCGCCGCCAAGATAATCGTAAAAATAGCTCCGAAGGGAGCCGATTGTTCCTGCGTGCGGGCCACAGTACCGATCAATGTGCCGATGCCGATGGCCGCAAGCCCTGATAAGAAAGCTATCAGTGTCATGGGTAAAAGCTTGTCCCCCGCCACAAAAGGGATCAGACCAATCAGTGGAAACACGTAACGCGCAATAAGCAGCATGAGCGCAAACTGAATCAAACAGATAACGCTATAGGTGATGACCTTGCCGGCCATGATCAGCGCATACGGAATGGGGCTGGTACGCAGGCGAATGTAGGTTCCTAAATTCTTCTCCTTGACAATATTGATGCTCAACGGAACGACAATAAAAAACACACCAAACAGAATCCAAGCCGGAACATTGTGCTGCACCGCATTGGGGATGATGCCATCGTCGCCCCGCTGGGCAATGATTTCGTTAAATTCGATGAGATTGTTGCCGAGCAGGCCATGTTCTTCGTTGAGGCCCATCTGCTCGGCAAATACGGCGTATATTTTTTGGGTCTCGACATTGGCCAGCATTTTCTCGATGTTGTTTTTAATCGAGTTACGGAAAGTTTGCCCCGCGGCTGGATCGAAATAGATATTGATTTCCTTGGCGTCCCACACCCGTTCTCTTTGCGTCGGGATATCCTCTCCAGGCATGACGGCCATTTCCTCCAAGATAGCCGTTACGTTATGTTCAACTTTCTCGTTGAGCTCTTCACTGATTCCCGCAGGGATAACAATCGCTATTTGGTACTCGCCTTGGCTAACCAGTGCGCGGGCTTGTTCTTCGTTAAGCAATTCGCCCGAGCGGGCCCGCGTGACTAAGTCCAAGGTAGGGTGTGCATCCAAACTCGATACCACCAATTGCCCGATTTCGCCTTGGTCCTGGTCCACCAAAATTATGGGAAACTGGGATTCGCCTACTGCTTTAAACGTGCTTTCCTGAATGAGCGTAATCGTGATAATCAACACCGCCGGCATGAAAAACAAGATAGCCAGTCCGCCCCAATCGCGCAGTAGCAGCAATACTTCCTTATATGTAGATGCTAGAAGTTTACGCATGGTCCCGCAGCTGTTTTCCGACGACATCGACAAAGACATCCTCGAGGCTACTCGCTTCCGGATGGTTGGCAACTAATTCGGCTGGGCGGCCCGAAAGGGCGATACGTCCTTGGTCCACGACCACCACTTGCGTGCAAAAATCTTGGGCTTCGTTGAGCATATGCGAGGTGTACACGATAGTGGTGCCTGACTCGTGGAGACTAACAAGCAATTCCATAATCGCCTTTTTCGATTGCACGTCTACCCCAACGGTGGGCTCGTCCAGAAACAAAACGGCCGGACGGTGCAATATGGCCGAAAGCAAGTTGATGCGGCGCTTCATCCCGCCGGAAAAGGTTTCGACGCGTTGGTGTTGGAATTGGGCGAGCCCGACCTGCTCCAGACCTTCGGCGACGCGCGACTGCAGCTCCTTTCGTGGCAAATCATAG
>CAYRGQ010000032.1:0-39711 GCA_964423925.1 uncultured Sphingobacteriaceae bacterium | reverse complement strand
TCTCTAACGACTTTGAGCTGGATCTGGAAGTAGAAAGCCGAAGCGAGCAGTTTTTACTCTCCTGCGATTCGAAGACGGAGACCATCCCCACATCCGTGCAAATCAAGATTACCCGGGCAGCGCATTCCATCAATTTGGTACGGCTTAAGAACGACAGTTTTTTCTCCACGCTACGTCACAAGTTGCTGTGGGGACTTGATGCCAGAAACTATTAAGCCTCGAAGTTTGAGCCGTTTGAAGCCATTATTTGCCCAATTGTCGTATCTTTGCCCCGGCTCAAACGATAACAATATACCGTGCGCGTGAGAATGCTTTTTGTGGCTGTATGCATGCTGCTGCTTTTCCCAAAGGCGAGTGCCCAGGATTGGGAAATCGGCGCATTCGTCGGCGCGTCCGGCTATATGGGCGACCTAAACCCCGAAAATCCCTTCGCCTACAACGACGCAGGCGTGGCGCTCTCCGGAAAATATAACCTAAGCGCTACTTGGGGAGTCCGTGCAAACCTTTCCTATTCCCGCATACACGCCGATGATCGACATTCGTCGGTGGCTCAACGCCGTTTGCGTGGACTGAATTTTTCGGGCCACGTGGCGGAAGCCGCGTTGCTCGTCGATTTTAATTTTTTTCGATTCTTGCCCCAACGGGGGCGTGTTTCTTATACCCCCTATCTCTTTGCGGGCATCGGATATATCGATTATGATTCACGTTGGACGAACCCCGAAGACGAATGGGATAGTTACGAACACAGCAGTTTGACCGGAAATAACTTCCCGCTCAGCATCCCTTTCGGCGCCGGATTTAAATACAACCTGCGGGGACAGTGGACCATAGGGGTAGAGGTTGGCTATCGACAGACCTTTACAGACTACCTGGATGCGGTGAGCGGGATGCAGCCGCAAAACGCCGGTAATCGGCTGGAACAGGGCGACGGCCGTCCGTACGACTCCTATATGACGGCTGGGTTTACCATTTCTTATACAATATTCAAGGGGGGCTGCCCTGAATGGCGCAATTAATTCTTAGTTTTGCACCCAAATTCAATGGAGATCAGGGACAAGATAGATAAATCAAGGCTGCCGCAACACGTCGCTATCATAATGGATGGTAATGGACGGTGGGCCAAAGAGCGGGGCAAATTGCGCGTATTCGGCCACCAAAATGGGGTGAAGGCCGTGCGTGACACAGTCGAAGGAGCGGTCGAGATTGGGGTTAAGTACTTGACGCTATATGCGTTTTCTACCGAGAATTGGAACCGCCCCAAACTCGAGGTATCGGCCTTGATGGAGTTGCTTGTGCAAACGATTCACAAAGAAACCAAAACGCTGATGGATAACGGCGTCCGCCTCAACGCCATTGGCGACCTGTCGATGTTGCCCCCGCGTTGCGAGCGCGAGTTGCACGAGGCCATTGCCAAAACTGCGGGCAATACGAACACGACCTTGACCTTGGCACTCAGCTATAGCGCCCGCTGGGAAATCGTGCAGGCGGCTAAGGCCTTGGCGCATCAAGCCAAAGAGGGCCTGATTGCCCCTGAAGATATCAATGAGGAAGCGTTTGCCAATCGATTGGCGACGGCGGGCATGCCTGACCCCGAGTTGATGGTGCGCACCAGTGGTGAAATGCGCATCAGCAACTACCTGTTGTGGCAGCTGGCCTATGCCGAGCTGTACTTTACCGACAAAATGTGGCCGGAATTTCGGCGTCAGGACCTTTTTGAGGCCATTGTCGACTATCAAGGGCGCGAACGGCGTTTTGGGCAAACCAGTGAACAATTGGGCAAGTAGTCCGACGTGACAGTGACGGTTCCGGGCGGGTTTTTCAGTCGGCGCGGCGGTACGAGGCGTTAAAAAATGTCATTTAACAAAAATTAACAACTGTATGCTGTACTTTAGCAGCGACAAATATATTAGATGAAGCGTTTAGTTTTTACCATAGTATTAGTAGCGGCGTTAGCCACGGCGGGTTTCTCCCAGCAAGGCGTACGGATCGGAGCCACGGATGAGATCAGCTAC
The DNA here is from genome assembly GCA_964423925.1 of uncultured Sphingobacteriaceae bacterium. Lineage (GTDB taxonomy): Bacteria > Bacteroidota > Bacteroidia > Sphingobacteriales > Sphingobacteriaceae > CAYRGQ01. The sequence goes on along the minus strand of CAYRGQ010000032.1, from coordinate 37,699 downwards.
TTGGATCCGCAGTCGTACATTATCGGAGGAGTCTCCATCAGCGGCACTGAGTATTTGGAAAACGATGTTCTGATTACGATTTCTCGGTTAGTGGTGGGTGCCCGCATCGAGGTGCCCAGCGAGGCAACCTCCAATGTGGTGAAGAACTTAATGGACCAAGGGTTGTTTGACGACGTGCAGCTCTATGCCGACCGCATCAGTGGCGATTCTATTTTCTTTAATATCCATGTAGTGGAGCAGCCGCGCCTTACCCGCATCGATATTGAAGGCCTGAGCAAGACGCAAACCGACGAAGTACGCAAGCGCCTCAATGAGAATACGGGTAGGATCGTTAACCAAAACCTCTATAACACCACACGGAACACCATTCGGCGCTACCTGGCCGAAAAATCCTTCCTTTATCCGGATATCAATATCACGGCCGTACGCGATACCACGCAGCTCAACAACCAGATATTGAAAGTCGTTGTTGACCGTAATCGCAAAGTCCGTGCGCATCGAATCAATTTTGAGGGGAACGAGAAGTTTTCAGACCGGCAATTGCGCAAATTTTTCAAAGGTGTCCGCCAGCGCGATTGGTGGCGTTTCTGGGGGCCCGGTAAATTTAAGGAAGAAAAATATCAAGAAGCTAAGGATAACCTGATCGCGAAGTTGCATGATCGCGGCTATCGCGATGCGGAAATACTCAGCGACAGCGTTTCGCGCTATGACGATCGCAACGTGCTGGTCGACATCGCTTTGTACGAAGGGCCGCAATATTATTTTGGAAACATCAATTGGCAAGGAAATGCCCGCTATCAGGATTCCATACTCAACATGCTGCTAGGTATCGAGAAAGGTGATGTCTTTAGCGAGGAGAAGCTCATCACCAAGCTGATGGGTCCGTCAAGGCAGAACGACGATATCAGCACCCTGTATCTCGATGATGGTTACCTGACTTTTACCGTCGATCCGGTGCAGACTCGCATCTATAATGACACCATTGACCTCGATTTGCGGATTTATGAAGGTGCGCAGTTTACCGTCAACAATATTATCCTGAAAGGCAACGACGTCACCAACGATCGCGTATTGATGCGGTCGATCTATACCAAACCGGGGCAGAAGTTCTCGAAAACCATGTTGATGCGAAGCACGCGCGAGATCACCAGCTTGGGTAACTTTGACGAGCAACAAACCCAACCTACTCCGACAAACCTAAACCATGCAGACGGCACGGTGGATATCGAGTACACGGTGGTGGAGAAGCCTTCCGATCAAGTGGAACTTTCGGGTGGTTTTGGCGCAGGGCAGGTTATCGGTACCGTAGGACTTAACTTTAATAACTTCTCGACACGTAACTTGTTTGACAAGTCGGCATGGCGGCCACTGCCCCGCGGTGATGGCCAGCGCCTCAGCCTTCGCGGCCAAACCAGCGGTAAACAGTACCAGTCGTACAGTTTCTCATTTTCCGAACCATGGCTAGGAGGCAATAAGCCTATTTACTTTGGTATTAGCGCGTTTACGTCGCAGTCTTCTTATGGTTTTAACCCCTGGACCGGTCGGCAGACTGTGCCGGACGAAGACATGCAGCGCATTCGGATGAACGGGGTGACGGTGAGCTTGGGTCGTCGCTTGCAGTGGCCCGACAACTATTTCCAGTTGAACTACTCGCTCGGCTTCCAGCAATACAAACTTCAAAACTGGAGAAACTTCTTGTTTGATACGGGTACTTCGTACAACATCAACTTGACGCAGGAGCTCAGCCGGAACTCGGTGGACGCGCCGATTTATCCAAAATCCGGCTCGCATATCCGCTTGACTATCCAGGCGACGCCACCTTATTCGTTGTTCAATAAGCTGAACTACAATACGGCACCCGATGCAGAGCGCTATCGTTGGACGGAATACCACAAGTGGAAGTTTGATTCGCAGTGGTATATCCGGATTGCTGGCGACTTGGTGTTGAAGACCCAAGCGCAGTTTGGATTCCTCGGTCAGTACAGCAGTATCACGGGCCCCTCCGCATTCGAGCGTTTCCGGCTGGGTGGCGACGGTATGATGGGTTTCGACTTCCTGCAGGGCTCGGAGATCATCGGGATGCGCGGGTACGCCAACAATATGATTATACCGGAAGGTGCCGATATCGGCCGGGCGCGCGATTCGGGTAGCCCCATCTACAACAAATACCAGATTGAGTTGCGTCATCCGATTATGCTCAACGAGCAGGCAACTGTCTTTGCGCTGGCCTTTGCCGAGGGCGGTAATACGTGGAACCGTTTCCGCGATTTCAACCCCTTCAAGGTTCGTCGCACGGTGGGTGTAGGCGCACGGATTTTCTTGCCGATCTTCGGTATGCTAGGCATCGACTATGGACATGCCTTCGACCCGATCCCCGGATTGCCATCAAGCCAGTGGAGGCAGAACTTCACGTTCAGCATCATCCAGCAGATGGGCGGTTTTTAGTAACATCGTGGGAAATCAAAAAATTGGAATTACTTTTGCACTGACTAAACCAGTTCGAATTTAAATAGCAAGATTATGAAGACCAGAAGTTTTATTTGGATAGTCGCGCTGCTGATGCTGGCGACCACCGCTTCGGCTCAACGCTTCGCGTATGTCGACTCCGAATATATACTACGCCATATCCCCGAATACCTCGCTGCGCAAAAGAAGTTAGATGCCCTCTCCGTGCAGTGGCAGGAGGAAGTGGATAACCGCTTTGCCGAGATCGAGAAACTGTATCGGGCCTATCAGGACGACCAAGTGTTGCTGAGTGAGGAGATGCGGCGCAAGCGCGAGGATGAAATCGTCACCAAAGAACGCGAGGCGCGGGATTTCCAACGTGAGAAGTTCGGTTTTGAAGGGGAGCTGTTCGAGCAACGCGTGGCGCTCGTACAGCCCATACAGGAACGCGTGGCGCAAGCCATCCAAGGGGTGGCGGCCGACCAGGGACTGGATATTATTTTCGACAAAGGGAGCGAAGTCATGTTTCTCTACGCCAACCCACGCCTAGACAAAAGTGACGATATCATTACCCGCCTAGGCTACAAGCCCGACCCGTCATTGGCGGAAAATTAACCTGCGGGCGGATTTGTGCGGACGCTGTAATCTAAAACGTATACAAAAAAAACCTACACACATAATTGAAAATGAATATTAAGATGAAAAATTGGATTAAAGGTATCGCGGTGATGGCAGTTGCCTTATTGTCGGTGGGAATGGTGAGTGCCCAACAAAAGATCGGGCACGTGAATTCGGCGGATATCATCCAGTCGATGCCCGAGTTCGTGAGCGCAAGTACGGAATTGGACACGTTATCCCGTGCCAAGCAGGCTGAATTGCAATCGATGTTCGCTGAGTTTCAGCGCTTGCAAAACGATGCTCAGCAAAAGTACCTGAACCGTAGCGAAGCCAATAAGGACTCTATCGATGCCCAAATCCAAACACTGAGCATTCAGCTTCAGGATATCCAACAGCGTATTGAAGAGAACCAACAGCTAGCGGAAGAGGAGCTGCGCAAGAAGGAGGAGGAGCTGCTGACGCCCATTTACCAAAAAGCGGGCACGGCTGTACAGAACGTGGCTAAGGAGCTCGGCTACGCGTATGTATTTGATATTGCGAACACCAACATTCCTTATTTCCAAGGTGGTGATGATTTGACCAATCAAGTAAAAACGAAGTTAGGTATTACGGTGACCCCGTAACCCCGTATTTGAGACGACGCTTAGGAAGTCCGTAGCGGATTCCTAGCGAACGATAAAAAGCTGTCAGGATATCTTGGCAGCTTTTTTTGTTTTATGTTATCTAGTGTCGATAAGCTGATGGTCCGTCTATTGACGCCCAAGGATCCCGATGATGAGGTGGTGATATTCTGCCGGTTAAACAAAGATCAGCGAGCTGCCGGAGGAATAATAGGGTGCAATCGGATTTTTCGTATCCAATAGTATAAGCCTGCCCCCAACCCGTAGCATACTACGTCATAGGGGTCGGCGGTGAATTTATTGCTCAACAAAGGAAAGGCGATCTCCGCTACAACCGAAACAATTAGGAAGAGTGCCGCCACTCGCCACCATTCCAATTCGTAATCGGGTGGAGCTCGGAATATCACGCGGCGTTCCCATAGCATGAGTTGAAGAACGATTGGCAAGAGCAAAAGTGGGTCTAAATAGGCGTCAGCTATGGGCAAATTCAGTTCGAGCACTTTCTGTAAAAATTGATGTGCAAGGCCCACAAATACAAATAGCAAAAACCAAGGCTTTAGTAAAATGCCAATTTGGATGCGCGAGGTCATAGCGCAATGAGGAAGACCAGCAGCAACACCACCAAGAGCAAAGGCGATAAAGCCACCGCCAGCAGGACAACAGGAATTTTTGCTAATATTTTCAAGCTTTGTAAGCTCCAGTGGTCATCTGGGGAGGGTTTTAACCACGCCCCGAAACTACTGAACCCAGATCGAATAAGCGACGCTAGTTCCTGTGAAATGGTCTTTTTATTTTTTTCTCCTTCCATGCCCGCCTCAGCTTGATTCTTGTCATTTGTTTTGCTTTACCAGCAAGATGGGCGTTGTGGGGTTAAGTATGACCGCCTTAGCAAGGCTTTTTTTCGTTAGTCGTTCAAAGAAGTTGCGTCCGTCAACTACTGTTAGTAGTGCTAAGTCAGCTTCTGAGATTTCCAACACATCATTTACAGTGTCTATGTGTTCCTCGTCGGAGACGATCTTTGTGCGAAGACCTTTTATAGCTACCGCCTCCTCAAGGCGCTGTTTCCATTCCAAGAGCTTGGCCTCTTCGGTAGTAATATTGTCGGGATGCTCATCGGAGGTGATATGCACGAGCGTACAACCCGCGGCTGCCTCATCGCCGAAAATCTGTCGTAACGTGCTAAGCACAATTTCATCGCCAGCTTGGTAATCTGTAAAAAACACCGACCGGCCAGATTCTGGGAGGACGGCGTTCTCTGGTACGATAAGCAAAGGCACATCGGACTCCTTTGCAATATGGTACGCGTTTGATCCCGCTAAAAATCCCGCCGCGCCCTTGGCACCTTCCGTCCCCATGACGATGAGGGCTGTAGAAGTGTGCGCAGTGTAGTGGTCTATGGCGTCTATTAAATCGTTTTCTGATAAGCTGGTTGTCAAGGCGGTACTTTCCGCATCTAAGCCCAATGCTTGTATAAAGGCGTCCATCGCTTTTTGTGCCTCTTGTAAAGCCCGTTCTTGGTCAGCGGCATTAACGAGATCTCCTTGGAATGCGGATCGGAAGGGTGCATAGGCGTGGAGTAAGTGTACACGGTACTCCTGTTTGGTGGCGATACGTAGGGCGAGTTTACACGCGGTTAATGCGGTAGCGGAGAAGTCTGTAGGACAAAGAATCGTCATATTTTTCTTAGTTTAATGCTTCGGATTGTTTCGCAACTGTTTCGCCATCTTGTCCGTTTCGGGACGACACGGCCTTGAGCATAAGCGAGCCACAAGTCCCCGATAATAGCGACGCCGTTAAAATGGAAAACTTGGCTTCCGCGAGCGTCAACTCTTGTCCGGTGAACGATAATATAGCAATAAAGATGGACATGGTGAAGCCAATTCCTGCTAACATGCCGACACCGATTACGTGCCACCATCCGGCACCTTTTGGCATGCTCGAAAGGCCGAGTTTCACCGATAACCAAGAGAGCAAGAAAATGCCAATCGGTTTGCCTAGAAAAAGGCCTAAAATAATTCCAAGTCCTAAGGGCGTCACTAAGCCTGCCAACATACCGGATTCGAATTCGATATTGGTGTTGGCGAGCGCAAATATGGGCATGATTAATAGATTGACGGGACGCATCAGCGCGTGTTCCAGCTTAACCAAGGGAGACTCTGTATCCGCGTGGCGGCTTTTGGTGGGGAGCGCCAGTGCGGTGAGTACCCCCGCAATCGTCGCGTGTATGCCCGAATGATGGATGAAATACCATATGAAAAGCCCTGGGAGAAGGTATGCCCAAATCGATTGTACGCCCAGGCGGTTGAAAACCAACAACAGAGCATATATGCCACCCGCATAGTAGAGATACGTCAATTGCAGTTCGGATGAGTAAAAGACGGCAATCATTAAGATGGCCACCAAATCATCGACGATGGCCAAAGCGGCAAGAAATATTTTAAGCGATAGGGGGACGCTACGGCCCAGCATGGTAATGACCGCCAGGGCAAAAGCGATATCCGTAGCCATGGGGATGGCCCAGCCTTCAGAAGTGGGGAGTCCCTGGTTGAAAAGGGTGTAAATCAACGCGGGAAATAAAACTCCGCCCAACGCCGCAAAAACCGGTAAGGTGGCTTTTTTCGGAGAGGATAAGTCCCCTTGTACGAGTTCTCGTTTAATTTCCAGCCCTACCAATAGAAAGAAAATGGCCATCAGGCCATCGTTGATCCACAGCAATACGGAGTATCGAAGGTGTACGGCCTCAGAGTGGTGGCCGACCTCCGTCGCCAAAAGCTCTTCATAGGGTTGGCCAAGGGACGAGTTTGCAATAATTAAGGAAATTGCCACGCAGGCCATGAGAATAATTCCGGGGCCCGTGGAAGAAAATAAGAATCGTTTGATCGGGGAAATGAGAGACATAACGTGCATCCTCAAAAGTACTCAATACCCCGGTGTTGGACAAATAAATCGTGAAAATAAACGATAATATCGGGTGTCGTTGTTGTATTCCGCGCCGGATTGCTAATCCCTCAGGGATGATGAATGTCTCGATCGGGTGGCACATTTGGTTGCTCCCAGAAGTCGGCCCCATGAATGCCGAGGTCACTAGGGCGGAAAACGGGATCTCTTCCGGTTCGCTTTTGCTTGCGGTAGTCGTTGAGCGCGCGCAGGGCTGGCTTTCGGAGTAAGAGAATAGCGATTACGTTGAGCCAAGCCATCATCCCCACTCCGATGTCGCCGAAGACCCATGCGAGCTCCGCTGTTCGGATAGTGCCATAATAGGTGGCGATTAGAATTGCCACTCGGAGAGCCCAAATTGCCCACTTATGGCGTCCTTGCCGATCCAGGTAGCTGAGGTTTGTTTCGGCCATGTAATAGTAGGCTAAAATCGTCGTGAAGGCAAAAAACAACAAGGCAATGGCGACGGCAGGGGCGCCCAAGAGCGGAAAGTGATGCGCGATGGCTTCCTGGGTGTATACTGGGCCAATTTTAGCCCCCGAGAGGTTTTCGACAAAGAAGCCACCGCTGGGCGCATACACATTAAAGCTGCCCGTAAATAAGATCATTAACGCAGTCGCGGTGCACACGAACAGGGTATCCACGTATACGGAAAACGCCTGTACGAACCCCTGTTTTGCAGGGTGGCTTACTTCAGCGGCGGCGGCCGCGTGAGGAGCCGTGCCCTGTCCGGCCTCGTTCGAATAGATGCCGCGTTTTACACCCCAGGCGACTGCCATGCCGAAAAGCCCGCTGAACGCGGGCTCGAGATTAAAGGCCGAGCGGACGATCAGTTTGATGCCAGCAGGTACTTCGCTAATGTTTAGGCCTATGATGAGCAATGCCAGCAAGACGTAACCTCCCGCCATGAACGGAACGACGACTTGTGCGACTTTCGCGATACGCTTGACGCCGCCGATGATGATGAGACCTAAGAAAATAACTAAGCCAATACCGGTGTAATGCGGCGGAATCGAAAAAGCGTTTTCGCTGCTCAAGGCAATACTGTTGCTCTGCACGCCGGGTAGGAATATCGCCGTCCCTATAATAGTTGCTACGGCAAATAGGACTGCATACCAACGTATTCCCAATCCCTTCTCTATGTAGAATGCAGGACCTCCTCGGTATTGACCGTCCTTTACTTCTTTATAGATCTGGCCCAAGGTTGCCTCAACAAATGCCGAAGCACTGCCTAAGAACGCAATAATCCACATCCAAAAGACAGCGCCAGGGCCTCCCATCGCAATGGCAGTAGCTACACCAGCAATATTGCCGGTGCCGATGCGACCAGATAGGGCAATAGCAAAGGCCTGAAAAGAAGAAACACCTTTATTGGATGCTGAACCAGATACTAGCAGCCTAACCATGCTGCGAAAGTTCGTTAGCTGTAAAAAACGGGTGGCGATAGAAAAATAAATGCCGGTAGCCAAACATAGATAAATCAGTGCGTCGCTCCAGAGTATGTCGTTGAGGGTTTGTATCACATGATCCATGTATTGGATTTTTCGGTTACGGGGGCTTCGTGAAGGGGCTAATATACGAATTTCAAAAAAAGCTGGGCAGCCAGAGGAAACAGTGCGCTGTCTAAACGGTGTCTAAACCTTGTTGCAAACCAACTGCTCGGAATATGAGAACCACATGTGAGTAATATTCTCTTAACATAAACTTAATATAACAGACATGTTGTATTAATGGATAAATTTGACTTTTGCAGTTTAATCGGATACTATGGATTGGTTTCTTTTCCTCATCGTTGTATTGCTGGTTTTGGCGATAGGCGATTTGATTGTCGGGGTCAGTAATGATGCTGTCAACTTCCTAAACTCGGCAATCGGCAGTAAGGTAGCGCCGTTCAAGACGATTATCCTGCTGGCCGCGTTGGGTATCATCGCGGGGTCGTTCTTCTCGAGTGGCATGATGGAAATCGCCCGTAAGGGGATTTTCCATCCCGAATACTTTACGTTTGACAAGGTCATGTGGATATTCTTGGCGGTTATGCTGACGGATATCGTGCTGCTCGACGTGTTCAATACACTTGGCTTACCCACATCCACCACCGTATCCATTGTCTTCGAACTATTGGGCGCCGCCCTGATGGTCGGCTTGCTGTTCACCGCAGATAAGCACGAATCGATTGGCGAAAGCCTAAAATACATCAACATCGAAAGCACATTCTCCATCATATCGGGGATATTCCTGTCGATATTGATTGCCTTCACAGCCGGGATACTCGTACAGTATTTTTGCCGGCTGGCGTTTACCTTCCAGCACGAAAAGCGTCTAGCGCAGCTTGGTGCCCTGTTCTCGGGCATGGGCATCACCGCTATTATTTATTTTTTGTTGATCAAGGGCTTGAAGGGTACTACCCTCTTCAGCGGATCGTTCATTGCTTGGATTATGGCGAATACCGTCACGGTGATGATCGCTATTTTCGTTTTTGCCTTCGTAATTTGTCTTTTCCTGCAACGGGCGTATAAGGTCAATCCGCTGAAGATCGTCGTGTTAACGGGTACGTTTTCGCTCGCAATGGCATTTGCAGGCAACGATATGGTCAACTTCATCGGCGTGCCGATTACGGGGTTGATGGCGTACCATAACTGGGTAGGCAGCGGCGTACCGGCCGACCAACTCTATCAAACGTTTCTGGCCAGCGAAGACATTTTTGTGCCAAACTATATGCTTGCCGTGGCGGGCTTGTTAATGGCCGCGACGATTTGGCTGAACTCAAAAGCTCGCAAGGTGACCGAGACGGAGGTTAGCCTGAGCCGCCAGGGCGATGAGGAGGACGAGAAATTCAGGCCGAATGCGGTATCGCGGAGCGTGGTGAAGTCTTCGTTTCTGCTAGGCAACTTGTTTTCGGCATTTATCCCACGCAATGTGTCTCGCCGCTATAACATTAGTTTCGAAAAGGAAAAGTTGCGCCAAGCCACGTTAGTGGCCGACAATCAACCGGCGTTTGACTTGGTGAGGGCCTCGGTTAACCTGGTGGTAGCATCGTTACTAATCGCGTGGGCGACTTCGCAGAAGTTGCCGCTGTCCACCACCTACGTTACGTTTATGGTGGCCATGGGTTCTTCCTTGGCCGACCGTGCTTGGGGCCGCGAGACAGCCGTGTACCGCGTGGCCGGCGTTTTGAGCGTCATCGGGGGGTGGTTCATCACCGCGCTTATCGCATTCAGCGTGTCCGCCATATTTGCTTTGATTATTTACAAGGGCGGCGTGATAGGATCGCTCATATTGATGGGTGTTGTGGTGCTTTATGTTATCGTTTCACATGTTAGTTTCGCGAAAAAGGAGAAGCTCGCCAAGACGGAGAAAAGCAAGTTGAGCATGTTGGACACGCCTGATTTGGACGTGTATGTACGTAGCAAGAAGATGGTCGTTTCCGTGTTGATCGACCTGTCGCAACAGTATAGCAACATCCTCCATGGTATTAGCGACAATAAAATTTCATTGCTGAAGAAAACCAATAAGGAGCTAGCGGAACTCACGCAATACACGAGCAAGCTCAAGCGCAAGAGCTTGCGTGCTATCCGCGAGTTGCACGCTGATGATCAGAAATCATCGCAAGTGGTGGTCCACAGTACGGATTTGCTGCAAGACTTGATCCAGTCTGCGAATTTCTTAAGTGCGGAAAGTTTGCAGTATTTTGAGAACCTTCACCAGCCGTTGCACCCCAAGTTCCTCGAAATTGTAGACACGCTGAACGTGATGATGAACGAGTTTTTCGCCCGCGTGGTCGATGAGTTGAAAAACGACGAACAGGGACCGGACGTTAGTAAGTTGCGCGCGGAACGCAACCGAATCCGCGAGTACATCAACACCAATTTTGAGCGACAGCTAAACTTTATCCGTAGAGACAATACCGGTAGCAAGCAAGCCTTGTTGCAGACGAGCTTGTTCTTGCAGAGCCGTGATATCCAAGCAGTGCTCTTCCGCATCGGTAAGCTGTACGGACGCTTCGAGAACTAGTCCGCGTCGGGCGTAGGCAGTGTATAACCGGCAAATCGCTTCAGCACGTTGCCATCGATGAGGTGGCCTTGTATGAGCGCGATTTGCCGGATTACGTTTTAGAAGATTCGTTTCCCGGAATTTGCCCTATCGGTAATACCGGGATGTCGCGACGAGATAGTGAGCACCGCATTGTCTGGCTCGATGACAATCACCAATACCGTAAACCGTATGATTGCGGAGATACCGCAGTCCCAGGATGGTTGGCCCCAGCAAGTTCCCTGTCCAAAGGCTATCCATAAATTGTAGCGTAGGATACGCGAAGAGAGGAAAAATGCAAAACTTCTCGGGATCTGTCGGACTTTACACAGGCGCTTAATCTCCCTTTCGTCGGTGCCACGACTCGAATCCCGATTAAGTTTTTGCTGATATTACCGCTGTGCCAGCTTTTTTCGCACCGCCTCAAACTCCCCCTTAATCGCTTCTGCGGGAGGTGAGGAGAGCAACGATACGACAATAGTCGTGAGCATACTTAGCGCAAAGCCGGGGATAATTTCGTACACCTCCTTGTAGCCATGTGGTAAATACACCCACAGCAACACGGTGGCGCCACCAACGACCATGCCCGCTAGGGCTCCGGTGGCGGTAGTGCGCTTCCACATCAATGATAGAATGACCAACGGACCGAAGGAGGCGCCAAAGCCCGCCCAGGCGTTGCCGACAAGGTTGAGAATGCTCTCGTGCGGGTCGATGGCTAGCAGGAAAGAAACGATTGCAACGACAACCACGGATAGGCGGCTCATGGCAAGTGTATTGTCGGGCGTCGCATGACGCGTGAAAAACGTACGGTAGATGTCTTCGGTCATCGCGCTTGAGGTGACAAGCAGTTGCGAGGAGACCGTACTCATTATGGCAGCCAAAATAGCAGAAAGCAATAATCCACCAATGATGGGGTGGAAAAGCGAGCGGGATAAGTAGATGAAGATGGTCTCGGCCATACCCCGGGAGGCGTCAAACGCATGCATGGTTTCGGTGTCAAACTGTTGCAGGTAGGCAATGCCGAAGAAACCCACCAGCAACGCCCCGGACACTGTCGCGATCATCCATCCCATACCGATACGGCGCGCACGCTTGAGGTTGTGCACACTGTCAATGGCCATGAAGCGTACTAATATATGGGGTTGCCCGAAATAGCCTAATCCCCAGGCCAGCAGCGAAATCACGGACAAGGTGGTTGCGCCCTGCCAAAGGTCGAGGTAATTTGGATCCTTAACCCTAACGGTCGATACAGCCTCGCCTACGCCCCCGATGAGAGACACCACGACCGTGGGAACGACCAGCAAGGCGAGGAACATGATTGTCCCTTGGACGACGTCGGTCAGGCTCACCGCCATAAAACCACCGAGGAATGTGTAAAAAACGACGACCAGCGACGTGGTCCAAAGGCCGACCGAGTAGTCGAGACCAAACGCAGATTCAAACAGCCGGCCTCCAGCGACCATGCCAGCCGAGGTATACAAGGTGAAAAACACCAAAATCAATACCGAGGATACCAGCTTGAGCAGTTGGGTCCGATCATGGAAGCGATTTTCAAAAAACACCGGTAGCGTAATGGCGTTTTTGGCCAGCTCCGTATAGATGCGAAGGCGTGGCGCCACCAACCAATAATTGAGATACGCGCCGATGGTCAAGCCGATGACGATCCATGATCCGGATAGGCCCATCGCATACACGGCCCCCGGTAGCCCCATTAGCAGCCAGCCGCTCATGTCGGACGCGCCTGCCGATAAGGCTGTCACGAAGGCTCCCATCTTGCGGCCACCGATCAGAAACTCCTCTGCATTGCTCGTGGATTTACGATATCCATAGAGGCCGATAAGCACCATCAGAATACCGTAGAGGCCGAAGGAAAAGATTTCGTAAGCGTTCATCGTTTCAATGTGGCGTTATGGATGACACAAACTGATTTCGGCGGCAGCGACACGGCCGCGGATCAGCCCTTTAGCTTGTCATTGTTTTGGTGACGTTGCGCGTCGCGCACGGTTTTCTTGGTGAGGTTTTTCTCCAAAGCCTCCGTCAGGTTGACGCCCGTTTGGTTGGCGAGGCAGAGCAACACAAACAGCACGTCTGCCATTTCATCGGCCAAGTCAGCCACTTCATCCGATTTCTTAAACGATTGCTCTCCGTACTTGCGAGCCATAATACGCGCCACTTCGCCCACTTCTTCCATCAGGATAGCCGTGTTCGTGAGCTCGTTGAAATAACGGACGCCGGTGGTGTTGATCCAGTTGTCGACAATTTGTTGGGCTTCTTGGATAGTCATGGTTAGTGGGTGGTGAGTTATGAAATCTGATGTTCCGTTTTAATGATTGTCCTTATCGTGGGTATCCATGATGATGGTGACTGGCCCGTCGTTGACGAGGCTGATTTTCATGTCCGCCCCGAATATGCCCGTGACGACGGGACGTCCCAAGAGCTCCGAAAGTTTCGCCACCACGGCTTCATATAGCGGCAAGGCCTTGTCGGGCTTGGCGGCGCGGATAAAGGATGGGCGATTTCCTTTCTTCGTGAGTGCGTGCAGCGTGAATTGCGAAATTAGTAGGATGTTGCCGCCGATATCGTGTATGGATCTATTCATCAGCCCTTGGTCGTCGCCGAAGACGCGAAGGTTGATGATTTTTTGTGCCAGCCATTGTACGTCTTCATCCGTATCGGATTCCCCCACGCCCAATAATACTAGAAAACCGTGGTCGATAGCGCCGGTCACCGTTTTGTCTACGGTACAAGATGCCGAAGTTACCCGTTGGATTACTGCTCTCATGGCTGCAAGATAGCGAATATGCAGAAATATGCGACAGCGCAAAATCCTGAAGGACGTAATGCGTGATGAAGATGCGCGAAAATCGACTTCGCTCGCAAATAAAAAGCGTGGTCGGCTACTTGCCAAACCACGCTGCATAAAAGGGGAAAAAAAACTTAACCTAGAATTTCAAGTTCAGCCCCAGCATAAAATTTGTCTCCGCTTGGGGGTAGTAGAAATTGTAATCGACGCGATCCGTATCCGAAAGGTAATAGCCCCACGTATAACCGTTAGCAGAGTATTTCTCGTTAAACAGGTTGTTGACGAGCACGGTCACTCCCAGGTTTTTGAGCTTCCCGATCGGCCTATTGTACGCAAGTCGCAAGTTGTTGACAAAGAATGCATCGATGCTTCGGCCGGGATTTCCGGTATTGTCCAGGAATTGGCGCGATACGTACTTACTTACTAAAGCCAGTTCCACGGGTGCCCAGGGTTTGTAGCTTAGCTCGCTCGACGCCACTACGCGTGGCGAGAAAGAAATGTCTGTGCTGGCGTAGTGGTTCTCACGATCGCCTACCACCTCCACAAAATCCTTGATTTTGTTCTCACTAAAGGCAAACGTCACCGACCAAGTAAGCGGTTCAACGGGACGCCAACGACCATCTAGCTCGACGCCAATGCGGTAGCTGTTTTCCACGTTGCGCCGGAGCGCTGCGCCTACGTCGTTTAATTGACCGGTCAGGACCAACTGGTTTTTGTACAACATGGCAAAGCCATTGACTCCGATATTAAATGACTGGGCGCGAATCCGATAGCCGGCCTCGACATTATGCAGGCGTTCCGGCTTGGGTGCTTGATCGGTCGGCCAGTCGGTGAAGTCGCTGCGCACAGGCTCCTTGTTGGCAACAGCGAAGGAAGCATATACGTTTGAGGCGGACGAAAGTTGGTAAGTGAGGCCCAATTTTGGATTGAAGAAATCAAACTTGGCTGACTGGTCCAGTAGCCACTGGTTGTTATCTACCCCAGCGATGTCGTAGCCAATGTGTCGGTATTGGACGTCCGCAAACACAAGTAGGTCATCAACCTGATAGTCGGCTTTTAGGTACGTATTGAAATCCGTCTTCACCGCGTCATTGTCATAATAGCGATACAGCTCATTGAACGAGCCGTCTCCGTTCGGTGTATATTGCGCAGGCGCAAACAGGGGATACTGGGCCCAGGTAATGTCACCAAAATGTGCCCCTTCGTAGCGGTTATACGCACCGCCCCATACGAGGTTCAGCCCACGGTTTTGGTAGTTAAGGGAATAGGTTCCGCCGTAGAAATAGTTGTCAAGCCAGCGGTTGCGCACTAAGTCTGTACGGTCAATGGTTTGGTCGTTGAGTTCGACCGGCTCCAAACCGTAGCGCGAGTAGCGGTCGTTTGCGCGGAACTGGGTGTAATAGCCCGCGCCGCGTGTGTAGTGCAGGGCCGTGTTCAGCGACCAGCGGCTGTCCAGCGTAGAGGAGAATAGCAAGTGGTAATGAGTTTGGTGATAGTTATCGGTCTCATCGTCGTACAAATATTTGTTGTACCTTCTGTCCGAATTCAGTAGGTTTTCGGTCTCCTCGGGCGTGAGCCCGTCATCCGCCGCGTACGCGAGCATACCTTCCACATCACCGGTGAGACGTGCTTCGGGCGTGCCGTACCAAGCTTGATAGGTTTTTTCCTTGCCATTGATAATGTTTGCCCGCAGTAGGCTGTTTTTGCCGTGCCACGCGCCGCTTAGGAAGAAGGAGTGCATGTCCGCCGATGCACGGTCTATATAGCCATCGCTAACGATGCGCGATAAGCGGCCATCGAAACTGAATCTGTCGTCAATCAAACCTGTACCCACCCGAATGGTGTTTTTCATCGTCTTGTACGAACCGATGGCGTTGTCGATTTCGGCATATGGCAATTCACTGAGCGTGGTGGTCTGGATGTTCACGCTAGCGCCGAAGGCGGAAGCGCCGTTCGTTGAGGTGCCTACGCCGCGCTGGATCTGCACATTGTCGATAGAGGAGGCAAGGTCAGGCACGTTAACCAGGAATGCACCCATGCTTTCGGAATCATTAAAGGGTATTCCGTTGATGGTAATATTCACCCGCGTAGCATCGCTGCCTCGAATTCGCATGCCCGTATACCCCACGCCAGCACCCGCGTCAGACGTGATAACCATGGATGGCGTTTGGTCCAGGAGGTATGGCAGGTCTTGCCCGAGGTTGCTTTTGGCAATTTCTTCCTTGCTAATGTTTTTGTAGGTCGTGGCGGTGTTTTCGCTGGCCCGTGTGGCCTGTACGATTACCTCTTCGGCGAGCAGGCTGGTGGGCACCAATACGAATGAGAGCGAACGCGTGTTTGCCAGTGTCACACGTTGGCGTTGGGTAGCATAACCCAAAAAACTGACTTCAACGAGGTACTCCTCTACGCGCAGGTTCGCAATTCGGGCTTGGCCCCGCGCATCGGTTTGGGCAGCATAGAGTGTTCCAGCTAGTTTGACCGATGCGCCCCGCAGTGGCCGGTTTTGAGGGTCTACCACCGTAACTTCTAATACTTGCTGGGCATAGGCCATACAGGCAAAGGCCACGAGCATGACTGCTGCGACTAGTTTTTTAATCATTGGATTGATGTGAAAATTTTAGTTAAACATGACCAAAACGAGGGGTTCGCAATGGCGTTATTTATTTAACTTACCTTCCCTACGCCGGCATTATCCGGATCAGGTGCTCGCCGCGAATAGCGACGATGGGTATGATCTCAGCCTTTATTTGTGTTTGACGATGACAAACAAGGCACCCCTATCGATGCGGCAAAGATACGATTTATTTCGAGGACGACAAAAGCTGGCGGCGGTGGGCACCTCTCATGGTATAGTCAAAATCGGCCAAATCACTCACGGGGAAGGTAATTGGGGTAGCCCGATTACGGTTCAGTCTGGTAATCCGTGTTGCCTCCATACTTGTCATTTCATCTTTTTCCCTATTCCATCAACAAGGAAATCCACTCATATTCCGCTTGCCAGACGTCCCGCTCGGCCTGAATATGTGCTGCGGAAGCCTCATTCAACGTGCTGACCATCAGTCGCCCTGCCAGGTAAGCAGCTTCCTCTTCCTCCTTTACCTGACGGGCCAACGCCGCGATGCGTCGAAGTCGCGTGACCTTCTGTAAGGCCGCGTTGACCCGCACGGCCTGTTGTTCCCGGTCTATGCGGTCTACGCGGTGCGCTTCGTCTAGCTGTAAGGCGGTTAATTTGGACTGCAAGCCCAGTCGGCGGAGGGTAGGTTGCGCCGTCAGATATGCCGAAATGGGAATGCGTAGTGCTACGTTGATGAAACTGTTTCCGTACCAAGACTCGCCCCGAAAAACACGGAAGTCGTTGTCGAAATATTGCTCGCCCCAATAGGCGTTAAGACTAACCGAAGGGAGTAATTGCCGGCGCAGCCCCTGGTATTGAGCCGTTGTGCGTGCTTGATCCAGCGCCAGTGTTTGCAACGTGTAGTTTTGTTTTTGCACGTGCTGGGCATATTGTAAAATTTCGTCTATGCCACTGCTCAAGGTTTGTGTCTGGGACAGGTCCACGTATCTCCGCAATTCCAAATCGGCCTCTAGTAAAACCGCCCAGGCTTCATGCAGCTGGATTTGTTTACGCTCGAATTCCTGCTCGGCGGCATAATAACCTTGCCTTCTTCTACGTATATCACCCGATCGGCAAACTTGCGCAGCCGTAGGTCGTGCGTCACGATGATGATCGCCTTGCCCTCGCGGGCCAAGGATTGCAGTTCCTGCATAATCACTTCTGCGCTCTTCGCGTCTAGGGATGCCGTAGGCTCGTCGCATAGGATCATGGCCGGCTCGGTGACCAAGGCACGTTCAATGGCAACGCGCTGTTTTTGACCGCCACTCAGTTTTTTCGGGAGATTTTGCATCCGATTGGCGAGGCCAACTTCTTCTAGCGCCTGTGTCGCGCGTGCCCGCGCATCCCGTTTGGAGGCGCCTTGTAACATCAAGGGCTGCATCACGTTTTCTAGGGCCGTTAGGGGCTCGAGCAGGTTGAATTGCTGGAATACAAAGCCAAACTCGCGCAGCCGTAGGTCGGCCAGTCGGTTTTCATCAAGCTGGGTGATGTTTTTGCCGCGGTAGAAAACCTCGCCTGAGGACGGATAGATCACGCAACCTAAGATGGAGAGCAAGGTGGTTTTCCCACTTCCCGATGGTCCCATGATTAGGGCGAGCTGGTTCAGGGCGAAGCTGAGGTCCGTGGTGTCCAACGCCGTGATGGTCGTTTCTCCGGTTTTATACACTTTGCTGACGCCTTGCAGCCGGACGATTTCATCCCCCCATAATGGTCTTTTCACGTTAAACAACGAATCACCCGCAAGTGTTTGCGGCCCTCGAGCGTAAGCGCTGGGTGCTTAAAGATACATGAAGCCGATCACGGTGGCAAGTCTGGGCATGGCCGAGGCAGTTAGTCAACGCTTACTCATAACGGATGCGCGCCTTCTGTTGGGGCGCCACCACCCAAGTGTTGCCTTTTTTTTGGGCTATGCCCGGTGCGTCTGTGGCGACATACTTGGCTCCTGGATGTGCGGGGTTGGTTTCCTGGCACACGGGGCGAATGTAGGTAGCGGGGTGTCCGATCGCATGTTGTAGGCCTATATTATCGGAGTGAAAGGAAAAGGTCGCCAAATCGGGGTTGTCCGGGTCTATTTTGAATTTATAAACCGACACGGCAGGCCTAAACTGCGTGGATTCGTCCGCCACCCTGAAACTTCCATCCGCGTTAGGAGCGGGCAAATACAAGATTTTTTCAACGCGAAGCGGACTGGCAGCCGCGGCGGGTGCTTTTCCTTCGGACCGTGCGCCGGCTCGGGCTTTTTGTTCGGCTAGACGCTTTCTGCGGGCAGCGGCCAGTTTTTCTTCGAAGTGACGAAGCTCGGTTTCCACCTTGTCCAACTGAACGGCATCGGCTTTACCCTCAAGCCGGAACTGCAAATCACGCAGTTGCTCCTCATGATCGCGCCTGAGTCGATTGACAAACAGCCACCCCACTAGGATGGCCAACCCCGCCAGCAGCAGGTGTCCGACGTTCACCCGAAAGGAAAAGAACGAATCTGTGGAGGAAGGAGTCGCGTTCCGTTCGTCATTGACACCAGTTGTCGCCGGAAGGGGGGCTACCGGTTGCACCGTTTCGACCAACGAGTCGGTCAATGCAGGCTGGGCTGTGGTATCGATCACGGCAGGCACGTGTTGTGCTACGTACGAGACGATCGCCGTCTGCAATGTAGTCAGGGTGCCATCCGTATTTCGTCCACGGTTGACCGAAAAATTATAGATCTGCGGATACGTACTCTGGTTAGCTTCGTCAAAGATAGCAGTACCCAGCAGGTGGGAGATGGAGTCCGTGGGCAGCGTTTCTGCCGATTTTTGCTTGAGGCGTTCCAATTCGCCGATTAGGCTACCCGTACGGGGGTGTCTGGCAGCATATTGTTCTACCCGAGCGGTTGCCGGGTCCGCCTCACAGGTCAGGCTAATGCCGTAAATCACTTCGATGCACTTGCATTTAACGAAATCAATGCTCTTTTCATATGCAGCCTGTCTGTTTTCCTGCGCACTTACCGTGGCGCAAAAACCGAAGGTTAGCAGAACCGCGATCAAATGTCTGGTATTCTTTCTCATGTTTCGTATGGCAAAGGTTCGTTGATGCCCGAATGTACAGGCGTGGCCCACGTTGGCTCGCTCGCTCGGGTATTTCCGCGCAAAGCTACGGTGCTATTTGCTGTTTTCCAACGCTTGGGTGATGTCCTCGATAATGTCTTCGATGTCCTCTAGTCCCACCGATATGCGAATGCTGCCCGGTTGTATGCCGAGTTGGAGGCGTTCGTCTTCACTGAGCTTGGAGTGCGTCGTGGAGGCTGGGTGCGTGGCGATCGTGCGCGAATCGCCTAGGTTCGACGTGATGCAGGCCATGCGTAGCGCATCCAAAAAACGCTTGGCGCGCTCGAACCCGCCTTTAACGACAAAGGTGACGATCCCGCCGCCGGCCTTCATCTGTTTCTTAGCCAATTCGTATTGCGGGTGGGAGGGAAGGAAGGGATACCGTACCACGTCTACTTCTGGATGCTGTTCCAATGTCTCGGCCACCTGCAGGGCATTGCTGCAATGCCGATCCATCCGTACGCCCAGCGTCTCGATGCTCTTGGAAATTACCCACGCATTGAATGGCGATAGCGACGGGCCGGTATTGCGCATAAAGAACATCAATTCATCGATCAAGGCTTGCTTGCCGACGACGACGCCACCCAGTACACGCCCTTGGCCGTCCATGTATTTCGTGGCGGAATGGCTAACCAAGTCAAAGCCATACGGAATGGGCTTTTGCAAGTATGGCGTAGCGAAGCAATTGTCAACGCTCAGGATAATGTGCGGGTAACGCTCTTTAAACCGACCGAGCCATTCCAAGTCAACGAGTTCGAGGCCAGGATTAGACGGGGTTTCCAAGAAAATCATCCGTGTATTGGGCTGGATAGCCTTTTCCCAATCTTCTGGTCGCGAGGCATCAACATAGGTGGTCGTAATACCCCAGCGTGGGAAAAGCTTGGTAAGCAACTGGTGTGTGGAACCGAATATTGCACGGCAGGACACGATGTGATCACCGCTCTTGAGCAAGCCTGCGAATGAAGCGAACACCGCGGCCATCCCCGACGAAAAAACCAGCCCTGCATCCGCACCTTCCATGGCGCAGACCTTGTCGATCAGCTCGGTGGTGTTCGGGTTCGAGTAGCGGCTGTACACGTTACCCTGCTCCTCTTCAGCAAAGATTGCGCGCCCTTGCTCGGCGCTGTCAAAGATGAAACTGGAGGTTAGGTAAAGCGGTACGGAGTGCTCGCGCGAGGGCGTTCGCGCGGATTGCCTGCGTATAGCGTCGGTCTGTTCTTTCATGATGGAGTCTTACGGAGGCAAACTTAGAGAAATATGGCAGGAATTACAATAAATCATACGACAGCAAACACAAACGATTGTCCATTTTTTCGCAATCGATTGCTCTGCCTCACAATAGGTAACGCGGATGCAAGCGGATAAAAAATTATATACATTCGTTTTCCAAACCAATAATATATACAAAATATGGCGAAAGTAAAGTCATTTCTAGTAGGGGCGTGTTTGCTCTCGGCGATCTGGGCCAATGCCCAATCTGCGCAAGATATAGCGTCCGTTTATGCCGACCTGCGGCACTTTGAATCACCCATGGCCCGGTCATTGAAAAGAAGTACGAAGGCTGCGGACGTGCGACAAATCCGCAATGCACAGTTGCGGGAGGTGGCCCAGCAACTGATGGCTAATAGCTACGACGATGCCTATCGCTACGCAACATACGAGGCTTATCTTTCGCCCACCACGTTGGGCCGCCAGTTGATGATTGGCGACGGGTATAGCAAATACGAAAACATGACCGGAATCTACCTGCCCATCGGCCAGCATGTGGTGCTGGTAGACGATATCCAGGAAGGCCAAGAGGTAAACCTAGTTATTCCTAACTGGAACCGGCGTGCGCCCGAAGGGATGGAGCCGACGAAAGACCCGGCGGGGTGGGGTATTCACAAACGTACCTTCCGCTTGCAAAACGGCGTCAATCTCATCGAGGTTAAGGATTTCGATGGTTTGGCTTACATCGACTACTACGTCGACCAGCCCGGGACGGCCAAGCCCATTAGCGTACATTTTCCGGCAGCCCTCGTGAACGGGTATTTCGACATCACTAAGCACAACGATGACGATTGGGATAAGCTCCTCGACAACGCGGTGTATCCCATTATCGACGCGCAAGGTAGGTACATCCAGATTGCTTACCCAGCGGAAGACTGCAAGCGGTACGCAGCAGGGCGCGGCGTGGAGCTGATTAGCAATTATGATACGCTTGTGTACCGCCAGCATCGCCTCCTCGGCCTTGAAAAGTACGACAAGGTCCCCAGCAATCGCATTTTGGCACGGGTCAACTATAATTATTACATGTTTCGCGATGGTGACGGCGTAGCGTATATGGGCACCAATCCAGCTAATGCGATGCCCTTGGTCGTCGACCCCGACCGCGTCATCTCGGGCGACCCGTGCTGGGGGTTCAGCCACGAAGTGGGTCATGTGCACCAGCTCCGCCCGCATTTTAACTGGGGAGGATTAGGCGAAGTGAGCAATAACGTATTCTCTCTCTATGTCACGACTTCGTTCGGGAATCCGAGCCGAATATTTGAACAGGATAACTATCGGAAGGCTCGTGAATCTATCATCGATCAGCGAATCAGCTATTTGCAGGATGAAGACGTGTTTAATCGCCTGGTGCCCTTTTGGCAGCTTCACCTTTATTTCTCCCGCATCGCGGGTAATCCCGATTTTTATCCGGACCTTTTTGAAGCGTTTCGTCAGCAAGGCGCACGCGAACAGGGCGCGCGTCGCCCGCGCAGCGGCGGATGGTCCGATCGTGGGGCGAATCCTGCCCCCTACCAGCTCAATTTTGTCAAGACGGCCTGCGAAGTAAGCCAAACCGACTTAACGGAGTTTTTCGATCAATATGGTTTTTTCACGGTGGGTAGTTTCGAGTACGACGACTACGGCCCCTACCGTTACGAAATGACGCAGGAAATGGTCGATGAGTGTCGGGCAGCTATTGCGGCCATGAACCTCCCCAAGCCCACGACCGACATCAGCAGGCTGATGGATTGACAATTTTGTACGGCGAGCGCTTCCGTACTGGGCGGATGTAGCTCCACAACGGCGCGGACGCGAGCCGCCATGCATACGTTTGCATGGCTTGCAGAGGCACAAATGGGCAAATTAGTGGCGCTGTGCAGCTGATTAATGAGTCTTTATATGTAGTTTTGCTTTTCACCTAATAAACTGTATTTCATACCATGGCTAGATTGAATTTACTGGAAGAGACCCGCTTTGAGAAGGTACCCGTGAAAGTTTTTGCCGATCAAGAAACGGCGTCTTTGGCTGTCGCCAAACGCATCGCCGACCTCATCCGCGACCGGCAGGCGACGGGCCAGCAAGCGGTTCTGGGCTTGGCCACAGGCGCTACACCCGTGCGCGTGTACGATGAGCTGATCCGCCTGCATCGCGAAGAGGGACTCAGCTTCAAGAATGTGGTCACTTTCAACTTGGACGAGTATTATCCCATGCAGCCGGATGCGGTGCAGAGCTATGTCACGTTCATGAACGATAAGCTCTTCAATCACGTCGATATCGACCGGAATAATATCCATATCCCGGATGGCACGCTCGCCATGGAAGAAATACATGATTATTGCCTGGATTACGAACAGAAAATAACAGCGTTGGGTGGCATCGATCTCCAATTACTGGGCATCGGCCGTACGGGGCACATCGGTTTCAACGAGCCCGGATCGGCACCCAATTCAGGAACACGCTTGGTCACCCTCGACGATTTGACGCGCCGAGATGCCTCTCGTGATTTTGGCGGTAAGGAAAATGTGCCGACCAAGGCCATTACCATGGGCATTGGGACAATCTTCAAGGCACGTGAAATCATCCTGATGGCGTGGAACGCCAAGAAGGCCGAAATCGTCAAAAAGGCCGTCGAAGGTGAGCTTTCCGCCGAAGTGCCTGCTACCTTCCTGCAGTTGTCCGATAACGTCGAGTTCGTGCTTGATCAAGACGCCGCATCAGCCCTGACGCGCTTCGACACGCCCTGGCTGGTTAAAGACTGTGAGTGGGACGGCAAAACAATCAAAAAAGCCGTAGTGTGGCTTTCCAAAACGCTCAAGAAGCCAATCTTGAAACTTACGGAGGAAGATTATAATGCCAATGGCATGGCCCAACTCGCGACGGAAAAAGGCCCTGTTTACCATATCAATATCGACGTTTTCAACCAATTGCAGCATACCATAACCGGATGGCCAGGTGGCAAGCCTAACGCCGACGATAGCCAGCGTCCCGAGCGACGCGACCCTGCTAAAAAACGGTCGATTATTTTTTCCCCCCATCCGGACGATGACGTGATTTCGATGGGCGGGACGTTTATTCGCTTGGCAGACCAAGGACACGAAGTGCACGTAGCCTACCAGACATCGGGCAATACCGCCGTGTGGGATGATGACGCCTTGCGCTTTATCGAATTTGCTACCGACTTTGCGCGCTCCCAAGGCGTGGATACCCAAAGGCTGGAGAAAGTGTATGATGATGCACGCAACTTCATCAGCAAAAAGAAACCGAACGAAATCGATACGGAAGAACTCCTGATCGTAAAAGGCTTGATCCGCAAAGGGGAGGCCATCGCCGGCGCCCGGTTTGCGGGTTTGCCAGACGTAAATATCCACTTCCAGAATTTGCCGTTCTACGATCGGGGCAAATTCGAGAAAGTAACGGATTACGAGGAAGATATTGTGCAGACAATGGAACTTCTGCAGCGCGTCAAGCCGCACCAGGTTTTTGCAGCAGGCGACTTCGCTGACCCGCACGGCACGCACAAAGTGTGCTTCGACATTATCCACCAGGCGCTGTTGCGGCTGAGGGAGACCGAGTCGTGGGTACAGGATTGTTGGCTGTGGTTATACCGCGGCGCGTGGCACGAGTTTGAGATCCACGAAATCGAAATGGCCGTGCCATTGTCACCTAAGGAGGTGATGCGCAAGCGACTCGCGATTTTTAAACACCAATCACAGAAAGACCTGCCGGTATTTCCAGGCGACGACGCCCGCGAATTCTGGGTGCGGGCCGAGGAACGGACGCGCGAGACAGCGCGGCAATATGATGAATTGGGCATGGCCGAATACGAAGCCATCGAGGCGTTTGTCCGCTGGAAATTCTAACGCCACCAAAAGTATCGTTTTATCCTCCGGGATGCCATTCTGACTGATTGGCATCTCGTTTTTTTAAACGCATTCGGGTTCGGTGTGTTTCACGACAGTGAATTAACAAAAACTTAACATTAAGGTTATACCTTTGTACAAACTTTACAGATCATGTCGCTCAACAGCATTTTCCAATACTTCGTTCCGAAAGACAAGAAGTTTTTTCCCCTTTTTGAGCAAATCAGCAACAATCTGATCGAAATGGCGAAAATATTGCGCGAGGCCGTAAATACCGATGACCTCGAAGAACGCAAGAAGCTATTTCGCGAGATCGAGGACTACGAACACCGGTGCGACGACATCACCCACCAAATTCATCTAGAGCTCGGCAAGAACTTCATCACGCCATTTGACCGCGAGGATATCCATACGTTGGCTAGCTCGCTTGACGACGTCGCTGACTTTATCCATGGTTCTTCTAACCGCATGGACCTGTATAAAGTGGAGAAGATCACGGAGCCCATTCTCGAAATGGCGGATCTGATTGTGGAAGCGACGGTTGACGTGGCGAAAGCCGTGCATGAGTTGCGCAACTTGAAAAACATCCGCAACATTACGGATTCCTGCGTACGCATCAACAGCGTGGAAAATAAAGCCGACTATATTTTCGATAAAGCCGTCGGCGACTTGTTCCAGTTTGAAAAGGATGCCATCAGCCTAATCAAGTACAAAGAGGTGTTGTCCTCGATGGAGACCGCCACCGATCGTTGCGAGGACGTGGCAAACGTGCTTGAAAGTATTTTGGTCAAGAACGCCTA
The DNA here is from genome assembly GCA_964423925.1 of uncultured Sphingobacteriaceae bacterium. GTDB lineage: Bacteria > Bacteroidota > Bacteroidia > Sphingobacteriales > Sphingobacteriaceae > CAYRGQ01. Next base: position 12,645 of record CAYRGQ010000032.1, on the reverse strand, counting down.
GACACGTTCTCAACTTTATATCACGCATGATTACAACGTTACTGGTAATCGTTATTATTTTGGCCATCGCGTTTGATTACATCAACGGATTCCACGATGCGGCTAACTCGATTGCGACTATTGTTTCCACAAAAGTGCTATCGCCGTTCCAAGCCGTGCTGTGGGCAGCCACGTTCAACTTTGCCGCCTACTTCTATTTCACTGACCACAAAGTAGCAAATACCGTGGCCAAAACCGTGCTAGAGCAATATATCACGCTTGAAGTGATCCTGGCGGGACTAATCGCAGCCATCAGCTGGAACCTTTTCACGTGGTATTACGGCGTGCCCTCCAGTTCGTCACATACGCTCATTGGCGGATTCGCGGGAGCGGGGATGGCCAATGCCCTGCTCATGGGTGACAATATTTTTGGTGCCATAAACATGGTCGCCACCCTCAAGATCGTCTCTTTTATCGTCTTCGCCCCCGTTATCGGGATGATTATCGCCATCATACTCACACTGTTGATTATTAATATATCCAAACGGGCGCGGCCCCGGGTGGCCGAATGGTGGTTTAAGAAACTTCAACTCGTGTCTTCGGCAGCCCTGAGCTTTGCCCACGGTGGCAACGATGCGCAGAAGGTTATGGGGATTATCTTCGTGGCCATGGTAGCCGGCGGCTATCTGGAGTCAGGTGATGACATGCCCGAGTGGATCCCGCTGACCTGTTACGCCGCCATCGCCCTGGGCACCATGAGCGGTGGCTGGAAGATCGTGAAAACCATGGGTACCAAGATTACCAAGGTCAACGCCCTGGAGGGAGTTGGGGCCGAAACGGCTGGCGCTATTACGCTAGGCATTACGGAGCACTTCGGTATCCCGGTGTCTACCACGCACACGATTACCGGTTCGATTATCGGGGTGGGGGTAGTCAAGCGTGTCTCGGCGGTGCGTTGGGGTGTGACGATTAGCCTGCTGTGGGCTTGGGTACTGACCATACCCGTGTCTGCCTTGTTGGCCGGCGGAACCTTCATGCTTATTCATTTCCTTTTCTGATGGGCGATGTAGTGCGCTCATTTTGTAGCAGATTGTCTACAACCGACCGTCGGCAACTCCCTCATGAAAGTTTACAATTATCCACCGTTACTTTGGTACAGTTTGTGATCCTAACAGCGTGGAAAGCCTTATTCGCTATGCCGGGCTGGGATAATCATCACCGTTGGTAACGAAATGATACTGTCCATTCGGCAGGACATTAGCTTTTTGCGGGGTTGGTCCCCATTGTTGGCGCCTTTTGCTTCAGGACAAGTGCGCAGAGATCGCTGACACCGGGTGACGGAACGGGTTTTTTGATTTGTTCTTTCAATAGTCTAGTTATCAGGCTGTAATGTCTATTTCTATCGATGCTAAATCATTCTTTTTCGCGATTTTTTTCGAAAAAAAGAGGAGGGACTAAAAAAACTGGAATAGTATTTGTAATTGTTGCGTGAATCAATGTTATTGGTTAGTTTTGCAATGAAAATTACACAATTAAAACTTTTTAACCTTAAAAACAAGAGTATGAATTATTCTACAATCAAAACGGCGGTGGCTTGCTCGCTCGTTGCGGTTTTCGGCGCGACTGAGGTAGCCCAAGCACAAGAGCCGGCTGTATTCGGAGGGAGATCCCAATACAGAACATGGTCAATTGGCGTTAATGGCGGTTTCACTACCCCCTCAGTTCTCGTTGGTGGCTCTAACGCGTTCAGCCAAAAAGTTGGTTTTGGTGAGTACAAACTACGTGAGTACTACGGCCTGACCGTCCGCAAGCAATTCTCTAACTGGTTTGGTTTGGAAGCTGCTGCTAACCGTGGACGCATTTTTGCCCACAACAACAACGGGTTGGAGACTTATATTGACCAAGCGTATTCAACGAATGCGTTCCAATCTGCTGAAACTTCAGTACAATACGCTGCTAGCTTGAACGGTGTGTTCCAATTGGCAACCATCGACTTCTTGCGTCGTGAGAACGCTGTTAACTTCTACGCGAGCGTAGGTTACGGTGTTATGGCGTTTAACCCTGTTCTTTATACGGACGCTGACGGTTCTGCAGGTGCATGGGACAACAAAGGTAACTGGGGTGAGGAATTCCCTGGCGAGCGCGCTGAAGTTCATAGCCGTGATTTCAAGCGTGAAGCTTACATCCCTGTAGGTGTTGGTTTCAAATTCAAGCTGTCTGACCGGGTAGCATTGAACTTGGGTTACACGATGAACTTCGTTGATGACAAGTCGCTGTTTGGTCCTCACGCTACCAACGCTGGACAAGCACACAAGTCTAACGACAAATTCTCATACACCTACGGTGGATTGGAGTTCTCTTTAGGTTCTTCTTCGAAAGCCGACCTGACCTGGCATAACCCAGTGTCTACACTGTATGATGAGCTGCGTGATCCTGCCCTGCGTGGTGAGGTTGAAGCCTTGAAGCAACGCGTAAGCACACTGGAAGGTCTTGTTGACGACTTGAGCCGCGATTCAGACGGTGACGGTGTATCTGACAAGTTCGACAAGTGCCCTGGTACTCCTGCTGGCGTACAAGTTGACGGTGCTGGTTGCCCCATCAACTTCCCTGAGCCGCAAGAGCAAGTTGCAGCTGGTACATATCCAAACATCCAGTTTGAGTTTGATAGCTCTGTGTTGAAAACTGAGTCTTACTCAATTCTTGACCGTCTTTCAGCTGAATTGAGAAAATCAGGCGGCAGCGTACGCTTGGAAGGATATGCTTCTGCAGAAGGTTCTGAAGCTTACAACCTGCAGCTTTCTAAAGACCGCGCTAACTCCGTTAAAACCTACTTGGTTAACTCCGGTGTTGCCGCTGCTAAAATCCAAGCTGAAGGCTTCGGCGAGTCTAACCCAGTAGCTTCTAACGCTACGGAGGCTGGACGTATCTTGAACCGTCGCGTTGAGATCAAAAACTAATTATCGGAAGACTGTATAATAAGCAGTCTGCGAAAAAAAGCCGCCCAGGTTAGGGGCGGCTTTTTTTGTTTCTTCCCTCGTTGTCGAGGTTGCACCCTCACCTACCGCGATTAACCTCCTAGGCAGCAGTTGTCATTTTCCCAAAGCTTTTGAGCAAATCTTCTGAAATGTTAATGAAACGATAAATATTTGGCGTATTATTGCCAAGATGGTAATAACTTAGGCGAATAACAGGAGGCGTAAAAAGCAGGAAGCTCCTTTGGGAGAGGAGCTTCGATGCTAAACCAATTATAAACCTATATTAAATTGAGAGGCAATTTGAATAACAAACTTCGCAATGTTTTAGCTGTTTGTTTGATGCAAATTTATAAAAACTATATTTTAATTGAAAATAAATCGCTTAAAAAAAGTTATTTTTGAAAATATTATAATTTTAGTATCTATTTCTTTCCAATATTTTTGAGATTTATGGAAAATAAGTATGCAAATTTCGACCTCGACAACCTAGATATCCAAATTCTATCCATTTTGATGAACGACTCATCCATTCCGTATACGGAAATCGCTAAAAAGCTGGTTGTGTCGGGTGGAACGATTCACGTACGGATGAAGAAAATGGAAGAATTGGGTATTATTCGCGGCGCCAACTTGATGATCAACCCCCAGAAGGTAGGATTTGACATTACGGCTTTTTTGGGCATTTATCTGGAAAAGGGATCCCAATATAACCACGCTGTGCAACAGCTGAAGCAGGTCAAGGAAGTGGTGGAGCTCCATTACTGCACCGGCTCGTACAGTATGTTTGCCAAGATCATCTGCCGCGACACCAATCACCTGCGCAAAGTGCTCAACGAGGACATTCAGGCGGTCAAGGGCATTCAGCGTACCGAAACGATCATTTCGCTGGAAGAGAGCATTCGCCGACAGATTAGCCTACTGTAACCGTTACCGATAAATGGTGCCGTCAAGCCCGACTTTCACATCGAACGGACGGCAGTAGGCGTCCATGAGCACTGCGAAGTGCAGACGAGTGATCGGCATGTCCAGTGCGAAGGCCTCGGCAAACTGAAATCTCCGCTCCCAATTCTTCTCGACATGACCCTCCAGTTCGTTGCCTCGAAGGCTCACGTATCTAATCAGGCTAAGTAGGTCCGACATCCGCATGGTGTCGGCTTGGTTATCGGTAAACCAGATTTGGCTACGGGAATATAGCCGGTCCATGACGCTGGCGATTTCTTCGGTCGAAACGGTCGCGTCCGCATCGAACAGGTAATGGTCCTCCTCGTCATACTTGCCGCGCAGGAGGCCCGTGGCGCCGATGCGTTGTATGGCGATGAAATGTGGGCTTTCAATGGGTACGTCTTGGAAAGGTGTAAGGCGTCCACCGTATTGTACGATTTCACCTTGCACGCTACGAAGATCGATTTTGTCGGAGGTCGTTTCGTAAAAAGCGGTGTACGCCGCCGCAGCGCCCACGGCCTGTCCCGCATGCATGAGTAACGGAATGTCATCAGCAGTGCCGGTGAGCAGGGCTTGGACGGCCGGCGTACGGGTGCCAAACACATTGCTGTCGTCGGCCGGAACCAAGGCTCCCAAGGGTAACGTATAAGCCGGGTGGCCCAAGTCGGATACCGCCACACCCGTACGGGTGAGGGTATGGTAGGACTCGGTGTCGAAATAGGTGCTTGGAAGCTCGGTTTTGACAGCAGGAGCATCGTCGGGTAGGGCGGCCGTAATCAGGTCGCCCTCGGCTGAGCCGTCCACGAGAGCCCGCACCCGGTATTGGGCGCGATTGGCCAATTCCACCTGCCAATTCTTCCGTACTTTTCGGACTGACCCTAGCGCCACGCCGCGTACCAGTGTCAGGTGCGGGTATCGACCGATAAACTCGTTAATGGCATTCTCCGCAATTTGTGGGTTAATCCGTAGTTTCGCAATTGCCGAAATGGAGTCGTTTCGTTGCTCATGGTTGAGCGTGCGGGCGAGTAGTGACGCCCATATCCCCCCGTCCAACTTATCGTTGCCAGCAATGGCGCCCACCTCCGTGGTCAACTCGGGAACGAGTCGGTCTTCGGGCGACAGCCATATCGTGTTCAGGTTGGACATCGCCGCCTGGATGGCGGCCGCAAAGGCATCTGGGCCACTGCCGTATACGAGCACTTGGGGGCGTTTGGCTTGCGCGAGTGCCAGCGCGGGCATCAAGCACAGCCATATTAGCAGATATATCGTATTTTTTTTCATCGAATTGGTGGTTATACCGTTGTAAATTTAAACATATTGGGATGCCTTTGCCGGTTATAACGGAAATTTATCCTTCGGCGTCCCAAATCGGCCTCAAATTCTTTTGTCAGATATATGACCTCTTATACGTTGTCGGCTCCACGACGGACGGTGACGCTAGCCACTATTTTCAGCAAACTAATCCTTACCTTTGCGTCATGACAAGCGAAGAAAAACCCCTAAACTTTTTGGATGAAATTATCCGTGCGGATATTGCGGCGAATACCCACGACGGACGCGTGTTAACCCGTTTTCCGCCTGAGCCCAATGGTTATCTCCATATCGGGCATGCGAAGTCGATCGTCTTGAACTTTAGCTTGGCCCAACAATACAATGGTAAGACCAACCTGCGTTTTGATGATACCAACCCGTTGACGGAAGATACCGAATACGTAGAAAGTATTAAGGCGGATATTCGTTGGTTGGGATACCAGTGGGCAGAGGAGCTTTATACATCGGATTATTTTGAGACGCTGTACGATTATGCTGTCACCCTCATCAAAAAAGGGCTGGCGTATGTAGACGACAGCACGCCGGAGGAAATCGCGTTGTCTAAGGGGACGCCGACCACTCCAGGTACGCCTACCCCGTACCGCTCACGTTCGGAGGAAGAGAACTTAAGGCTGTTTGCGGAAATGCGCGCGGGAAAGTTCCCCGATGGGGCTTGCGTGCTGCGTGCCAAAATCGACTTGGCTAGTCCCAACATGCACATGCGTGATCCCATTATATACCGGATTAAGCACGCGCATCACCACCGCACGGGTGATGCTTGGTGCATCTACCCGATGTATGATTTTGCACACGGGCAAAGCGATTCCATCGAACGGATCACGCACTCCTTTTGCACCTTGGAGTTCGTGCCTCACCGTCCGCTCTACGACTGGCTAATCGAGAACATTGGGATATTCCCCTCAAAACAATACGAATTCGCGCGCCTCAACTTGAGTTATACAGTCATGAGCAAGCGCAAACTCCTGCAATTGGTCAATGAAAAATACGTGGAAGGATGGGACGACCCCCGTATGCCCACGATCAGCGGCCTGCGCCGCAGGGGATATACCCCAGCGAGCATACGCAACTTCTGCGAACGGATCGGCGTGGCCAAGCGCGAAAACGTCATCGATGTTGGGTTGCTAGAGTTCTGCATTCGCGAGGACTTGAATAAGACCGCTTGGCGTCGGATGGCCGTGCTGGATCCGGTCAAATTGATTATCACGAACTATCCTGAGGGTGAAACCGAGACGTTGCGTGGCGAAAATAACCCGGAGGTCGAGGACGGCGATGGCTACCGCGACATTCCGTTCAGCCGCGAGCTGTGGATCGAACGCGACGATTTTATGGAGAATCCGCCGAAGAAGTACTTTCGACTCGGGCCGGGTCTGATGGTACGGTTAAAACATGGGTACATCGTCAAGTGCGAAGATTTCGTAAAAGATAGCGCGGGCAACATTACGGAAGTGCACTGTACCTACGTGCCGGAGTCGAAGAGTGGGGAGGATACCAGCGGGCTCAAGGTGAAGGGCACCATCCACTGGGTGAGCGTAGCGCATGCTAAAACCGTGGAAGTACGGCTTTACGATCGCCTGTTTAACGATGAGAATCCTGCGGCCTCGGAGGACTTTAAAGCGTCAATCAATCCCGATAGCCTACAGATTATCGAGAAGGCCTACGTGGAACCGGATTTGCTGAACGCAAAGGCGGGTATGGGCTACCAGTTTATCCGCTTGGGATACTTCACCCTAGATACCAAATCGACCGCGGACAAGCTGGTGTTTAACCGTACCGTGACTCTGCGCGATACGTGGGCAAAAGAGGTCAAAAAAGGCTAAGCCTGCGCCGGGCGGCGGTGCTCCCGTCGCCGCCCGGCTGTTTTCCATACCGACAAGCACGGGTACCGCATGACTGAGCAAGACATTAAGATATCGCGTAAGAAGCCGATTTTTCCGGTGGCACCGGCGTTGCAGAAGTATCTGCGTACGTACCAGCGCGATGCTCGCTTGCCCATATCCTATAGTGACATGCTCAACTTTTATGAGACGGTGCCGGTGCTCGACAAGAATGGCGTAGATACCTTATGGGAGACGCCTCTCTATCCGCCTCATCTGCAAGAAGTTATTTATAACGGCTTGAAAATTATTTACGCCAACTTAAAAGCGTCGGGCAATACGCGCATCGTGGAGCATAAATACATCGACCGGGTGGAATATTGCGCGTTTGGTAATACCCATCCGTTTCGCGTTCGGATCGTCAATAAGCTGAACGACGTATATGATTACTTCTACGTCAAGCAAGCAGACGCCTCCCGGATTTATGGCTTGGAGATGGAGCATATTATCTCCCCCAATCGGGTCAACTACCTAGTCGATGACCGGACGCTGGTGGAGGAACACATTGTCGGCCTTCCGGGGGATGTGTTTACGAAGAAGCTCATCCACTCGCCCGATTATAATCCCAAGCGAATCGCGAAGGAGTTTGTGAAGTTTAACGAACGATGCATCCTGACCTTGCTCGGCGATATGCGCGCCTACAACTTCGTCATCCAAATCACCCCGGACTTTGACGACTTCCAATTTCGGATACGACCCATCGACTTTGACCAACAGTTCTACGAGGGCAATGCAAAAGTATATATGCCCCAGTTTTTCAAGGATAATCTCCCCTATGTCAAGCTGTGCATGGAGCACCTGACCGAAAAGACGGTGTCGCAATACCAGCAAGAGGAGTGGTCGTCAATCGTGCAGCGTGTCCGCAGCGGACGGCACCGGCTTGCCGCACTTCGCGACGCGTCAAACGCCGAAGAGCTTTCCGTCCCCGAGAATGTCTTTCAGCTCCGGGAGGGTTATGCGGCGTATTTCAAGGACGACAATTACTACAAGTGCCGGACGATGACCGATATTCTGGAGCTTAACATCAAAAAAGTCATCCGGGATATCAAACTCTAACCCCAGCTCTCTCAAGGCAACAATCTGGATTAATCTTGAAGATTTACCGCATGATGTAATATCTTTGCTTTTACACCTATTATATTATAGCGAGCAACATAACGACATGAAGACAGCATTTGTATTTCCCGGGCAAGGTGCCCAATTTACCGGAATGGGCCAAGACTTGTATAACCATAGCGACGTGACCAAAGGCATGTTTGAGACCGCGAACGACATGCTTGGCTTTCGCATCACGGATATCATGTTCACGGGTACGGCTGACGATTTAAAGCAGACCAACGTAACCCAGCCGGCTATCTTTCTCCATTCGGTCATCCTGGCTAAGGCCATGGGTAGTCGCTTTGCGCCCGATATGGTTGCCGGCCATTCGCTGGGCGAGTTCTCGGCCCTGGTAGCCGCCGGTGCGCTTGGTTTCGAAGATGGACTCCGCTTGGTTTCCCAACGTGCTAATGCCATGCAAAAGGCCTGTGAGCTGCAACCCTCGACGATGGCGGCCATCTTGGGGCTCGACGATTTTACCGTCGAGGACGTCTGCCAACGCGTGAGCGAAGTGGTCGTTCCGGCAAATTACAACTGCCCAGGGCAGCTCGTGATATCGGGGAGCCTGGCAGGCGTGGATAAGGCCTGCGAGTTGTTGCTCGAAGCAGGTGCCAAGCGGGCCCTGAAACTTAACGTCGGAGGGGCGTTCCATTCGCCCCTGATGGAGGCTGCGAAAGTAGAACTGCAAGCGGCCATCGAAGCTGTGGAAATTAACGAGCCGGTATGCCCCATCTACCAAAATGTCGACGCGAAGCCGCATACCGACCCGGCACAGATCAAGTACAACTTGATCGAGCAATTGACTGGGGCCGTTCGCTGGACCCAAACGGTGTTACACATGATCGAGGACGGAGCAGGCGCTTTCGTAGAAGTCGGGCCCGGGAATGTACTGCAGGGGTTGGTGAAGAAAATAAACCGTCAAGCGGAAACATCCGCCGCGGCACTAGAAGGTTAGACTGCCTAGCGCATAATCTGCAAAAAAACAAAGCCCGTGTCCAGCAAGGATACGGGCTTTTTCGTTATTTCTGAGCAGACCTTTATAGATCGAAGGCCTCTTTTATTTTATCCACGTAGTCGAGTTTTTCCCACGTAAACAGCTCAACGCGCAGGCTTTTCTTTTCGCCGTTAGCATTTTCGAATGTCTTGGTTGCCGTGCGTGGCTCGCGTCCCATGTGTCCGTAGGCTGCTGTTTCAGAGTAAATCGGGCGACGCAGTTTTAGGCGCTGCTCGATGCCGTAGGGGGTGAGATCAAAAAGCTGTCCGATCTTTTCGGCGATTTCACCGTCCGTCAACTTTACTTTCGACGTGCCGTAGGTGTTGACATAAATGCCCATGGGATCTTTTACGCCAATGGCGTATGACAATTGCACCAGCAATTCGTCGGCCACGCCCGCCGCCACCATGTTTTTGGCAATATGCCGTGCCGCATAGGCCGCTGAGCGGTCCACTTTGGAGGGGTCCTTGCCCGAAAACGCGCCGCCGCCATGCCCGCCTTTACCACCGTATGTGTCCACGATAATCTTGCGTCCGGTTAGTCCGGTGTCGCCATGTGGCCCCCCAATCACGAACTTGCCGGTGGGGTTGATGTGATAGGTGATGTCTTCGGTGAACAGGCGTTGCAGCTCCGGCTTGAGCTGGGCTTTCACCCGCGGCACGAGGATATGGATGATGTCTTGCTTGATTCGCTCAAGCATCGTGGCTTCTTCGTCAAAATCGTCGTGTTGGGTGGAGACCACAATCGTGTCGATTCGCGTGGCCCGGTGATTGTCATCGTACTCGAGGGTCACTTGAGCCTTTGAGTCGGGGCGGAGGTAGATTATCTCCTTGTTTTCCCTGCGCAGGGCGGCAAGTTCGTACAGCAGCCGATGGGAGAGGTCGAGCGCCAGGGGCATGAGGTTGTCGGTTTCGTTATTCGCGTAACCAAACATGATGCCCTGGTCTCCGGCTCCTTGTTCCTGCTTCTTTTTGCGTTCTACGCCTTGGCTGATATCCGGCGATTGCTCGTGGATGGCAGAAAGAATGCCGCACGAATTGGCTTCAAACATATATTCGGATTTCGTATAGCCAATCCGTTCGATCACCGCGCGCGTAATCTTCTGTACGTCAAGGTAAATGGAAGACTTGACCTCGCCGGCGAGCACGACCTGTCCCGTGGTCACCAAAGTCTCAATGGCCACCTTCGAATCGGCGTCCCAGGCCAAGAAATTATCAATCAGCGCATCCGAAATCTGGTCTGCGATTTTGTCGGGATGTCCTTCGGAAACGGACTCTGACGTAAATAAATAAGGCATAAATAGTTCTTTTTCGCGAAGAATTAAGTTAAGTGTTGGCGAACTGCGTGGCAGAATGTCGAGGGTGCTGAAATTGCCACGTAAAGAAAGGTGTTAGCACTTTTTTACCGTGGTTGCAATCTTATACTGGCCGCCGGCCCCGCATAAACAAATCGATCCACATTTCGCGGGGGTAAAAGTAGAGAAACTTATCCTTATTTCCAAAGCAGCCGCGTCCGCGCCACTGCCAAGGTGATCGTTGGAAATATCCGTTTTCCGTAACCGTTTTATTGTCGTAATTTTCGGCAGTGGATTAACCGACCAGGCCATGACGAAAAAAGTGATGCGGCTCCTCTTTGTTGTCAACCCGATATCGGGCGGGCGCAAAAAAGACGGGTTTGAAGAACGTGCGGAGAACGAGTTGGGCGGTAGCGGCGCATCGCTGTCGTTCGCTTACACCGAGCGGCCGGGCCACGCCCACGAACTGGCGCGTAATGCTGTCAAGCAAGGCGTTGACGTAGTGGTGGCCGTGGGAGGGGATGGCACAATCAACGAGGTAGCCTCCGCACTGTACGGTACCGATATCCCGTTGGGCATTATCCCCGAGGGGTCCGGCAACGGCTTGGCTCTGTATTTAGGTATTCCCCTCAACGAGCGGGCGGCGCTGCGCCGTCTTGGCCAGTTTGGCTCCACCACCATCGACGCGGGCGTCATCGAGGGCCTACCCTTCTTCAACATGGCCGGGCTGGGGTTTGATGCGCAGGTGAGTGACAGTTTCGCGCATGAAAAAATGCGGGGGCCGTTAGGCTACTTACGCACCATCCTCAATGAAATTGGCCATTACGAGCCACGGAGCTACACGTTGGAAATCGATGGTGTATCTTACGAGCGCGAGGCCTTCATGATCTCCGTGGCAAATTCGCCGCAGTATGGTAACAATGCATACATCGCGCCACAGGCTTCCGTCACTGACGGCTTGCTCGATGTGTGTATCATCCACAAATTTCCGCTGTACTCGCTACCTATTATGTTGTTTCGCCTTTTCTCGAAGACCGCGGACCAGTCCGACTACCTGGAAATCATTCCGGGGAGGCAGATTATCATTGAACGTGAGGACGAAGGCCCGGTTCACGTGGACGGCGAACCCAAAGCCCTCGGCAAGCGTTTGCATATCTCGGTGGAGCCGGCAAGTTTGCGCGTGATTAGTTGATATTCTATTTATTTATTTTAGGTTTGTAGGGCTAAGCCGAGAAGGCGGCCATAGGGATACGGAGATAACGTAGATGAGCAAGCAAAAAAAGCAACGATATAGCGGTATCGTGTATTCGACCGACGAGAGCTTTGCGTACGAGGAGCAAAACGGGCTGGACGAGCCCCAAACCCTGCCAAATCATCAGCAGAAGCTAACCGTTATGCTTGATCGGAAGGCGCGTAAGGGCAAAGCCGTGACGCTGGTGACGGGTTTCGTGGGTAGCCAGGAACACCTCGAAGTCCTCGGTAAGCACCTTAAACAAAAGTGCGCAGTAGGCGGGGCCGTTAAGGATGGGGAAATTATCATTCAGGGAGATTTCCGCCAACGTGTAGCGCAATTGTTGCAAGAGGAGGGCTATAAGGTAAAGATTGCGGGCCTGTGAGAAGCCTTCCGATTGGGCTTGATAGGGTCTCTAAGGGGCAACAGGCAAATAATTGTCTGAAAGACTATTAGTGTCCGAAAGGCCAGTTGCTCAGTGCATATTTTGTGGCTATACGTTGATAAAAACGTAATTTCCACGTTACCGAAATTTTATGTCATTAATTTGCAATTACAAAAAAAAATAGTTTTCATTGTAAAAAATTACCTGCGGCGGATGGCGCGGGGGCAATAAGAATACGGGAGGATGTTGATGCCGCTGTCGCACATCCTTTCAAACAGATAAGTAGAACTAACAACAATTATTACAATAAATTTAACTTTTGTTTAAGGCGTAACGGTTGCGTCGTGCAACATTCGGCGGTAATAGACGTTTGAACAAATTATAGTGCCTGTATAACATCAAAATCAAGAATCATATTTATTACAACAGTAAAATCTAAAAATTAGAAAAATGGCAAACGCACCAAAAACAAGCACAGCTACACAGGAGAAAAGCAAGGCGTCGGGTTCACACCTATTTGCGAGCCTAGCGATCGTTATTT
>CAYRGQ010000031.1:0-42143 GCA_964423925.1 uncultured Sphingobacteriaceae bacterium | reverse complement strand
GGGCGCGGCTGCGGGTCATGGGGGCCATGACGATGCGGTTGGGCAACTCGAGGCGATTTTGAGTTTGACGGAGTGGTGTCCTTGAACACATACGCATCGTTTGGTGGTACGGCCAAGTACAAAAGTGAGACGACGAATCCGAACATCAATGTTATGGGCGCCGACGAAAACTATTTGCAGACCGCGGGCTATAAGCTCTCATCGGGGCGCAATTTCTCGTCGCGCGAGATCCAGTTCGGTTCTTCCGTGACGATTGTCGGCACGGAGATCGTCCGGCGCCTCTTTAAGGATGGTACCGACCCGATCAACGAATATATTACCATCGGTAACACGCGCTACCAGATTATCGGTGTGCTCGAAGACAAAGGGTCGAGCGCGGGCTTCGGAGGTGACCGAACCTGCATCATCCCGTTGCAGAAAGCGCGAGCCGTCATGGCACTGGGGCATCCATCCTATACCATCACCGTGATGGGGTCCAGTCCGGCTCACCTCGAGGCGGGCATTGGCGAAGCAACGGCTCTTTTTCGAAATATCAGGGGTGTGCGGGTAGGACAGGAAACGAATTTTGACATTGCGAAAAGCGACGCCGTCGCACAGATGCTCATCGACAGTATGGCTTATGTGACCATAGGCGCCATCGTCATTGCCCTCATCACGCTCATCGGCGCATCGATTGGGCTCATGAATATTATGTTGGTCTCTGTGACCGAGCGCACCCGCGAAATCGGTATCCGCAAGTCCATTGGGGCTACGCCGGCTGTCATCCGGCGGCAGTTTTTGATGGAAGCCATCATGATCTGTATCATGGGAGGCATCGCGGGTATCTTGCTTGGTATTGCCATCGGCAACCTAGCCGCCGTCGCCATGGGGGCTAGCTTCATCATTCCATGGAAATGGATGATCCTCGGCATCGCCGTGTGTATTGGAGTGGGCATGGTTTCGGGGTACTACCCTGCGTCAAAAGCCAGTAAACTGGACCCAGTAGAAGCGTTGAGGTACGAATAGGCGTTTAGCGCGAAGCCGCACGTGCGTGTGAGCTGTCTTGGACTCCGTGCGTGGCGGGCTAACACCGCCTTGTTTTTGGGAGCGTGGTGTCGTAGGCGTTCGAGAGCCTAAGGAGTTGCGGCTGCATAGGAGGTGGAATCGTAACGTTATACGCGCTTTGGCCGTCTTTCCACACGTTGATAAATTGTTCGGTGTTCGTCACGTGAAGTTTCTTGAAAATACGTCGTACGTAAGCGTATGCCGTTGTGGGACGCAGCGCTAGCGCTTCACTGATTTCGTGGCGGCTAAGCTGCTTTGCTAAAAAAGAGCCAATTTCGATTTCACGGGTAGACAGTTTTAGCAGCGGATTGTCTTGTTGCTTTTTCAGTTTCTCCCGGTCGGCCTGACGGAGCAGTGACCTGCTACCCAGAAAATACCCACCTTTGATGATGGTGTCGATAGCCTCCGATAGGGTCGAAAGCGGAGCATTTTTGGGTACGAAGCCCATGGCGCCCGCCGCCATGACTCGTGGCGCGAAGGGCAGGTCATCCGGTTCGGAGACAACCAGCACGGGAGTCTCGTGGCCGAAAATGGCGCGCGACACCTTGAGGAGCGTTCGGATTTCCTTCGCACTGTTGAACGCATAGCCCGCTACCACCAGGTCGACGGGCTGTTGGTCTTTCCGCATATGGGCGCAAGCGTCCGTCAAACTTGAGCAGTGGGTTACGGTGCCTTTCAGCCCAAGCTCATTCCAAAGCACGCGCTCTAGCCCCATCCGTACCGCAGGGTGCTTATCCGCAATGATGATTTTGATGTGGTCCATGGGTTGATGGTTAATCATGCATGAATCAATGCACGGCGCCAAAGATACACGGTTAGCCCTTATTTATTAGCGGCAACCCCTAAATTAGTATTTTCTTGCGATATAAAATCCGCATAATAGCATTTTCTTGCTATATGCATTGTTAATCACGATTCAAGTGGCGGGGATCCCTCGGTATCGAGACGACGCTAAAAAAACGAGCAAATACACTAGCCTGGGGTGCTTTTGTCACGATTCCACATCCGTTCTGCCCATCGGCCCACAAACCAAAAGGAAAGCGCCAGGACGAGGAAGAACACAGCGCGGTTCACATTATCCCATAGGTATTCGAAGAAGCGGGTGTAGAGATTAATGATGAAGAATACGATGCCAAATTCGCGCGCGACGGCATCCTTGCTTTTCAGCCCATACCACGCCAGTCCAGCAGAAACGGCCGTGGACAAGAGCCCCCAGTAAAACAGGTTCCACTGGCGCACCGCGGCCCAGCGATCCCAGTCGCTGTAATTGCCAAACACCGAAAGTAGCCACAACGATACCATGAGGTAAGTGAGTCCGATGACGTAGCTTAGCGACTGAAAAGGCCTTAGTGGCCGTAAGCGGTCCTGAACGAAAGTTGCAAATAAGGTGAGCAATGCGCCGAATAGCGTAAAGCGGAGCGGATAATTCATTCCCCAAAATCGGAATCCCCAATTGCTGTGGTAGGCCGTTTCTGCCGCAAACCATATACCCAAGCTCACCAGCGTGAATATCCAGATCAATTGGGACGACAGCTTGACCGACAATATGCCGTAGATAACGACCGACGCCAAGAACAATAGGGAAAAATGGCCGGAGCCATCATCGAGAATCTTACCAAGGTATCCGATACCGGCAGCAGTAGCGAACACTCCCAGCAGCATCAATGCCTCATTGCTGAACATTTTGTCCGGATTTTTTCGCTTATGCCTGAAACCCAGTGCGTAGAACAGCGCAGACAGCGCGAAGAAAAACAAGCAAACCAATACGTCCGGTGCATTGTAGATGCGTTCGATCCACCGTTGGATGATTTCGTCGAGCAATAAGGATAGCACGGCTAGCACGGCGCAGGCCAATGCGACCCAAAAGGAGTATTTGGCTAGGCGTTTCCAATCAAAGCCACGGGCATCATAGGTGTTGCGGAGTTTCGCAGCTTGTGCGGAATCAATCAGCCCCTCATCTTCCCAATGCGATATGGCATCGTCTAACGTGTTTTTTTCCTGCTTGCTGATGTCTAGCTTTTTCATGGTAAAGGAGGGTTGAGCCAAAGCCGATTGCCCAGCGATTGTAGCGACAAACCTACGGAAAAATCCCCTACTGTCTGCAAACTAATTTCGTTAGCAAAAGCGCTATTTTTTCCTTAATTTTGCCCCTTGGTTTCGACTGGGGTCGAGCCAGGCAAAAAGACAGGCTATATGAGTAAAACTACGACGCCGGACTTAGGCGAACAACGTGAGGTGGAGGTCTTTGGCGCCCGCGTGCATAATCTTCGAAATGTCGACGTTAGTTTCCCGCGCAATCAGCTGGTGGTTATTACCGGTTTAAGTGGCAGTGGCAAATCCTCGCTGGCGTTCGATACCATCTATGCCGAGGGTCAGCGCCGCTACATGGAGACGTTCAGCGCGTATAGCCGACAATTTCTGGGAGGAATGGAGCGTCCGGATGTGGACAAGATATCCGGCCTGAGTCCCGTCATTTCGATAGAACAGAAAACGACGAGCAAAAACCCTCGCTCTACCGTGGGGACCATCACCGAGGTCTACGACTTCATGCGTCTGCTCTATGCGCGCGCCGGGGAGGCCTTCTCCTACGTGACGGGTAAGAAGATGGAGCGGATGTCCGAAGACCAGATCGTCGACCGCATTCTTCAGCAGTTTGACGGGCAAGCTGTCAACATCCTGGCGCCCGTGGTGAAAGGACGCAAGGGCCATTACCGCGAATTGTTCGAGCAAATTTGGAAGCAGGGATACGTCAAAGTTCGCGTAGATGGGGAAATTCTGGATATCACGCCAAAAATGCAGGCCGACCGCTATAAAATCCACGACATTGAGATTGTGGTCGATCGGCTGCAGGTCAGTCAGGACGGGCGCAAGCGGCTCTACGACTCCGTGCTACAGGCCATGAAAGCAGCCAAAGGCATCATAAAAATAAGTGACAAGGCCAACCAGGAATATTTTTACAGCCGGTATCTGATGGATGCCGAGTCGGGCATTTCCTACGACGAACCGCAGCCGAACACCTTTTCGTTCAACTCACCCTATGGGGCTTGCCCTCATTGCGACGGATTGGGCTATGTGTTTAATATCGACCGTCGCGCAGTGATTCCGAATCCGAAGCTGAGTATTATGAAAGGTGGACTCGCGCCCCTGGGTGAGTACCGGGACACGTGGAACTTCCAAGTCATCAAAGCGGTGGGTAAGAAATTCGGTTTCTCGCTAAGCACACCCATAGAGAACCTGAGCGAGGAACACGTGGGAATCCTGCTTGATGGATCACCTCAAACGATTACGCTACCTCTTTCGTACGGGGGTTGGAGCGCGAAGGAACACCAGTTTGTTTTTGATGGCCTATTCCGGATGCTGGAAGAACAGCAGGAGCGGATGGGCGGAAATGGGCAGCTGGACGAGTACCGCGCGCAAGAAACCTGCCCAAGCTGTAAGGGTGGACGACTGAAGACCGAGTCGCTGCACTTCAAGGTGGCGGGCAAGAACATCCACGAACTTTCGGTCATGGATATTCGTTCCCTGGCGGAGTGGTTTGAAAACGTGGAGGAATCGCTTGATGCCCGTCAACGCACCATCGCTGCCGAAATCCTGAAGGAGATACGCGCGCGGCTGGGCTTTCTCTTGGATGTGGGTTTGAGCTACCTGACCCTCGGCCGTACGGCCCGGACCCTTTCGGGTGGCGAAGCACAGCGTATTCGCCTAGCAACGCAAATCGGGTCCCAGCTGGTGAACGTCCTCTACATTCTGGACGAACCCAGTATCGGCTTGCACCAGCGCGATAATGAACGCCTCATCGGCGCCCTCAAAAACCTGCGCGACATTGGCAACTCGGTGCTGGTGGTGGAGCATGACAAAGACATGATTCTGAATGCCGACTACGTCATTGACATGGGGCCAGCTGCGGGTTGGCATGGCGGGCTGGTCGTGGCGCAGGGCACCCCCCAGGAACTGATGCGTAGCCATACGCTTACCGCCTCTTATCTGAACGGGGAGCGACAGATCGCTATTCCCGAGCGGCGTCGCGAAGGCAACGGGAACGTATTGGAAATCATTGGCGCCAGCGGCAACAACCTGAAAAACGTGTCGGCCTCGTTTCCTTTGGGGACCCTCACGGTGGTAACAGGCGTGTCCGGTAGCGGCAAGTCCAGCCTGGTAACCGAAACGCTGTATCCTATACTCAACCAGCATTTTTTCCGATCGAAGAAGGCTCCCCTTCCCTATAAGGAAATCAAGGGGCTGGAAAATATCGATAAGGTGATCGAGATTGACCAGAGCCCTATCGGCCGTACACCACGATCCAATCCATCGACCTACACGGGCGTGTTTTCGGATATCCGCGCCTTGTTCGTGCAGCTTCCCGAATCGAAAATCAGAGGTTACAAACCCGGGCGGTTTTCGTTTAATGTCAAAGGAGGGCGGTGTGAGACTTGCCAGGGCGCAGGTATGAAAGTCATCGAGATGAATTTCCTGCCCGACGTTCAAGTACCCTGTGAGACCTGTCATGGAAAGCGGTATAACCGCGAGACATTGGAGGTGCGGTACCGCGGGAAGTCTATCAGCGACGTGCTGGATATGAGTATCGACGAGGCTGTTGGCTTCTTCGAAAACATACCGTCCATTTATCGTAAAATCAAGACACTGCAGGACGTGGGCTTAGGCTACATCACCCTGGGCCAATCGTCCGTAACGCTCTCGGGCGGTGAAGCGCAACGCGTGAAACTGGCGACGGAGCTCTCGAAAAAAGATACGGGCAAAACGTTTTATATCCTGGACGAGCCCACGACGGGCCTGCACTTTGAAGACGTCAACGTGTTGCTGCAGGTCTTGTATCGGTTGGTAGATCGCGGCAATACCGTCCTAGTGATCGAACATAACCTCGACGTGGTAAAGGTAGCCGACTGGGTGATCGACCTCGGGCTCGAAGGCGGCGAGGCCGGGGGCCAGATAGTCTTTTCGGGGACGCCCGAGGCACTTGCCAAGAACAAGAAGAGCGAAACCGCCCGTTTCTTAAAAGCCGAAATGCAAGGCTAGCAGGAGGGGCAAGACCCGACAATGTTTCATTTTTAGTAACTTCGCCGACCTATGTCTGATATCATCCAGTTGTTGCCCGATGCCGTCGCCAACCAGATTGCCGCCGGGGAGGTCGTGCAGCGCCCGGCTTCGGCCGTTAAGGAATTGATGGAGAACGCCATCGACGCGGGGGGCGATAGGATTAAGCTCATCGTTCGGGATGCAGGCAAGTCTTTGATTCAAGTGATCGATAACGGCTGCGGCATGAGCATGACCGATGCCCGCCTGTCCTTCGAGCGCCATGCTACGTCAAAAATCCGTTCTGCAGACGATTTGTTTGCGATCCGCACGATGGGTTTCCGGGGTGAAGCCATGGCATCGATAGCGGCCATTGCCCACGTCGAGCTGCGCACGCGCCGCCATGAAGACGAGTTGGGCACGGCCCTCGTTATTGAGGGATCCAAAGTAGTTAGCCAAGAACCCGTGGCCACGCCGCCCGGGACGTCTACCAGCGTTAAGAACCTGTTTTATAATGTGCCAGCGCGGCGCAACTTTCTGAAGAGCAATCCGGTAGAGATGCGGCACATTATCGAGGAGTTCCAACGCTTGGCGTTGGCTCACCCGAATATTTTCTTCAGCCTGCACAACGAGGACAATGAGCTTTTCCATTTGCCGCCCGAGGGGCTCAAGCAACGGATTGTCCACATCTTTGGCAGTAGCTACAACCAACGCCTCGTGCCGCTGGAGGAGGAAACGACGATCATCAACCTCAAGGGCTTTATCGGTAAGCCCGAATATGCGAAGAAGACAAGGGGTGAGCAGTATTTCTTCGTCAATAACCGCTTTGTGAAGGACCCGTATCTCAATCACGCCGTCATCAATGCGTATGAGGACGTGTTGCCCGACGATAGCCATCCGCTGTACGTGCTTTTCATTGAGATTGATCCCAGCAAGATTGACATCAATGTCCACCCAACGAAAACGGAAATCAAGTACGAAGACGAACGTTCGATATATGCGATCATTCGTTCGGCGGTGAAGCGTTCGCTGGGGCGATACAACATCACGCCGACACTAGACTTTAACCAGGAGACGGGGTTCAGCCAGATGATTACGCCAAAGCCGCTGGAAGAGATCACGCCGCCGAGGATATCGTTTAATCCCGATTTCAATCCGTTTGAGACTTCGCCATCCCGTAATACCGGGAGCACTACCGGGTTCGGAGGTGAAAAAAAGGCCGGACTCCCTCAAAACTGGGACACGCTCTACCGCATTACGCATGAGGCCGAGGTGACCCAAAGCAAGCTCAACCTGCCGGAAACCGTTGAGATGCCTGGTGTGGAATCGACGCCGGGCAGTAAGAAGTTCTTTCAGCTTCATAATCGGTACATTCTGTCTCAGATACACTCGGGCTTTATTTTGGTCGACCAACAGGCGGCACACGAACGCATTCTCTTTGAGCAATTTTTGCGACAGCTGGAAACCCAACAGGGCAGCAGCCAGCAAAGCCTGTTTCCGCAAACGGTGGTGCTGAACAGCGGGGATTTTGAATTGGTGCGCGATATGCTTGAAGATATTCGCGCATTGGGCTTCCAGATGCGCGAATTTGGCAAGAATACCTACGTGGTGGAAGGCATTCCCGCAGATATTGCGTCGGGCATCAGCGAAAGCCGCATCATCGAGCGGCTGATTGAGGACTATAAAAATAATCAGACTAACTTTAAGCTGGCTAAGCGGGACAACTTGGCCAAAAGCCTGGCACGGCAAGCCGCCATCCGGCCTGGCACGATACTCTCAAACGAAGACATGGCTGAGCTGATCGATAAGCTGTTCGCCAGCGAATCGCCCAACATTTCGCTGTCTGGCAAGCCGATTATTCTTACTTTTACACTCCAGGAGCTGCTGGAACGATTTGAAAAATAAGCTGAAACGCGTATGATGACCTCTTCTTCCCCGTTTGCGGGCTTACCTCCAGCAGTTAAAAACCTGCTGATAATCAATATTATCTGTTTTGTTGGCACGCTGATTTTCGAGCAGTCGACCCGGCTATTTGGCGTGTACTACCCCGACTCGCCTTTCTTCAAGGTATGGCAGGTCATCACGTACATGTTTATGCACGGTGGCTTTGGGCACTTGTTCTTCAATATGTTCGCGCTATACATGTTCGGTCCGGTGCTGGAGCAAATTTTCGGCTCCAAACGTTTTTTGAGTTTCTACCTCATATGCGGCCTCGGCGCACTATGTCTGCAGTTCGTTGTGCAGGCCATCGAGGTGTATTCCATTACGGGAACGGTGGCGGCTGGGCAGTGGCTGCGCTTTGACATGTTGCAAGGCATGGTCTACGGGAACCATCCTTCCATGACGGACGAAAATTTCTCGACGGTCGTCTCGGTCTATAACATTCCTATGGTGGGCGCTTCTGGCGCGATCTACGGCTTGCTGATCGCGTTTGGTTACCTATTTCCTAATGCGCCGTTGATGCTAATTTTTTTTCCCGCGCCTATTAAAGCCAAGTACTTTATTCCCGGCCTGATCGTGATTGAGTTGTTTTTGGGCGTATCCCGCGTGGCGGGTACCTCCATCGCGCATTTCGCCCACATCGGCGGGGCCTTGTTCGGGTTTTTGCTGCTCAAGCTTTGGCGTATCCGGCGCCCGATGAGCTGGTAAGGAGCGGGAATGTGCATGCGCCAACATTTTGGTGCGTGTACGGTTTTTTCCTATATTCGCTCTACGGATGCCCAAGCAGCTTGGCACAAATAGACACCTCATGAAACGGTCACTGTTCGGCGATTTATGGAACAAAGGTTTCCGCTCTGGGAGCCCCTTGAACCTATTTATTGCGCTTAACCTGATTATATTCGTCGTTATAGGCTTGCTCTCGCTATTAACCGCCTTGGGTTTTACCGACGTTCGGCTTTCTGCCTACCTAATCGATTGGCTGGCCATGCCCGCTGACTTGGGCGAGCTTGCTTATAAGCCTTGGACGATCGTTAGCTACATGTTTGCCCACCAGCAGTTCTTCCATATTTTGTTCAATATGCTTTGGCTGTATTGGCTGGGGATGATCTTTCTGGATTTTCTCAACAAGCGGCAATTTACGTTCGTGTATCTTGCCGGCGGAGTGCTGGGAGGCATAATCTACCTCCTGGCGTACAACCTGATTCCGGTATTCCAATCAGAAGCGGCTGGATCGGCCTTAATCGGCGCCTCGGCCGGCGTGAGCGCCATCATATTCGCTACGGCTGCCCTTGTGCCCGACTATGCGATTCGCATGCTTTTCTTCGGTAACGTCAGGCTGAAATACTTGGCGTTGGTGTTCATCGTGCTTGATGTCATTGCCATTGGAGGCGTGAATGCCGGAGGAAGTCTCGCGCACATCGGGGGAGCACTCTTCGGATTTATCTACACGAAACGCCTGCAGAACGGTCAGGACTGGAGCCTCTTGTTTCGTAAGAAAAAGGCCAAGCGCATGCGTGTGGTCAAGCGCCAAGCCTCCAAGCCGGTAACTGAGGAGGAAAGCCCGTTAGAGCCAAACCAGGAGTTGATCGACCGTATTCTCGACAAAATATCGCAAACAGGGTACGACAGCCTCACGCAAGCGGAGAAAAACACCCTGTTCAAGGCGAGCAAAGCAGGCGCTAACGAACATCGGCCGTGACCAAGGGAAAACTCAAAAAGAGGCGGCGGCTGGGTCTTATCAGTAAATCGGTTTTTCTACTCAATGTAGTGGCCGCAGGGGCGTTGCTCATTAGCTATTTAGCGCCATATGTCGACCCGCGTACGTTTTGGCCTATAGCCTTCTTCGGAATCGGCTACTCCACCATACTTGTCATTAACGGGTTTTTCGTGCTTTACTGGCTGTTTCGCAAGCCTGTCTTGGCCTTGCTCTCGGTAGGTGTATTCGTCTTGGGCTGGGGAGCCTTTCGCAAGCATATAGGCTTTGCCGAGGCTGTGCCGGAGCAGGTAGTTGCAGCGTCCGATACCGGGCATGTGCGCGTGATGAGTTTCAACGTGCATTTTTTCAGCCCGCCTAACGACCCGACGCACACGTTCCTGTATAAGCGCGATATGCTGCAGTTGATCGACAGTATTTCGCCAGACATCCTATGCGTGCAGGAGTTTCTCACGCGCAAGAAAGGGGAGCACAACCTGCTCGCCACCTTTCGCGACAAACACGGATACGCTTATCAACACTTCATCGCTACGACCGAGAACGATTACGAGGCTTACGGGATGGCTATCCTAAGCCGCTACCCCATCGTTTCGAAAGGTAAATTGGAAGAACATTGGTTTGGTATTAACGGTACCATCTACGCCGACATTGCCTACCGAGGTGATACCATACGCGTCTATAACGTGCATTTGCGGACGTTTGGTTTCCAACGCGAGGATTACGAGTTCCTCGAGGCTAGTGCGAAGACGCTAGAAGAGGAGGTGTCGTCTACGAAGCGTATCGGTTGGCGCCTGCGCCATGCGTTCGAGGCACGGAGCGAACAAGCGGGGGCCTTGCGCGAGCACCGCCGCGCTGTTAGCGGACCGTGCCTGGTGATGGGGGATTTCAACGATACGCCGCTATCATACGCGGTCAATCACCTTTCGCAGGACATGCAGAACGCATTTCGTTTGCGGGGGCGTGGCTGGGGTGAGACGTACAACGGTGCCTTCCCTAATTTTCAAATCGATTATATTTTGGCGAGCAAGCAAATCGGTATACACCACTATCAAGTTGTGAAACGCCGATACTCCGACCATTATCCGGTTTGGGCCGATCTTTCGCTATGAGTGTTACTCCTCGACCGTGGCCGGCGGTTGGGAAAGCACCTGCAGGGCTTGGGACAGCACTTCGTCCGATCGGTTCCTCACCTTAAAATAGGCGTCATATCCGAAGTAAAAACGGCCTAACAGGGCTTCGATATCGCGCTGGATGAGACCTTTCGCTCGTTTGGCATCGGCGGGGGTGAAAGCAACGCCACGATCCACGACAAAGTCGAGGAAATCCGCGTAGTGTTCGTCAGGCAGGTGGTATCCTGATAGGAAATTCTCAACGGAATAGGCAGGTACGGATTTAGCCAAACGCTCATACACATACGCTTCTACTAGATTTTCGCGCACGAGATTGCGGTAAAACGAAATCCGGGTACTGCTGTCCGTCGGCACATAGATGTCGGGCATGATACCGCCCCCGTCGTATACGATTCGCCCCGCGGCCGTGGTAAATTTTCGACCCGCAAAAAACACCAACGAATCGGCCTGCCGCGTCGAGTCGGCTACGGGCAGACCAGGAGAGGGGTTTGTAACGAGCTTCATCCCATTTTGTTGATAGGACTTTTGGATGCTCCGCCCCAGCGGGGTATAATAGCGAGCGATAGTTAAGTTGAGTGCGGAGCCGTCACCAAAGCCAAACTGCTCCTGCACCAGCCCTTTGCCAAAGGAACGGCGTCCCACGATGATACCGCGGTCGAGATCCTGAATCGCTCCTGCCACGATTTCGCTTCCGGAGGCGGAGAGCTCATCAATAAGCACGGCGAGCTCTAAGTTGCTAAATTGTCCGTCCGACGTGGTATAATAGTCGGTTCGCGACTCGTGCGCACCTTGCGTATAGACGAGTAGCAGGCGATCGTCAAAAAACTGGCTGGCCAGCGAGGTGGCCGCGCTAAAATAGCCGCCCCCGTTTTCGCGTAGGTCGAGTACCAATTTTTTGGCACCTTCCTTCGTCAATCTGTCCAGGGCATCGCGGAAGTCGGTTGCGGTGCGCGACCCGAATCGCCGCACCTTGATATATGCGGTTTGCGGGGTTATCATATAGGCGGCATCGATGCTGCTGATCTCAATCCGATCGCGCACGATTTTCAGGGGCTCAGTAAGGTCGACACCGTCGCGATGAATGTTCAGTTCTAATGTTGAGCCCCGGCGTCCGCGGATTTTGTTTTCAATTTCCTTGTCAGTGGCGCCTACGCCTGCAATTTTCACCCCATTGACGGCGATGAGCTTGTCGCCCACTCGCAATCCAGCTTTTAGGGCTGGGCCGTCGTCAATCAGCCCCACGGTCAGCAGCGTGTCGTTGAGCCGGTAATATTCCACGCCGATGCCTTCGAAGCTTCCTTCGAGGGTTTCCTGTTGTGCACGTGCCTCAGCGGGGCTCAGGTAGGAAGAATGGGGATCTAGCTGGTCAATGATTTCGCCGATGGCCAACTCTTGGAGCTCGTCGACGTCCACGCTGTCGACGTAGGAAGTGGCAATCAAGTCAATCATGCGCTGCAACTTACCGGTTTTATCCGTCAGGCCCAATGGCAACAGGCTTGTGGAGGACGAGTGGTGGTTTTCGTCCACGTAGTTTTGCCCTAAGAGCAAACCGATAGCCAGGGCCATGGCGTATCCCGCCGCTTCAATTAAATTCCTTTTCGTCCTAGCCCGCATGGTCATTGATTAGCACGAGGCAAAATTAACGAGTTTTCGTTGCTTATCCATGCTTTTGGCGATAAAGAGGGGGTTTTGTTACGTGTTTTTGAGACGTTTACACAATTGTCTGGGCGGCTTGGCTGGTGGCGCTGGGAGTGGGTAGCCTTTGGATGTCGGACAACCTTGAAAAAAAACCAAAGGCATCCCCTACGCGGCGTGGAGCCGTGTTAGCGCACTCACCGGAGTCGGCGGTGCGTTTCCGAGCCTAGGTTAGACAGCCTAGATTTTGTCCGTGCCGCGACTTTCTTTATCCATCCGCTGGATATCGGGTAGCTTTGCGGCGGGAATCAGGTTCTTGAAATCCCAAAATGCCGATACGCACACGATTTTCCATACACCTCCCACGCGTTCCAACAGCCGAACTTCCTTACTGTGGAAGAACAGTTCGCCGTTTCGGTCGCTGTTGAATTGGTCCCAGGTAAGATAGGCAACATCATCACCATAAAACTTAAAGCGAATGTTTTTCCGCTCCACGGTGGTCGCTTGTCCAGCCTCGGGGATGGGATTTTCGTTGATGTAGAGGCCAATGGAGTTGTCGATGGCGTTCCAGCCCACGCTGGAGTCGAAAGTGCCATCGCGATTGCTCCACGCTTGAAAAGCGTAATCTTCTTGGACGTAGGTGGATTTCCAGCGGTCGTAGTCGCGCGCGAAGAAGGCGTTGGTTTCCTCCTCGATGGTGGCCATCACGGCATCCTTTTTCGCTTGCAGATTGGCTTCATGCTGGGCTTCATTCGTGCAGGAGGCGACCAGCATGGCGAAGAGGAAAACCCCTATAGCGTACCACTGCGCGGAGTAAACCACCGCCGCGCGCTCGGGGAGTCGAAAGGTGCGTGCGGAGGGCCCGGTTGGAGGCTTGTTTTTGCGTTGCTTTTTCATGACGATCTGTTTTTATAGTGGTAAAACAATCAATTTCCTTCCCAGCGGTGACCTGCCCACTCGGGCAGCGGGCGCCACACAGACATGAATATCTAGTTAAAAATAATAACATTTGGTTAATAAGCCAAATAAAATAAGGAGTGCGGTGTTGATGAGAGGGCGTAGGTGGAGCGTTTATTTGGCCATGCCCGTCAGCAGGTGGATAGCGTGGGCCACGTCGTAGACTCGGTCGAAGGCGATGCGGAGGGAACCGCGGACCTCTTTGAGGTTGCACAAGGTGGGATTCTGCTGTACGTACTCCAGCACCTTGCCGAACCGGTCGCTGTCGTAATACGAGCTCTGCTTGGAGCTGACGAAATATCCACGGAGGACGTTCTTTTTGAGGGAGATCTTTTCAAACCCGATTTCCTTGCCGAGCCACTGAAGTCGCAGAGTTTGCAGCAGGAGGTCGACCTGCTCGGGGACGGGGCCGAAGCGATCTTCAAGCGACTTTCGGAAGGCCTCGAGCTGTGCTTCCGTTTCCAGGTTGGCTATTTCGCTATATAGGTTGTAGCGTTCGCCCACACTGGTAACGTATTCGTCTGGTATAAGCACCTCCAGGTCTGTATCGATTTGAGTGAAGGTAACGAAGCGTTGGGCCTGGTTTTCGGTAAAGAGCCCCTTGAACTCGTCGTCCTTTAGTTCCTGTATGGCTTCGTCTAGGATTTTGTGGTACATCTCAAAGCCGATTTCAGCAATGAAACCGCTCTGTTCGGCACCCAAGAGGTTTCCGCTTCCGCGAATGTCCAAATCGCGCATGGCGACGTTGAATCCACTACCTAAATCCGAAAATTCCTCGATAGCGCTTAGCCGTTTGTAGGCTTCGGTCGTGAGGGTCGACATCGGCGGGCTTAGCAAGTAACAGAAGGCCTTTTTGTTCGTCCGTCCCACGCGGCCACGCATCTGGTGTAAGTCGCTTAGGCCAAACATGTGGGCGTGGTTGATGATGATGGTATTGGCGTTTGGAATATCAAGCCCCGCTTCAATGATGGTGGTAGCCACAAGCACATCGTACTCGTGGTTGATAAATTTGAGCATGACGTCTTCCAAAGCGTCGCCTTCGAGCTGGCCGTGCGCGACGCCCACGCGTGCGTCCGGGACGAGCTTCTGGATCATGGCGCCCAGTTGGGGGAGGTCTGCCACGCGATTATGGATAAAGAATACCTGCCCTTGGCGGTCCAGCTCGTAAGAAACGGCCTCCTGGATGAGCGTTTCGTTGAATACGTGCAGTTCCGTCTGCACGGGCTGGCGGTTAGGTGGCGGTGTGCTGATGATGCTGAGGTCGCGTGCGCCCATAAGCGAAAAGTGCAGCGTTCGGGGAATGGGCGTGGCGGTGAGTGTCAGCGAGTCGACATTGGCACGTAATCTTTTCAATTTTTCCTTGACACTAACACCGAACTTCTGCTCCTCGTCGACGATCATGAGACCCAGGTCTTTGAACTTGACGTCCTTGCTGACCAGCCGGTGGGTGCCGATGATGATATCCAGGCTGCCATCTGCCAGTTTGGCTAAGGTTTCCTTGATTTGCTTGGGCGATTTAAATCGGTTGATGTAATCGACGTTGCACGGAAATCCTTTGAGGCGCTCGGAGAAGGTCCGGTAATGCTGCATGGCCAAAATCGTGGTGGGTACCAGCACCGCTACCTGCTTGCTGTCGGCGACCGCCTTGAATGCCGCACGGATGGCCACTTCGGTCTTGCCGAAGCCCACGTCGCCGCAAACCAGCCGATCCATGGGATGCGGTGATTCCATGTCTCGTTTCACGTCGGCTGTAGCCTTTTCTTGGTCGGGTGTGTCTTCGTAGATAAACGAAGCTTCTAGCTCCGTCTGTAAATAAGTGTCGGGACTGAAGGCGTTGCCAGTTTCGGCTTTTCGTTTGGCGTATAGCTTGATGAGGTCACGGGCGATATCCTTAACCTTTTTTTTTGTGGTCTTTTTAAGCTTGTCCCATGCGTCGGTGCCGAGCTTGTTCATCTTGGGCACCATGCCCTCCTTGCCCGAATACTTGGATATGCGGTTTAGGGAGTTGATATTGACGTAGAGCAAGTCGTTGTCGGCATACACCAGCCGGATCATCTCCTGTTCGCGCCCGTTAACCTCGACTTTCTCCAAACCGGCGTATTTCCCGATGCCGTGGTCAATATGCGTAATGTAGTCGCCGGGTTTGAGTTCGCGCAATTCTTTGAGTGTGATGGCTTGGGAGCGTTCGTATCCTTTCTTGCGGCGGTATTTGTAGTACCGGTCGAATATTTGGTGGTCGGTATAGCACGCCAGCTGGACGTCGGTGTCGATAAACCCTTCGCGGAGCGACACATGCACCGGCGTAAAGGTAACCGTACTGTCGAGATCGGCGAAAATAGCGTACAGCCGTTCGATCTGTTTGGTTAGGTCGCTGAAGATTAGATTTTCGATGCCCTTAGACTCGTTCTCCTTGATGTTGTGGATGAGCAGTCCAAAATCTTTGTTGAATGAGGGCTGGGGCTTCATGCCAAAGCTGACGGTCGCATCGGGTTTGTAGAGAAATTGCTTGCCAAACTCGATGATGGGGAAGCGCTGCAGCAGCGCCGAAAGCTGGCTTGCTTCAGAAAAATTGAAACGGGGATCGATCCACTCGGGATTTTGGCGTTTATCCTGTTCTGAAAGTGCGGACCATAGTTCGGCCGCCTTTTGGAAACCGGAGCTCACGATGTCCATCGTAAATTGGACATCCTTGATCCACAGCATCGAATCCGGTGCGATATACTCCAATAGCGAAATATTGGACTCGGTCAGGAATTTGGCCTGTACGTTCGGTACGATGGTTACCGTGTGGATCTTGTTGACGGACAGCTGGCTTTCGGTGTCGAAGGTGCGGATGCTCTCGATTTCCGATCCGAAAAATTCAATTCGGTAAGGCAGGTCATTGGAGAAAGAGAAAATATCGACAATGCCGCCGCGGATGGCGTATTGCCCGGGCTCATAAACAAAATCTACGCGCTCAAACGCGTATTCCTGTAAAAACTCGTTGATGAAATCAATGTCAAGCTTGGAGTGTTCGGTGATGGCGAGTGTATTGTCACGCAGGTCATCGCCGTTGATTACCTTTTCGGCGAGCGCCTCGGGATAGGTCACCACCATGCGGTGCGTGGATTTTTCCTGCGCGAGGGCACTCAGTGTTTCGGCCCGTTGTAAGACGTGTGCGCTGTCCGTCTGAGTAAAATCAAACGGCTTGCGGAACGATGAGGGGAAAAAAAGCACCTGCCGGTCGAGCAGCCCTTCGAGGTCACTTAGAAAAAAGACGGCGTCTTCGTGGCTTGGCAGGACGAACAGCATGGGCCGCTCGATTTTGTGGCTCAGGGCCACGGCCACTATGGCGTCGCCCGATCCCACAAGCCCTTTGGCATGCACACGCGCTGCCGAGGTCTCCAATGCAGACGCAAGCAGGCCTACGGGGTCACTTTGTTGAAAACGGGCTATGATGTCTTTGGCGCTCACTGTCTCCTTTAATCCGGCGCAAAGATAGCAAAAATGTCGGGTTGACGTGGTCCCCGTGCGGGCAGAAAGTTCAGTGGCTTAGGATAAAACCGTCGTCAAATACGTACATTTGCATTATGACAACGATGCTCGTGATGCAGAAGAAATATTTTGGCCTTGGGGTTCTCCTTGTCCTGTTTTTTATGACCAGTTGTGGAATAGATCGGCAGGCCAAGGAGTTGCGGGCGTTGGAAAAATGCAAATACGAATTGGTATCGGCAGACAGCGTGTTTCTGGCGGGGACGGATGTCAGGCAGTTGATCGAGAGCAGACGCGTGGATGTGAGCCGGCTGCCTGGTGTAGCGCTGGGTTTTCTGAGTGGCAACGTTCCGCTGTCGGCCATTTTGAACGTACAGGTCACCAACCCGACGAACACCTTGGCAGGTATCGGGCAGTTTTCCTACATCATAGAGGTGGAAGGCCATCAAATTATCGACGGCACGTCCGACCTGCCGGTGCGTGTACCCGCTGGAGAAACGGTAGTCGTGCCGGTCAAACTGCAAGGCAACATGTATGCATTGCTGTCAAACCAGGAGGTTCTACAGCGCGTGGTAGGCTATATGCAAACCCTGCAATCCGGGGCGTCGGCCGGCCCAGTCAATATGGCCATTAAGATAAAACCGACCCTTGCGTTGGGCAACACCGCGATTGACTATCCCGGCTTCATTACAATCAATCGCCGCGTTGATCCAGCCGCGCTGTTCCAGTAGTCCGCCTTCCGTGTAGGCGTAGGCTGCTGTGTCGGGTGGCGTATTCTTTGCGATATCTTGATTTTGCCTAAGTTTGTGCGTATGATTACTGTCAAGTCCTTTGTCTTTAACCCTTATCAGGAAAATACGTACGTACTGTACGATGAGTCGGGCGCTTGCGCGATCATCGACCCCGGAATGTACGGCGTGGCAGAAGAAGAGCGGCTCGTGGCGTTCGTCCGGGAGAAGGGGCTGCGCCCTGAGATTTTGCTGAATACCCATTGCCATATCGACCACGTACTGGCCAACCGCTTTGTCCACGATCAATTTGGTTTGGTGCCGCAGATGCACGAGGGAGAGCTGCCCTTGTTGATTGAGGTGCAAAATTACGCCCCTCAAATGGGTTTGCGCTACGAGCCATCACCCATACCCGGAAGCTTTCTCGAAGATGGGCAAACCGTCACCTTTGGGGAAAGCGAGCTGGAATTGATCCTCGTGCCGGGCCATTCGCCCGCCCACCTGTGCTTTTATGTGCCCCAGCAAGGCATTTTAATAGGGGGCGATGTGTTGTTTCGTAATAGTATCGGCCGCACGGACTTGCCAGGGGGTAACCACGAGCAATTGCTAATGAGCATTCGGCAACGAGTGTACACGCTGCCCGACGAGACGGTGGTCTATCCGGGCCACGGACCAGAGACAACGGTGGGCTACGAGAAACGAACCAATCCCTTTGTGCGCGCTTAGGGCTGCTAGCGTCCTAACCAAGAGACCCACGATATGAACTTATCGCTCCATTTTGCCCGACGGTACTTGTTTTCGAAGAAGTCCGTTAATGCCATTAACATTATATCGGCTATCAGCGTAGTGGGTGTATTCTTTAGCACGGCGGCACTCATTACGATCCTATCCTTTTTCAATGGCATGGAGGCGGTAATCCGGTCGATGTACAGTTCGTTTACGTCAGACCTTCGGGTCGAACCCGCTGCCGGAAAGACGTTTGACGCTTCGTCGGAAATCTTCCAGGCACTCGCCGACGATGCCCGCGTGGCTGCCTACAGCGAGGTGCTGCAGGAGAAGGTGCTCCTTCGGCACCGCGACCAGCAGTTTATCGCCACGATGAAAGGCGTATCGCCACATTATGCCACCAACAAGTCCATTGATACGATGATGTACGACGGAGGCTTCATATTGACTCAAGGGGGCGAAGATTATGCCGTGCTGGGGGCCTATATCCAGCATGCCTTAGGGATTTCGCTTTATGATGAGTCGACGATGGTGGAGGTCTTCACGCCGCGCCGGGGCGTAGTCAATGCCGTCAATCCGGCGGACGAGTTCAACCTACGCCAAATTAGACCTGCGGGGGTGATGTTCTACCAACAGGAGTTTGACGACGTGCTCTTTGTGCCGGTCGACTTTGCCCGGGAGCTGCTGGGGGAGTTTGACGAGGTGTCGGCGATCGAGCTTGATTTGGCACGCGGCACGGGCGTGTCTGCATTCCAGCACAGCCTTGCTCAACAGCTGGGTGACGATTATTTGGTTAAGAATCGCGAGGAGCAAAATCCAGCGCTATATAAAACCATTCGCTCCGAAAAGTGGGTCGTGTTTTTCATCCTGACGCTCACCGGCGTCATTGCCATCTTCAACATCATTGGGTCGCTTACCATGCTCGTGATTGACAAGAAGCACGACATCGGCGTATTACGCAGTATGGGTGCCAGCGATAGCTTGATTCGGCGAATCTTCTTTTACCAAGGTGTCATGATTGCATTGATGGGCTGCGTGGCGGGCATGGTCGCGGGATTACTGTTCTGCGTTAGCCAGATCCGATACGGGTGGTTGCGGCTAGCCCCCAGCGATGGTTTGATGCCCGAGGTTTATCCCGTTGATATCCGACCTGCCGATGTACTGTTGGTATTCGTGACCATGACGGTGGTGGCAAGCTTGATTTCGTATCTGGCTTCGCGCCTGAGCGTCAAGCCCCAGATCTAACGCAGGCTACTTCCCAAAATGATATCGAACGCCTGCCGATACGCCGCCGTGCAATACCGTATAGTTCTCGTTTCCCAATGCGTTGATTCTCCACCGGGGCTGATCGGCTATACCGCGCTCATGCCCATCGGTGACGTGTAAGGCCGGGGCGACCGTGACGCTCACCCGATCGGTGATCCTGATTTGGGGCGATAAGGCAATGGTATACTGCGCTTGCACGCGCGAAAAATCTGTATGCACGGCGTTACGGAGTTCGGCATCCAACGAGAAGCGGTCGCCGCGGACGACATGTGCACCCAAGCCCCCATGGATGCTGTAGCGCAACGCCGATTGCGGGTCGAGCGCGTATCCCAACCCCACCATGCCGTATAAGATTCGGCCGCCTGTGCGCAAGCTAGCGCTTAGACGCAGGTTCTCGTCGGTCTCCAAGGCAACACTTCGTTTGCCATTACCGATGAAATTAAACAAGCCGATGGGGTAATCGCTAGAGTCTGCCACGTTGATTAAGCCGGCGAGCTGCACACCTTCTACCTTCTGGGCCTGGTTGTACACGCCCGCGATTTGCACGCCCTTCACGGTTCCCATCACCTGGTTGGCGATGCCGGCCAGCTGCACGCCGCGCTGGTCGCCTCCGGTCAGGTTGAAAAGGCCCGCGATTTGCAATGGACCTACATCGTGCTTGTTGATGCCGTAAAGCCCAGATATCTCGACTCCGCTGACACCGGCGCCATGGCCACCTAACAGGTTTACCGATAGCTTGTTGACGGTTCGGGCGTGGTTGCTACCCTGTAGGCCCACACCGGGCAGTACCGATAGTTGGTAGAAGCGCTCAGCGAAGAAGTTACCGATATTCAAGTGTGCGATGTGTTCCTTGGAACTGGTGAACACGCGGCCTAGCCAAGTTTCTCCTAGGGAATTGAATTCCTTGCTGGGAAAGTAACGGAAACGTATTGGTTTGGCGCTTTGCGTAACCTCTACGGGCATCAGCATCACAATCATCGTGTCGCGGTAATTTTCCTTGCTCACTTCCATCCAGAGTGACTCGTCGGGTCGGCGGATGGTCAGCTCGAAGCTGCCGCGCTCGTCCGATAGGGCGCTGGCGAATGAGTGCCTGTCGTGCACGCTCACGTGCGCTACACCTTGGTGGGTTTCGGCATCCAATATCTGTCCCCGTACTACCAAGGAGCCGCGATAGTTGCTTTCGATTTCCACTTTTGGCTCGAATCGCTGCGGCACATGGCGGATAATCACGTAGTCGCCCATTTCCTTAAAGCCGTATTGATCGCCCAATACATGCTCGAGGAAGGCCGCCAATGTCCCTTCAAACCGTGTCGCGCTTACCAGGCTGTCGGTAGGCACGCGTTCGCTGTTAAAGGAGAAGTGGAAATTGCCCGCTTTACTAATCGACTCGAGTACCGATACGAGTGGTTGCTGGGATATTGGGCCCGTGTTAATGGGGCGATTGAGGTGCTGCTGAGCGTGGACGGGCAGCATACCTGCCACCATTATGGCCAGGGCGAAGAAGGCGCAAGCCGCTGGGCGTAGCCCAAAGGAAAATAAATTCATCGGTGCAGGATATACGTGTTGTTGTTATGGGATACTTCGATGTCGAGGGTTTCGGCAATCACGTGCAAGAGCTTGTCCAAGGAGTCCTTGCCGAGGGTAGCGGTGAGCAGCAGGTTTTCCAATGCGGGCTCCGCGATCAGAATGTTGGCTTTGTATTCATCGGCTAGAAACTTGACGACGTCTTTCAAGGGCGTGTTACGAAGGACGAAGCGGTCGTTGGCATAATGCAGGTCGAGCAAAGCGTTGAGGTCGGTTGCCACGAACGAACCGTCGCGCTCGTTGACCGTGACGCGTTGCATGGCACCAAGGGTGGTCGTCTGTGCGCCGTTGCTCACCGACACTTGGCCACTCGCCACCACCACATCCACTTCGGGACCGTCCTTGCGCATGTTGAACGACGTGCCAAGTACCACCACGCGCGTGGCGCCGGCCTGTACTTCGAAGGGTTTACGCTCGTTGCGGGCCACTTCAAAGAAGGCTTCCCCGCGCTCCATGCTCACACGCCGTTGGCGGGCAAAGAGGGTCGGATGCACGCGCAAGGTGCTGTTGCTGTTGAGCGTGAGGACGGTGCCATCTGCTAGGGTGTCCTTCAGTACGCTTTGGGCCGATGTCAACGTTTTGCCGCGCCACGTTTCGGCGGGGGTAATCATGCCAACAAACAGTGCGGCGAGGCAGGCGACGAGCAGGATGCTCGCAGCGAGGCGTAGCAGGGGTAGTAGGACTACGGTGTTGCGTTTTTTAGGATGGGCATCGCGCAGGGCCACGAACCGCAACCAGGCTGCGTCTAGGTCTGGTGTGGGCCCGGTGGCCAGGCGCCGGCTCCATTCCCAGGCGCGTACCGTCTTTTGATATTCCGCTTGATGACGTTCGTCCGCCGCTAGCCACGCTTCCATTTCCTTTCGTTCATCCATTGTACATTCCCCCAGCAGGTAATTAATTATGGTCTGTTCGTTCATCGTTTATAGGTATTGGTTGTAGGTCAGTAAGATGAGCAGGCTCAGAAAGTCCGCTAGTTGGACGCGGAGTACCCTTAGGGCCTTGCCCATGTGTGCTTCGACGGTTTTTATGGATATGCCTAGCCGTTGGGCGATTTCATGGTACTTCAGGTCCTCAAACCGACTCAGCTGAAAAACTGTCCGGCATTTTTCCGGCAGCTCCAGCAGTGCCTTTTCCAGATGTGTTGCCAATTCCCGATCGCTTTCCTGCGAGGCCGTGTCCGGGCTCTGCCTTTGCTGGGCAAACCGCATGCGAACTTGTTGACGTTTGGCTGCGTTGAGCGCCTCGTGGTAGGTAGCCCGAAACAAGTATGCTTGCCAAGAGGTGTGGATCCGCAAGGTGTCGCGCTTGTTCCAGAGCTTTAAAAACACGTTCTGGACGATTCCCTCGGCTTGCGCCTCGTCTTGCACCACGCTATACGCATAGCGGTACAAGGATGTGAAGTGCTGTCGATAGAGCTGTTCAAAGTTGGCTTCTTCCACGATCGGGCGTGGTTGTTCGTTGGCTTCACCTGTCATTTTGGTGGTTTTCGTTCTCGCATTTATCATGAGACAGCCCTCGGTTGTTTTACCCCTATCCAAGGATGAAATTTTCGTCGCCGCCGGGCATCATTGTCAAAGGTAGACAATGTGCCGGGGTACAGGCCTAAGCCGCTTCCGTCCGCTAGCGTGTTACAAAAGAAAAACCAGTTCAGGCGTGCGGGGAGCGCGTTCTCTTGTAAAAATTTACGCAATCGATTGATTAGTCGAAAAAAACGGTATTTTTACCCCCTTTAAATTTCAAAGGGACTAACTTTATGTGTGGAATTGTAGGCTATACTGGCCATAAACAGGCTTATCCTATTCTGATCGATGGGCTTAGGAAACTCGAATATCGTGGATATGACAGCGCAGGCGTGGCCTTGCATACCGGCAAACGGGTAGCTGTTTACAAAAAACAGGGAAAAGTAGCGGCGCTGGAAGAATTTGCGGCAGGCATGCCCACGGAGGCTACTGTGGGTATCGGGCATACGCGTTGGGCCACACATGGAGAACCATCGGATCGAAACGCGCATCCGCATATCTCCAATTCGGGGAAATTGGCCATGATCCACAATGGCATTATCGAAAATTATGCCCAGCTTAAGCGCGAGCTGGAAAACAAGGACTATACATTTAAAAGCGATACCGACTCGGAGGTGCTGCTCAACTTTATCGAGGAAATCCAGTCGCACAATGACTGTTCGCTCGAGGAAGCCGTCCGTATCGCGCTCAAACGCGTGACCGGGGCGTACGTCATCCTGTTTGTCGACCAGGATCATCCCGACACGATTATTGCGGCACGTAAGGGCAGTCCGTTGGTCATCGGTGTCGGCGATAACGAGCACTTTTTAGGCTCCGATGCTTCGCCGATGCTGGCCTATACCAAGGAGGTGGTCTATATCAATGACTATGAACTGGCGATCGTACGCCCTGACGAACTGATCCTGAAAAACTTGGGCAACGAACGGATTACGCCCTTCGTTCAGCAGCTAGACATGGAGTTGGCCGCCATCGAAAAGGGAAACTATCCGCATTTCATGCTTAAGGAAATCCATGAGCAGCCGCTAACGATCCACGATTCGTTGCGGGGCCGTCTCCAACCGCAGACGTCCAGCGTGACCATGAGTGGGCTGGAGCAAATCGCCGATAAGCTGCGTGCGGCGCACCGCATCGTCATCGTAGCCTGTGGCACCAGCTGGCACGCGGGCCTGATCGGAGAATACCTTATCGAAGAGCTGTGTCGGCTGAATGTAGAAGTGGAATACGCTTCCGAGTACCGTTACCGGAACCCGATTGTGTCTCCTAACGATGTTATTCTGGCGATTTCGCAGAGTGGCGAGACGGCCGATACGCTTGTCGCCTTGGAGAACGCCAAAAGGCAGGGGGCCACGATTTTTGGCATCGTGAACGTCGTGGGATCGTCAATCGCCCGCCTCGCCGATGCCGGAGCGTACACCCACGCGGGGCCTGAAATCGGAGTGGCCAGCACCAAAGCGTTTACGGCGCAGGTAGCGGTGCTGCAGCTGATCGCCCTCAAGCTAGCCGAGATACGCGGCACGGTAGACAAGGCTCTTTTTGACGTGCTTGTGCGGGAATTGGACGCCATTCCCCAAAAGGTGCAATGGATTCTTGACAACCAAATCGATGCCATCAAGGCGATTGCGGCGCGCTACCAAGACGCCCAAAACTTTCTCTACCTCGGCCGAGGCTATAACTTCCCTATCGCGCTGGAGGGGGCGCTCAAGCTGAAAGAAATTACCTACATCCATGCCGAGGGTTACCCCGCTGCCGAAATGAAGCATGGCCCCATCGCGTTGGTCGACGAAACCTTGCCGGTGGTGGTGGTTGCCACGCGCGACGTGTATCACGAGAAGATTGTCAGCAACATCCAGGAAATCAACGCGCGGAAGGGGAAAGTCGTGGCGGTGGTGTCCGAGGGCGACGACACGATCCACGAACTAGCCGAGGCCGTGATGGTGGTGCCGCAGGCGCACGAGATCGTGGCGCCCTTATTGGCGGTTATCCCCTTGCAGTTGCTGGCATACTATATTGGGGTGGCGCGTGGGCTGGACGTAGATAAGCCGCGCAACCTCGCTAAATCTGTTACCGTAGAATAAGCATCCATGTCGAGCAAAATAGTACGCAAGCCCTTGGAAACCTTGGGGTATGGTTTCATCCCCGAGCCCTACCTGCCTGTAGGCGAAGATGAATATTACCTCCGTAACCGACAACAACTTTCGGACGCATCCTATCGCGCCCTGACCCCGGACGAGATATCCATCCTAACGCGTAATGGCAACTATTCGTCAAACTGGAGCGACGTTTGGGTGACCGACCGCTTCCTGCCCCAGCAAATCGAGAACTCCAAGTTTTACGGTCGGGTACGCATTGGCGACATGGAGGCCAGCTTCCTGGACTATCGCGACCTGAAGCTGCCGACGGGAATCTACCGCAGCACGATCGTCAGTTGTGATATCGGGCCCTATAATGCCATTCACAATGTCCGCTACATGGCACATTTTATTTTGGGCGAAGAGGTTACGCTGTTTAACATCAACGAGATGGAAACCAGTAATAACGCCAAGTTTGGCAACGGAATACTCAAGGAGGGCGATGCGGACAGTGCGTTGATTAAGCTGGAGCTTTGCAATGAGAATGGGGGGCGGGCGGTGCTGCCCTTTGATGGCATGCAGGCCTCGGATGTATACCTTTGGACTCGCAACCGGCACGACCACGAGCTGCAGGCAAGGTTTAAATCCATTACGTTTGCTGCGTTCGATACGGCGAGAGGCTATTACAGTATCGTTGGCGACCGCACTGTCATCAAGAATTCGCACACCATCAAGGACGTCAAGATCGGGACGGATGCGTATATCAAGGGTGTCAATAAGCTCAAGAACGTTACCGTTAATTCCTTGCGCGGGGCGTACACGCAAATCGGCGAAGGGTGTGAGCTGGTCAATGGCATTATCGGCCATGGCTGCCGTATCTTCTACGGCGTTAAAGCCGTTCGATTCATCCTGTCTTCCTTTTCCCAGCTCAAGTACGGAGCCCGGTTAATTAATTCTTTTTTGGGTGACAACAGCACCATTTCGTGCTGCGAGGTACTGAACTCCCTCCTTTTTCCCGCCCACGAACAACACCACAACAACTCGTTTCTCTGCGCTTCGCTGGTGATGGGGCAAAGTAACATGGCTGCGGGCGCTACCGTGGGCTCGAACCACAACTCACGCGCGGGCGACGGCGAAATCATGGCGGGGCGGGGTTTTTGGCCGGGGCTGTGTGTAAGCCTGAAGCACAATTCGTACTTTTCCTCCTACACGCTCATCGTCAAGGGCGACTTTCTCCACGAATTACACATACGCATGCCCTTTACCATGGTGGGCAACGATGTGGCGAATGACCAACTTGTCATCCTGCCGGGCTATTGGTTTCTGTATAATATGTACGCGCTGATGCGCAACAATTCTAAATTTATCGCCCGCGACCGACGCGCGCTCAAAAACCAGTATTTTGAATACGATGTACTGGCCCCCGACACCATCAATGAAATATTCACGGCGCTGCGGGAGCTCGAATTTGCAGTCGGCGGGGCGTGTGAGCCGAGCTTGACCGAGGCGGATGCCCGCGTTAGGCGGGGGCGCGCCATCCTGATGGATTCCACGTTTGACCTTTCCCAGGTAGAAGTCGTGTTGGCGGGCGTCGAAAATTCCAGGCGCAAAGTAGTCGTTAAGAAGGCGCGGGAAGCTTATCTGGTATATCGCAAGATGGTAGCCTACTACGCCGCTACCCAGTTAGGCGCCTATTTCGAAACGCACAGTTATTCGGAGTTTGAGGAAGCGTACCTACGCGCCCCGAAGTTGGTCGTCCGCGCGACGTTTGAAAATGTAGGCGGGCAGCTCATCCGCCAGTCCGACCTGACCCGCCTGCTGGACGACGTGCGCTCGGGTCGGCTCGATTCCTGGCAAG
The DNA here is from genome assembly GCA_964423925.1 of uncultured Sphingobacteriaceae bacterium. Classification (GTDB taxonomy): domain Bacteria; phylum Bacteroidota; class Bacteroidia; order Sphingobacteriales; family Sphingobacteriaceae; genus CAYRGQ01. The sequence goes on along the minus strand of CAYRGQ010000031.1, from coordinate 15,469 downwards.
CCATTCACCAGCGATACCATCAACTCAGCACGGCCTATCCTACCCATAAGTTTGAACATGCCCTAGCGTCGTTGCTGGAGATACGCGAATGGAGAATGGATCGACTGACGTGGGCCGAGATACGCGAGCTACTCCTCGAAAGTGTGGAGACGAAAGAGTGGATCTGCCGCGAAATCCGCCGCACGCGCAACAAGGATTACGAAAATCCGTACCGCATGTTGGTGTATGCTAACAAAGAAGAGATGGAGGAAGTGGTAGGCGCCTTGGAAGACAACCCGTTCATCCAAGAGCAGGAGGCCGAGTATCAGCGTTACCGTGACGCCATCCTGGCGCTTTGTAAGGATACGCGCGAGTAGGAACGGCTTTGCGAATTCATTGGAAGATAGGTATACGATGATAGAACAGGTTGTACTACACTTCGTTACACTATTGCCAGTGCGCAAATATATGCGGGGAATTGACTCGCGAATTGGCATGCCGCTTCTATGCGACTAGTTAAATAACAGGCACGGTTGTCGTAAAACACAAAAAGCCTGCAAACGTTTAATTTGCAGGCTTTTTGAATGTTTTGACTTGAGGATGTGTAGCCCGTAGGGGAATCGAACCCCTGTTTCCAGAATGAAAATCTGGCGTCCTAACCCCTAGACGAACGGGCCATTTTGCAATGTGCTGAAAACAGATTCTTGTTTTCGGTCTGCAAAGATAACCCTTTGCTAGTATTTTCAAAAAAAATTGTAAAAAAATCGATTGGCGACGAGGCGAGCCGTTTGCGCTCCTTTCAATTTAGAGTACTTCCAAATAAATTGTTATGCTTGCATAGTAATTTTTAATGCGTAATTTAGCGGAAACCAATTGCTTATGGTAAGCCAAATCGCCTTTGTGGTATTATTGGTCGTTGCCCTCGGTTTGGCGACGTACAATGCGCGAAAGATTATCGGGAATATCCGGTTAGGCAGGTCCGTGAACCGAAACGATCGCCCAGCCGAACGGCTTCGCACGATGCTGCTTGTCGCGTTTGGACAGCAAAAAATGTTCAAGCGGCCGTTCGCGGCTATCCTGCACCTGTTCGTGTATGTGGGCTTCGTCATTATCAACATCGAACTGCTGGAGATTCTCATCGACGGCATTTTCGGTACGCACCGAGTATTTGCGGGAATGGGAACCGCTTACGGTTTCCTGATCGCTTCTTTCGAATGGCTGGCGCTGCTGGTCATAGTAGGTTGCGTCATCTTTCTGGCTCGCCGCAACATTGGCCGGCTGAGACGCTTCCGGGGCAGGGAGATGAAAAACTGGCCCACCACCGATGCCAACCTGATCCTGTGCGCGGAGATTCTGCTCATGTCGGCTTTCCTGGCCATGAATGCGGCGGACTTTAAGCTACAGGGCTTGGGTGCTGCGGGATACAATGCCGCGGGCTCTTTCCCCGTTAGCCAGTTCCTCATTCCCACCCTTCCGGATGCAGTGGATTCATTGGTTTTCATCGAGCGCTTTTGCTGGTGGTTCCATATCGTCGGCATTTTTGCGTTCCTCAATTATTTGGTCGTCTCCAAGCATCTGCATATCATCTTGGCGTTCCCCAATACGTATTTTTCAAAATTGACGCCCAAAGGCCAGTTTACGAATATGGATAGCGTCACCAATGAGGTGAAAGCCATGATCGATCCATCCTATACCCCGACCGCTTTGGACGCGCCCGCGCGTTTCGGGGCCAAGGATGTCCAGGACCTGACGTGGAAAAACCTGATGGACGCCTATTCCTGTACGGAGTGCGGTCGCTGCACGGCCGTGTGCCCGGCCAATATCACGGGTAAGCTCCTATCGCCGCGCAAGATTATGATGGACACCCGCGACCGAATGGAAGAAGTGGGGCGTAATATTCGGGCAAACAAGGAGTACAAAGATGACGGCAAGTCCTTATTGGACGATTACATCACACGCGAAGAGCTTTGGGCCTGCACCACCTGCAATGCGTGCGTGGAAGCCTGTCCGGTAACGATAGACCCGCTCGACATCATCATGGAGCTGCGCCGCTACGCGGTGATGGAAGAGTCGCAGGCCCCGGGCAGCATCAATGCCATGTTTGGCAATATCGAAAACAATGGCGCGCCGTGGAAATATGCTCAGGCGGATCGGGCTAACTGGCGGGAACAATAACTATTATTCGAATCGCTTACGAACAACGTATAGATGGCAGCAGAACTTCACATACCAACCGTGGCCGAGCTTCTGGCAAAAGGAGAAGCTCCCGAAATACTTTTCTGGGTGGGATGCGCAGGCAGCTTCGATGAGCGCGCGCAACGCATCACCCGGGATATTTGCAAGATCCTGCAGCATGTAGGATTGCGGTACGCCATTCTCGGTGCGGAAGAAAATTGCACCGGCGACCCTGCCAAGCGCGCCGGTAACGAGTTTCTCTTCCAGATGCAGGCGATGATGAACATCCAGGTGCTAAACGGTTACGAAATCAAGAAGATCGTCACGGCCTGCCCACATTGTTTCAATACCCTTAAAAACGAGTACCCTGCCTTGGGTGGCCATTATGAGGTCATCCACCATACGCAACTTCTCCAACAGCTGATTGACGAAGGCAAGCTGAAAACCACGGAGGGTGGCGTTTTTAAAGGAAAACGAATTACCTATCACGACCCCTGCTACCTGGGGCGCGCCAATGAGGTGTACGAGGCGCCACGCAAAGCCTTGGAGCAGCTCGACGCCCAGCTCGTGGAGCTCAAGCGTTGCCGGAGCAATGGGCTCTGTTGCGGTGCGGGAGGTGCACAAATGTTTAAAGAGCCCGAGCGGGGCGATAAGGATATTAACGTCGAGCGTATCGAGGAGGTGATCGAGGCCAAGGCTGATGTCGTGGCGGCAGCCTGCCCGTTTTGCATGACCATGCTCCGCGACGGCGTGAAGGCCAAAGAAAAGGAACAGCAGATCGACGTGCTTGACATCGCCGAAATTACGGCACGGGCCAACGGGCTTTCATGATCTATACTTACCTAGCTCAGGTAAACATCCAATAAGCCATCCGGCAGGTCCACTTCGAGGGAGCGTCCCTCGCGGTCGATGGCCGTTATCAGATCCTCGTTAAGGGGAAACATCAATTCCGTGTCTTGATAGGGGATGACGGCGACAAGCTGCTGGGGGTATTCGTGGATCTCGGAAATTGCGCCTAGCTCGCCTTGGGTCAGGTCGTACACGACAAAGCCTTTCATGTCAGTAAGGCGAAAATCGTCTGGGTCGCGCTGCGGTAGCTGAGTATTGGGTAGGTAGACCTTCTTGCGAACGAGCGGCTGTGCCTTGTCGATATGGTCCACGTCTTCCAGAAACAGGAAGGCCGTGTTATTCGCGTGGGTTTTGTAGGATTCCACGAAGAAGGGAACCAATTTTTTATCGACTTCGAGAAAAAGGACGTTGAACTCGAGCGCCTCGTAGTCGTCGAATTCGAAAAATAGCTGTAGCTCGCCTTTCAGTCCACGCGTCCTACTGATGTAGCCGATATAAAAACTATTGTCGATTTCCATGGTACGTCATAACGAAATAAAAACACCGTCTCCAGCGGCTTAGCCTGCCAAAGACGGTGTTGTGTATTGTGTAGTGACACCGAAATGCCTCGCTGTTGAGCCTAGGCTTCTTCAGCAGGGTTTTCGCCGTCAGCTGCGGGGGCCTCTTCGGTAGCTTCAGCTACCGGAGCGTCCGCGTCAGCTTCTGCTGCTGTTTCCTCTTCCGCTTCTTCTGCTGGAGGAGTATTCTTCGCTTGGATTTCAGCTTCTTTCTCAGCTTTCTTCTTTGCTTCCGCTGCCAGGGCGGCTTGCTTCGCTTCGGCTACTGACTTAGCCAGGTTTTCTTTTTCGCTTTCGATGCGGCCTTCTTTGGCGCTTAGCCACTCTTGGAAACGCGCTTCGGCAGTCGCTTCGTCAAAAGCGCCTTTTTTCACCCCACCTTGCAAATGCTTTTTGTACAAAACGCCTTTGTGAGACAGGATCGCACGGGTGGTGTCCGTAGGCTGTGCGCCTTTGTTCACCCAATCCAGTGCGCGATCAAAGTTAAGGTCGATCGTAGCTGGAGCGGTGTTGGGGTTGTATGAGCCGATACGCTCAATAAACTTGCCATCCCGCGGCGCGCGCGAGTCGGCGACGACGACGTAGTAAAAGGGTTTTCCCTTTTTACCATGTCTTTGCAATCTGATTTTAGTTGCCATTCTTTTTGTTTAATGTATATGTATTCAACATAATCCCGGGGCAAATCTTGCTGCGGGGCTGCAAATATAGGTAAATATTTTGGTAATTATCGCAGGTAATTAACTTTGTTTCAAGGGGACGCGTCTTGTGCTGGGGGGTGCATCGATGGTTTGATGGCCAGACCACAAGGACGGATTATTGCCCGTCAGCGGTTCTGGCGTTATTGTTGCATGTAGCAAGCAGTATCGATGACAAATTCTGTAAAACCTACCGCTTTGCCAAAGATTATGCCTATTCGCTCGTTTAATAAAGCAATTTTCTTTATGCTGGCCTGGTGTGTCTGTTGTCCTGTCCTGCTTTTGGGGCAGCAAGTCAGTTCGGCAATTTCCGTCAAGCCCAATTACGGCATCGACATTTCAAACAGTGCGATCGCTGGGGGACGCAATTTCCAATACGGTCTCCAGGCGAGTTACCACAGATCATTATCGGCGACGCCGGAGTCCTGGGCGCAGCTTCTCCGCGCCAAAAGTTTCTCGGTGGGCCTGTTGTGGACCAACATGCGCCATATGCGGGAGCTGGCCGAGGAAACTGTCTATGATCACGGTCATGCGATCGGAGCCTTAGCTGAGGTGGATTTCCAGTTGCTGCGATTGGGCGAGGCCAGCCTGTCCCTCGTTCCGGGATTAGGTCTGAGCTACCTGACGGAAACGATTAATACGCAGCCGGCGACGGTGACGGTGGGCAGCCACCTCAATATGGCGCTATCTGCTGGCTTACAACTCGAGGTGCCCGTGGGGCAAAACCTCAGCTTGCTGGGCGGAGGCAATATCCTGCATTATTCTAACGGAGGCATCCGCGTGCCCAATGGCGGGATTAACACCTTCAACGTGTCACTGGGGCTGAAGCAGGGTTTCGATACCGGTCTTCCGCGTCGCGCACGGCCCGGCCGATCCTTCCAGCATATCGAAGGTAGCAGCGGCGAACTGATGATCGGCATGGGAAGGCGTGGCAAATACCGCTCAGATAGTGAGGGTTTTAACCGTACGGCAGTATATGCCGGCTACAATTATTATTTCAACCAAGCCTTCGGACTCAAGGCCGGTTTTGACATGGTCTACTACCACACGGTTTTCGATATCGACCGCTTTGACGAGACTTTCCAATATTATGGGTCATCGTACGATCCCATCCGCATGGGCTTGAGCTTGGGGCTTGAGGTCGCGATGAACCGCTTGGTCCTGAGCGGTCTAGTGGGCAAGTACCTCCATTATAACAGTTTCCACGAGGATGTCAATTGGTATTGGACCTCCGGGTTGCGATATTATATCACTCCACATGTTGGCGTGCAGAGCACACTGTATATGCATCGGGCACAGGCCGACTTTATTAATTGGGGCGTGGTGTTGAAGATTTAGGCTCCCAGGGACGCTCTTGAGAGATTTCATGCCCATCCGGCGTGTCGGTGTTGGGCCGCGCCCGTTATCCGCAGGTTTATTCGTAATTTTGCACCCCGCATAAAAATGTGCTGCGGATTCAGTTCCCGATGGTAAAAAGATTGCTGCTTGTATTTCTTGGGTTGGCCGGCTTCGGCGACGCGCTGGCCATGGGGCAAACGGATTCTGTCTTGCATCGCCTGGAGGAGGTGATGGCGAACCGGGCGACGTACGACGCCAAAAAGGAACGACGGCTCACGGAACTTACCCGCCTGGCGCATCGCCGGAGCCTCAGCCCGGCCGAACAGTATGCGGCTAATCTTCAACTGATCGAAGCGTACCAGAAATACCAAGTGGACTCGGCCATCGCGTACGTTCGCAAAAACCGAGCGATTGCGGCGACGCTCAACGATACGCTCATCCATAGCCAAGCCGCCATCCAACAAGCCTGGCTCTTTGCTACCGAGGGCCTTTATATCGAGTCTAAAAGCTTGCTGGACAGTATCGATCGCGCCCAGCTTTCCCCGGGGTTGCTGCCCTACTATTATGAAACCTACTTGTTGTTCTACAGTCGGTATGGTCAGAGTACGAATAATGTTGGTCATTATCAGATGAGCGAACGCTACCGCGATTCCTTGCTCACCGTGCTGGATCCGCGATCCCTGAACCACCAGATTACCGAGGCCACCAAGACGCTTTACCAAGGACAGGAGCTCGTGGCGGAAAGCGCTTTGCTAAACCTGCTTCGCCATACCACCGACGAAAATCCTGAGCGCGCATTGATTGCCTACCTGCTGGGCGTCATCTACAAAAACCGGGGGGATGTGGAAGGGCAGCTCAGGTACTTTGCCATATCGGCCATCACGGACGTCGTAAATTCAATCAAGGACAATGCGTCGTTGCAAAGCCTGGCCTTGACGTACTACGACCTGGGCGATGTGGAGCAAGCATACCGTTTTATGGCTGCGGCGATCAATGACGCTATTTTTTGCAACGCCCGTTACCGAACCGTGGAGCATTCTACGTACTATCCGATTATCAACGCATCATTCCGCGCATTGGAGCGGGCGCAGCAGACCAAGTTGCATACGTATCTGATTCTCATCAGTCTGCTGTCGGTCGGTCTCATCATCGGTATCGTCTATAGCTACGTGCAAGTGCGCAGGCTGGCCCGGACCCGGCGAGCCCTTTCGCTCACCAATCAACGGCTCCACAACCTCAACCAGGTGCTGAAGGATGCCAACGACAATCTTTTCGAAGCCAATCACATCAAGGAAGAGTATATCGCCCACTTTTTCGACATCTGTTCGCTCAATATTGAAAAAATCGAGGATTTCCGGAAGTCCCTACACAAAAAAGCATCCGCCGGCAAGTGGGACCAGTTGCTTCAGGATCTCAAATCGACCGACTTAGCGGAGAGCGAACTCACCGCATTATACCACAATTTCGATACGATTTTCCTTAATCTCTATCCAACCTTCGTCGGCGACTTCAACAAGCTGTTGTTGCCCGACGAGCAAGTCCTCCCCAAGCCGGGCGAGTTACTGAACACGGAGCTGCGTATTTTCGCCCTTGTGCGGCTCGGCATTTCAGACAGTGTGAAGATCGCCAGTTTCCTTCGATATTCGTTGCGGACGGTCTATAATTACCGGACAAAAATCCGGCAGAAGGCCAGGCACTCCCGCGAGGAATTCGAGGCCCAAGTGCGGCAAATTGGCACGATTCGCAAGCCTAATTGAACTAAACCCCTCCCCAAAAAGTTACTTTTTGCCCCTTCGTGCAGCGGATACGTGGCTGGTAGTTAGTGGGTTGTTAATTTCGGATGTTTACTTTTTGCTGCCTCGGTGCTCGCAAGCCGACTTTTCCGCTTTAGGACTGCCTAACTTTGTGAAGCGCGGGAGCGTCTGTTCTTTTGCGCAGGAGTAAGTAGGGGATGCTAGAATTATAAACACCCAATCATTAACCAAATTTACATTGCTATATGAAGATTTTCATGTACAAGAAGACGGGTATTATCCCGATTTTTCTGTTGCTGTGTGGCCTGTTGCCGATGCTGGCGCACGCCCAAAATACGCTACGAGTGGCGGGCACCGTCACAGCAGCCGATAGTGGCGAGCCCATAGCTGGCGTATCCGTGGTGCAGAAAGGGTCATCGCAAGGTACCACGACCGATAATGCGGGAGCCTTTGCGTTGCCGAACGTGCCGCAGGGAGCCATTCTGGTCTTTTCGTATTTGGGCTACGAAACTATCGAACGCGCTGCTAGTGCCTCGTTAGACGTGGTGCTTACGCCCGTGCAGAACGTGTTGGAAGATGTGGTCGTTATCGGTTACGGCACTGTGCGTCGGGGCGACGTTACGACGGCCATATCCAGCGTCTCCACGGAGGACCTCGACGAACGGCCGATCGTATCTGCGGCGCAGGCTATTCAAGGCCGTGCGGCCGGCGTGTCAGTCGTTCAACCCAACGGCGCCCCGGGAGGCGAAACCTCGATTCGCATACGCGGAACAACGTCCTTCAACGGTAGTAACGACCCGCTATACGTAGTAGATGGAGTACCCGTGGACAATATTAATTTCCTCGCGCCGCAAGACATCGCCGATATGCAAATCCTAAAGGACGCATCTTCTGCGGCCATCTATGGGTCGCGCGCCGCGAACGGGGTCGTATTGATTTCTACCAAAACCGGTAAAGTGGGACAAGCGCGCATCTCCCTCAACGTGCAGGGCACGCAAAACCAGGTTGCCAATTCGGTGACGCCGCTGAATACCGAGCAATACCGGGCGCTCATGCAAGAAATTGGCATGGTCAACCTGCCCGAGGGTCTGACGGACCAAACCGACTGGTTTGAAGAAACCTACCGTACAGGGTACCTGCAAAACTACCAGCTCTCGGTCACCGATGGCACCGACAAATTGCGCTATTACATCTCGGGCGGGTATACCAACGAAAAGGGCGTGTTGGATGCAGCGTTTTACAAGCGTTACAATTTCCGGGCAAACCTAGACAACCAGATACGCGAGTGGCTCAACGTGAGCGCGAACGTGAGCTATTCTGACTATAGCAACAACGGGATCATCACCGGCAACGGAGCCAACAGAGGCGGAGTCGTACTGTCTGTAATCAATACGCCACGCTATGCGCCGATATGGGATCCGGAAAAGCCCGAGCAGTACAATTCGGCTTTCTATGGGGTCAACATTACGAGCCCCTTGGAAAACCTGGCGCGTAGCCGTCACAACATGAACAGGGAGAACCGCATTTTGGCATCCGGTCATGCTTTGGTAACCGTGCTTCCCGAGCTAGACGTTAAATCGTCGTTTACACTCGACAGACGCAATGCCACAAACACGGCGTTTCTCGACCCGATCACCACGTCATGGGGCCGCAACCAATACGGCGAAGGCAGCGACAACCGCGCCATGAATACGGTGCTGACCTGGGATAATGTGGCTACCTACCGCCAGTCGTTCGGGCGCCATAGCTTGGAAGCCATGGGCGGCTCATCTTGGACACAATCCGAGTACACCAACAGTTGGATTAACGCCTCCCATTTTCGTGATGGTTCCATCCATACCCTGAATGCGGCAAACCGGATTTCGTGGACGGGAACGGGCACCGGTGCTTCCGAATGGGGCATCATGTCGTTTTTCGGCCGGGCGGCGTATAACTTTGATAGCAAATACCTGCTGACGGCCAATATCCGAACGGACGGGTCATCCAAGCTCCATCCGGATCACCGCTGGGCCGTGTTTCCTTCCGTGTCGGCCGCTTGGCGCCTGTCGTCAGAGCCTTTCCTGGCTGATGTGAACTGGATTGACGACCTGAAGCTGCGTGCGGGATGGGGGCAGACCGGCAACCAGTCGGGTGTGGGTGATTATGCGTACTTCCAGCTATACTCCATTGCTCGGCTCCCTTGGTTTGAAGAGGAGTATGTGAATGCCGTACCCACGATTACGCCTTCTAACCTGCGTACGCGCGACCTAACCTGGGAGACCACCACACAAACTGGGGTGGGTGTTGATTTTACCGCGTTGCGCAGCCGCCTCACCGTAGCCTTGGACTATTACCACAAGCGGACTACAGATATGCTCATGTGGGTCTCCCTGCCTCCAGGACAGGCGGCGGGCTCGATTATCCGCAACGAGGGCGTGATGATCAACCGCGGATTCGAGGCGGCGGTCAGCAGCAAAAACCTTGTTGAAGGACCGTTGACCTGGGATACGGACTTCAACATTTCCTTCAACCGGAACAGGCTCGAGGAATTGTCGCTGCAAAAGATTTATACGACGGCAACCACCAGTGACGCGATTCGCGAGCACGTGGTGCGCAATGAACCCGGACGGGCGTTGGGAGGCTTCTTCGGCTACGTCAGCGATGGTGTTGACCCGGAGACTGGCGAGTTAATCTATCGCGACAACAACGCTGACGGGAAGGTTACTGCTGCCGACCGTACGTATATTGGTGACCCCAACCCGGATTTTATCTTCGGGCTTACCAACACGCTCTCGTGGAAGGGCTTCAATCTTAGTATCTTCTTGCAGGGATCCTATGGTAACGATATTTTCAACGCGTCGCGCATCGAGACCGAGGGCATGTACGACGGCAAGAACCAGTCGGACCGTGTTCTGGATCGCTGGCAGGTTCCAGGCCAGATTACGGACGTTCCGAAAGCGAATTTTGACTTGCGCAATTCGAGCTACTTCGTCGAGGACGGCAGCTACCTGCGCGTCAAGAACGTAGCCCTGAGCTACAATATTCGCGGTGACGCGTTGACGCGCCTCGGGATTAATCGTCTGCAACCTTACGTGTCGGCTACCAACCTACTCACTTGGACGAACTACTCCGGTATGGATCCCGAGGTTAACCAGTGGGGTAACAGCGGACAGGTGCAAGGCATCGACTGGGGAACGTACCCCCAAAGCCGGGCCTTTGTATTCGGGGTGAATGTTGAATTTTAATTAGGATCGAGCCATGAAAAGAACAAAAATATACATGATGCTAATCGGCGGCGCACTGTGTGCAAATGCCTGCTCATTAGTTTACAATCCGGTTGACACGTATTCTGATGTGACCGAAGGGTTCGTAGAAGGCGAAAACGAAGTCGTCTTCCCAAACAGGGCAGCTGTGGTAAGCCACATGGAAACCATTTACAACCAAATACGCGACCGTCAGGAACACTGGTACCTGGATCTCTTGCTTATTGCGGAAGCGCACGCTGACAACGCCTATGGCGGAACTACTGGCGCGGAGGTGGTGCCTTTTGAAAACAACTCGGTAGACGGGGGCAACTCGGTAATTGCCCGTGATTGGAACAGCTACCTCGTGGATGTGGCACGTGCCAACCGTCTGCTTGAAAACATCGATGACGTGACCGACGCGTCGCTCACCGAGAACGAACGCAAGCGTTTCAAGGCCGAGGCTAAAATATTCCGGGGGATGGTGTACTTCGAGATGGTGCGGATATGGGGTGACGTGCCCTTGATCACGACCGAAGCTTCCGACATCACGGCGGAAAATATCGAAGACGTATATGGCGATTATTTTCCCGCCCAATCCACGGAGGAGGAAGTGTACCGCCAGATTGAAAAAGACCTGCTCGAGGCACTGCCTGACGCGGCCGACAATAACCCGGCTGACAAGACCCGCTTTAGCAAGTCAGTGGCGCGGGCGCTGCTCGCCAAAGTGTACGCCGAAAAGCCTATCCGCGACTACGCCAAGGTCATTCAGTATGCCGACGAACTGGCTGCGGACGGCTTTGACCTCGTGGCCGACTTCAGCGAGCTGTTTGGCACCAATGCAACCAATACCGACGCCAAAGCGCGTAACACCGTCGAGTCTATCCTCGAAGGTCAATTCTTCCCGGGCAACGGCAACTGGGTGACGTGGATGTTCGGGAGAGACCTGTCCAACTGGAATAACAACTTCACGTGGGCGAAATGGGTAACGCCTTCGCGCGACTTGATCCGCGCGTATCAAACGGCTGGCGACGAGGTCCGCTTTAACGAGTCCGTCGTATATTATGAGACCACGTGGAGCAATTACTATCCCGCTAACAACTATCCGTTTATGTACAAGCTCCGTTCGGCCTTCAACAGCATTATTCGCCTGCGTTACGCGGACATCCTGCTGCTTAAAGCTGAAGCCTTGATCATGGGCGGGTCTGACTTGGCGGCTGCCGCGGATATCATCGACCGCGTACGGCAGCGTGCCGGCCTGCCTCGCCTGGCCAATAACGTGCGCAATAATCGCGATGCCATGGTGGACGCCCTGCTCAACGAGCGCCGCCTTGAGCTCGCTTTTGAAGGACAGCGCTGGTTTGACCTCGTGCGGTTAGACAAGGTCGAGAGTGTAATGAATAGTGTGTATGCCCGTGATTCGGGCCGCAGGCCGTTGGTCTATCCTTTCGATAGCAACTCGTACCGGTTACCCATCCCGCAGTCGGCGATAGACCAAAACCCGAACTTGATTCAAAACCCAGGTTATTAAATTAAAAGCACAGTACGCATGAACACAATCCGCATATATTGCGCCTCGACGATGCTGCTGGCCGCATCCGCCCTGTTGGGCGGATGTGGCTCGGCTACAGAAAGCGGACCGCAAACGCTTCCCCCTAATCCACCGCCGGCCGGTGACGTATCCGTTTTGGTGACAACAGCCGACCTTACGCGCGATTTGGCATGGGATGGGGCAGATTTCGGTTCCGCCTCGAACATGTCGCCCAACACCATCAGGCTCGATCCTACCCAACGCTATCAGACGATGGACGGCTTTGGTACAGCTTTGACTGGCTCGGCCAGCTACAACCTGATGAAAATGGCGCCGACAGACCGGAAGAAGTTTCTGACGGAGACATTCTCCGACACGGAAGGATATGGCCACAGCTACATCCGTGTGGCGATAGGCTGCTCGGACTTTTCGCTGAGCGAATATTCCCTTTGCGATCTGCCAGGGATTGAGAATTTCGCGCTCCAACGGGAAGAATTAGATTACGTCATTCCTGTTTTAAAGGAAATCCTGGCGATTAATCCCAATATCAAGGTGATGGGATCGCCTTGGACACCGCCCCAGTGGATGAAGGTCAATAATTTGACCGACCTACAGCCTTTCCATTCGTGGACTAGCGGACACCTCAACCCCGCCTATTACGAAGATTATGGACTGTATTTTGTCAAGTGGATACAAGCCATGGAGAGCCACGGCATCCCCATCTATTCAATAACGCCGCAAAACGAACCGCTAAACCGCGGCAACTCAGCCTCCCTCTTTATGGGATGGGACGAGCAGCAAGCGTTTATCAAAACCGGTTTAGGGCCGCAGCTACGCGCCGCTGGTCTCCAGCCGAAGGTTTACGTGTTTGATCACAACTACAACTACGACAACATGGCTGACCAAGAGGACTACCCCATCAAGGTGTACCAAGACGCCGAGGTGGACGACTACGTAGCCGGTGCGGCATACCACAATTATGGTGGCAGCCGCGAGGAACTCCTCGATATACAGCAACAGCGGCCAGACAAGGAGCTCGTGTTTACCGAAACGTCGATTGGCACGTGGAACGATGGACGCAATTTGGCCGTCCGCTTGATGGACGACATGGCTGAAGTAGCGCTGGGCACGGTGAACAATTGGTGTCGCGGCGTGATCGTGTGGAACCTGATGCTGGACGATAATCGTGGTCCGAATCGCGACGGAGGCTGCCAGACTTGCTATGGCGCCGTTGATATCCAGTCGGGCGATTACAAAACCATCAAGCGCAATTCGCACTATTACATCATCAGCCATCTATCCGCCGTGGTTAAGCCCGGAGCGACGCGCATCGGCGCCAGCGGTTTTACAGCGCCCGGCGTCACCTATTCGGCATTTGAGAATACGGATGGCAGCTTTGCCACTGTTTTGTTGAACGACACCAATCAGGCTCGGCGCATTGCTATTGAGGCCGCCGGCAAGTACTTCAGCTACGAAGTGCCGGCTAAGTCCGTGGTGTCTTATCGTTGGAAATAAACATATATAAGGATATGAAAAGACTAGGAATTGCCCTGTTGGCGCTCGCCATGTTCGCGATGAGTGCCTGCGAAAAGGAGGAGCAAAAAGTGCCGGGGAACCCCGTCATCGATACAAAGACTGACTTTACAACCGCTTATTTTGGCGACAGCCTACAGTTTACCGTCGGCGTGTCCGACGCCAAGGTGCCGCTTTCGACGGTTAAGGCCCGTCTCTATTATAGTGATGAGCTCGTGTCCGAAACGGTTATTCGCACGAAAACCAACGGCGATTATACGGGCAAGATATACGTGCCCTACTATGCCGACGTGCCGAATGGGACGGCTAAGCTGAAAATCGTCCTGCAAAACATTCACCTCACCATCACCGAGGAAGAATATGACCTGCCGCTTCAGCGTCCGGACTATCCGTACCTCACGCTCGTAGCAGGGGATGCTGAATATCGTATGGAGCGCGTCGGCCTCTACGAATATCAGGCAGCTACCACATTCCCCGCTAAAGTGAGCGGTTATATCGTAGCACCTGCGTATGGGGATGCGGGCAACGAACTGACCTTCGGCTGGGAAGAAGCCGCTATTCGCGAAGGCAGCACCAACAACATCCCATTTTCGAATGCTTTTTCGGGCGAATACGCCATTTCGTTCAACTCACTGACGTATGCCGCCGAACCATTCATCATCGCGTACGCCGTCAACCAGACGGTGATGCAACGGATAGACGACAGTCGCTTCAGCGTGGACTTAGCGATTACGAAGGGTCAGGAAGTCGTTATCGACGGATTTGACGATCTTGACAGCTGGTGGATCGATCCAGATTATTTCACTACGGATGCCGCCGGCGGATTCGTTTTCGCGGCTAATGATGGGAACTATCGCATCACGGCGAACCTCGACCTACAATATTTCGCTGTGGAAGCCTTGAGCGGAAGTAGCTTGGCTACTTTGCAGGCTGATGGTTCGGGGGCAGTCTGGATTATCGGCGATGGCATAGGCAAGCCTTCGATCGAAACCAACTGGGTAGGCTGGAACACCGACAACGCCCTATGTTTGGCGCCGGTTGGCGACAAGGTGTACCAAGTGACCGTAGTGGCTGGAGAAACTATCCAGGCGCACGATATCAACTTCAAGTTCTTCCACCAGAAGGGTTGGGGCGGGGAGTTTACCCACGTTACCCTATCCAGCGCCAGTGACATCATTTTCGTAGGGGATGGCAATAACGGACGAGACCCTGGCAACCTCGGCCTGGTCGACGGCAAGCCCCTCGAGGAAGGTGCTGTCTATGTCCTGACGCTCGACCTTTCGGGCGGACGCGACAACGCCATATTGCACGTAGCGAAGAAGTAACCCCCGTTCCTTTAGGGAGTACCATACCAAGCCGTTGCCAGGAAGAAACACCTGGCGACGGCTTTTGCTTTTTGGGGGCTGGGAGTGTGCTGTAATTTTTTTCTCGCACCGGTAGCCCAGATGGCCCGCGAATGGCACGTTCGTTGCGTTCTCTGTGGTGGCAAGGTACTTCCTGCGTCGCGACCAGTGCCAAATGTGGAGACGGGCTTTTGCTTATTGGTTATTTTTACTATTTTTAACCCAGAGATGGAGGCCAAATCTCGTTTGAGAAAGCCTAGCTGCGCGCCGGTGTTGATAAGTTTTGACATAGGCAAATCAAGCCGAAAAAGTCCGTCCAAAATAACCGTAACCAATTGCTTAATAGCCTGTTAGATCTTATTTGGATTTTTAGTTTTTTAGGTGGGATTTTTTTGTCATCTTCGTTTCAGCAAGAAGTTATTAACATTTTTGCAGTCGAATATTGTAAATCAACTGGTTAAGAAATAGAGAATGGAAAAAACGAGTGAAAGCGT
>CAYRGQ010000030.1:0-42837 GCA_964423925.1 uncultured Sphingobacteriaceae bacterium | reverse complement strand
GCTGTATTCGGGCAGCGGAATATGGAAAAATGCGAGTGCCGGCAGGGTGTCTCTCAAGGCCACTTTATACTGGGCGCTCTGCTGCCGGTACCACGCCACTTGGTCGTGGTCGAACCATCCGTACCCCTTCAGCCGCTCATCCCGCGAGTAGGCGTGGGAATCCATGGCGTACAGGATCGCGGCCGGTGCTCCATTGCGGCCCGCCACAGTCAGGGTGGTATTCAGGTATCCCGACACGCCGTCAAGCGCAACGTCTTGATGGAGGACGTATGGCTTGGCCGCTACATATTCGGCCACCTCCTGCCGGGTAAGTTCTGCTTCGTCGTCATGATTGCCCAGAGTAACCAAGTAGGGAATTCCGCGCGATATAACCACGTCGAGCACCTCGTCCCAACCCGTCTTGCTGGGCGCACTGACGACAATATCGCCTGTAAACACCACCAAATCGGGCTTCACTTCATCCAGCGTAGCTTCCATCATGCGGATCGAATGGGCGGAATGATCCACCCCAGCTTTATAATGGATATCGGTAAACTGTACGATCGTAAAATGGCCCTGCCGATCGAAGGTGAGCGAGTGAGGCGGAGCACCGACAAGGGGCGACGGCCCCAAAATTGACAAAATAGCGAAGATGATGACCGATGCTAGGGCCTTTCGTTTCTGTTGCATAATGGCGTATTTGTGTAAAAGTTAGATTTAATTGGGTCGTGCCACAATGCGTTGCATTGCCAGCGTGAACAAATCTAGCCAACGGCGCTGACTAAAGCAAGCTACATAGGCGGCGAAATGCCACGATGCGACACACGCTACATATCCGCACCGCCGCGTATGCTATGTTCGGTCACGGTGCCATATCCGTCGGCACCAGCGTCCAACCCATTTTTGAATAGCGTGTTATTTAACTGCCACGGGCGCTTCCAAGCGGTAACTGCTGTGCTGAGTAAACGTTCGTCCGAACCGGTCGGTTGCGCGCACTTCGATCCGGTGCTCGCCCAAGGGCAGGTTAGTCGGAATATTGCCTCGCCATAAGTGCGTACTGTTAACCGGGTTTGACGGGCGGCGCCCTGCGAATAGCTCATCAGTTAGATCCCAACGCATCAGCGAAGCCATGTAACCCGGGTCGGGAGCCACCGTATACAACATATCACGCCATTCGCCGTCATTGATACGGTATTCCACCTTATTTCCTTTGTGGCCTAAGAAGAAGTTCGCAAAGATACCCGCAGAGGTATTGCGGCCGGCCGCGACTACTTTGGGGTGGAAAAGCCCAATTTGGTAGTCAGCGGGCTCTCCCGCCACCTTATAATCAAGGGCATATTGGTTACCGTCTACCTGAAGGAATACGTAACCACGAGGCGTACCGTCGCGCATCGTAGAACTCGGAACGCCCTGCTCTACGAATTCTCCCGAATACCAGTCGCCGGACGTGGTCCCCGCGTTAAATTCGTGGAACGGCTCTTTGCCTTTCCACCCGTCCTCTTCACCATAGAAATTGTGGGTCTGGTAATGCGTGTGGGCTGATATTGCCAGTACGTTGGGATAGTCCTTCAACAGGTCGAAAAGCCGCTGCCGGTCCGCATTGCGAAACGAATTTTCGTTAACATGCCGTAAGGGGATATGGATGGCCAGCACGATGAGTTTATCGTGGGGCACATGCTTCAGGTTGTTTTCGACGAAATCAAGCTGATCTTTGCGAAAACCACCCCAATACCCGTTGCCGTCGCGCGGATCGGGATAGAGAATGTCATCCATTACGATGAAATGTGCATTACCGTAATTGAATGCATAGGTGGCGGGGCCAAAATTGGCTTCAAAGGTTTCGTCAGCGAGTGAATCAGCTTGTACGTCGAAGTTGAGGTCATGATTTCCGATCACGTTATACCACGGCAAACCCACCTTGCCCACAGCCTCGATATAGGGCGGATGCAATACCAGATCGTCGCCCACCAGGTCGCCCAAGCTGAGACCAAAAGCTACGTTGTCTATACCCTCCAATTCGCGGACGATCCCTTGATAAAAGTACTGAATCTCGTCCAGGTTGTAGGCTTGAGGATCGCCAAACACCAATGCTGTGAAGCGCTCGGGTTCTGCCGATGGGCGCAACGCGAAGTCGACGGACTTAGGCAAATCACCCGTAGGTGCCACGCCCGTATACTTAAGTTGAGGCGAGCCTTTTGGCTTATGGATGTAGAAGTACTGAGGCTGGTTGTGGGCATTTACGGGCACTTGATAACCGGACGGCTTGATGACAAACAGGATATTGTCATCGCCGACGGACAACTTGTATTGGCCTTTGGCGTCGGTCAATACCACATCCGTGCCGTTGCTAACCGCAACGCCGGGAATGCCTTGCTCGCGCCGGTCGCGCTTACCATTGCCATTGGAATCTTCGTAAACATAGCCCGTGGCTACGGTTTGGGCATTCAACGTCAACGCCAGCGTCAAGCTGGCGATTGTCAAAAAAATTTGCTTCATAGCGAGATTTCGTAGTTGTTCAGGTTAGAAGCCGTCTCATTCCAGCCTCGTACGACACAAAACTATGAAATATCTCAGCGCGAAGGGATTAACTTTTCATTAATATTCAGTTACCTGCCGGGCATGGTGTATCGCGGACCTAGCGCCGAAACACTCACCAGGGCGTGAGCAAAAAAAAATAAGCGTGGCAAGCTTCATGCTCGCCACGCTTATTTCATACAGTGTCAATGCACCTTATTTTGCCAGCGAATTAATATAAGCCGCTATTTTGAGTGCATCTGCTTTAGGCACGTGCGCCATCGGCGGCATCGGTGCCGGATAATCGGGCCAGTTAGCAGGCTGAGGGCTGTACATCAGCTGCACCATTTGCTCATCGGTATAGCCCCGTTTCGCAATCTCCGCATACGGCGGACCTACTTGCTTTGCCGTGACGCTATGGCAGGCAATACAGGTGTACTTTGTCAACAAACCTTCCACCTCCTTGAACGTAGGCGCGCTAGCGACTACCTGCTGCGGAGCAGCTGCGGGCGTCGTTTTGGTTGTAGCTGCCCGCTGTGTAGTCTTAGTCGTCGTAGGCTTTGGCTCCACTACCGGCACCGCCTCCACGACGGGAATCGAGCTATCCTTCGTGCTCACTTCACTCATGGACAGTTTCTGCCCTTGCGGGATTTTGGTCAAGGTATAGTACGCGGTTTGGTGCAACAACACCCCGCCATTTTCTTGGTCGCGGACACCATCCAACGAAATCGAATGGATGTAGTTTTGCTTAAGTCCATCCACGATGAAACGGGCTTTCAAGCCGTCGGCCGATACTTTCACGCCTTTGACGTCGTGCGATACCATATCCACCAACGGGCTGCCGTAGACGGGGTGATACTTGTACGTAAAGCTCTCTACGCGGTACGAAGCCAAATCCTCGGCCGACTCGCGGTTGACAGGCTTGGTAAACTCAATTTCAAATCCGTCTGGACGTGCGCTCACCGTCTTCATTTCAAACGGAATCCGTCCCGTCCATTCCAAGCGCTCCAAGCCTTCGTTGGCGTCACCAGCAGATCCCCAACCCCGGTTGGTTTCGCCGGCAAAGAGCGACCCGTCCGGCGCCCAGGCAACGCGCAGCACCCCTGAGCGGAACCCGCTCCGGAACGCGATGGCCGCACCTTGTAAGGTACCGTCGACCTCCTCAAGCATCACGCGCGAGAGCATGCTCATGCCTTGGTCAGCCACGAGAATCTGTCCTTCGAACGGTCCGAATACACCTTGGGGAATAATAGTGGGTTCGGCGCTGGAGATACCCAAAATACCGTGAGGCAACCATACCGCCGGCAGGTTATAGTTAGGCAATTCGCGCTCCGCATCGTAAGGAGTCTTATATTCTTCATCTACGATGTTCTCCGGCTTGATATAACGTCCTTGATCGTTTTTGATCCGACGCTCATCCATTTTCGTCAAGAAATCAGCGAAAGAAAACTTCAGGGGCGACTCAGGATGGTCGGTCCACACCAATCCGGCGGGATGCCCCATAAAGTCGCCGCGCTCCACCGGCCACAAGCCTCCGGACGGAATCCAGTCGCCTTGGTTTTCGGTGTAAAACAAACGGCCGTTAAGCATGGCCGGACCAGCCGGCGAGCGGACACCCGTAGCCCAGGGCGTCAATTTGCCTTCCTCCGTAACGTTGAAGATCCAGCCCCGCCATGGCACGCGGCTTTCGCCCCGCCACCACTCTTCGTCGCCGAAAGCTACGTTGCCCGACACGAAGAACGATCCATCCGGCGCGATAACCGGACCGAACGAGTATTCGTGGTAGTGGCCGGACAGTGGCCATGCATGGATGGTTTCGTACACATCCGCCTTGCCGTCGTTGTCCGTATCGATCAGCTTCGTCAGTTCACCGCGCTGTGCGCAGTAGAGTGCGCCGTCTTTGTAAGCCAACCCGAGAATTTCGTGCAATCCGGTGGCAAAGTGACGGAAATACGGATTGGGGCTAGTGGGGTTCTCGACGATATAGACCTCGCCACGGCGCGTACTCAGGGCCAAGTTGCCGTTGGGAAGGGTAACCAAGCCCCCTACCTCCAGGATAATGCCTTCGGGCGTCCGTACCCGCTTGATTTCAAAATAGTCGGATTCCTTGGGGGCATCTTGCGCCATCAGGCAATACACCGCTGCCAAAAAGAAAACGACGGTTGCTAATATGCGTTTCGTATTCGTTTGAATAACTTGTATAGTCATGATCAGGAAGCTTTAAAAAATGATGGAATAACGGACGGTGCCACGAACCGGAACCAGCAGTTCCTTGCCGTCTTGGTGGTCGCGGATAAAGGGTTTCTCCCGTCCGCTGTCGTCCAACCTGATATACCATGAGTTGTCGCCAATCACGTACACGCCGTTGCCCTGGTCCTCGATTTCGGAACCCTTAGCCAACTGCAAGTAAAGGTTACCCGCAGTGTTGCCTACACGCACCGTACGCGATAGACCCTCCCCGCCAGGCAGCGGTACCGTGCTATCTTCCACGGTCGTGCCATATAGTTCGTAGTTGAACGTCGGCTGGTCTTGCTTATCCAAGCGGTAACCCTTGGGACGGTATCCCGTTCCTCCAGTATCGCTGGGCCACGCGGCGTTGCGCGAATCTAGCTGGGCAAGTGCAATCTGGGGCATACCGAAATAAATGGGAGCACCCAAAGCGCGGGAGGTACCGTTACCCCGGTTGTGCCACATCGGCGTCGCGTCGAGAAAATCTCCTCGCCACGCTTGTACGATAGTACCGTGATCCATATCGTAGGTATAATGAACGCGTTGCGGGTGACCCACCGACACGGCATGAACCACGCGGCGTCCGGGAATGTCTACGAAACTGCGCAATACGCGCGTAGTCTCTGCATTGACCAAGATCGGGTTGGGCTGGTTGTTATTACCTTGATTAGCTTGTCCGCTAGGCAAGGTGCTCAACTTAACATTGCGGAAGGCAATAGCACCACTAGCCGCTATGCGCAAAGGTCCTTGGGCTTTCTCAGTGGCACCGGAACGCGCTTGTAGCGCCGCATTTTCATGGATCGTTACCCCATTGAGTTGCGCGCGTACCAAACGGGCGGGTGCTGTCTTTTGGCCCGCCGCGTTAAATTGCGGTGCACGGAAAGCTAATTTTACCGTCTGCCATAGGCCGGGCGCCTTGCCCACTTGCTGGCGGGGTGCGTACCCGGTGATGCCACCGTTACCCATCGCTGTCGCGAACGCCTCGCCATGGCTGTCGCTGATTATAAATTCATAAGCGTCTTGCAAGACGATCGTTGCGCGGGAACCCGCTGCCAAAAGATAATCGAACTCCAGTTCGATGTCGCCGTGCTCTGCGGTCGTCACCAGATCCGATGCCTGGCTAACGCGTCGCGTCGGCACAAATGCAAACACGCCGTCACCTGCTTGCGTGGTCATGGTTTGGGGTTTGGCAAAAGGGACGGACACGCCCGCTACGTTTTGCCATCCTTGGGTGGGTTGCCTAAAAGCCTGAAGACCAAGCTCATTTTGCGGCATAGCCTGTTGAACGCCCACTACGCATAGAAAAAGCATAACGCCCATCAATGCGCCGATTGGCTTAAAAAAACACTTCATTAATAATTCAAATTACGGTTATAATTATTCTGTTCAGGTCGCTAAGATAAAAATTACTTGGCATCTTCTATGGCTCATAAAACGTTTTAGCCCGTCATTAACATTTTATTTACGATGCTAACCACGTGACGGCACACGTGTCACCACGCAAGGGCAACGTCGGCCACTACGGCCCGGTGGTCAGAGGGCCACGGACTAACAACGATATCAGACAACGGGGACTCCTCCCCGACCACGGAAGCGGAGCGAACGGAGAAATGTTTTGGGCTGATTAAAATCAAGTCGATCCGATCGTGGATTTCGGGGTTGCGCCACAGGCCTTCCACGGAAGTCCAAGTATATCCTGGCTTGGCGCTGACGTCGGGATGGACGCTCCGATACGCATCTTCGATGCCGTGCTCGGCGAGTAAGGCCGTCGCAGGCCAACGTACCGCAAACGGCAGTAGTGAATCGCCTCTATCCTTTATGGCTTGTTTGGTCCAGTCGAGATAGCTTGGCTCGTTAAAATCGCCCACCAAGATTGTAGGATAATCCGAAAAAGGCGCCAATTCTTCCAACAAATCGCTCACTTGGTATAGGCGGGTATCGCGTGCAGAAGCTTCGGCGGCTTGCGCGTCCAGCAATTTCCCGTCCGCAATATCATACGGCTCGTACGGCGTATACATTAGGTGCACCACCGCGAAAACAACCTCAATGCCTTCATCCACTTGCATCATCACCGCTTGGGACACGCCAGCCGTGTCCAATATACTAAGGGGGAAGCGGGAAATGATCGCGCGGCTGTTGTCGATGATGTGGCAGTTCCAGCCTAGGCTGTCGGCGAGCACACGTGCGCGCGATTGATTATCACTTTGGTTGGCAGTCTGCTCCTGTAGCCCCACGACATCGGCCCCCGCTAGACGGATGGCTTCCAGCTGATACTTGATCGTGGTGTCGCGCGGTAATCCGACGGCGTCGCCACCATGCCAAAGGTTAAATGTCATGGCTCTAATTGCGACCTGGCCACCTGCCTCGTGAGGGCCTTGTTGGCACGAGGACGCTAATAACAGCCAAAGAAAAATGGACAGCAGGTAGGTTTTGGGACCGGGTTGGGTATTCATGGTGTAAGGTTCATAAAATAGTTTCCGTAATAAATGTAAAATCGGTGAGCATACTACGCCTGTGCCTTCACCAAGCGATATACTCAGTAGACCGTGTCTTTCTTCCAGCACTCCTTCTGCAATCCGCTTCATCACGCCAGCCTGGAAAGCTGAAACCGCTCAATTGCGAGAGACCCAACGATTGGCGGCGTGGTCACTCGATTCCAGTACCACCTTATAGAAGTCGGCCGGGTACGCACTGATATCCAAAGCGATCTGACCGGCTGAAACGGGTACGCTTGTTAGCATTTTATACTCGTCCGTTCCACCGATCGCATGATTATTCGTGGTCGCCAACAACACGCTTAGGGTGCCTTGCTCCTTAAACGGCTCCCACACCAAGGTCAACGTATCTCCTTGCAACGTGGCAGACTTGAAGGCATGGGACACAGGGCCCGAAAGTGGGATCCCGTCCCATTCGAATCGATATTCGCGCGGCACTTGCACCTCCAAAAATCGCAATACGGTTGGCAACAAATCAACGGAGCCCGGTTCGCTCTCGTGGAAATAGGTATTAAGATTCTTGTCATTGGTTGCGAGCCATATTCCTCGCTCTCGCGGAGTTTGCCCCCCGTGATGAAATCCGTTGTCATCGCGACCATGGTCCGTGACAATATACACGAGCCATTCCTCATTAAACTGCTCTTGGCGGTGTTGTACCGCTTGCCATAGACGCCCTACTTGATTATCCGCTATGACCACTGCGCTATCCAGCTCCTCGCTATCACCAAAACGATGGCCGATATCGTCCGTGTACTGCAAATACACCCAAGACAAGTCGGGGGCGTCCTCCCTAATAGCTCGGGCTGCTTCTTCGGATACCCGTTCATCGATGCGGTGGATATAATGACTGCCCGGATCATGCGGGTAGGCAACCGTATCCAGCTCATACCCGTCGGCATGATAATCCATTTTCAGTCCGCCCGTCTCAGGCTTTCCTTCCCCGATAAGTTTCGTGCGATTGTCTTCCCACGTGGAGAAAACGCCGATTTTCCTTTCCGGACTGTATTGTTTGATATACCAGAAAAAGGTGGGATAATGGTAGTTTATAGCCGCGATGCTGTTGTCCCATACGTTATGCTTATGGGTCCAGGTACCCGTTACGAAATGCGTATAACAAACGGCCGAAATGGTGGGTGACTCTGAGTATGCTCCTATTTCGCCACCGGTATAGGCGCGGGTATAACTACCTTGGGCCGACACGCTATCAATCCACGGGGTGTTGACCCGCTCGATGACATCGGGGGGTATCCCATCGACAATGGCGAACAACACCTTTTTAACGGGCGTTTGGGGCGTTTCATTAGGTTGACATCCTACCGAAGAAAGCACGGCTGCGAGCATTAGTACTCCACTACAACGTACGCTGCTTAACGATTTCATACTATATTGAGTTTCAATGGATAAAAAATCATGTCACCCTATCTGGGAAATCCCAACCATCGTCAACAAATGTGTTAGTTGGGGTGGACCGTCCTTCCAATACAGACCATTAATATGCACATCCGTAAGGAAGGCATACGCAACAGGCTCCTGCGCATGCGCTGGCTGGGACAATGCCCCCCGCCACACTAAGATGCTTAAGATGCAAACATGCGCGGACAAATATGCCGTTTTATAGCGGCAGTTCAAGCGTGCAAGCGTAAAAAGGTTAACCTTCCCGCCTCTGCGATCTGTCCCTCGCTAATTCCATTCAAATATTTGATATAAATTCGGGTTCAGTACCACCTCGGTATGAGGAACCGGACGATAATAATACTTGGGTTCGATAAAATTCCGCTCGCGGTCTTCGGTCACGATGGAACCACCGTTCACCCCATTCTCAAGATATATGGTGGCTCCGCCACCGATATATCCGACGGTGTAGTAAACCAGCGGTACGCCCAGTTCGTTGCGCTCACGATCGGCCGGGATGGTGTTTCCTTCCGGTATAAGTCGGATATCGGGCACACCGTCGCCGGTCATGTCATAATCGCCTACGCCAGGAAAATACATGCCTTGGGGAATCTCTTCCAAAACCTTCCCCGCGTGCCAACGCATCAGGTCGTCATACCGGATTTGCTCAAATACCAGTTCTACGCGCCGCTCCCTCCGAACCTCCAAAATTATCCCCTGGTTTGCACCTGTGACATTCGGATGCTTCGCCGCTTGCACGGGATCCGGATTAGCATTCGCCCACGTCAAGTCCAAATGAGGCATGCCGACGCGATCGCGCAGCACGTTGACTGTAGCGTCCAAATCGGCTTGAGTAATCGTACCCAGTTCTGCCTTGGCTTCAGCCAAAATCAACAGGACCTCTGCATAACGATGTACAGGCACATCCACCCCACTCAAAATCGCTTGATCCGTACTGTTGACGTAGCCTTTCAACTGATGATAACCGCTGAAGTTCCGCGCGAAAAATTGCACGTAAGGCTCGGAATCCTGTACGCGTTGCCAGCCCGGGTAAGCCAGCGTCTGTGACAACCGTGGATCGCGGTTCTCAAATTCCTGGACAAAGCCGAACGTGGCATACCCCGGCTGGTCGGTGAAACGAGAACCGTCTGCCATCAGGTAGGTTTGAACCAAATCTCGCGCTGGGGACTGTTCATACGCACCGAAAACTTCATTGTTTGCATTTTGCGTACGATTTTTAGTCTGGTCGAAAACATTGACAAGAATCATTTCCCGGTTGTTGAGCAAGTCTTGGCTCGAGAACAGTGCCGCGTAGTCTGCATCGGGGTTTCCGGTAGAATGGATGCTATACCCACCTTCGGCCATTATCCGCGCGGCTGTCGACGCCGCCTTCTGCAACAACGCATCCGCGGACTCCTGCAGCCCCAAATAACCATGGTATTTGCGGTAAGTACCTTCGTACAATGCTATTTTCGCTTCCATCAATGCCACAGCCCATCTGCCAGGGGTCCCGGTTGGCACGCTCTCACGTACGTTGGCCACGGCAAATGCTAGGTCGGCCATAACGCTGTCCATTACCAAGGCGCGGGGATCCTGCGCTTTAAAGAGCTGCTCGTCGCCCGGAGTGAGTGTTCCTGAGTACCAAGGCACGTCCGAAAACCGCTTTACCTTGTCGTGGTAAAATATGGCTCTGTAGTATCGCGCCAGCCCCGCATAGTGGTTTTTCACCTCCGCAGGGACGTTAGCGCGTCCGTAATTTTCTAAAAAATAATTGATGGTGCGCAACCGGCCCCACGTCCATCCGCCGGTGATGGTTTGGGATGTAGGAGACCCGGTCATGATATTTTTCACTTCAATGGCCGCAGTAGTTGCCGCATTATCCGACCCTTGGTCGTTGCGATACATATACCGGTCAGATAAGCTGATCATACCATTGATGTAGAGAGCTAGGTCCTCTTCGGTGTTAAAAAACACTTCAGGCGTGACGGCGGTTTGAGGATAACGGTCCAGAAAGCCCTTCTGGCAAGAAACTACGGTCGTCATCGCCACCGCCGTAATCAATATGCGATATATTTTCATGATGCAATTCGATTAATGGATTAAAAACCAATGTTTAAGCCAAATGCTATACGCCGCTGGAAGGGATACGCCCACGCGCTATTATCGGATCCCCAGTTGATTGCTTCTGGATCGACGAACCTTTTCACTTCCGAAAACTCAAAGATGTTTTCGCCTGTGACGAAAATCCGCATCCGGCTCATCCCCCAGCGCTGTAGGGTCTCGTACGGCAGGGAGTAGCCCAACGTTACATTCTTAAAGCGTAAATATGCCCCGTTTAGCAAATATTGCGTGTTCGGTATATCCAGTCCCCTACCTTCGTTCGCATCCGCCAGCCAAGACTGGAGTACCGGATACGACGCGTCCAAATTGGCGTCGGCAAGCCCAGCGGCTATATACGCTGCCGAATGTTTGGCTCGTTGTTCTGGGGAGTCATCCACCGCCCGATAATAGTCTAAATGCCAGGGATACACGTTCGCATAAGGCTGCTGATAGGGACCCCAAAAGAGGTAGTGACGTGGATAGAAATCCCGCTTTAGTACGCCTTGCAAAAACACCTGCAGATCAAAGCCATTCCAATTCATATTGAGGTTGAAACCAATACGGTAGCGGTCATCCCTATTGCCGATAATGGCGCGGTCTTTCATGTCGTCCTTCGTCTGACCGAGCAATATCTGCCCATCCCCGTCTAGGTCTTTAAATTTTGGCCATCCAGGCACGATGTCAAGTGCCCCCCAAGGTATCAGTGTGGTTTGGTCCAGCGCTTCAATCTCGGCTTCATTCTGGAAGAACCCGTCGCTGACTAATCCGTAAAGCGTTCCGAATTCGTAGCCTTCAAAATACTGGGACAGCAATCCTTGTTCATTTCTGAACTTGGTAATGTGTGCCCGCGAATCCGAAAGCACGAGCTTGGTTTCCAACCCAAAGGGTTTGGCGGCTACGGTGTAATTGCCGCGATAGGTGAGCGACAGCTCCCACCCCTTTGTGCGTAGGTCCGCCGAATTTTGGCGCGGGACGCCCGTGCCCAAGACAGCGGGCAACTGTTCTCCGGCCACCAGCATCCCCGTGGTCTCCCTTACAAAGTAATCAAACCCAGCAAAGACTCGGTCGCTCATCAGCCCCACGTCCGTCCCAAAATTCACCGTGGCTACATTTTCCCAAGTGTAGTTCAACGGATCGATGGTCAACGAAGGCGCACCCGTTACTATTTGTCGCTGAGAGCCGCCAATCAGATAGCTGGAGAGGGCCGTATTCATCGTTTGGATGTACGAAAAATCGCCGACGTTCTGGTTGCCTAAGCTGCCGTACGACGCGCGGAACTTCAAATTGGACAACGTGGGTGCAAGCCCTTCCAAGAAGGGTTCGTTGCTCGCAATCCAAGCACCCGACACAGACGGGAAGAATCCCCACCGATTCGATGAGGGGAAACGCGAAGATCCGTCGTAGCGCCCAGTGGCTTCGAGAATATACCGTTCATTGAGGGTGTAGTTGAGGCGACCGAACACGCTCTGGGTAGCGTAAGAACTGTATTGCGCGTTCACTCGCGCCTCGCCTGTCGTTAGCTCCAAATAAGGTAAAGTCGACGAGATCAATTGGTCGCGCTGGGCGGTGGTGGTTTCCCAGAGATAATCCTCCTGATTGTAGCCCGCCGTCACACTTAGTGCGTGGATGCCAAACGTTTTGTTATAGTTGCCGTACAGGTTGTACACGTTGTTTCGAATCTCCCCACGCCGGTCGTATACGTAGCCGTTACCTCCTTCCTCACGCACGTCGTCCGGTCCGTATCCTATACTGTATCTTTTGGAGTGCCGCGGATAGCGCCAGTATTCCCTCTTAAAGCTGGCATCGCCCGTCACGGTCAAATCACCGTTCAGAAAGGTGCCCACGCCGTTAAGAATATTCTGGAAACCGAACATTTGCTCCCCCCCGGTACCGCCGTCCACCAGACGAGCCGCTAGCCGTCCGGCAGCGTTATTCCCCCACGTGCCATCGGGATTCTTTACCACATTCGTCGGTTGGAGATAGTAGATATCGGTAATATTGGCGTTGGGCCGCGCGATAGCCGTCTGATACACGTTCATATTATTGTCCAGCTTCAGCCACGACAGGGGTGTGAAGGACAAGCGCCCCCGGATCCCCTTTCGCTGCCAATAGTCTTCCGCCAGCTTGTTCAGTCCGTTATCCTTGGTATAGTCCGCGGACAAATAATAGGAAAAAGGCTTCTCGTTAATACTGCCTCCACCGGACATGGCAAGGTTATGCATCTGGGATACCGTGGCTTTCGAGAAGAAATAGTCATTCCAGTTGTAGTTGCCCATATATTCCCATTCATTGGGATTGTTGGGATTCGTACGCACGTCCGGCAGGCTAGGATCCTCCGATCGCTCCTTTGCCCATTGATAATACTGATCGCTGAAGTTCACGTAGTCCCACGGCGTATTATCGGTAGACGTCTCCAATACTCGCGAGAAAATATAGGGGTCGGTCACAGGATCGGGCATTTCCGTGGGCCTACCGAACGCAGTCGTCACGTTGTAGCTAATGCTTTGCGTCCCTTGCCTGCCTTCTTTAGTCGTAATCAAGATAACCCCATACGCCGCGCGCGCACCGTAGATAGCAGCCGACGAGGCGTCCCGTAGAACGGTGTACGATGCAATATCACTGGGACTAAGCCGAATCATATCGTAATTGTCAGACACGGGGATCCCATCAATGACGATGAGAGGCGACCCGCCGTTAATGGATGTCGTGCCTCGGATGTTGATATTGGGAATTTCGCCCGGTGAGCCGTTACCGTAGGTGATGTTTAATCCCGGACTCACTCCCTGCAAGCCAGCCATCACGTTAGTGACAGGTCGGGACTCCAATTGTGCGCCGGAAATCTGGTCGACCGCGCCGGTCAGGTTTACCTTCCGCTGGGTGCCAAACCCTACCACAATCACTTCATCCAAATGGCCTGCATCGGTCTCTAACACAATATCGAGCTGCGCTTGTCCGGAAAACACGACCTCTTGTGTACGGTACCCGACCATGCGAAATACCAATGTTGCGCCCTGGGCGACATTCTCGAGCGCGAATCGCCCGCCTTCGTCCGTAGCCGAACCCAGCGTGGTGCCCTTCACCAACACGCTGGCGCCGGCAAGTGCCTGTCCCGATTGGTCAGCCACCGTTCCCGCGATGCGTGACTGCGCGATCACGGCGAAAGGGAGAGCTTGTGCTAACAACAGGGCAGCCGCCCACACCCAACAAGCGGCCTGCCGCGCTTTCATTTGTCGTCGTTGTTTGTTCATAATCGGTTTTGTTAGATGAGACTTTATATTAATTGAACGTTTAGTCAATAATCAAAGGTAGTTTTGGAGTGTGAAGCGAATTTTAGCTCAGTGTTTTTTATTTATTAAACAGCCTATTGTTCGGATAAGATGACGCGCAACGACCAACAGATCAAGATGTTAATAGAAATATACTTATGCAGGGGCTCCTGCGGTTTTTGATTAGTTATTATTTAATTGATTAGTGGGTTACACACGAACAATTATAGGAGGTTTTGATTGAACATACAAACAAAAAAAATACACAATCGATTGCTTAAATTAGAAAAACGACACGACACCCTTTAAATGATACTTTGAATGAACATACAATCAATATTTAAAAAAAAAATAGCTACCTTGGCATTTCCTAAATTTATACCAATTCATAAACCGCTAATGGGAAGAAAAAGCATACGGGAAACCAGGAGACTGGAAATCATCAAGGTTTTTTATAAGGTTGCCAAAAAAGAGGGGCTGGAAAACACTTCTATTGCCAAAATTGCGGCGGTGATGGGCATTAATCCCAGCCTCATCATCCACTATTTCCAAACTAAGGACGAGCTGACTTACGCATTGATCGACTATACGCTCGAGCGATACCTGACCCTTTATTCGGGCGAAAAAAACAGCACACCCCCTACTCTGGACACCCTAAAAGCCGTGGTTGACGATCTTTTTTCGCGAAAATGGAACAGGCTTTTCGACGATGGGCTATTTTACAGCAGCTATGCCCTCACCTTTCGAGAGCCAAAAGTCAAGCAGATGTATCGCAACCTCACGAACACCCTACGAATCCGTCTTACCCATCTCATCGAACGCTGCAATGCCGCGAGCATCATCCAGGTAGATCAGCCAAAATTAACGGCCGACCTCATATTCGCCCTCGTCGACGGGGCGTACTTCTACTTGTCCGTATCCGTGGACAAGAAACACTTCGACGAACAGATCACGGACTATAAAAAGGAAGCTTATCGCCTACTCGGCATCTCCGGCGACCTTCCGGCGCGTTGACTTGCGCTTCTCGCTGGAATAACGTATGACGCCAAACAAGGCTATCAACACCCAGACTAGGTTAGATGCCAGATTGGGCGTGTCATCGAAATAGAATGCACTAATGACCAACCCCAAACCGCCCAGCACGTTCATAATTTGGTAAATCGGCTGATTAAATTTCAGTACTTTCAGGTTAAGGAGCATATAGGCGACCGTGCAAAACAGAAAGCCCAGCCATCCAATGATGATGATCGTCGATTCAGTCATAGTTAGTCTATATTTGATGATAATGCGTCACGGTGCCGCGCTAAAAACGAGACGATGGATGGAACTGCCGCTGACTACCATCCTGTGCCACCGGTAAGCTACTGGCCTGAACACGTCTTAACGTGGCCGATAACCAAGAAATTTGCTCGCTTACCGTGACTTAGTCGCCTGAATATCAATATCCAAAGTGATCTCATCTAGAATCGCTCGGTCGCCCAAGCCGCTAAAGAAATTACCCGAACGGTACTTCACATCAAACTGCGTGCGATCAAACGTTACGCCCTTTGCCGTGGCGCGTACCGTGGTGCGGGTCTTGGCAACCGTCGCCGGAAAAGTGATGGACTTGGTGATTCCTTTAATGGTCAGATCGCCCGTTACGGTTGTTTGGTTGCCGCTTCCTTCAACCTTGGTAATGACAAACTTGGCTTCGGGAAATTTCGGAGCATCAAAAAAATCCTCGTTTTTAAGGTGGTTCTCCAAGCGTGTAGCGCGCGCGCCCTCCAGGTCGGTAACCTTAATACTGTTGACGTCTATCGTAAAACTGCCCGCGGCCAACTTATTGCCGTTAAATGCCAGTGTTCCCTTACTGACGGAGATGGTGCCATCATGGCCACCGCCCGCTACGTTTTTACCCGCCCACACCAGTACCGATTTTGCTGTGTCAACCGTGTACGAATCGAGTTTCTGGTTGGTGGATGCCGTCAATGCCAATACACCGACTACGAGCGCGGCCATCAGGCCTGTTTTAATTCTTTTCATGCAAAAATAGGCTATCAAGGTTTATTTGGCCCAAAGATACCGATTAGCAAGTATGGTTTGTGTGTTTTCTGGTGTGTTTCAAACAAATTACATGCGTACAAAACATGAAAAACATCCTTGTACGACCATCTGTACCGCAGCACCACCTGTGGATGCTGGGTTGAGCGCGGAATACAATGCATAAGAATACTCAGCAGATAGTTTGCTTTCGCTGGCCATCATCTAAAAATGATAATAAAAACATACATTTGTATCGGAGCCTAGAGGCGACAGGCATCCGCCATATGCGGCTGACGGGGCATGAATCCCCCGGATTCATGCTAGGGGTGCGCATTTCTTGCGCTTTCGCTAGCTATTCTGAGGACTAAATATAAACGTAATGTCTATTGTAAGAGAATCGGATCTAATCGGTATTGGGAAAAAATACCAGATCGAGACACAAGCCGGCGACAATATGGTCGTTGTGATTCACGATGACGGCTTGCGCGAACTTTACCGCTACGATGAGGAGGAAAGCGAATCGAAATGTGTGATGACGCTATCCGACGAGGAGTCTCGACAGGTGGCCGGCATCATCGGTGGCTTGTCCTATAAGCCGAGGGCCCTGGAAACGATTGAGGTTGCGCTGGACGATCTAATCATCGAGTGGTACAAGGTGGAGGAAGGCGCTTCCACACTGGACAAAACCATCGGCGAACTGGAAATACGCCAGCAAACCGGCGCGTCGATCATCGCGGCCATCAAGGACGGCGACAGCATCATCAATCCGGGTCCGGACTATGCCATCGAGGCTAATACCACGCTGGTCGTTGCCGGTAAACGAAGCCACATTAAACTGTTCAGAGACTTGATTACCTAGGGCACAACAATCCAGATACGCTGTAAATGATATCCCACACCCTCATATTTGAGATTGGCATTGCTGTCGGGTTGGTCGCAATCGTTGGCTTACTTTCCAATAGACTACGATTTTCCGTCATCCCCTTTTTTATCCTGATCGGGATGGTGCTGGGTGAGCATGCACCCACATGGGGAATGGTTGACTTGTCGTTCAAGGAAAGCAAGCCGTTTATAGACTTTATGGGTCGGTTGGGCGTACTTTTCCTACTCTTCTATCTGGGCTTGGAATTTTCGGTGGGACGACTGGTGA
This sequence comes from uncultured Sphingobacteriaceae bacterium, assembly GCA_964423925.1. GTDB lineage: Bacteria > Bacteroidota > Bacteroidia > Sphingobacteriales > Sphingobacteriaceae > CAYRGQ01. Next base: position 25,690 of record CAYRGQ010000030.1, on the reverse strand, counting down.
AGTCGGGCAAATCAATCGTTACCGGCGGCACGGTCTATGTCCTTCTCAACTTCTTTTCGGGCTTGCTCATCGGTTGGTTAATGGGCCTCCCTTTCAAGGAGGTGATGGTCATTTGCGGCATCATGACAAGTTCGTCGACCGCTATTGTAGCCAAAGTATTGACCGACCTCAAGCGCACGGCTAACCCCGAGACGGAAGTCATTATGGGCATGATTATGTTTGACGATTTGTTTATCGCCATGCATATTTCTTTTCTCTCGGGCCTTATCCTCACCGGAAGCAGCTCGTTTTGGACGGTAGCGGGTACGTCATTGCTGGCACTTGGGTTTATATTGGCTTTCCTCATCTTGGGCCGAAAACTGGTTCCGGCCATCGACAAACTGCTTTCCGTCAATTCGTCCGAACTGTTTATCCTAGTGATTTTTGCCCTGCTGTTTATCGTTGCAGGATTCTCCGAAACTATCCATGTAGCCGAGGCGATTGGTGCGCTCATGGCCGGACTGGTATTGGCGGACTCAAAATATATCAAACGGATCGAACAGATGATCCTGCCGTACAAAGACTTTTTCGGAGCGATGTTCTTTTTTAGTTTTGGTCTTTCAATCGATCCCACCACGCTCGGGGGGGCTGTGATGTGGGCCTCAATTGCGGCGGGGGTAACGATCTTGTGCAACCTGGCGTCGGGCTATTTCGCGTCCCGATTTTCGGGCCTACGGCGCAAGACGGCTTTCGACATTGGCTTTACACTTGCAGCTCGGGGCGAGTTTTCAATCATCATGGCCAATATCGGCAAAGCCGGAAACCTGCTACCCATCCTGCAATCCTTCGTCGTCGTATATGTGCTCATCCTTTCAATCCTCGCCCCTATCCTGACCAAGGAATCGCGAAATATCTGGACGTTTGTCTTTGGGCGGGAAAAGCTCGATAAGAAAATAACGAAGAAATTAAGCGATTTGGAAGGCAATTCCTAACACGCCCGGCTCAGTCCTACATAAAACCCAGCTCTAAGCGAGCTTCCTCGCTCATCATACTACGGTCCCACGGAGGATCAAACGTAAGCTCCACCAATGCCTGCGTGACGCCGGGCACCCCGGCAACCTTCTGCTGCACCTCGTCCATAATCTGCCCGGCCACCGGACAACCTGGCGCGGTCAATGTCATCACCACTTTAGCGGTGCCATCCTCTTTGGTAATGATTTCGTACACCAAGCCCAATTCACAAATATTGACAGGTATCTCAGGGTCGTAAACCGTCTCCAGTACTTCTTTGATCGCCGGCGCAATATTGAGTTTATCCAATATAATCATCGTCTTATCCTTTCTCTTAATGCGTTGCTATACAAATTTACGAATTATATGGCAGAAACGGCGCGTACCGCCGAGGGAAGCGCATACCGTGCGCTGGGCCAGAACAACCGGTGGATTACCGCCCGACTTCCACCTGGGGCGAACATACAGGTGCTGGGCGTACACCTCCGCCATAGCGATTCCAAGATAAGTAGGCTTGCCCGATGGGTTTTACGTTCAAAACCGTATCTTTCCGTTCCAAAGGCGGAACGATGCAGCAGCTACTCACCTCCGAACAGACCCGGCTAGCCGACCAATACACGATCGCGCACGAGCCTATCGCTTCAATCGATCTGATGGAACGCGCTTCGCGGGCTTTCATGACGCGCTTCGTCGAAATCGTACCCGACCAGTCGACGTCCATCTTAGTGTGCGCCGGCACCGGCAACAACGGAGGCGACGGATTGGCCGCGGCCCGGATGCTGCATCATGCCGGATACCGACGGGTGGAGGTGTGGATCGCTCGATTCGCCCGCCAAACTACACCGGACTTCAACACCAATCTGAATCGCTTGCAGGCGACCGGAATCACCATTCTCGAACTCCAACCAGGAGCCCCCCTACCACCCCTTGAAGCGAGCTTCGTGATCGACGCACTGATCGGCGCTGGCCTCAACAAGCCATTGTCGGGTGATTTCCTTCGCCTGGTAACACACATCAATGCATCGGGCGCACCCGTCATCGCGATGGACATTCCGACCGGATTGCCCAGCGAAGGACCTATAGACCCGCAAGCCGTCACAACTCTAGCGTGCGAAACCATCACTTTCCAAAGACCAAAAATAAATTTCTTCTTTCCCGAATCGGCTCCTTGCGTAACGCGTTTCCACACCGTCCCGATTGGACTAAACGAAGATTTCATCCAGTCCGTGCCCACTGGTTTCTCATTGATCGAACGCGCCGACATTACCCACATCTATCGGATTCGGAAACTTTTTAGCCACAAAGGCACGTTCGGCCACGCGCTGGTTGTCGCAGGCCAGGCACGGACGATGGGGGCTGCTCTGCTCTGTGCCGGCGCATCGATACACGCCGGCGCGGGATTGACGAGTGTATCGATACCCGAGGAGGGACGCACTGCGCTGAACATTGCCCATCCGGAAGCGATGTACCTCCCCCGCGCCGAGACGACAGACAGTCTTACCTCCTACGACGCCATTGCCGTGGGACCAGGCCTAGGCCAAGACGCCGAACTGCTGGAGGCTATTTTGACGCGGACAGACAGACCGCTTGTACTCGATGCTGACGCTCTCAATACGCTCGCTACGCATCCCTCATACCTGGATCGAATTCCCAAGTCCTGCATCCTTACGCCCCACGCAAAGGAATTTGATCGCTTATTTGGGGTACACGCCAACTGGTGGGAACGGGTATCGACTGCGCGCGAACGCGCCGTCCGGCATCAGATCGTTATTGTATTGAAAAATCGGTTTACATTTGTTGCGACACCGAATGGTAAGATACTCGTCAACCCCACGGGCAACCCGGCGATGGCGAGCGGAGGGATGGGCGATATCCTCACCGGTATGATCGTCGCTTTCCTGGCACAAGGATATTCCCCAGTAGACAGCGCAGTGCTAGCGTGTTTTTTACACGGGCTAGCAGGAGATCAACTGGCAAAACAAGGCATGGCTGTCATCCCCGCATCGCGCCTTCTGCATTCCCTACCTGCCGTCATTGGCACTCTCACCGAACAAACCGCTTGACGCCATCTACTCCACTTCTATGGGTTCACGCGCGGGTTCGACCTGGGAATTACGCTTCTTTCCGCGGTTTTTAAGCATGTTAACCAGGACGGGGAGCGTCGCCAAGGCAACAATTCCGAAAATCACGTATTCGAGATTGCCCTTCACCCATTCATTATCGCCTAGCAGGTATCCTGCCGTCACGATGCTGCCTACCCAAATGAATGCACCGGTAATATTATAGAACGCAAACTTCCGGATATCCATGCGGACGATGCCCGCGACAATAGGCGCAAAGGTGCGCACAATGGGAAGAAAGCGGGCCAAAATGATGGCTCCTCCCCCACGCTTGTGGTAGAACTCCTCGGCTTTTTGTAGATAAGCCTTCTTAAAGATAAACGAATCGGGTCGGTTGACCAGATAGGGCCCAAACCGCTTGCCTGTCCAATATCCCACGAAATTGCCCAAGATGCCTGCCGTCGACATCGCCAATATCCAATACAGCAACGTCATGACCGAGTCGGCCTGCGACGCCGGAATACTGGCGATGATGATGCCCGCAATAAAAAGCATCGGATCACCCGGCAAGAAAAACCCAATAAAGATACCTGTCTCCGCAAAAATGATGAACAGCAGCAGATATAGCCCACCATTCGCAACGATCCATTCCGGATCCGAAAGATTACTCAAAAACGCTAAAAAATCGACCACTCGCTTGCAATTAAAAAAACAACACTCAACAGTACATTGCATGAAAAAATGGACGGGTACAAAACACCGTCGCTGAAAGCGTCAGAACAACGCTTGACGATGAAGGTGGTCGTGACAACCTAGTACCGGAAAGAAATACCTCCGGCGGTTCAACATGTCAGTAAGGATAAAATGGCAAGCATCGACAGGGGGCTGCGGTCTGAACAGGTCAGAATCGAGCGCGCGCTTTTCCGTTTTTTTCACCTTGGCTCCACCCCGCATATATGGCGCTGTCCAAGCGTTTGGTCCGGCATTGTTTCGGCTCTCATCAATCCGGCCATCAACTTCCATCGGTTCAGCACGTTGGCTTCTCGCGTCCACCGGCAAACTGCCCCACCCCCCGAGCAGGAAAAACACTACGAGGCCCATTTTGGGCGCAACACTAGGGAATGGGAGCAATAACGGCTTCAAATCGATGCTAAACTTCATTATCCCTACCATGAAAAACCATGCCACAAATTGTACGACAGTCATAAATGATGAATAGCTGACATTCTTGCTCGTCGGGCCAGTGACTGCGGCAGACCGCCCTATTGGGTGCAATTCCTAGAGCCTGACGCCTGCATGCGTTTCGAGCAGCCTATCGACGATCTCCTGGGTCGTATCGGGATAGTCTACTGTAATGCGGTTCTTGCTGTTCAGCCAGGAAGCAATCACGAGTTCATTCTTCGATTTCAGGTTCTGGATGACTGGCACACCCATCTCATGCAGGGCGGCGGCATTGAGGTGTTGCTCATATTGGTTTTTCATGGGGACGACGAGCAACTTCTTACCCAGGTAAAGGGCTTCAGCCGGTGTTTCAAAACCCGCCCCGCACAGCACGCCGGCAGCGCTAGCCATGCTTCGGATAAAGGATTCATTATTAATCGGCTGCACGCGCACGTTCTTCATCTCAAACGGCGTGTGGTTATGTTTTGAGAAAACCTGCCATTCTACGTCGGGAAAGCGCATAAGGCGCTTCAACAAAATCGCGTCTTCGTAAGCGGGCAAGTACACCGTGTAATGCGAGCCTTCCACCACATTCAGCTCGCGCACCTGCCGTCGGACGACGGGTGTATAAATGCGCTCGTTGTATCGCTTGAAATGAAAGCCGTAGCTGATATTCGTGGGCGCATAATTCTTCATGATAAACCGCCCCATCATATCTGTTTCCTTGGGTTTGGGTGATTGCGGATCTAATGCTGCACACTGATGGCTCAAACCCACGCAAAACTTCTCCTTCACCTGGCAGGCCCACGCCGATATCGGCTCAAAATCATTGATCACCAAATCGTAATCTTCCACAGACAGTGAGTTCACCTCTTTAAAAAGACGGCGCACTGTCGAGCTCATAAATGTACGCCATAAATCTACCCCACCCTTACGACCAAAAATAAAACTCAGCCCGTGCATACGGTACTTAACCTCGAACGGCAACCGAAGGTCTGCCTGTATGCCGCTGACCAGCACGTCAACGTCAGCACGCTTTTTCAGGCAGGGGACAATATCCATGGCCCTGCTTAAATGGCCATTCCCGGTTCCTTGTATCGCATATAGTACTTTCACGCTCCGTCTTATTTGACATGCAATAAAATGCTAAGCGAATGTAAGTCAAATTTCGCTGAATTAAAACGCGGTGAAATTGCTTAACTTTGGCATAACCAATAAATAAACTCGCCCTCAACGAATTAACCGAGCTCACCCGTTGACCCAGCGAAGTGTGCTTTGGCAATGGCGCATTATTGAACCTATAATTTGACGGACATGCGTAGACTCCTTCTCTCTTGCGCTGCGCTCGTGGGAGCGCTCATTCTGACTTCGTGGGGATTTCATGCCCACCGAGTAATTAATCGGATGGCGGTCTTTACATTGCCCGTGGAGGTATCCAGTTTTTTCAAAGACTATGTCGATCACCTCAGTGAACACGCCATAGATGCGGACAAACGTTGCTATGCAGACACGGCTGAATCGCCGCGCCACTTTATCGATGCCGACAATTATGGGGTGGCACCGTTTGATACCATCCCCATTCACTGGTCCGCCGCGGTCGAAAAACTGTCCGAGCGGCGACTGCTGGCCAACGGCATCATCCCATGGCAAATTAACAGAAGCTATCACAGTCTGGTACGTGCGATGGGCGAAAAGGAACTCGACAAAATCCTACGCCATGCCGCCGACCTAGGACACTATCTGGCTGACGCACATGTGCCGCTGCACACCACGGCGAATTATAACGGCCAACTGACTGGCCAAGTGGGTATCCACGCCTTTTGGGAAAGCCGACTACCCGAGATGTTCGCCTCCGAATACAATTTCTTCGTGGGGCGGGCACAATACGTCGAATCGCCCCTTGATGAAGGCTGGCGCATCATCCGCGAGAGCTTCGCCTTGGTCGATTCAGTGCTTTCCATTGAAAAAGTACTAAGCGAATCGTTCCGCGACGACGCTAAATACGCTTACATCACCCGCAACAATGTACTTGTACGCACCTATTCCGATGCATATGCCACCGCTTACCACGACGCGATGCAAGGCATGGTACAACGGCGTATGCGTGCTTCTATACGTCGCATTGGCGACTTTTGGTTCTCGGCCTGGGTGGATGCCGGACAACCTGACCTAAAGTCGTTGACGAAGCGGGCCGTGGTCCTCGACACCATCCCGTTACCTGCGGCAGGACAAAAAATCCTCGGACGGGAGGAGTGGCACTAAACTGACGGCCTTCACAACGCCTCGTGCAGACTATCGGCTAGGATTTGCACCCCCTCGGCGAGTTCTGCTTCATTTAAGCTGCCAAACCCAAAGCGGATATCGCTTTGCGACCGCGACTGGTACAGCAAATAACGCGGCAAGTAAAGATCATGTTTTGAACACGCATTGGCCAAACGAAGCAGGTTAACCGATTGCGGCCAGCTTGTCCATATCGCCAACCCTCCAGCGGGTTTCTCGTACTGCACGAAGCTGCCAAAATGCTGATCCAGCAATGCCGCGAAATAATCGCGCCGTGCACGGTATTCAAGGGTCGCTTTTTTTAGGTACCGATGTATTTCCCCGTCATCGATGAGCTCGCCCAACGCGAGTTCGGTAAGTACATCCCCATAGCGGTCCATAATCCCCAAGAGTTTGGCCATTTCGTTGATCAAAGGTACAGGCGCTACGATAAACCCAGAACGAAAGCCAGATGCCAACGACTTGCCAAACGTGCCTACGTACACGACCATCCCTTGGGAATCAGCGCTGGCCATAGGCAGCAAAGGGCTGCCTTCGTAGTGAAAGTCGTAGTCATAGTCATCCTCCAGAATGACAAAACCGTATTGCACCGACAGTTCCAGTAGGGCTAGCCGCCGGTAGGCCTTCAGAGATACCGTTGTAGGGTAATGATGATGTGGTGTGACATAGAGCAACCGCAGCGGATATCGCTCGCAAAAGTCCCGAACCGCCTCCACATCGATACCGTCTTCGTCGACGGGCACCGTCGTGATGCGTGCCCCCGCTTTCTGCAGGATCATATTGGTAGCGAAGTAACTGGGGTCTCCCACGATGACGTGTTCGCCGGGCGAGATCAACGTCTCTGCCACAATGTACACGCTCAACTCCTGGCTACGCGTCACCAGCATATTCGACGGTGCGATGTGTAATCCGCGTGTGAGATTTAGGAAGTTTGCTAGGTTCTCCTGGTAATACGTTTGCCCCCGCCGGCTGCGCGGGCTAAGTTTGGCTTGGTTACTACGGCGGCGCATATTCGTGTGCAAGAGGCGCGAAAGATGATCCAAGTGGGACATGCGCGTGTCTGGGAGGCCATCGTCAAATGCCAAACGTGCGTGAGACTGGCCAAAAGGATCCTCTAATTGGGCCCATCGACGGTACGTGAAGCCTGGTTTTTGGGGATAAGAGGACAGTAGCGCAGCCTCTCCCCCCAACTTGCGCGGGCGTTCGGACCGGATAGCGTTCACATACGTACCGCTGTTAGGGACCACCTCAATCCACCCTTGGGCTTCCAGTTCCGCATAACTGGCCACTAAGGTATTCCGATGCACACCCAGTATTGCCGCTAGGCGTCGACTGCCTGGCATTTTATGTCCGTTGAGCAAATAACCCCGTTGTATGGCATTTATGATCTGATGCACCACCTGCAAGTAAATAGGCGTGGCTAGCGAGCGATCCACTTGAATCAAACTGGCGTAAGGGATTAAAACCGGACTATCCATAATTGTAAAACTGGCACCTTCAGATGGGCCGGAAAGTTACGACTTTTGCAAAAATCATCATATTACATGAAAAAACACATACTATCCATATTTATCTTGCTAGCTAGCTACCCTGCACTACCTACCTGGGCCCAACGCATCGACACGATACGCGCGCAAACCGGTGACAGCACTACCATCGCACTTAACGAAGTATTGATTACCGAAAATCGATTGCAGATTCCCTTCAACCGACTCAATCGAAATGTACAGCTCATGGATCGCCAGCTCCTCGACGCGCTTCCCGCACGCTCGATTAACGAGTTGTTGAGTTACGCAAATGGCGTGGATATCCGCCAACGCGGGCCCTTCGGAACACAAGCTGATCTCAGTATCGACGGGGGCACGTTTGAACAAACGTTGGTATTGGTCAATGGCGTGAAGATACTCGACCCGCAGACGGGCCATAACAGCCTTAATCTCCCCATCCCGACCGATGCGATCGAACGAATTGAAGTGATCCGCGGGCCAGCGGCGCGTGTCTACGGGATCAACAGCCTAACGGGAGCCATCAACATCGTGACTAAAAGACCGGAAGCAGGCAAATTGACAGCTCATGCATACGGCGGGTCCAGTTTCCGCGCGGACACAGCGGGCAAGGGAAACCTGTTTCACGGCAGGGGTGCTCAGATCGGGTGGCACGCAGTAGGTAGCCGGCATCGCCACAGCGTGTATGGCGGCCACGATTCGGGCAATGGATATCGATACAATACGGCGTTCAAAAACGGGCGCCTGTATTACCAAGGTGACGTGGCCCTCGACAGCGCGAACAAGATATCGCTCATGGCTGGATACGTGAACAGTGATTTTGGCGCCAACGGCTTTTATGCTTCGCCAGGTGATGTGGAGTCGCAGGAAATCGTGCAAACGGCATTAGCTTCCTTGGGCTTACGAAGCCAGCTCACCGACCGGCTAATCCTGTCGCCACGCGTCAGCTACCGCTACGGATATGATGACTATCGCTACTTTAGACATGATTTGAGCCGTGCCAGAAGCCAACACTATACGCATACACTCCACACTGAATTGAATGGCACCTTGCACACGTCCATAGGCGATGTCGGGCTCGGGCTGGAGTCCCGACATGAGCGTATCTCCAGCTCCAACATCGGCCGCCACGCTCGTGAAAACTACGCGCTATACACCGAATTCAGGTTTGAGCGGCTACGAAACGCTTGGCTAAACGTAGGTGCGTACTTCAACTATAACAGCGACTATGGGTGGCAGGTATTTCCTGGATTGGATCTCGGATACCGGCTGGACGACGCATGGCGCTTGGTTGCACATGCCGGCACGGGACAACGCATTCCTTCGTTCACCGACCTATACCTCGACCAACCTGGCAATCGCGGAAATCCCTTATTGACATCGGAAAACTCCTGGCAAGCCGAATTGGGTATCCGACGCGATGGCCCTCGCTGGCAGCTGCACGCCGGCTACTTCCACCGCCGCATCAACAACTTCATCGATTGGGTACGCCAACGTAGCGAGGAACCCTGGCAACCGATGAACGTTGCCGGCAACACAACGCACGGAGGCGTGTTTTCGTATCGGCATCGAATTTCGGCCAGTGATAACCCCACCCAATGGGACGTGGGCGTAGGCTACAGCTTCCTTTCCCCCTATTTTGAAGACGCCTCCAGTACCCGCTACCAGTCTAAATATGCCATCGAGAGCCTGCGGCACCAACTCATCGGTCGCCTGCATGTTTCGCATCGACGGCTATCCGCAATAGCGACAGCGCGAATCCACGAACGTATTTCCTATAAGCAATACATGGTCACCGACATGCGTATCGCCTACGCGGTCCAGCCCATAAGGCTTTACCTGGACGTGCAAAACTTGGGTAACGTCACCTATATCGAGGCCGGGGCAGTACCTATGCCAGGCCGGTGGTTTAACATAGGCATCCACTACGACATCTATTGAGCCAAGGGGTGCTAGTCGATTTCTTTGCCTACGGCGTACCAAATCCCCCCGAGGATGTGCTCCAGGAATTCGGGCTCGTCAAACGACTCCTTGGTATGGCCTAAGGCGGTGTAGAACACGCGCCCGCCGTCATATTCATGATACCACGACAGGGGATGGTAGTCTCCCATACGGCCGCCTCGGTAACTCTTCTCGTCAAGCGTCATCAGCAGTTCGGTATCAGGGTTTAGGTCACGGAAATCATACCATTCATCTTTGCGCGTCCAGACGTCAGGCAGGTGCCGCGTCGAGGGATGATTTTTGTTGACAACGTGAATATCCGCATCCTGTACCTCAGGATGACTCATAAAGTAACCGCCAATCAACTTACCATACCAAGGCCATTCGTATTCGGTATCGGCAGCGGCGTGGATGCCTACGAATCCGCGACCAGACTGTATATAGCGCATGAATGCCGCCTTTTGGTTTTCATCTAATATGGTTCCCGTCGTGCTCAAAAATATGACAGCAGCATAGCGGTTTAGGTTCTCGTCCGTAAAAAGTGAGGCGTCTTCCGAGTGTTCGGCGACAAATCCGTGGGTATTCCCAAGCTGTTGAAGCGTGGCGGCTCCTTTCTCGATGTTGTCATGCCGAAATCCAGCAGTTTTTGAAAAAACCAGAATAACAGGCGGTTCCTCCGGCTTTTGGGCTTGGCAGCTTAGCGCCAACATTCCGAAGACGGCCAGCCACAAAACGCATACATATCGTGTCATCATAACGGTTTTAAATAATTTAATGTGCAAGATAGGAAAAACCCTCGAATATACATCTCGATGCAAACCGTCTTATTCGTTGCATTTATACATGATTTTAACTACGTTTGGCAACACCAAACGACCAACAATAAACACCCGCCCATGAAACCGACCCAATCGCTAATGACCCGAAGAGCCATATTGAAAGCCAGTGCTGCTACGGCCGTGCTAGGGATTACATTGCTGCACCGCCTATCGGCCAGTGAGCGTACGCTACCTGTCGAGCTTCGTGGCAAAATCAACCATTCGGTTTGTCGATGGTGCTACGGGGACATCCCGCTAGATGACCTCTGCAAGGCCGCTGCCGAAATCGGCCTGAAATCCATTGAGCTGGTTGGCCCACGGGAATGGCCGGTGTTAAAAAAATACGGACTCACCGCCGCGCTTTCGCATGGCGCGGGCAAAGGTATCGAACAAGGCTTCAATAACCCCGAGTTCCACGATGAGCTGGTTGCTAGCTACGAAAAGGTAATTCCGCTGGTTGCCGAGGCAGGCTACGACCAGCTCATCTGCTTCTCGGGCAATCGAAATGGGCTTGACGACCAGCGCGGTATCGAGAACTGTGCCCTCGGGCTAAAGCGACTCGTAGATACGGCGGAAAGACACGGTGTGACATTGGTGATGGAACTGCTGAACAGCAAAGTAGACCACCACGATTATCAATGCGATCATACGGCATGGGGCGTAGCGTTGTGCGATGCCGTGGGCTCCGATCGCTTCAAGCTACTCTATGACATCTATCACATGCAAATCATGGAGGGCGACGTCATCGCAACCATTCGGAAATATAGCAAGTATATCGCGCATTATCACACCGGCGGCGTACCAGGGAGGAATGAAATAGATCATACCCAAGAGCTTAATTATCCAGCCATCATGAAAGCCATCGTGCAGACCGGCTTCACCGGATTTGTAGGGCAGGAATTTATCCCTTCACGCCCGAATCCACTGGAGGAGCTCCGACAGGCTGTCCATATCTGCGACGTCGATTAGCCTCCCACGCTCGGTTGAGCGATCAGTTCACGAGTCGTCGATAGTAGTCTAACGCTTCGCAAATTTCAGCCTCGTTCAAGAAGAAATCTACATCGCAGGCGCCAATCCGTGGTGGTAAGGCGAAGCCAATACGGCTGTCTAGATTTTTCTTGTCGTTTTTCATCAATGCTAGCAGTTCGGGGTAAATGCTCTCGCCAAACTGATAATCTGGGAAAATCGACCTAAAAGCATGAGTGATATCGAGCAGTTCTGACTCAGACAGCCCATTGTGCTTATGGGCCAAATAGCCTTCACATATCATGCCCACCGCTATCGCCTCGCCGTGCAACAAGGGATCCCGATCATGCGTCAGGGAGTACCCTTCGAGGGCGTGGCCAATAGTGTGGCCAAAGTTCAAGGTTTTGCGAAGCGACTTCTCTGTGGGATCAATCAGTACCACGTTGTTTTTGATGGAAACGGAATGCCGGATATCAGACAGTGTAATGTGTTCGGGCACAGCTCCCTTGATGCGATGGTAAAAGGACGCGTCCGCAATAATGCCGTGTTTGATGACCTCGGCAAATCCCGACACGATCTGTCGACGCCCCAACGTCAACAAGAATCGCGTGGAAATAAAGACCGCTTGAGGCTGGGTGAACGTCCCTACGATATTTTTCACGTTATCCAGGTCGATACCTGTTTTTCCTCCCACGGACGCGTCTACCTGCGAAAGCAACGTGGTGGGTATATGCAGAAAATCAATCCCACGCTTATAGGTTGAGGCTGCGAAGCCGCCCATATCGGTCACGACGCCGCCTCCAAGATTAATCAAAAGGCTTCGTCGATCGGCATTGAAGTCCAACATCATCTTCCACACCCCAATGCAGTAATCGATCGTTTTGTTCTCTTCGCCGGGATCGACCTCAATGATATCGTAATTGTCAAGCGCTGGCCACAACTCCTGCAACACCGGCAAACAATGCTCGCTCGTATGCCGGTCGGTCAACACAAGCACCTTTGAATACGACCTCGATTCGACGAAATCGGCGAGACCGGTTAACTCATCATCGAAAAAAACCTGGTATCCCAAACTTTCGATCGGTGTTTCGGAGCTCGGTTGGTTAAAATCCCTCATGCGCTTTGCTTACTGCTGTTAAAAAATTTAGTCATCATTGATCGTCATACGCTTACCGAACGGCCATCACCTTCAATTCGAAATCCTTGACGTGCTCGTAGTATGGAATAGAGGCGCGACGCGCAAAATGGATGAAATTCATCAGTACGCTATCACGCTGGCTTTGGGAAAGCTCATCGATGATATTGGCGCCACTGCTGTTATAGACCGCCAATTTCCCTTCATTGGAGCGGGTTTCTTCTCCATTCCGGTGTACATCCAAAAGCGTAGCCGCGTATTTTTGAATCCCTTTCGAATAGGCATCCGCTTCAGACGCCGCCTGCACGGTGTCGCGTTCAATTCGCTCGCTCCCCACCGCGTTCGTTGATTGGGATTTTTTGGCCTCGAATGTCTGGAGGTTAACCTCGATGACATACGCTTCCGACCCCGTGCTTTGGTCAGGGCCGGCACATGCAACCGCCACCAACGCTGCGCACAACATAGAAATCCACCACGTGTTTTGCATAGGATTATTTGATTTTGACACGTTGGCCTTCAAACTCTACGACATCCCCTACGCGCACCTTAAGCCGTTTGCGATAATCCACTTGGCCATTGTGCTTCACTAACCCGGCTACGACGGCCGCTTGCGCGCTACTGCCATTTTCGACCCAATTAAGAGCCTTAAGCAACTGGATTAGCTGGATATGGTCGCCTTTCAACGCGTATTCAATCATCTTGCAAACTTACCCAACGCGAGTCGCTTTCCCAAATGAAAAATGCGGTTCCGGAGCCACACCGCCCCGCTTTCCCAGCAACCCGCCATCGCCTGCGGTCAGCCACTACCAACGGTTGGCCCGGACTATGAAATTGACGCCATTTATGCTATTTTTGTAGCGAATTTAAAAGCGATTAATGAGCGATCTTTCACAACCCCTTACGGGCGTTTCTTTTGAAAACACCGAGGTAGCATTCCGGCGCAAAGACGACAAAGCCTTGGAAAAAGCCTACTGGATTTTTAGGGTCATCGCCAACAATTTCCTCACGCGTGTGGGCCCGCCGCTCACCAACTTCGTCTTTCGCGTAGGCCTGCCCATCGAAGGCATCATCCGCGATACCTTCTTCCAACATTTCTGCGGCGGGGAGTCAATTGCGGGCTGCCGGTCGGCGATTCTCCAGCTGGGAGCACAAGGCGTCAGCACCATTTTAGACTATTCGGTCGAAGGCGAGGAATCCGAGTCGTCTTTTGAACAAACCTGTGAGGAAATCCTACGAACCGTCACGTACGCCAAGGTGAATCACAACATTTCATTCTGCGTCTTCAAGCCCACGGGCATCGGGAGCTTCAAGTTATACGAGAAGGTCAGCGCGGGCGAACCGCTTGACGAAACAGAAACCACGAGCTACCAACGGATTAAGGCACGGGTCGAACGGATTTGCTCCGCCTGTTATTATGCAGACGTGAAATTGCTGATTGACGCCGAACACTCGTGGATTCAGGATGCCATTGACGACATCGCTCGCGATATGATGCGCCGATTCAACCGTGAAAAGCCGGTGGTTTACAACACCTACCAGATTTACCGCCATGACAAGCTGGCGTCGCTCCAGGCAGATTACGCACTGGCCGAAACAGACGGGTTTTGGCTGGGCGCCAAGCTGGTGAGGGGCGCATACATGGAGATCGAACGCCAACGCGCACAAGAAAGCGGATATCCATCGCCGATACAACCAAACAAGGCTGCCACGGACCGTGATTATGACGAGGCAATTCGGTTTTGCTTAGACCATATCGAGCGCGTGGGGCTGATGGCAGGCACGCACAACGAGGCCAGCAGCAAGCTATTGGCCGACGAGATGGACCGACGCGGGATATCCCGTAAGCATCCACACATCCATTTTGCCCAGCTCTTAGGGATGAGCGAACACATTTCCTTCAACTTGAGTGAACAGGGCTATAATGTTGCTAAATACATGCCGTACGGACCGGTGAAAGCGGTCATGCCATACCTATTTCGCAGAGCGGAAGAGAACACCTCCGTGGCCGGACAAACGAGCCGCGAACTGCAACTAATCATCCAGGAAAAACAACGACGAAAAACCGCACGGAAAAGCGGCCAATGAAAAACAAACCGTGCCAACAGGGCCGGAAAATGACTACTACATGGGATACTCGACAGCCGCCACTGCCAAACTCCAGCGGCTTATTGAAATCAGCAACCGGAAAAATTACAAAGCTTTTCTTTACGACTGCGACGGAACCTTAGCCGACAACATGCATGCGCACAAAGCCGCCTATGAGAAGACGGCCGCGACGTACGGCATCGCGTTGGATACCGCGCTCATCGATGAACTGGCCGGATGGCCCACCGTGGCCGTAGCAGTTGAAATTAGCAAGCGCTACCAAACACCGCTTGACGCCAAAACCTTCGCTACCGAAAAATCTGCAGCTTTTTTTAGGGACTACATCGAACACACCCAGCCCATCCCCCACGTCGTGGAGCATTTGCGCCAGCACGTCGGTAAGACCCACATCGGGGTGGTGTCGGGCGGCGTGCGCAGAACCGTCACAAAGACGCTAACGGTCCTGAACCTCATCCCCTTGGTGGACGTGTTGGTGTGCGCGGGCGAAACCGCGAAAGGCAAACCGTATCCCGATCCATTTCTGGCAGCTGCCGCACATTTGGGGGTGGATCCCACCGACTGCCTGGTTTTTGAGGATGGCGACCCCGGCGTGCAAGCCGCCATTGCCGCAGGAATGGACTGGGTTCGGATCGACCAGCTATAGAACGTTTTCAAAAAAAAATTCCCGGAGGGGCAATGCTCGGGAATTTCTACAGATGAAGGTCCGGAAAACCGGACGAATTAGAATTTATTACTCACCTCAGCGGCTTGTAGCATCAGGTAGTGCATATCCGTATTGCGAACAAACGGTTTTAACAACTCACTACCCGGGCCAAACGCCGCAATCTCCACGTGGTCGCCAGAGTGGCCCGAGCTGCCCCACCCTATTCCGGTATGGCGCTGCTGTATCTTAGAAAAATCGCTGAACGGCAATTTATACGGATTGTACAATCCATCCTCATTTCTGTCGGTAACGTAATGCGTCAGCAAGCGCATGGCGTCTTCCGCGCGGATGACGATACCCTGAGCCGCTTCAATACGTTCGATAACCTGATCAGCCGTAAATCCTCTATCCATCCCCTGGAGTATCCAATCGTTGGTATGCTTAAAGGAGATAACCCGGTCAAAATCGTCAAAACTTCCACCGAACAATCCAGGGTTGGCGTTACCATGGTCAGTCGTAATGACGACCAGTGTCTCCCCGTCTGCCTCGGCAAATGCAATAGCGGCCTCTACGGCCTCTTCGAACGCTAATTGGTCGTAGACCAAGCCTCCGATATCGTTGGCGTGGGCCGCCCAGTCTACTTTACCACCTTCAACCTGCATAACGAAACCGTCGCGATTTTTACTAAGCTGGGCAATTGCAGCCTTCGTCATCTCAGCGATCGAAGGCGTTGTTCGCTTGAGTTCCGCGTCATTTTCACGATCGAGCGCATAAGGCAAACCACCTACGCTAAACACGCCCAATACTGGAGTATGCGCTTTGTTCTTCTCGAGGGCGAGCATCTCGTCTCGGGTCCGAACCACCTGGTAACCACTTTCGCTAAACTTACCGAATAAGTCTTGCTTATCGCTGCGCCGGTCGGCACTGAAATGCTCGGAACCGCCTCCCATGATGAGATCAATGCGCAGATCATAGTATTGCTGTGCGATCCCCGACTCGTCCGACCGCCGGTCACTATTAACGGTGAAGCCGGCAGGCGTCGCGTGCGTAACGGTAACGGTGGTTACTAAGCCCACGGCCTTGCCTGCCGCCTTGAATTTCTGAAGAATGGGAAGCGGTTTGCTCCCGTCGGGCGCCACGTTCACGGCCCCGTTATTCACTCGGACACCCCCACCCCAAGAAGAGCTAGCGGCTGAGGAATCGGTGACCAAACTGTTAGCAGACGCGGTATCCATCAGTCCCCGCACTACCTTGTTATCGGCGTATAACGACATCCACGGCGACAGTTTGCCGTCGCGGCGCTCCCGCAGGATATTGGCCATACCCAGTGTACCGGTGCTCATCCCGTCGCTAACCATGAAAATGATGTTCTTCGCCTTTTTGCCGGCATACTGGCCCAAAATCCCACGACGAGGAGTAGAAATGGCTTGCAAGGGTGAAACAAGCGCAGCCCCAGCGGCTGTTAAGGCCGTGTTGCGAAAAAAGTCTCTACGTTTCATATTATTGAGTTATCGGTTTGGATATTGCTGACCCTACGCCAAGAAGATCCGTAGCTACGGAGCGAGGGGTTGGTTGTATCCACTATTCTTAGTTCACAACAAAAATAGAAATAATGTGCAAAGCCGCCATACGTTGCATCAAATTTAACACTGCCCCCTGGCTACATACGGCCAAACTAGATGAAAGCGACGGACGGTTCGCGGGTGCTATTCTTGTTCGTTAAATGCATCCGCAAGCACCTTGGACATCTCGGCATGGTTGAAGGGTTTGACCAAATAACCTCTAGGGTTAGTGGCTCGCGCAGCCTCTACAGTATGTAGATCAGCGTGCGAGGTGAGGTACACAAAGGGTATTTGATAGTACCGGTTCAATTCGTGCGCAATGTCGATGCCTGTCTTGTCGGATTTTAAAATAATATCCAGGATAAGAAGGTCTGGGGGATTATTCTTTATTTTCTCAAATGTTTCTTCATAAGTTGACGATAAGTCGGACACCACGTAGCCTAAGTCTTCAAGCATAAACTGCAAGTCCAGAGCAATAATCATCTGGTCCTCGACAATGTGAATTTTTTTCGTTTTCATGACAAGCAGGTGGGGAATTTACAAATAGAAACAGCAGCTATCGTTAAACATGGTAAAGGTTGATCAGGTAAATGTAACGCGTCTGGTTGCAAAAACAAAGCTACGAAAAGAATTAAAATTACGCGGGTAATTTTAGCGCCAAATGTAACAATGCAATTGGTTAGCGCAATTGCGTTTATCGTCCCACAACAGCCGATCACAGTTCAGGCATGGACAACAGCACGTAGACTAAACAGGCCGTCCTACTTCAAACTGACCTTTTTACCCCTTCTGCCGGTGGAGCGGTATCCTTCGACGACTTTCCGGTTTATGACGGACTGGCCGTAGCCGCATGGGGCAGCTACGCGTGACTCCGAAAATGTACATTGAATTTTGAAAGCCCGGCCTCGTAGGAGTAGCTTATATCGCCGTTCAATTGGTCAATCAGCGAACGGATCAACTTGAAGCCCAAGCTGTCTTTGCTCACGTCAAATTCGCTTTCGGGCATCCCCACACCGTCATCGGCGTATTCCAGCAGGTAGTCCTTGCTCTTTCCAGGAACAACCACGATGGTGATGCGGCCAGTATTCCTACCTACAAATGCATACTTGAGTGAATTGGTAATTAACTCCGTGAGTATCAACCCTAATGGGATAGCAGTATCGATATCAAGCGACACGCGTTTTGCGTCCACCGCAACCTCGATTTCATTATTATTGACATTATACAAGCTAAGCAGGTGGAAAGCCAGCTGCTCGATGTATTCATGAATATTCAGCTTGCTTAGGCTCTGTTGCTGATAAAGCTTATTGTGAATCAACGCGATGGAATTGAGCCGGCTCCGGCTTTCTTTCATAATCTCGACTACTTCCGGCAGCAAGGTTTTACGTGCTTGCAGGCTCAGCAGACTGTTAATGATTTGCAGGTTGTTTTTGACGCGATGGTGTATCTCTCGCAGCAATAGTTCGTTCTGAATATTTGCCTGTTTAAGGATCTCGTTTTGCACCGAAATCTCCGCGTTCTTGATAGCGACCCGATTGGCGAGCTTGTCCTTTTCCCGAAAATGGATATAAAGGATAACCAGAATAGCGAGCAACACAACAACACTGACAATGAGGCCATAGCGTTGGTAAATCGTATTCGACAACTTGAGCCTATCGACATCCTCTTGCCTGGCCAGAATAAACTTGTCGCTAAGTTCGGCATCCGCTTGTATAAATTGTTCCACCAACAAGCTATCCGCCAAATAGTGTGAACGATTAAACAGCGCGGCAGCTTCGTCGATGCGCCCCAACGCATAGTTGGCCATAGACATGAGGGTCACAACCTTGCGCATCTCGTAGTGGTTGCCGCGCCGCCTCAGGTCCTCGGCCAAGGCCTGGGCGCGGGCCAGCGCCGCTTCATAATGTTCTTTACGGAGCTCGTATTTGATCTGCAAAAGCTGGTATTCGGCCCAAATGGCCGCACTGCTATCCAGCGAAATGGGCAGGACGACAGCTTCTTCAAGTTTTGCCTGAAGGTCCGCAAGGTCCCCCGCTCGCTCCAATATATTAGCTTGTGCCAACATAGCGCGGATTATCCCTTCGATATCCTGCGTACGGCGAAAATAGGCCTCGGCCCGATTGGCATGTTCACGCGCTTTCGTATAATCGCCTAGGTGAAAGAAACTGTTGCTGTACACCAAGTCCATCTGCCCCGCGTAGGGGTTTGGGTCGAGACTTGCCATCTCCGCATTTACCGTATCCAACATCCGAAGCGCACCGATGTAGTCGCGTTCCACCTGGTTCTTAAAATGCGCATACCGTATGTTTGCGGTCCAGCGTATCGTACTATCGGTATGACCTGCTGCCGCTTGGACGGCCTCTCGGTAGCTCCGATGTGCCAAAAAAAGCTGGTCGCGCTGTGCATATATCCCCGCCAGCCGAACATGGGCATCTACCAACTTTGATATCTGGTCTAGGAGCATATAGATACTCCGCGCCTTCTCATAGTAATCGATGGCCTCGACCCACTTGCCGCGATGCTCCAACGATTGCGCACTGTAGTAGTATCCGTCAGCGACACCTTGCTGATATGAAATTTCAATGGATTTCTTCCAGGCCCGATTGATCAGTACGTCTGCCTTACTACCCGGTTGATTGATGAACTGCTGCGCTTCGCGATACAGGGCATTGATTTCGAGCGTATCATCCGGTCCGTCCGTGGCTGACACATGCCCAGTGGCGGGGCCAAGCCACGCCATGATAAACGACAGAAAAAACCGAATGCCTTTCATATTCGTTCCGGGGTTTCCCACACAAGCCCAGGTAGATCATTCCGCTGGCTGCCTATTCTCGGTGGCATATGAGCCCAGTCAGATATTATTCAGCTAATATATTACAATAATTCCGCTTTTTCACACAAAATCATTTCGGATCAAATGCCGAAACGGTCGATGATAAAGTTAAAATCCCGTCACGATTTTCAGACCGCCGTGGTTAAGATTCATATCTTGTTTTGATAGGCTACCCATCGGCACCTTAAAGTAAGGTTCTACCGACAGAGAGACCCGCTTGGAGAGCGGTACGCGATGGCCTACTGAAAAATTAACAAACCCACCAACACCCTGACTTTCTATGGGATGATGCGTTGCGCGCTGTGTAAACTCGTGCCGATTATAGCGCGTCCCGTTCAAATCTTGGCTCATCGTAGTGGTAGTATAGTGCACCGTACGACGCTCGTCAAGCACGGCAAATAATGACATGCCCACCGACGAATAAAAGCGGTCACTCAAGTGGTAGCGCAGATCGAGCGGCACGTCCATGGCCAACAAGCTGCTTGTTACCGATGTGAGGTAGCTGTTCCCCAAGTATTCGTGGTCGGTAGTTAGTCCTTCGGTGGCTGTCGGGGTGCTTTGGGGGACTGTGTAGTCGTACGACGCATACCGCTCACCTTGTCGGCTGCCAGCGGGATATTGCCCCACGCCCATCTCCGCAATTGACACGCCCGAACTGATGGACAGTTTATCCGAAATCCTGTAGGCAAGGGCGATGCCACCACCCATATTGATTTTTTCGCTCGTCAATGACGGGGACACCACGACCGCAAGATTCCAGCGTCTTTCGTCGTCGGCCGCCCCACGGTTTCGCTCCTCCTGTTCATAGCCATTCGTCTTCAACGGATGCCCTGCTCCAAATGGAGATCCACTCGGGTCGGCTGCGGCAAGCGTGTTGGATTGCTGGACACCGGACTCCGCAGATACGTCCACGACCGGACGGTCGCTGCCATCATCGGTCAGCACGGCCGGTTCCGCACCCATCGCAACCTGGTTAACCGGCACGGTATCCAACTCAACAAACGCCTCAGACGGCTCGACTGGCTCTTCCTTCAAAGCGACTCGCAACTCGAGCACCGGCTTAATCACGGAGCCCGCTTCCCCCGCAGTTATAGTTACTATTTTGGAGTCTCCTGCGTCCTTTGGATGTTCCACAGCTAGAATCGGACTCTCCTTTTCTATTGGCCGAATATTAGGCGAAACTTCGGTACCCGTGTTAGCGTCCCGTCCGGCATACTGCTGAGTTATGGAGTCGGTGGGCTGACGAAGCAGCACCACTAACGATACCCCCACCAACAACGCGGCGGCTGCCCAGTAGGGCCAGACCTTTCGCTTCGCTCGAGGCGTAATGCCCGAATCCTTGGCAAAACGCTCCCACGCCCCGTCCCGATAAGGTTCGGCGTGGCCGCGCAACTTGTCTGCCATCTGGCGGAACAACTCTTCGCTTTTGTCGTGCTCGTTATTCATTATCAACCCTAGTAGGTCCTTTCCTATTTGACACCGAAAGATGCCAGGTATAATTTTTTTAATTTCTGCTTGGCCCTCGACAGGTACGTACGCGACGTACTCTCGGGGATGCCCAACAATTTCCCAACCTCCTCATGGCTGTAACCTTCCACCTCATACATGTTGAAAATCACTCGTTGGATATCCGGAAGTTGTTCGAGAAGCCTAAGGATATCTTCCACATACAAGTCGGAGGCGCTGCTTTTAACTTCGACGGGCATGGCGGCGTCACCGATGTCATCGAGCGGCACAAACGTCTTGCGCGCCCGAATAAAATCGATGGACATGTTGGCCGCTATACGGCACAGCCAAGCCCGAAATGCCCGCTCTAACGTCAGTGTTGGGTTAATGTTTTGAAACGTGCTCGCTTTGTTGAATGCACGGATAAAAGTTTCGTTAGCAAGCTCTTCCGAATCATATTCATCCTTAACGTATCGGCGCGTCACGGCCAATACCGCACCGTAGAAGTGCTTGTAAACAATCTCCTTACCCCGATCGTTTCCGACATCTCCGCACGACGCAATCGCCTCATCCAAGGAGAAAATCTTCGGTCGCTTCAAATACCTGACTATACTCACGTTTCGGGCTTCTGATCGTGTAAAACTAGCTGCTGCGCTGCTTCGCAAATATACGTGCAATTTCACTTAGCGGTCATCTAGCCCTAAAAGCTAAAAATCTGTTCAATACCTTGATGCTTTAACGCGTGCTAACACGCTGTTTACTTGCATAACGGAACACAACCGACTTTCGCGACAGGACAGCGAAAAAATTCAGTCCCACGATGGTGCGCGATACGCAGCGCATCCAAACCAGCATACAATTTTTGCCGTATAAATCGCCCTTTACAGCCAAATTATGCTATTTTTGCACAACGATTTAAAACACGACATGAGCAACGTATTATCCGAACAAGAGCAATTGCGCCGCCAGGCCCTCGCCGCCATTATCGAACTGGGAATCGACCCGTACCCCGCAGCCAGTTTTGACATCAATGCCACCGCGAAGGACATCCTGGATAACTACGAACGCAACAAGCTCAACTATAAATCTATCCGCATTGCCGGACGCATCATGACTCGGCGGGTAATGGGAAGCGCGTCGTTCATCGAACTGCAAGACGCTACCGGCCGAATACAGGCGTACGTCAAGCGCGATGACTTGTGCCCCGATGAAGACAAGACTCTCTACAACACGGTATTCAAAAAGTTGCTGGATATTGGAGACTTTATCGGTATCGAAGGGTTCGTATTCACCACACAAACGGGCGAAATCTCGATTCACGTTCAACGACTTACCCTGCTGGCCAAATCGCTGCGTCCCCTACCCGTCGTCAAGTCCGCCGACGGGAAGACCTTCGACGCCGTCACCGACCCCGAATTTAGGTATCGCCAACGCTACGTGGACCTCGTTGTCAACCCCCACGTTAAGGAAACGTTTGTCAAGGTATCAAAAGTAAAAACTGCGATTCGGGATTTTCTGAATGAACGTGGCGCCCTCGAAGTAGACACCCCGGTGCTGCAAAGCATACCGGGTGGGGCGGCAGCCAAGCCATTTATCACCCACCATAATGCGCTCGATATTCCGCTTTACCTCCGAATTGCCAATGAGCTCTACCTGAAGCGGTTGGTTGTAGGCGGATTCGACTGGGTATACGAGTTCAGCCGAAACTTCCGCAACGAAGGCATGGATCGCACGCATAACCCCGAGTTTACCGTGCTCGAATTTTACGTCGCTTACAAGGATTACCTCTGGATGATGGAAACCACGGAGCAGCTTTTCGAACACGTGGCCCTGACAACCAACGGAAAGACCGTCCTACGCGTAGGCGACAACGAAATTGACTTTGCCGCGCCGTACAAGCGCGTCAGCATCTACGACGCCATCAAGGAACATACGGGTTACGACGTAGCTGGGCTAGACGAAAAAGAACTCCGGGAAGTATGCGCCAAACTGGACATCCCTACCGATGAGACCATGGGAAAAGGCAAACTGATTGACGAAATTTTCGGAGAGCGATGTGAACATCACTACATCCAGCCCACCTTCATCACCGACTACCCCATCGAGATGAGCCCCCTGACAAAAAAACACCGGAGCAAGTCCGGCTTAGTCGAGCGGTTTGAGCTGATGGTGAATGGCAAGGAACTGGCCAACGCCTACAGCGAGCTCAATGACCCCATCGACCAACGCGAACGCTTCGAAGAACAAGTGAAGCTAATGGAACGAGGAGACGACGAGGCCATGTTTATCGACTATGATTTCCTGCGCGCCTTGGAATATGGCATGCCCCCCACGGCAGGCGTGGGCATCGGCATAGACCGGCTGGCCATGCTGATGACCAATTCCCACAGCATCCAGGACGTATTGTTCTTTCCACAAATGCGCCCCGAGAAAGTCATCAAAACCGCAACGGTGGCCGAATACGCTAATCAGGGCGTCCCCGAAGCCTGGGTGCCTGTACTGCAAAAAATGGGACTGACTACCATTGACGCCCTCAAGGCCGCCAACCCCAATAAGGTATTCAACGACTTGGGCGGACTGCGCAAAAAAATGAAGCTGGACGTACCTATGCCCAGCAAAGAAGAGGTGATGGCTTGGTTCGCCTAGCCTACAAAACGTCGGATTGTTCGTGGCACTGCCGACGACATCCTCATAACGGGCTAACGCCTATAAAAAGAAAGCCCGCCGGAGTTAATCTGGCGGGCTTTTTCCATTCCCAATAAATCTGAGATTATCAAGCTATCGCTTACTTCAATTCCAAAAACTTGTCGTAGTCGATTTCCTTCTTCTCGATCTTTACCAAGTCTTTCAGGTAGTTAAACACCTTGAGCGCTTTCACTTCATCAAATAACCGGTTTGCTTGCTCTTTGTCCTGCAACAATTGGACTGCGTACTGACGGAGCTGCTCATCGCCTGGCTCGGCTCCCTGCCCGTACATCCGAAGCTGCGCAGCGATACGCTCCTCAGCCAAGGCTACGACTTCGTCGTACTTCACTTCGAGCACGTTCTCGCGGATAATGCGGTTTTCGATGACCGTCCACTTCAGGTTCTTCAAAAAGTCACCGAAACCTTCTTCAAGTTCCTCGGGCTTCACGTCGGGGTTGGTTGCCTGAACCCATCGCTTCAGGAAATCTTCCGGGAAATCGATTTTCAGACTATCCATTCCGAAGGTGTACATGTCGTTTTGCAACTTTTGGTTGGCGTGCTGAATAAACATGCTTTCTACCTCTTCGCGAACCTTCTCCTGGAATTGCTCTTCGGTAGTGACAACGCCTTCACCGAATACCTTATTGTAAAACTCCTCATTCAGTTCGGCTTCTTCTAGCCGGTTGATATTTTTTACCGTCAAACGGAAAGCCGGCTCCGTCAGTTCCTCGACCTCGGCCTCCTTGATACCCAATATCCGGGCAGCATCCGCTACTTTAAACGCCTTCTTGAAATCCACGATCACTTGATCGTCTTTTTTCAGGCCAGTTAACGATTTCTTGATTTTCTTGTCTTCCACGAGATCGGTACGGACGGATGCCGTGTTGAACACGCCTCCTTCCACAGGCTCTCCCTTGCTATCCACTTGGTTGAGTTGCGCGTAGAGTACGTCACCTTCTTCAGACACCTCGGGGTTGGTCATTTTACCATAGCTGCGGCGCAGGTTCTTCATACGTTCCGCCAAGGTCTTTTCGTCTGCCTTGATGGTGTACTCAGTGAATGTCGACTTGGCCGTGAAGGGCGTTTCGAACACAGGCGTCAGACCGATGTCGTAGCGGAACGAAAACTCGTCTTTAAAATCCCAATTGTAATCTGTACGGTCGTCTTCTTTTGGCAATGGCTGGCCCAACACTTCAAGCTTATTGCTTTCAATGTAAGAGGCGATTTGCTCGTTCACCAATCGATTGACCTCGTCAAATAAAATCGCTTTGCCGTAGGTGCGGCGGATATGGGAAGTAGGAACCATGCCCGGGCGAAAACCTGGAAGTTTGGCCTTTTTTGCCTGGTCCTTAATGGCTTGATCGACTTTGGGATTATAATCTTCGGGAGTGACATTTACCGTGATTACTGCATTGACGTCGTCAACATGCTCGTGTGAAATATTCATGCGCTCGTTTAATTGAATCTTTGTTTGTCTTTACGCGTTACACAAAAAATCCTCCCGATGTTGTTTCGGGAGGATTCAAGTGCGGAAGAAGGGACTCGAACCCCCACGCCTT
>CAYRGQ010000029.1:0-43142 GCA_964423925.1 uncultured Sphingobacteriaceae bacterium | reverse complement strand
GTGCCCAGTACCACGCCTCAACCGGCTCCCGTATTTTATTAATACTGGTGGTAGGACTCCAGCGCCAGCTTTTGATACTCGATGCGGTATTGATGCGGCTGCTTGCCGGTCACTTTTTTGAATTGCTTGTTGAAATTCGTCAGTGACTGGAAGCCGCACTCATACCCGATACGATCGATATTCATCTTTCCTTCCTTAAGCAGTTTGCACGCATATTCGATTCTGATCTCCTTGAGAAAGTCTGAGAAGGACTGATTGACGCGAGACTTGAAATAGCGACTAAACGATGTATTGGTCATGCTGGCAATGGAGGCCACTTCTTCCAGCGTAATTTTCTTTTGGAAATTTTTCATGATATAGGCATACACCTTGTTCATGCGGTCGGTCTCCGCTTCGGTATTGTAGGCCCGCGAGTGTGTATCGGTAATCAAGTGGCACTCGTCTGATAACGCAATTGTATTCAGGATACGTAGCAGCTGGATGATGCTGTCCGCCCCTTCTAAGGTCAGAAGTTCTTCCAGCATTTCGCCCACGGTTTCCCGAGCCGTACCTGTGATTTCTATCCCGCACTGCGATCGTTGGAAGAGATGGTGAATGGCTTCAAACTCATCTTTGTGTGCAATCGTTTCCCCGAGGAAATGTTCATGAAAGTACGTCACGATTACCGTGGTGCTTAATTCGCTGTCCTTCTCGAAGTAGGGGTTGTGGCTACGCCATACATGGGGCAGGTTCGGACCTATGAGTACCATGTCATTCGCTTTGAACGGCTTGATACTGTCACCCACAATCCGGTTTCCCTCGCCTTCTATCACGTAAGAGAGCTGGAACTCCGGATGAAGATGGAAGGTGGGGTCGAAATAGGGCTCTACCTGTTTGCGCACGACAAAAAGCTTGTTATCGGGAATGAGCGCTTTGGGAATGACATGACTTTTTTTCATGATTTGCCATAAATAAAAGTCAAATATATTCATTTATGATATAATTTGACTATAAAGGGATAAAATAGTTAGGGAGTCCGGTTGGATACCTACATAACTTTGTCATGTCAATTACGAACCTAAACTATCTAAGCGCTTTAGTTCGTGTTCCGATTCTAGCTCCGACAACTCGTTTTAGAGGTTTTGGTCGCTTGTGTAAGGTTCCTATCCGATTGACAAACCTATAATCAGTCGCTTTTGTGCAGGTATACGTGCGAGTATCGCTCGTGAGCCACTTCGCTTAAACGATTTAGCAACGCAACCAATAAATTTTTAAATATGAAAATCAAACAAATCAAAAGAAGCAGGCCGTGGCTCTTATCCAGAGCGGTTTGGGTCATGGCTATGCTTAGCTTGGGATTAGGAGGATGTCAAGACGACGGTGGGGATGTCGTTGTCGCGACCCCTTTTGACCCTTCTAAGCCGGTTGTCGTATCTGATTTCAATCCCAAATCAGGGGGGATGGGACAGCGGTTGGTTATCTATGGTGATAACTTCGGCGATGATCCGGACAATGTCACCGTCTTAATTGGTGGTAAGGAGGCAAAAGTTATTAATGTCAAGGGTCAATCCCTTTATTGCCTTGTGCCTCGTCAGGCGTTCAGTGGTGAAATTGAGGTGAAGGTGAGGCACGGTGCGCAACAAGTGGCTGGAAAGGCCGCGGCGGTGTTTGACTACGAGCGAAAGATGGTGGTGTCTACACTTATCGGATACCGAAACGCGCGGGGCGACGAACCTTGGAAAGATGGCAAGTTCAAAGATCCCGACGAAAATAAGATGGCAAGCGGATTTTGGGAGCCATCATTTTTAAAATTCGACCCGCTTAATCCCAAGCATCTTTGGATGACCTTCGATTTCAATAACGGTCTTTACCTTATCAATTTTGAGGATAGTACCGTCACCAAGAAACGATCGGATTTTGACCGTCCGCGGAGTATCGACTTCACAGTGGATGGGCAGCACATGATAATCGCGGAAGACCGTGGGGGTGAAAACGACCGCGCTACCTATCGGTTATCCCGCGACCGGGATTGGCAGGACCGCGAGATCCTGACGCGTTACCGCCAATGTAACGGGGCATCAGTGCACCCTGTCAATGGGGAGTTATATTTCAATAGTTACGAGAAAGGGCAGTTTTTCCGTTTTGATTTAAACCAGTATTTCACCGACGGATTGGGCGATAAGGATTACGAGACATTGTTTGTCGTACACGATCCGCAGTGGGAATACAAGATTTTCATCCATCCGACGGGCAATTACGCCTATATCTTGGTAATCAATCAGCACTACATTTTGCGAGTCGACTATAATTGGGAAAAGAAGCAGTTCAATCAACCCTATTTAGTCTGTGGCCAACTCCGAAGCGCGGGTTATGAAGACGGCGTAGGTTCATCCGTTAGACTGCGCAATCCCTACCAAGGGGTGTTCGTGAAAAACCCCGAATATGTTGCTGCTGGTAAGGCTGACGAGTATGACTTCTATTTCACCGATCAGCACAATCACGCTATTCGGACCCTTACACCAGAGGGTAGCGTCACCACTTTTGCCGGTCGCGGTAGTTCCAGCATCAATAACGATCCATGGGGCTATGTAGATGGCGATTTACGCCAAGAGGCTCGGTTTGACCGTCCTTCGGGGCTGGCCTACAATGAAGAAGAGGGGGCGTTTTACGTAGGGGACCAGATGAATCGCCGGATTCGGAAGATTGCGCTGGAGGAGATGGATGAAAGCGAGAGTGAGGACGAAAACAACTAACCATTATCAGCCAATGTTATCATGAAAAGATTAATTTTTACTTTTATTTCATTCCTATGCTTCGCCGTGCCGGCATGGTCGCAGGAAATCGTCGAAGTCACGGGCGTCGTCGTCGACGCTAATGACAGACCCATCGCGGGGGTGAGCATATTCGTGACGGACGCACCTGGTCTAGGTACGGTGACAAACAATGAGGGGCGTTATCGGATGCGCGTAGAACGTTACAAGAAATTGACGTTTTCGCACGTTGGGTATGATCGTCAGGAAGTGTTAATCAAAGACGATTTCGTCATCGACGTGACGCTTCAGGAAGCTGAAAGCAGCATACTGGACGAGGTGGTCGTGACGGGGACAGGGGCTCAAACGCGATTGACGTTGACGGGTGCAGTTACCACGGTCAATGTTGATGATTTGAAATCCAACCCCACCTCGAGCTTGTCGAATGCGCTGGCCGGTAATGTGCCGGGCGTGATGGCGATGATGCAATCGGGCCAGCCCGGGCGCAATGTTTCCGAGTTCTGGATTCGCGGTATTTCCACTTTTGGTGGTGGGACCGGCGCTTTGGTGTTGGTCGACAACATCGAGCGCGATCTGAACGAAATCAACATTGAAGACATTGAAACATTCACTGTCCTCAAAGATGCGGCCGTGACCGCGATTTATGGCTCTCGCGGTGCTAATGGCGTTATTTTAATTACGACAAAGCGAGGCCGGGAGGGGAAGATAAACATCAGTTTCAAGGATGAAGCTATCTATAACACGCGGACAATCACGCCTGAGTTTGAGGATGGAGTTACCTACGCCAACCTGTTGAACGAGTCGCGTATTACGCGCAACCATGAACCCATTTACCAGCCAGAAGAACTTGAGATTCTGCGTCTTGGACTCGATCCTGATCTGTATCCTAATGTAGACTGGAAGAGCTTGTTGCTGAAAGATGGTGCAATGACATACCGCGCCAACCTGAATCTAAGTGGAGGAGGCTCTACGGCGCGCTATTTCGCCTCGGGTAGTTACATCAACGAGGGCGGGATGTATAAAACCGACGAAACACTTCGCAACGATTACAATACGAACGCGAACTACCAGCGTTGGAACTACCGGCTGAATACGGACATCGACATTACCCGCTCAACGGTCTTGAAAGTGGGTGTGGCAGGTTCGTTGAGCAAGCGTAATAGCCCTGGCCTAGGAGATAACGATTTTTGGGGAGTACTGTTCGGCTATTCGCCCATTCGTACGCCCGTCCTGTATTCCAACGGTTATGTGCCCGCGGTCGGCGTGGGACACCAGACCAACCCCTGGGTAGTGGCCACTCAAACTGGTTTCAACGAAAACTGGGTTAATAACATCCAAACCAACCTCTCGCTGGAGCAGAATTTCGACTTCATAACGCAAGGGCTTCGTTTTCGGGGCATTTTCGGGTTTGATACGAATAACAACAGCACCATCGAACGGCGGAAATGGCCTGAACAATGGCGGGCTGAACGCGCCCGTGATGAACATGGCAATGTCGTGTACAGCCACGTGTCCGCTCCCGCCGAGATGTTCCAGTCGAGTAGCTCTGGGGGCGACCGGCGCGAATTCTGGGACTTGATGTTCAACTACGATCGCAATGTGGGCGACCACAACTTCGGGGCCGTCACCCGGTTTACCCGTGACGCATTTGTATGGACGGTCAATATTGGCGGGGATATCAAAAATGGCATTTCTAGGCGTAATCAGGCCTTAGCAGGCCGCGTTACTTACAACTGGAAATACCGTTACTTCGCTGACTTTAACTTCGGTTATACCGGTTCGGAGAATTTTGCTCGTGGGCATCAGTACGGGTTCTTTCCGGCATACTCCTTCGCTTGGAACGTATCTGAGGAATCTTTCATCAAGGATAATGCTTCTTGGATGAATATGTTCAAAATCCGATACTCATGGGGCCGGGTGGGCAACGATCAATTGGGTGGCGGCGAACGGTTTCCTTATCTGTACACCATCGGCGAAGTGGAAGGCGGGTACAACTGGGCAGACTACGGCTTCACGCGTCATTTCCCCGGCATGAGGTTTTCCCAAGTCGCATCCCCCTACGTCACCTGGGAGATGGCCACCAAGCAGAATCTTGGCTTTGACGTAGCCTTGTTCAACGACCGCGTCATCGCCAACCTCGATTTCTTCGACGAAGAGCGGACGGGAATCTATATGGAGCGACATTTCCTCCCAGCTGTCGTTGGGCTGGAAAGTATCCCAAGAGCAAACGTCGGAGCGGTGAACTCGCGAGGGTTTGATGGTCGATTCGAGTACAAGCAACGCATAGGCGAGGTAAACCTGACGGCGCGAAGCAACATTACCTACAGCCGAAACGAAGTGCTGGAGCGTGACGAGCAAAACAACGTATATCCCTACCAAAACGAACGGGGTTACCGGGTAGGCCAGGCCAAAGGGTTGGTCGCGCTGGGACTGTTCGAGGACTACGACGACATCAGGAACAGTCCTACTCAAACGTTTGGCCCGTACCAGCCAGGCGATATCAAATACAAAGATGTCAATGGCGATGGCGTAATCGACGATGGAGACCGCGTGGCCATCGGAGCGACGCGCCGCCCCAACTTGATCTATGGCTTGGGGGCTTCGGCGAGATGGAAGGGGCTAGATGTAAACGTGCACTTCCAAGGCGCTGGTAAATCAACCTTCTTTACCTACGGTAAGACGGTTTACGCATTCAGTGAGGGCGAATGGGGGCAGGTGATGAAAGGGATGATGGGTGATAATCGGTGGATTTCTGCCGATATCTCGGGGGATCCAGCTACGGAAGACCCTAACGCGTCTTACCCGCGCCTGAGCTTTGGTCCGAATCCGAATAACTTCCGCGAGTCTACATTTTGGCTACGAAATGGGCAGTACCTCCGCTTGAAGACCATCGATGTGGGCTATACGCTACCCACCCGTTGGGCTAATCGGATTAAGACCAATAACATCCGGGTTTTCATGGTCGGCACGAATCTGCTCACCTGGTCTGAATTTAAGCTTTGGGACCCCGAATTGGCAAGCCCGCGTGGCGAAGACTATCCGTTGCCAAAGTCCGTGACGTTAGGAATCAGTGTTAATTTGTAAAATCGAAAAAGATGCAAAGGAAAAAATATTTTGTGCTGTTGCTGTGTCTCAGCGTTGGCATCATATCGTCCTGCAAAAGGGATTATTTGGAGTCTGACCAGTATTTCAAGGATCGACTGACGATCGAAAAAGTGTTCCAGAGTAAGGTTTACACCGAGCAATGGCTCGCTCACGTATTTGCGGAATTGAAGGACATCAATGCAGACGTAGCGAGCAAGGGGCACACTCCCCACGCGTTTGCGGATGACATGTACTACGGTGATCGGGACAAGGATTACGACCCATCTAAAAATGAGCTGTCATATAATATGTTCAAGATGGGTCAGTATACCGAGAATGACAAACAGGGATCTTGGACACAGGGCTATCGGGGTATACGCAATGCCACGACGTTCATCCATAACGTGCACATGAATACGGAAATGTCAGCGACGGAAATTGATGATTATCGCGGTCAAGCACGCTTTGCCCGGGCGTACTTATATTGGCTTTTGCTGCGCAAATACGGTCCCATTCCCATCCTTCCGGACGAAGGGTTAGACTATACCAATAGCTATGACGAGCTGGCAGTGCCTCGAAACACCTACGAAGAGTGTGCCGAGTATATCGCTAACGAGATGCAGACGGCCGCCCATGAGATGGCAGCGTTAGGCATGACGCGTGGGCAAGATGCATCGGCGCGCCCCACGGTAGGCGCGGCGCTGGCTACCCGTGCCAAAGCCCTGTTGTACGCGGCCAGCCCCCTGGCTAACGGTAATACGTCCGCTTTTGCCACACGACTAACGGACGATCAGGGAAAGCGCTTACTTTCACCGGATTACAACGAAGAGAAATGGGCAAAGGCAGCAGCAGCCGCGCGTGATGTCATCGAATTGGGCGTCTATGAGCTGTATTGGGTGCCATTGCAGGAAACGGGTGACGATGCGACCGTCGTTCCTCCCAAGGATTTTAAGTTTTCGGAGAAAAGCTGGCCCGCAGGATGGGCAAATATCGATCCCGCGAAATCATACGCTCAAGTTTTCGATGGTACTTTACAGCCGTCGGGCAATCCTGAGTTGATTTTCACGCGCGGAACGAATCAGGGTGGCGAGGGCATTGCGGCCATGGTCGCACATCAGCTGCCACGTTCGGCAACTGGATGGAATACCCACGGATTGACGCAGAAGCTAATCGATGCCTACTATATGAATGACGGCACAGATGCTCCTGGTAAAGACAAGGAGATCGGACGCGGAGATGGTTCCGACCGGCTAACCGGTTATGTGACACAAGAAGACTATGACCAAGGAAAGTACCGGCCGCTAAGACCGGGCGTATCCCTTCAATACGCCAACCGCGAACCGCGATTCTACGCATCTGTCGCATATAACGGTAGCTTTTGGACGTTGCTTAACGAAAGCCAAGAGCGGAACCGCAATCAGCAGGCATTCTACTACCGTGATGATCAACGCGGTAATGGGTTCAACTCGTCCAATGCGTACTGGCTACGTACGGGTTTTGGGGTCAAGAAGTTCGTCCACCCGAACGATACCTATGAGGGTGGCGATATGGGGCGCATCGTCCCCAAGGCGGAGCCAGCTATACGGTACGCAGACATTTTGCTCGCCTATGCAGAGGCGCTTAATGAGCTTGACGGTTCTTACACTATCCCATCTTGGCGTGGAGGAAGCTACACCATATCGCGCGACCTCTCCGAAATGCAGCGCGGCATCCATCCGGTGCGTATTCGCGCGGGCGTGCCAGACTATCCGGCCCACGTCTACAATAGCAAGGACGCCTTACGTGAGACGATTAAACGCGAGCGCTTCATCGAGTTGATGGGCGAGGGGCAGCGCTATTTTGACCTCAGGCGGTGGATGGATGCCCCGGTGGAAGAGGCCTTGCCTATCTATGGCTGTAACGTGTTGATGAATGCCAACGAACGCGATCTGTTTCACCAGCCGATTGCGGTGTGGGCGCTTAAGACAACTTTTGCGGATAAAATGTGGTTTTGGCCGATTAGTCACAACGAATTGAAACGCAATAAGCGGCTTACGCAAAACCCTGGTTGGACCTATAACGACTAAGAAAATGAACATGATGAAAAAATCCTATATCAAGTTCTTGCTGTTGCCGTTTGTACTACTAAGCGCGGCATGCAATGACGAGTGGAAAGACGAGCAATACGAACACTTTGTATCGTTCAAAGCACCCTTATCCAATGAGGGCGTGTCGAACATTTACGTGCGCTACCGCGATGACGAGAAAACCGTCTTCCAACAACCCCTGATTGTGAGCGGATCGACAGCCATAGAACGTGATTTGAATGTACAGATCGCGGTAGACCCGGATACCCTGGATGTGTTGAACTATGAGCGCTTCCAAAGCCGCGAAGATTTTTACTATCGTGTACTAGGCAGCGAACACTATACGTTCCCATCCACGGTCAACATCAAATCTGGAGAAAGTACGGCATTGATGGCTATTGATTTTTCCCTTAAGGATATCGACATGACTGAAAAATGGGTGTTGCCGCTCACCATCGTCGACGATCAGTCCGGTCAATACCAGCCCCACCCGCGTAAGCATTATCGCAAGGCGTTGTTGCGAATCAATCCATTCAACGATTATTCGGGAACATATAGCGGTACGGCTTTAAAAATTGCTATGCAGGGCTATGAGAACGAAACGCCGATTGTAAAAAGCGAAATCCGTAGTTATGTGGTGGACGAAAATACCATATTCTTTTATGCGGGTAACATCGACGAAGAAAGGCAGGATCGTCGCAACTACAAGATTTACGCTACCTTCAACGATATGGGCGGCGTGACTTTTAGTTCTGACAACCCCGAGATAGATTTCGTAGTCAACAAGGACGCGAGCTACACGGTTACAGAGCAAATGGATGCGGTCCGACCGTATTTGTTGCATCGTTATATAACGATCAACAACATCGATTACGAATTTACGGACTACACGATGGTTCCGAACGTGGATATTCGTTATCTGGTCAATGGGTCATTGATTCTTCAGCGTCAGTTGAATACTCAAATTCCTGACGAGGACCAGGCTATACAGTGGTAAACTGAAGCTGCCCCAAAAAGGCCGCTTTCCTCCAGTTCCTTTTGCCGTTCGCTTCCCCATGGGATCGCAGCCGGCAAAAGGAGCTTTTCTTTTTAAGCTAGTTCCCGCTGAATACCCCTTCGTATTGAGCCCTATTTTTGAGGGGCAGGTTCGTTCACGCGATGCGTAATTTGTCCTGATTTGTCAATTGTGAAACGGAGGCATAGGTTAGGATGATATAATTTGACTATAAATAGATAACATACCGTAGTGAAAAACACACTATCGATAGTAGATTTGCATTTACTAAATATGATATTAAACCAGTCATTTGTTTTATGAGAGTAGTAATAACCTTCCTTGTAGCTTGTTTCTTGTTCGTCGCGTGCGGTCGCCAAGATAACACCCCGCGGCGTGCCGAGGTCTTATTCCTTGCTGGGGAGACCGGGCATGACCAAGCAAATAAGTATGCCACTTGGCTGGCTGTCGAGCTGTTTAAGTCGGGTATAAATCTGACGTACACCACGAATTTCGATGACTTGAATGCAGACTATCTCGATTATTTCGACGGGGTCATCGTTTATACGGATTCCGCCAGTTTGAGCGGATCTCAAGAGAGCGCCCTGCGGGGGTTTGTCAACAAGGGTAAAGGGTTAGTGCCTATCAATCTCGGAGGGGCTGCTTTCAGCAGTTCTGATTGGTACGGCAATGCCGTCGGCGGCCGCTTGGGTAGCCACCAGGCACAGGCTGTGTCGGTTCAACCCGCTGATACAGCATTTGGCATCACCGCTGGTATCTCGCCCTTCGAAGTTAACAACGAAACGTATGTCCACGAGAATCTGGACGATGCCAATACCGTCGTATTGGCTTCCTCCACAGGAGAGCCGTATGCGTGGGTACGCGAAGCTGGAAAGGGACGCGTGTTTTATACCGCCTTGGGTGGTGAGGAATCCACCTGGAAAAACCGCAATTTTCTGCGCTTGCTGAGCAACGGCGTAGTATGGGCGTTAGGAGACCGCGTGGCAAAACTGGTTGCCGATCTTGATATTCCTAACGTGAGCATCTACGAAGATACAATCTCGGACTTTACGGCGCGTTATGATGTGCCACGGATGCAGGACCCTCTGGCTCCAGAAGAAGCCATGAAGTTGTTGCAAGTACCCGTCGGTTTTGAGCTGAAATTATTTGCCGCTGAGCCAGATATCGTTAATCCCATGGCCATGAGCTGGGACGA
Organism: uncultured Sphingobacteriaceae bacterium; assembly: GCA_964423925.1. Classification (GTDB taxonomy): domain Bacteria; phylum Bacteroidota; class Bacteroidia; order Sphingobacteriales; family Sphingobacteriaceae; genus CAYRGQ01. The sequence continues at coordinate 33,032 of CAYRGQ010000029.1, read as the reverse complement.
GCGAGGACGCCTGTGGGTAATCGAATCGGAGGACTATCCGAATAGTTTCCAGGAGCTCGGCAAAGACGCTAACGACCGGATCAAAATAGCTGAGGATACCGATGGAGATGGTGTGGCAGACAAGTTTACGGTGTTTGCCGACAGCCTAAACATCGCGACGAGCCTGACTTTCGTCAACGACGGCGTACTGGTGGCCATGGCACCGCACTTCATATTCTTGAAGGATACCGATGGCGACGACGTGGCCGACGTGCGGGATACCATCATGACGGGTTGGCGCAAGAATGACACCCACGCAGGGCCGTCAAACCTACAGTATGGGTTCGATAATAAAATTTGGGGCGTCACGGGTTATGCCGGCTTTGACGGAACGATCAATGGCGAACGTCATGTTTTCAATCAAGGTGTATATCGTTTCAATCCCGATGGATCCGATTTTGAATTCTTGGCTACCACGAGTAATAATACCTGGGGCTTGGGCATGTCGGAAGATAATAACGTATTCATCTCTACCGCCAACAACACCCATAGTGCGTATTACTCCATGCCGGAGCGCCTCATACAGCGTCGTCTGATGGAGGCTGAGGGATCGCAGAATGTCAATGCGGTGCAGAAGATCGACGGTCACTACGACGTTCATGCCTTGACGCCTAACCTTCGGCAAGTGGACGTAGTAGGCGGCTTTACCTCCGCTGCTGGACACCAGATGTATACCGCACGGGACTATCCGGAAAATTATTGGAACAAGGTGGCCTTCGTCACCGAGCCTACGGTTCGTTTAGTTCACAATGCCATTATTGAGCCAGACGGCGCTGGATTTAAAGAGCGTGACGGGTGGAACCTGACCGCCAGCTCGGACGAGTGGTATGGACCCATTCATGCTGAAGTAGGTCCAGATGGTGCGGTGTGGATTTTGGATTGGTACAACTTCATCATTCAGCACAACGTTTTCGTTCCCGCACAGGCGCCGTCGGAAAAGGTACTGCCTTTTGTGGAGCAGCCTCATGGACCGGGCAACGCGTTTGAGAGCGATCTGCGCGATAAGAAGCATGGCCGGGTGTACCGTGTTCTCCACAAGGATGCTAAGCACCGCGTGGGACACAAACTGTCTAAAGACGATGTTTCAGGTCTGCTGAAGGGGCTGAACAGTGATAATAAGCTATGGCGCATGCACGCCCAGCGCTTGCTGGTCGAGCGGAAAAACGACGACGTAGCAAAAGACTTGGTGAAAATCGCCACGGACCGCAGTGTCGACAAGATTGGGTTGAATGCTCCTGCGATCCACGCGCTGTGGACCCTACATGGTCTGGGTCTCATCGAACGCGACGAACAGGTGTTTGATGCGGTCGTTAAATCACTGAGCCACCCATCGGGTGCCGTGCGCAAGGCTGCCCTGCAAGTGTTGCCCGTAAACGAGCGTTCGCGCGAAGCTCTGTTGCAGAGCCAGGTGCTGCAGGACGAACATCTGAACACGAGGTTGGCCGCACTCCTAAAAGTCGTGGATTTTCCGGCCGACCGGGAGATCGCGAATGCACTGCATGAGGCTGCATCCGATGCTACCAACGAAACAGACCGCTGGCTGTCGCAAGCTTTGTATGCGGCTGTCATCCAGCATGAGGCCCCCTTCATGGAGGTTTCAGCTTCGCGGACGCTCGGTGCATTTGCTAACCGCATACTGGGTTCATTGGCTGAGGAGCGGTATACCTTGGGTCGTCGTTCGCGCCTGCTGTTCTCACCCAACGTTGCGAATAAGGAAATCCATATCGAAACGGAAATCGGACGTCGCGACAACGAGCGCTATCACGGTCTCATCGTAGGTCAGGGCAACAAGCAGGATGGGTACGCGCTATATGCCAAAAATGACAGGCTTTATTTCGAGGTGTATCAGCATGGCCACGTCACTACGGTTAGCTCCAAGGGCCGGTTGCCAAACCGAGCGCCGATTGCCGCTCAGGTACTGGCCGACGGGACGGTGAAACTGAGTATTGGCGGAGCGCTACAAGGCGAGGCCAAGATTCACCATCTATTCCCTGCCCCGCTTAGCTTGTATCTGCGTAGTGGTAATGATTTCGGCGGCGACGATGCATTTACCGATTACGAAGGCTCATCCGACTTTACGGGACACGTAGACAACATTGCCGTGCGTCTTGCTCCCGCTAAGGGCGGGCACTTGCAAGCGGGTCCGGCGGCAGCCGATGAGGTAAATACGCAGCCTGCGGCTCGCATCGAGATCAAGGCAGTAAAAGATATCATGCAGTACGATCTAAAGCTGGTGACAGTGCGGGCAGGAGAGCGGATTACACTGGTATTTGATAATCCCGACGTGATGCAGCATAACCTCTTGATCATCAAGCCAGGCACGCTTGACGTGGTCGGCAAGGCCGCCGACGACATGCTGCGCAGCGCCGATGCTTTTGACAAGCAGTATATCCCCGAAATTCCGGAAGTATTGCACGCGACTCCGTTGGTTGATCCAGGGGAGAGCTTCGCGCTCGAGTTCACCGCGCCCACCGAGGCGGGTGACTACCCGTACGTGTGTACTTTCCCAGGTCATTGGCGGGGCATGAACGGCATATTGCGCGTAGTGGAATAGGAGCCGGTTTGAACGCATACATTCACAAGTATAAACTAGTATATGATGAAAAATAAAATGAAATTATGGGTATGTACGATCTTAATAGGTCTTACTGCCGGCACCGTAGGTGCGCAGACAAAAGCGACACAGGTGCTATTGGTTGGTGGCGGATCATCCCACGACTTCGAACGCTGGTATCGGCAGGAGGATGTCAAAACCATTGAGGAGGGAGGCGCGTTTTCCGTACGCTATACCGATCGGACCGACTCCATTGTCCACTACCTCAAGAGCACGGACGTGTTGGTGTTATCCAACAACCAGCCTATTGATGAAGCCGGTCAGAAAGCGATCATGAAGTTTGCGAAGAAAGGTAAGGGCATTGTGTTGTTGCACGCAGCGGTTTGGTATAACTGGGCCGATTGGCCAGTGTATAATGCTGAACTTGTAGGCGGCGGCAGCCGTAGCCACGAGAAGTTCCAGGAGTTCAAGAACTACGTCGTGAATCCTACGCATCCCATCACCCAAGGCGTTCCGCCGCGCTTTGATTTCAAAGACGAACTGTATCGCCATGAGTTTGACGCCGCATCGAAAGGGGCGGAGGTGCTGGTTATCGGTCAATCCATTGAAACCGATTTGGTTTATCCCGTGGTGTATACCGTGAAGCACCCCAAGGCCAAGATCGTAGGCATAACGTTGGGCCACGACGAGCATAGCCACGAGCATCCAGCCTACAAGAAGTTGTTGCAGAACGCAGTTAACTGGGTGTTGAAATAGAGAAAACAAAAGCTAATAACAAATAAAAGAAAAAAACATGTCACAAATCACAGTTGTTATTGTCGGTATGGGATTCGGAAAGGAATTTATCCCGATCTACCAAAAACATCCGAATATCAAGGCTGTCGGTATTTGCACGCGCAATGAAGCGACATTGAAAGAATTAAAAGAGAAGTTTAACCTCGATGAGGATTTGATATTCACCGATTTCGAGGAGGTTGTAAAGCGCGAAGATGTTGATGCCATTCACATCGTTACGCCGGTGCCTGAGCATGCGCGCATGACGTTGGCTTCCCTTAACGCCAACAAGCACACGGCATGTACCATCCCTATGGCGATGACCGTAGAGGACTGCAAAGCTATCGTAGAAGCGAAGCGTCGTTCTGGCAAAGTGTACATGATGATGGAGACGGCCTTGTATACGCGTGAGTTCCTTTATGGATTGAAGCTTGCCGAGACCGGCCAGCTTGGCAAGATCCAGTTCGTACGCGGTTCGCACATGCAAGACATGAGCATGGACGGCTGGGCAGAATATTGGAAAGGCTATCCGCCCATGTTGAACGGTACGCATGCGATTTCGCCGTTGTTGCGGATCAACAACACGATTGCCGAATCTGTAGTTTGCCACGGTTCTGGAAGACTTACAGACGACTTGGCTCGTCGATACAACTCTCCGTTCGCGGTTGAAACTGCCACCTTTAAGCTGAAGGATTCCGAAGTGGTTGCAGAAGCTACGCGGTCATTGTTTGACGTAGTACGTCAGTATCGTGAGAGCTATGACGTATACGGTACGAAAATGTCATTTGAATGGGAGCAACTACAAGATGAAAACCACGTTATCTTCACCGGTGGAGAAGACGCGGAGCGCATTGATGTTCCCGACACGGACGAATTGTTGATTCCTGAGATCGCTGATTTCACCAAGCGTGAAAAGATTGACGACCCTAACCACGTTTCCTTCTTGCAAGGGGCTGGACACGGTGGCTCGCACCCGCACTTGGTACAAGAATTTGTTGCAGCAATCGTTGAAGGACGCGATTCTGCTGTCGACGCAGCTTTGGCCGCTAACTATACTTGCGCTGGTATTTGCGCGCACGAGTCAGCCATGAAAGGCGGGATACGTGTCGAAATTCCAAGTTTTGATTAATTGAGTGTAAGAGGAACGGGGCGCTTGTCGGCAAACAAGTGCCCCTCCTTATTTTTTTGCTAATAACTTTACTAGAAGAGAGAAAGATATGAAGATCGGGGTCAGCACTTTCGTATGGGTGTCACCATTTTCCAGCAAGGATGTGGACTTGCTGCACAAGACCAAGGAAATCGGATACGATATCATCGAAATCGCAGTCGAGGATAAGGATATCATCGATTGGGGGCTGATGAAACGTACGGCGAGCGAACTCGACATCGATATATCTATTAGTGGCGCCTTCGGGGCTGATCGCGACATCTCTAGTGATGATCCAGCCGTCCGTGCCAACGGATTGGCCTATATCATTGACTGCGCCGAGATTGCTAGCGATATGGGGAGCCCCTTGTTTGGCGGTCCCTTATATTCGGCGGTAGGCAAAACACGGCTGGTATCGGCCGATCAGAAAGCACAGGAGCGTAGCTGGTGTTTGGAAAACCTCGATAAAGCCGCACGCCGTGCTGCCGAGTTAGGCGTGGTATTGGCGCTCGAGCCGCTCAACCGTTTCGAATCAGACATGGTCAATACAGTTGATCAAGCGATTTCGTTGGTTGACGAGGTGGGAAGCGACCATTTAAAGATCCTGCTAGATACGTTCCATGCGAATATAGAGGAAAAGGATATTCCGGCTGCCATTGAAAAACTGGGAGCCCGCTTAGTTCATATTCAAGCTAACGAGAATGATCGTGGTACGCCCGGTACCGGACATCTCGACTGGACTGGCATGCGGAAAGCCCTCGACAAGATTGGCTACCAAGGGGCGCTGGTCATCGAAACTTTCGGTGCGCCTTCCAAGGAGTTGGCACGAGCCGCTAGTATCTGGCGGCCGTTGGCCAATAGCGCCGACGAACTCGCCGAAGAAGGGTTTGCGTTTTTGAAGAAAACGTTCGGGTGAGGAAGAACCGTGGCGCAGGCGTCTAACGCATTTGCGTAAACACGCTAACCATTCCGTAAACCAGAAGCCATAACGAAAGTATTGTCAGACATTTCCTCGTACGCATGTTATAAATCCGGATACAATTGTTTTGTAATAGGATATAATAGTGCAGTAATTTCGTTGGCAAAGTCGGTAAATTTGAGAGTTAACTATCTGCTATAAACCTACTTATAGGTCATTATATGCTTACGAGCAAGTGTTTTTTTTGCTCGATGTTTTTATAGGACATAAGTTGCGTTATTGTAAATGTGAAAGGAGGGGGAATCAATAAGCTAAATTATGTAAACCTACTACTCGTTCCCGCGGCATTTTTCCAGGAGAAATGCGTGAAATGAAGCGATGGGAGCTATCCGTATTATTCAATTAAACTAATACATTATGAATCAACATTATTATGGCGGTGTCTGGTGGAGACGCTGCACGATGTCACACGTTTTATCCACCAATTTCCGGACAGCCGTTCTCGCGTTATGTGTCGGTGCATTTGCAGTCGCACCCGCGATGGCTCGTCCCGCGGACCTGTCAGTGGTTGCAGGCCAGCCCGTACAGCGCGTTATTTCCGGACAAGTTACGGATGTTGATGGGAATCCACTTGGCGGGGTTACCGTAACGGAAAAAGGAACCAACAACAGTACCGGCACGAATGAGGAAGGCTTGTTTAGCCTTAATCTTTCTAGCCCGAGCAGCACGGTCCTGGTATTTCAATACTTGGGTTATGTAACCGTCGAGCGTCCCATAAGCGCGTCGCCGGTCAACGTCGTGTTGGAAGCCGATCAGACTGCGCTGGAGGAGGTTGTCATTACCGGTTTCGGTATGTCGCAGAAGAAGGAGACCCTAACGGGTGCGATTTCTACGATTGGTGCCGACGATATCAGTCGATCCCTGTCACCGACTACATCCGGTGCCTTGGTGGGTAAGATTCCTGGTTTGAACTTCCGTCAATCGGACGGCCGCCCAGGGGCTTCCACTAACATCCAAATTCGGAACATGGGTAACCCGCTTTACGTCATCGATGGTGTGCAAAAGGATGCGGGGCAGTTCAACAACCTGGACTTCAACGATATCGAATCGATTACAGTATTGAAGGACGCTTCCGCGGCTATCTACGGGGTCCGGGCTGCTAACGGGGTTATCGTCGTGACGACAAAACGAGGTCGTCTCAACACGAAAAACACCATCAGCCTAACATCAAATTTTGGTTTCCAAAACTTGTCTACGTTTCCTGAGCCTGCCGACGCGGTTACTTACGTGGAAAATTATATCCAATCAGAAACTGTTCAGGGAGTCTCCAACTACCGCTATGATGCCGAAGATCTTGCCAAGTGGCGTCAAGGTACGGAAAAAGGGTACGTTCCTTTCGATTGGTTAGATTATATCTGGAACACCTCTCCTCAAACTTACCTGAATGCGAACGTCTCCGGAGGTTCCGACAAGATTAATTATTATTTCAGTGCGGGACATCTGAACCAGCAAGACGTTATCAGGAATTACGGCGGGTTCACGCGTACGAACGTGCAGATGAACATCACGTCCCGCATTTCCGACCGTTTCCGTGTAGGAGCAAACTTCAATGCACGGCATGAGCAGAAAGTCAACCCTGGCGTTCCCGGAGTCGACGATTTGTGGCTGCCACGTTTCGGTACATTCAGAAACCTACCTACCGTCCGGCCATTTGCCAATGACAATCCTGCATACCCCACCCTCACGTCAAATGACCCTGGTACAAACTTTGGCTGGCTTACGTACGACCTTTCCGGAAAATTCCAAAACACCTGGCGGGTTGGCCAGTTGAACTTTGACGCCGAATACGATATCATTGAAGGTCTGACGGCAAAAGCGTTGGTTGGCTATTATTACGCATCACAGCGCTTAGATAACCACGAGTATACTTACAAACTCTATGGTTACGACGAAAATACGGATACCTATCCCGTTATTTTCGAGAACAACAACCCGTGGCGCGAGCGTACGATGGGGCATGTCGAAGAGGTCACTTCCAATGTGCAATTGAACTACGTGAAGTCGTTTGATGCGCATAATCTTGCGATAGTCGGGGGCGTAGAAAGCAGCTTGCGCAAAACGCCTAGCACGTGGGTACACTCTATTCCCACCGCGAATGCCCTTAACCTCATCGATTACGAGACGATGGATACGTATAATGACACAGGCGACAACGCACAGGCGCGCTTGGGTTATATTGGTAAAATCAATTACGACTATGCCGGCAAATATCTAGTAGAGTTGTTAGGGCGTTACGACGGATCTTGGAAATTTCCTACCAACGATCGTTGGGGCTTCTTCCCAGCCGCCTCGGTCGGGTGGCGTATTTCCCAAGAGTCGTTCTGGCAGGATAACCGGATAGGAGAGGTGGTCAATGACTTCAAGATCCGTGGTTCGTATGGTATAGTTGGGGATGACAATACAGCAGGTTACAACCCCTTCGACTACTTAGCGGGCTATAACTACAAGCAAGGTGGTGCCGTACTTGACGGTGCGTATGTGCTGGGAACCCAGCCGCGTGGCCTTCCCGTTACGACGCTGTCGTGGCTACGGGCTCAGATGACCAATATCGGTGTTGATGCGGCGTTCTTGCAAAATCGCTTGACCGCTACTGCTGAGGTATTCCAGCGCAAGCGTAAAGGTCTGCCCGCTGCGCGCTATGACATCCTGTTGCCCAATGAGGTCGGTTTCGGTCTTCCAAATGAAAACCTCAATTCAGACATGCTTCGCGGCTACGAAGCTGTTGTTCGCTGGACGGACCGCGCCAATGAGTTGACCTACTCGGTGGCAGGTAACGTCACGTACTCGCGCTTCTACGACTGGGATCGCTACAAACCTCGCTTCAGCAACTCATGGGACAAGTACCGCAACTCCTTGGTAAAACGCTACGGTTACCTCAACTGGGGGCTTGAAGCAGACGGACAGTTCCAGAGCTGGGACGAAATCGTCAATTGGCCGATCGATAACGACCGTCAAGGTAACCGTACCCTGCGTCCGGGCGACGTGAAATACGTAGACCAAAACGGTGATGGTGTCATCAACCACTTAGACGAACGTCCGATTGGTTACCGTCAGGATTCCACGCCGATTCTCAACTTCGGTATCAATATGTCGTTTGCTTATAAAGGCTTCGACTTGGCGCTGGACTTCTCAGGAGGAGGTTTGAACACATTCTACAAGCAGTGGGAAATGCGTAACCCCTTCCACGATGGTGGAAACAACCCGCAGTACTACTTTGACGATGCGTGGAAGCTTTCCGATATCTGGGATGCCAACAGTGAGCTTATTCCGGGCAAGTATCCCATGTTGTTAATTGGCAACAGCTCGCACAGCAACTATTGGAATAGCACGTTCTGGAAGCAGAATATCCGCTACATCAAGCTACGCAACTTGGATTTCGGCTACTCCTTGCCGACGCATATCCTTGAGCCGCTTTCTATTTCCGGTGTTCGGGTGTATTTCTCAGGACAGAACTTGCTTACGTGGACAAACCTGGTGGGCATCGACCCCGAGGCAGACCAAGATAACGGCTTGGGTTATCCAACCATGCGCATTTTCAACTTCGGTTTGAATGTGAAATTTTAATCTCCTGGGGTAATTTTAAAAGAAACGAAAGTATTATGAAAAAGTCAAGAATATCTTTATTCAAGGTGTTGGCGATGGCCGGAGGACTAGCCTGCTTTAGCAGTTGCTCGGATTTCCTGGAACGCCAGCCCGACCAGATCCTGACCGAAGACCAGATCTTTGGCGACGCCGTCATGATCAAATCCGTATTGGCCAACTATTACGGCCGCGTGACCTGGGGGCAGAATATTAACGACTCCTACGGTTATACCATTTTGGATGAGGCCGGCAAATCCGACGGAGGTCCGGATAACATTCAGAATTTCGGTAATGCCCAATGGCGGGTCTATGACTACGGGTTGATACGCAATATCAATCAGTTCCTTCAAGGCCTGCGGGAAACGACGGCGCTGAGCGAAGAAGATAAGCGGGTGTACGAAGGCGAGGCACGTTTCCTACGTGCGTGGACCTATTTCAATATGGCTCGCGGTCTAGGTGGCGTTCCCATCGTAGGTGACGAGGTGTTTGAATACCAGGGCGGGATGGATATCACTGCTTTGCAATACCCACGCGCTACCGAGGCGGCAACCTACGATTACATCATTTCCGAGTGTGAAGAGATCGCTGCGATGCTTCCCGTCACGCGAAATGCCAATTCGGCTCGGGCCAACAAATGGGTGGCTCAAATGCTAAAGGCACGCGCGGCTATCTATGCGGCGTCGTTGGCCAATTACAACAACAAGATGCCTAGCCCCATCCGCACCGCGGGAGGCGAAGTGGGTATTCCCGCTGATCGGGCCAATGGCTATTACGAGCAGGCGCTAGCCGCAGCTCGCGACGTCATCGACAATAGCCCGTACGACTTACAGCTCAATAAGCCGGATGATTTGGCGCGCAACTTCTATGAGGCCACCAGCGTTAAGGACAACAACTCCGAGGTGATCTGGGCGCGTGACCATATCTATCCCGGCGCTGGTCAGCAGACGGGCTTCACGCGGGTGAACATCCCTGGCTCGCACGCCGAAGACATTGACCGGGCATACGCCGGGCCGATTTTGAACCTAGTGGAGGCATTCGAGTACGCCGATAGCCGCAATGGCGCAATCCGGATTCAAGACGGCCAAGGAAATTACGTGTTTTATGATGATCCGTCCGCGGCATTCGCCAATAAGGATGCGCGCTTGGCAGGTTCGATCATGACGCCAAACTCCGTGTTCAAGGGTATGGCCGTCGAAATTCAAGCCGGTCAAAAGGTATGGAATAACGGCAGCTGGCAGACCGTAACCGGCCAGCCCGGCGAGCGTGATGCGCAAGGTCGCCTAATTACTTCAGCCAACGGACCGAACCGTTCGAACGAGCAATTCATCAATAAAACTGGGTTTTTCTTCCGTAAGTTTATGGACGAAGCATCCGGCGCCTCCACGCGCGGACGGAACAGCGAAATGTGGTTTCCCCGCTTCCGCGTAGCCGAAGCAGTCTTGATAGCGGCCGAGGCGGCGATGGAATTGGGACAAGGCACGGTTGCTGCTGGTTACATCAACCAGGTGCGCGCCCGTGCAGGAATTCAACCACTCACGACCGTTACGTTAGACGATATCATTAACGAGCGTCGGGTAGAGTTCGCGTTTGAAGACCATCGTTACTGGGATTTGAAGCGCTTCCGCAGGGCTCACATCGTGTGGAATGGCGTGGTGAATAACCCTACCGCCCAGCACTATGCGTTGTTCCCTTATCTGGTGGTAGCGCCCGGTACGCCCAACGACGGGAAATATGTGTTTGATCGTGTGACGTTCAGCAACTCGCTGCATCCGAGATTCTTTGAGTTGCGGAATTACTACAACTTCATTGAGCTCGGATGGCAAAATGCGAACCCCAAGATCGTGTTGAACCCGTTCCAATAATCTTTAAATTGCAAAATGATGAGAAAAATTCTAAATATAGCACTGCTTGCTACCCTAGTAACGGTCAGCAGTTGTGGATTGGATAATTACGATGCGCCAGAATCGAAACTTTCCGGACGTGTCGTGTATAACGGAGAACCCATCGGGGTACGCGGTACTGGCGAAGCCGTGCAGTTGCAGTTGTACCAAGACGGTTACGAGTTGCGTAATCCGATTCCTGTTTATGTGAAGCAGGACGGGACGTTTGAGGCTAAGCTTTTCGACGGAGAGTATAAATTGGTCACCCGTAATAATAATGGACCTTGGGTAAACACCCGCGATACCACGGTAATAAATGTACGTGGATCGGCCAATGTCGACATTGAGGTGACGCCGCTATTCACGGTATCAAACGTAGACTTGGCTCTAAGTGGTAGTAACCTGAACGCTTCATTCCAGATCAACCAGATCGCGCCGGATTGGGACATCGACTATGCGATGGTCCTGTTGGGCCGTACTGCTTTCGTGGATGACGTGTCCTATAGCCTACGCGTGGACATCGAAGATGCTGCGCCTGGGGCATCCCTGACCGAAGTACTCAGCCTAGCTGCAAACAAAGACTTCAATAATGGGTCTCCGCTGTTTGCCCGTGTGGGTGTACGTGCCGTCGGTAAAGACCAGGCGATATATTCCCAGGTGGTCAAAATTCGGTAAAACCATCGACTGAATTTCTCAAACCGTTGTCAGGCTACTGGCAACGGTTTTTTTTTATATGTCTTCCGAACTGCGGGTAGAGCTGAGTTCCCAGCCGGCAAGCGTAGTTTGAATCCAACCAGCAACGGATCGCTTCACGTCTTTAGCTGCACCATCCAGCGCACCTCAGTTTGCGATGCATGGGTAATGGTCGCAAACTACGGCATTGCTCGGCCTCGCCAAAGCCCGCCGGATACGCCCGTGAAAACGCAGTATTAAAAAGGAATGTAATAAAGTCTATGTATTTGGTAGATTAACTTGTTTTTTTCTATCTTTGCACGGCGATGCCCTCGCGTTTGGCATCGTTTTTTTAGGATTACAGCGTACGATTTATCTGCACCATGAACATTTTCAGTTTCTCCGAACTAGCTCACTTATCACTTTCACAACCGCAATCAAACTTTCCACGTTGTTCGATTCCGATGCGTAGCTGCGGGTAGGCGTACTCCGTAGCGCCGCATGATGGCTATCGTGAAGTGATACGCCATTGCCCCCTAATCGTTTCTCCCCGGATTTTTTCCGCATTCAGTTTAAAAGCAGGTCCTTAGGTGGCCCACCGCAGCCTATGTCTTGTTGCCGAACCGTGAACGGATTGTCTAGGCAATCGGATTAATTCCGGCGAGAAGTTCCCATGTTAAAATTATCCAATCACGTTTGAAATATGACTTATATGTATACTAACTCCCGAAGGGCGGACTTCCGATGGAAATTCGCCAGACCCTTATTGATTATTGCCTTGCTTTTGGTATGGGCCAGCCACGGCTACGGCCAAACCGCGCTTCAGGGCAAGGTCATCAACGAACAGCAACTTCCCGTAGCGGGTGCTACCGTTATTGTGGCGGGGTCACCAGCCGGTCGCGCCGATACGACCCTCACCAATTCCCAGGGCGTTTTCCGGGTTTCGCCCGCTTCCGTAGCTCCTTTCACGGTCCGGGTACAGCATCTCGGCTATGTCACCCAACAGGTAGTCGTGGCTGACCCCGCTCAGGAAGTTGTGTTGACACTGTCCGAAGAATTGAGCCTGCTGGACGAGGTAGTGGTGGTGGGTTATACGACGGCCAAGCGTTCGAGCTATACGGGCTCGGTTGCGGTTGTCGGAGGCGCTGAGCTAGACCGCATGCAAGTAACCTCACTGGGTAAGGCCTTACAGGGCACGGTGCCCGGTCTCCAATCTGTCGCGCCGGCGGGCCAGCCTGGTGCTGACGCTCAGTTATTTGTGCGCGGTGTGGGATCTGTCAACGCCTCCACGGCCCCGCTCTACGTGGTCGACGGTGTGCCGGGCGCCAACCCCAACCAGATCAACGCCCAAGACATCGCCTCGATCTCCGTGCTGAAGGATGCTACGGCAAGCGCGCTCTACGGGTCGCGTGGAGCGAATGGCGTCATCGTCATAACCACCAAGTCGGGTGCGCTAAACGCGAAGCCGACCGTGAACTTCTCGGCGAACTACGGCAATACGGGACGAGCCGTGAAGGACTATGAGTATCTTTCTGCACAGGAATACTACGAGCTACAGTGGGAAGCCATACGCAATACCCAGGTCGATCAAGGCCAATCCCCGACAGATGCCGCCCAATACGCGACCGACTACCTCGTGGACGGTGCCCTGAAGGTAAATGTGTTCGGCCCGCAGTATACTCATCCGGTAGGCACCGACGGGCGCCTGGCGGCTGGTGCCACGCCTTTATGGAACGACGATTGGGGGAAGGCCATAGCCCGTACAGGCGTGCGACAACAGTACGACTTGAGCGTGAGCGGTGGTAGCGATAATACCCGTTACTACCTATCGGCCGGCTATCTCAATGAAGAAGGCTGGATACGTACGTCGAGCTTTGAACGATTCAACTTACGCACGAACATACATTCGGCCGTTAACAGCTGGTTTGAGGCGGGGGCCAACGTTGCCTTGTCATCCGGGTTCCAGCGGTCACCCACACAAGAAGATAGCAACACGGGGAATTTCGCAAATTTCCAACGCTTGATTTCCAATATTTATCCGGTCTACGAGCGCAATCCTGATGGCTCGTACGTGCTGGATCAAAACGGTGAAAAGAAGCTCGACTACGGCGTGTGGCGCCCCACTACGGCGGCGAGTGGCTTTAACGTGTTAGGAACGGCTAAGCATGCGCTCTACGGCAACCGGAGCGATGCCGTATTGCTGGGTACCAACTTTAAGGTAACCTTTTTAGACGGATTGTTCCTGCAGACGACTGCCAGCGTCGATTACCGCGCCGTCAACCTCCACGAGTATTCGCACCCGTACTATGCGACGGGCGTGATTGCCGAAGGAGCGGGTGTCGCGCGTCGGCGAGCCGACCGGACACTCAATTATACAGTGAACAGCTTCCTCAACTACAGCTTCGACCTGCAGGATAACCATCGCTTCAGCTTGCTTGCGGGCCCAGAGATCTACGTCAATAATTATTCCCTGCTTTCCGGCAGCCGCACGGGCTTCCAAGTGCTAGGTAAAACCGAACCATCGGCAGGTACCATTCATGGCCCGTTTGAAGGAACGTCGCATGACTATCGCCTGGCGAGCTGGCTCGGGCAGCTGAATTACGACTATCTCGGACGCTACCATTTTTCCACCAGCTTCCGCCGCGACGGTTCATCCCGTTTCAGCAAGCAAACCCGATGGGGCAACTTTTGGTCGGTGGGCGCGGCTTGGAACGTCAAGCAAGAAGACTTTCTGGCCGACATTTCCACGATTAACAACCTAAACCTGCGACTGAGCTATGGGGCGCAGGGCAACGACAATGTCGGAAATTACGCGTACGGCGGTTTCTATTCCATCTACAACAGCTTGGACATGCTCGGTTTATTACCATCCGATTTGCCGACACCCAACCTGAAGTGGGAAACTAACCTGAACCTGAATTTCGGGGTGGACGTGGCGCTCTTCGACAACCGGTTGATCGCCCAGCTCGACCTCTTTGATCGCCAGTCTAAGGACTTGCTGTTTACGCGGCCGTTAGCGCTTTCGTCGGGCTATGCCGGCATCAGTGACAACATCGGCTCGCTCAGCAACCGTGGTATCGACGGCCAGATTACGGGCGTTCCCGTCCGCAACGACAATTTCCGTTGGGATGTCACCCTCAACTTTGGGCATTATAAAAACCGTATTACTAAGCTTCCTCAGGAGGAAATCCTCGTCGGCAATACCAAGAAAATGGTGGAAGGTGGATCCGTGTACGATTTCTTCGTCAAAGAATGGGCGGGTGTAAACCCCGAAAATGGCAAAGCCATGTGGTATAAAGACGTGCTGGATGCTAATGGCAATGTAACCGGTCGAACCACCACCGAAGATCAAGCCGAGGCCACCCAATACATTCAAGGAAGTTCACTCCCCGATCTATATGGTGGATTGAGCAACAGCTTTTCCTACAAAGGCTTCGACCTATCCTTTATGTTGTCTTTTAATATTGGTGGCAAGATTCTCGACAGCGATATGCCTTGGATTATGCACTCGGGGTATGCGCCGGGTCGCAACTGGTCGAAGGAAGCGCTTAATCGATGGACGCCGGACAACCGCGAAACGGATTTCCCCCGTTTGTCATACGTGTCCGACCCCTGGAATACCACGCCATCCACACGGTTTTTGGTCAGTGCGACACACGCCCGATTGCGCAATGTCAACCTCTCGTATACCTTACCGGAACGCTGGGTGGGCCAACTCGCCTTCAAGGACGTGCGTATCCGCCTGGTGGGCGAAAACCTGTTGACCTTTTTCGGACACAAGGGCATGGACCCGGAGCAGACGATCGAAGGCGCCACCTACTACCGATACCCGGCTCAGAAATCGTACTCACTCGTTATCAATGCATCGTTTTAATCCCATTAATACGCAAATATGAAACGCAACATCTTCTATATATTGGCCTTAGCGGTGCTGACTTCCGCTTGCACCGACGATTTTTTCGATACGTCGCCCGCCACCCAGATTACGACCCCGGAAGTGTTCTCCTCCGAAAGCAACATTGACGCGTTCATTAACGGTTCGATCCGCTTCCTGATGGAGAATACCCCGAACCAAGCCAACCCTGGCCTTCCCGCCATTTTCCTTACCCATGAAGTGATGGGTGAAGATGCGTTCGCGCGCGACGGTCGCTATGGCTACCGCGATTCTTACCCCTTCCGCGATCCGTTCGACAACACCACCACTCGGGCGCGTTTTTTCTGGTCTCTGCAGTATACATCCATCGACCACGCGAACAACCTCATCGCCAATATCCCGCTGGACGAAAGCAGCAGTGCCTCCCTGCGCCACCTGAAAGGGCAGGCCTATGCCCTGCGCGCGTTCAACTACCTGAACCTCGTGCGTCAGTACCAGTTTACGTATGCGAAGGATGCGCAGGCTTACGCGGTGCCGATCTACACCAATCCTACCACGCCAGCCACGGAGCCCCAGCCCTTGGCCACAGTGCAGCAAGTGTATGATTTGATTATCAGTGACCTGACCGAAGCTGAGAAACTCCTGCCCGGATTTCAGCGCCGCGTAAAAAATCGCCTGGACCTAAACGTGGTCTATGGCCTGCTTGCGCGTACGTACCTGACGACCGAGAATTGGGAATTGGCTAAGGAATACGCTGCCAAGGCACGAGCGGGATATCCGATCATGTCACCCGAGCAGTATACCCAAGGATTTAACGATGTAAGCAATCCGGAGTGGATCTGGGGCCACCCGCAAACGCCGACCCAAAACCGAGGCGGATATTCCTACGTAGGCTATCTCGAAACTACGCCTTATACGCAGGATGCGAACGGGACAAATTTATATTATGGGTATAACAGCATCATGCCCGACCCGCATTTCATTGCCACCTTCGAGGACGGTGATATCCGCCAGTCGCTCTTCGAAATCGCGACGCAGCCTGCGGAAGCTATTTATCGGCACTATCGCTACAAAAAGTTCCGTAATAAATACCCCAACCACGACGCGCACATCGTCTTGATGCGCGCCTCCGAGCAGCTATTGATCGAGGCGGAAAGCCAAGCGCGCCTCGGCGACCTGGCCGGGGCTATCGAGACTTTGAACGAGCTGCGCGCCAATCGTAACCTGCCTGCGCTGACGCTCGCTCAAGTAGGGGAGTCGGGGGTAATCGATGAGATCCTGCTGGAGCGCCGCAAGGAACTTTGGGGCGAGGGACATCGTCTCTACGACATCCTGCGCTTACAGACTGCACCCGAAAGGAAGGAAATCAACGAAACTTTTATCGATGATGCCGGCAACGACGTAGCCCTGCGCGGGCACTGGATTCTGCGCTTTCCCGACGGCTCGTCGCTAGTGCCTAACAGTCCGTACTACTTATTCCCCATTCCATTGGGCGAAATCAATAACAATCCCAATCTCTAATGATTATGAAGACAACTATTTATGCCATCGCCCTATTGACGGCGCTCGTCGCGTGCCAGGCCGACAAAAAGAAACCAGTGATTCAGGGAACGGTCGCAGGCGTGGAGTCCGGCAAGATCTACTTGCAACGCTTCGACAACAAAATGTACTTTGTGATTGATTCGGCCGATATTGAGCAGGGGCAGTTCAGCTTCCACACCGCGTTGACGCTACCCGAAATTTATGGGTTGACGCTGGACACCGCTAAAAGCACGTTTCAGTTGTTTTTGGATGAGAATCCTGTAAGCGTGCAGCTCGACTCGGCATCGGCGTACCGAAACACCATAGTGGAAGGGTCAGCCTTGCAGGATCATTTTGAGGAATATCGCGCGCAGCGGGACGTTAAGATCGACGAGTTCATCAAGGCGAATCCCTCGTCTTTGGTGTCAGCGTATGTACTGTACCGGTTTTATTCCTACCGGCTATCGTCCGAGGAACTCCGTGCCAACATCAATCTGCTGGACCCCTCCCTGCACCAAACGCCCTATGTCAAGGTATTGGAAGAGGTGTCCAATACGTTGGAGGTAGTGGCTGTAGGCAAGCAGGCTCCGGATTTCAAGTTGGCCGATGCCGATGGAAATGAGATCACGTTTTCAGATCATCTCGGCAAGGGCTATGTACTTCTGGATTTTTGGGCTTCGTGGTGCGGTCCTTGCCGCCGCGAAAACCCAAACATCGTGGCCGCCTATCATCAATTCCGCAATAAGGGATTCGATATTTTTGCCGTGTCACTCGACCGCGACCGCGAACGGTGGCTGGCCGCTATCGAGCAGGATGGATTGCACTGGACGAATGTTTCGGACCTGCTGTTTTGGGACAGCGAGCCGGCAAAGTTGTACGGCGTGCGGGCCATTCCCGCAAATTTCCTGATCGACAGTGAAGGCGTGATCGTTGCTAAAAACCTCCGCGGCGAGGAATTGGCGGCGACCCTCGCAAGCCTATTGGGCGGCGGGAATTAAAACCCTGACGCGCGGTCCCCGACAATTCGCGAAGGAGGCGACGTACCTCCTTCGCGAATTTTTTATTTTAATCGCCTTTCGGTCCCTGCATTTTCCCGTCTGTCGCCGGCGACGCTTACAAGCCCTACGTATTAAATTTGTACGTTTGTCTCTATGATGAAGAGCCGCTTCGCCATCGTGCGTACCGCTTTCCCGATCATATTGGCTAACGCTACCGTCCCCTTGCTGGGGCTGGCCGATACGGCCGCCATCGGGCATAGTGGACGCGCGCAAGACCTAGGCGCCATTGCCTTGGGCGCATTGGTGTTCAGTTTTGTGTATTGGGGTTTCGGGTTCCTCCGTATGGGCACGACCGGCTTTGTAGCGCAGGCGTCCGGGGCCGGAGACGATGAGGAAGTGCGTAGTGTGCTGTTGCGGGCCGGGGCGATGGGGCTCGGGATTGGCATCTTGCTGCTATTGGTCCAGCCCTGGATTGGCATGACGGCATTGAATCTGTTGGATGCCAGCGAAGCGGTGAAGGAGGGTGTACACGTCTATTTTTACACGCGCATTTGGGGTGCGCCGGCCACGCTGCTTACCTTCGCTTTGATGGGTGTACTTATCGGATTGGGTAAGACCCGTCACATCTTGCTGTTGCAGCTGGTACTCAACGGCATTAATATCGCGCTGAACGTGTGGTTTGTCGTCGGCTTGGGCTGGGGCGTCCGCGGCATAGCCGCCGGTACCGTCATCGCCGAGTGGACGGCCATGTTGGTGGGCAGCTGGATGGTCTATCGCGTGCTGCGCAAATTGACCCCAGAAGCCAGTACCTGGTCATGGTCGCATCTCTTCCATCCTGCCAAGTTTGTCCAAATGCTGACTACCAACGGCAACATCATGGTACGCACGTTGGCGCTATTGCTCGGGTTCGCGTGGTTCGCCAATCAGGGAGCGCGGTTTGGAGACACCGTACTGGCCGCCAACCATGTCCTGCTCCAGTTCGTATCCTTTTCCGCGTTTTTTCTGGATGGCTACGCCTATGTCGTCGAAATGATGGTCGGAAAGGCTGTCGGCGCTCGCGATGAAGACCGGTTCCGCCGGGAGTTTAAGCAAGCAAATCAAGTGGCCGGAGTGACGGCACTCGTGCTGGCATTGTTGTTTTTGGCGCTCGGCAGTATGGGCATAAAGTGGCTTACCAGCGATGCAGGCGTGCGCGAAGTCGCCCAGCAGCACCTGCCACTAGCTTGCCTATACATCCTCGTATCCTTTTATGCCTTTCAGCTCGATGGGGTGTTTATCGGTGCGACGCAAAGTGCCGAAATGCGCAACGCGAGCCTGTTTTCTTTCCTCATTTTCATTGCCTTGGGTTCCTTTTTTACCGCACAGTGGGCGAACACGGGTCTATGGCTGGCTTTTATCGCATATGTCATTGTGCGGGGGCTGAGTTTGCGGTTCTACTTGCCGCGCATGCGCGCACTTTTCAGACGAGAACATCACGCTTAGCCGTAGTCCGCAGGGATTCGAAGCTATTCCACGCTCCATAGACACAATTTGCCCGAAAATGGATAAGAAAGTGCAGGGTTTAGCGCGTACGGGGCAATACATTTGTGTGGTAAGACCCTTCAATAAATCGACTATGTTATTACGTCCTGTTTTATCCATCTTGCATCGCATATCAGCCAGTATATTCATCCTCGTCCTGATTGGGGCCTGCGCGTTACCCGCTCGGACGTCGACGGCACAGGCCGATCCGCCTAATATTCTCTTGATTCTGGTCGATGACCTGAGGCCCGCCATGGGCGCGTATGGTGATCCTTTCGCGATAACGCCCCACCTCGATCAGTTGGCGGCGCGTGCCCTGCAATTTGAGCGCGCTTATTCCAACCAAGCCGTGTGCGCGCCCTCTCGATACAACCTGATGTTGGGAAGCCGTTCCACATCCTCGGGCATTTATGGGTTTGGAAGGGATTTTCGCGATCCTTATCCCGATGCGACCACCTTGCCCCAATTTTTCAAGGAGAAAGGATATCACACCGAGTCGATGGGGAAAGTATTTCACATCGGCCACGACACCTATGATGATCCGAAGTCGTGGAGCGTACCGCACCATACGGAATTGGTCATCGAATACGTCGATCCGGCGAGCAAGCCCCATGGCGATACGCGGGAGGAAGCGTTGTTTGCTAACCAAGGCTGGGATTACGCGCGTTCCTTGCCACGTGGTCCGGCGTGGGAGGCGCCAGATGTGGCCGACGAGGCATATGCCGATGGCCGTATCGCGGCACGCGCAGTAAAGCGATTAGCATCCCTCAAGACTGATTCGGATCGTCCGTTCTTTCTTGCCGTAGGTTTTGCGCGTCCGCATTTGCCATTTTCCGTACCCAAACGTTATTGGGATTTATATGACGAGAACCACCTTCCCTTGCCAGGCGATGAGGCCGTACGTCCGCAAAACGCACCGCCCTACGCGGTTAAATATGGTGATGAAATCGATCAATACACACCCGTGCCACAATCCGTTACCGAACAGCCTTTTGCCGATAGTCTGGTGCGTAAACTTATCCATGGTTACTACGCCAGTACCAGTTATGTCGATGCTCAAATCGGGAAACTGTTGGCAGGCTTGCACGCCCTCGGGCTTGACGAAAATACGATCGTTGTCCTGTGGGGCGATCACGGGTATATGCTGGGTGAAATGGGCATGTGGACCAAACACGTTAACTACGAGCTGGCCAATCGTATACCCCTGCTCATCGCAGGTCCGGGTATCGTGGCCGGGCATACGATGCAGCTGACAGAGACGGTCGACATCTTTCCCACGTTGGTAGAAGCGGCGGACTTCCAGCGCCCGGTCGTGTCACAACCCTTGGACGGGATGAGCCTCGTACCCCTATTTACCAATCCTCGCGCATCGCTACGCGACCATGCCTACCATTGTTTTCCGAGGGGTGGGCGAATGGGTAGGGCTATCCGCACCGAGCGGTATCGGATGGTCGAGTGGAAGCGCATGGATGATCCGAGTGACGTCGAATACGAACTCTACGACTACGAGCTCGGGTTGCTCGAGCGACGGAACATCGCTTCGGAGCAACCGGAGGTACTGGCTGAGCTGCAGGCCATCCTTAGCCAACATCCCGAGGCAAGACCCCCAAGGCCGGCGAGCCAGCGCAAGTAGTGATGAGTGGCATCAGGTTTCGCGTGCAGGATATTTTATTAAAAAGAGTAACTTTGGTAGCATCACCGTCTTAGCGGCCAGTTGCGCGGCAGTGGTTTAAACACACTGAATGTGCGCAGCCAGCGCCGACGAGCGCCACGCGCTAGCGAGATACAATTTGCCCGTAAACGGATAAAAAAGTGCAGGAATCCCAGCGCGTAGGGTTCTACATTTGCAGGTATAGCCGACTTACCGCGCCCAAACACGATACGCTTGATCGTGCATCGCCGAAAACTAAATAATATAATTAGCCATGATGAGATACACATTCATTACATTAATCGGTTGCCTGCTTGTGGCAGCAGCCTTTGCACAGACGGGTGCGTGGTCACCCGTCGAAGGAAAGATTATGTCGCGATGGGTCAGTGATATCGATCCCGCTAATCCCTTACCCGAATATCCGCGTCCACAGTTGGTGCGCGAGAATTGGCAAAATCTGAACGGGCTATGGGACTACGCCATCACCCCTGGGAAACTGACGGGCGCACCTTCGTCGTACGAAGGGCAGATCCTCGTTCCGTATCCGGTCGAGTCTGCACTGTCTGGCGTGGGCAAACGGGTAGGAAAGGACCATACGCTATGGTACCGGCGGACGATTACCGTCGACCGAAAACTACGGTCGGGCGATGTTTTGCTGCATTTCGGTGCGGTGGATTGGCGCGCCGAGGTATACGTCAATGGCACCCAAGTAGGTACTCACGAGGGCGGTTTTGATCCGTTCTCGTTTAACATCACTCCGTATCTCAACAGTGGCGCCACGCAGGAAATCGTTGTGGGGGTATGGGATCCCACCAATGAGGGGCCTCAGCCAAATGGCAAGCAAGTCGTGAACCCCCACGGAATTTGGTATACGCCTGTGACGGGAATCTGGCAAACAGTATGGTTGGAAAGCGTGCCCCGCACCCATATTGTAGGGACCCGCCAAACACCCGATATCGATAACGGATTGCTCGAGGTCCGCACCGAGTTAGCGGGCATGCAGTCGGGTGATGAAGTACGCGTGTCGGCTTGGAACGGAACCGAAAAAGTAGCGGAGAGCACGGCGCGGGCTACCGGCAACGGTCCCACGCAGGTATTGCACCTGCCCGATGCGAGGCTGTGGTCACCCGCCGATCCGTTTCTTTACGACCTGAAAATCGCCGTTGTGCGCAATGGAAAGGTGATCGACGAAGCGTCATCCTACTTTGCCATGCGCAAGATTTCGATGGAAAAAGACGCCAACGGCATACAGCGCATGTTGCTGAACAATGAATTCCTGTTCCAGTATGGCCCGCTTGACCAGGGCTGGTGGCCTGACGGTCTGTATACCGCGCCTACGGACGCGGCCCTGCGCTTTGACGTCGAAAAGACCAAGGAAATGGGCTTCAACATGATCCGTAAGCACATCAAGGTGGAGCCGGCGCGCTGGTATTACCACTGCGATCAGCTTGGCCTATTGGTGTGGCAAGACATGCCGAGTGGCGACTTGGGCGGAAACCATTGGGATATGCGCCCCGGCCTGACCACCGGACGCCAGCACGACAAGGACCGCACCCCGGAATCCGAGGCGATCTACCGCACGGAATGGAAAGCCATCATGGACGCGCTGCACAACCACCCTTCGATTGTGGTTTGGGTGCCGTTTAACGAAGCATGGGGTCAGTTCAAGACGGTTGAAATCACCGAGTGGACCATGCAACATGACCCTTCTCGACTGGTCAATAGCGCCAGTGGCGGAAATTTTTATCCCACCGGGCAGATTATGGATATCCATAATTATCCCGATGCGATCATGCCGCGCCCGGAGCTGTATGGCGATAAGCAAATCCTGACGCTGGGCGAGTTTGGCGGCTTGGGCTTACCCATCGAAGGGCATACCTGGCAGGACAAGGACAACTGGGGATACCAGAGCTTTCGCAATGTGGAAGAGCTTACGAAGCGCTATAGCGGACTGGTCGACGATTTGGCGAGGTTAATCCCTATGGGCCTTTCGGCTGCGGTATATACCCAGACCACCGACGTGGAGATCGAAACCAATGGCTTGATTACCTATGATCGGGAAGTGGTGAAAATTCCTGCGGAAGAATTACGGCGGCTGCACCAAAAGCTATACGAAGCCCATCGCTAGTCGGCTTCTCTCAAATAACAACGAAACATGACAAAACAAATGATAACAGGGTTTAAGGAAGCAGCGGCTGGCTTGCTTCCTCAACCAGATGCCTTTAAAAGTGTGGTCGGTGGGAAGCCGACCGCCTTATACCTGATACACAATGCGCAGGGCATGACCGCGGCCATCACCAACTATGGCGGCCGGCTGGTGGGACTCGTGGTGCCCGACAAAGATGGTAATCCAGTAGACGTGGTGACGGGCCCCGGCTCGCTGGCGGGCTACACCGAAGGGCCGGAATATTATCTGGGTGCGATTATCGGTCGCGTGGGCAACCGCATTGCGGGTGCTAAGTTTGACCTGGATGGCACGACCTATACGCTCTACGCCAATAACGGCGCCAATTCCTTACATGGCGGGAAGAAGGGTTTCGAATCTGCGGTGTGGGACGCCGAGCAGCCCGATGAGAGCACGCTTGTCCTTACGCTCCGGTCACCCGATGGCGACGAGGGCTACCCCGGCAATCTAGACGTCAAGGTGACCTATCGAATTACGGAGTCAAACGGTCTCTCCATTAGCTATGAAGCACAAACAGACCAACGGACGCCGGTCAATCTCACTAACCACGCTTACTTCAATCTCAATGGCGAAGGAGCGGGGCTGATTAATGATCACCTCCTGCAAATAGAGGCTTCGCGCTTCACCCCAGTAGATGAGGCGTTGATCCCCACTGGCGAACTGCGCCCCGTGGAAAATACGCCCTTTGATTTCAGGGAACTCACCCCCATCGGGAGTCGATTGCATGAAGCGGACGATCAACTCACCTACGGCGGCGGATATGACCATAACTTTGCGCTCGATAGCGGCAAGGCGTACGCGCTAGCTGCGGTGGCCGTTGGCGACCAATCAGGCATACGTATGGAGGTGCATACCGATATGCCCGGCATCCAATTCTATGGGGGAAATGCCATCCCCGAGGGATTGGTGCTCAAACATGGCAGCTCAAGCGAGTATCGCACCGCGTTTTGCCTGGAAACACAGTACTTTCCCGATGCGGTGAATCAGCCGGAATTCGATTCCATTATTCTCAACCCCGGTGAGATTCAAAAATCGGAAACCCGCTATCAGTTCTCCAATTAACCTAAACCGCCCCTGGCCAGTTGGTCGGTATTCGTTATTACACGATTAACTCGGACCCGACAAAAACTAGCTAGGGGCGTTTCTTACTATAACGTTTTCGTATAAAACCGGCTCGTTCTGGCCCGAAGACTAGATTGTTCCTTAGTTTTGTTATATTAAACCAGTTGTAAGCTAATCGTTTAGGCGTGATTTCATGGATGGAATTCAAACGAGATGAGTGGTGAGGTTCGATATGCGATAACGTATTAATAGATTCACGGTTATGGGCGTTCGTATAAAATCGATTAATCAAGGATTCTTGACGAAAATTATCACATTCGTGCTGATGAGTATGTCGAACGCGGTTTGGGGCCAACAGTCTTACCGGATTGAAGTGAGCGCCGGCGCGCATTCGCACGTTGATCTGCCCGTCAGCTTGCCTGTGGCTGATTTAGGCAATCTCCCTACTCAAGCGGTTCGCTTGGTGGAAGTAACCTCTCGCGGCCGACGACAAATACCCGTCCAGGCTGTAACGACTAAAGACGGGAAAGAATTGAAATGGATGCTGGACGGGGAAACGCGGGCCGGTACCGTGCGCGTGTTTGAGTTGGAACGGAGAGACGCAAAACGGTATCCCGCCAAAAAGGCTGTCTTGACCAACACGGATATCCAATTGAGAGATGCCGATAATAGGCTGCTCTTGGCCTATCGCCATGCCCTTCAGCCCGTGCCAGAAGGCGTCAACCCTCTGTACGGACGGGCGGGCTTCATCCACCCGTTAAACACACCTTCGGGTGAAACGCTGACGCGCATACAGCCGCCCGACCATTACCACCATTATGGGCTATGGAATCCGTGGACGCGGATTGCTTATGATGGGAAGACCTATGATCTTTGGAATTTGGGTGATAACCAGGGGACTGTTCGCTTTGAGGCGTTTGAGAAGGTCTACGAGGGCCCTATTATGGCTGGTTTTGATGCCGTGCATAGCCATGTCATTTTTGACGGAGACCAGGAAAAGTCCATTATGCTAGAAAATTGGGAGATTTCGGTTACCCCGCAGCAGGACGATCGCTACCTGGTGGATGTGGAGTCTAAGCTGAATCCTGTCGGCGGCCTTGACGTGACGCTCAAAGAATACCGCTATGGTGGCCTCGGCTTGCGGGCAAGGGAGGAGTGGACCAATATGAATAGCGAGCTGCTCACCTCCAGCGGAAAGACGCGTGCCGATGCGGACGGCTCGTTGGAAAGATGGCTGTTACTAACCGGGGAACTGGCCGACGGAGCCGGAGGAATTCTACTCATGTGCAGTCCGGAGAATTATAATTTTCCCGAACCCATACGCGTATGGCCCGTCGATGGCAACGGTGGGAGGGGCGATCAGTTTGTTAATTTTTCGCCGACCAAGAATAAAGATTGGGTGTTGGCCAGTGGACACACCTATACGCTCCGCTATCGGCTGGTGGTATTTGATGGGGAACTTACGGAAAGCCAAGCCGAACAGTATTGGCAGTCCTTTGCCAATCCGCCAAACATCGTCGTCAAACCCTTATAGAAAGAGGATAATGTTATGAAAAAAAAGATTCGCGCGCTATCGGTTACTACCGTACTCATCATTACGGCGCTGACCGTATTCGGCCAGGAATTTGAATGGAAGGACATCAAGATTCTCGTTTATACCAAGAACGGCGAGGGCTTCGTGCATGACAACATTCCGAATTCCATCCGGGCATTTCAGGAGATGGGCGAGCAGCATGGTTTTCATGTCGACGTAAGTGAAGACCCCGCTGACTTTACCGATGAAAACCTCAGGCAATATCAGGCGCTCGTTTTCTCCAATACCAACAATGATGTCTTTGATACTGATGCGCAGCGTGTCGCCTTGATGCGCTATATCCAAGCGGGGGGAGGCTTCGTGGGCATCCACTCCGCATCGGGTACCGAGCGCAAGTGGAAGTGGTTTAAACAATTGCTGGGTGCTACATTCTATTGGCACGACGTTTACCAGCCGTTTACCGTGGATTTAATAGACCACGACCACCCCTCGGTTGCGCACCTTAAGCGGCGTTGGCATCGTCCGCACGGCGATGAGTTCTATTATTTAAAGGAGATGAGCGTCAATTTGCACGTCATCGCCGTCAACGACGCCACGACCCTGAAAGGGGAAAACCCGAAGCGTTTGGATACGTTTGGCGACGTGTTCCCATCCGTTTGGTGTCACGAATTTGACGGTGGGCGATCTTGGTACACGTCTTTGGGACATAGCAAGGAAGACTACTCAGATCCCGAATTTCGCGCGCATCTGCTAGGCGGACTGCGGTGGGTGGTTGAGCAGGCTGCGCCCCTAGATTACAGCAAGTCCTATGCCCGCACACCCCATGACGAAGTGAAGCGATAACCCAGTCGTCTTATCCCATACCTATTGATTATGAAGCAAACCAGAAGGACATTTATCAAGCAGTCGGCCGTAGGATCAGCCTCAATTTTAGCCGCTGCGGCTTTTCCCAGTATTGTGCCCGCATCGGTATTTGGGAAGTCTGCGCCTAGTAATCGCATCCACATCGGACAAATCGGATTCGGCAGGATCGCCATGACCCACGACCTCCCCGAGGTGATCAAGCATGACTATGTACGTGTAGTAGCCGTGGCAGACGTGGATCGCAAGCGGCTCCAGCAAGGCAAGGAGTGGATCGAGAAATCCTATCGCGACAAGGCGATGGACGCTCCCGTACCCGATGTACGTACTTATGCGGACTACCACGATATGTTGTCAAACTCGGATATCGACGCCGTTATCATCAGCACGCCGGACCACTGGCACGCCCAGCCCGCCATGGAAGCCGCATTAGCGGGCAAGCACATTTATCTGCAAAAGCCCACGTCGCTCACCATACAGGAGGGACGCATGATGGCCGACGTTATCAAGAAAAAAAATGTCATCTTTCAATTGGGGAGCCAACAGCGCTCGGTCAACCCGTGGCCGCAGTTCAAGCGTACTTGCGAGCTCGTGCGAAATGGGCGTATCGGTAAGCTGCAACGGGTCATCATCGGCTTGCCGGGCGATCCATCGGGCGGTAATCCAGCCGAGATGCCCATACCTGATACCCTCAACTACGACATGTGGCTGGGATCTACACCCATGGTGCCATACACCTTGGATCGGGTGCATTCCCAAGACGATATCCACTCCCGGCCGGGCTGGTTGCGATGTGAGCAGTTTGGTGCAGGGATGATTACTGGGTGGGGGTCACACCACCTGGATATCGCCCATTGGGGAATGAATACGGAGCTGACCGGCCCGCTGACGGCTGAAGCCACCGCGCAGTTCCCGACATCCGGACTTTGGGACGTTCATGGCGATTTCCAAGTCGAGATGCTCTACCCCAATGACGTGACGATGCAGATCAGTGGCAAAAATCCAAACGGAATCCGATTTGAAGGAACCGACGGATGGATTTTCGTGTCGCGCGGCGACGTCGGTGTCACGGCTTCCGACCCGGTCGCGGCAGGTGGTGCTGACAATAAAGCATTCTACGCCAGCGATGCGAGAATCTTGCAATCCGTCATCCAGCCGCACGAGACCATCCTCTATGAGAGCCCCGAGCAACATACCAACTGGTTGGAATGCATACAGAACGGTAAAGAGCCTATCAGCCATGTTGAAATCGCCCATCGTTCAGGCAGCGCGTGCTTGATTGCACATATCGCCATGAAACTCGGCCGAAAAGTCCATTGGGACGCCCAAGGCGAAACATTTGTCAATGACGACGAAGCTAACCGTTTGCTCGCTCGGCCCCAACGATACCCCTATGGAACACAATACGTTAAATGATTAGGATTAGCTATGATAAAGTCTTGTTCAGTTGCCAAGCTGCTCTTGGTGAATGTGATGTTAACAGCCTGCAACCCGTCTATGGAAAGAAAAGACCAACCGGATGATCGCGCGATTAAACTGGTCACCGTCGCGCCGGGTCACTTCCATGCGGCGCTGGTGCAGAAAAGCATGTATGATGGAGTAGCTGACTCGGTTTATGTGTATGCACCCGACGGACCGGAGCTGGCGGCTCACCAGGCGTTAATCACCCAATATAACTCGCGTGATACCGACCCGACGAACTGGCAACAGGTCGTTTATACCGGTGCGGATTTCTTCGATCGAATGCTGGAAGAGCGGCCTGGCAACGTGGTGGTGCTCGCCGGAAATAATGGTGACAAAACAGATTATATCCTGCAGTCGGTGGACGCTGGCCTGCATGTCCTGGCCGATAAGCCGATGGCGATCACGCCGGCTGCTTTCCAGGATTTGGAAACGGCATTTGCAATTGCCGACGAAAAAGGTGTCCTACTGTACGACATCATGACGGAACGCTACGAGATCAACACCATCCTGCAGCGAGAATTTTCGCAGATACCTTCGCTCTTTGGCGAGTTGGTAGTCGGCAGTGTCGATGAGCCTGCGATTACCAAGGAGAGTGTACATCACTTTTTTAAGGAGGTTTCCGGCAAGCCACTTGTCCGACCCGCGTGGTTTTTTGACGTAGAGCAGCAAGGAGAGGGCATTGTCGATGTCACTACGCACTTGGTCGATCTGGTACAATGGGAGTGTTTCCCCGAACAAATTATCGATTACAAAACGGATGTTAAGTTGTTGTCGGCACGACGTTGGCCGACCGCCATGACGCCCGACCAATTTGAACAGGTAACCGGCTTGTCTGAAATTCCCGATTTCCTGCAAAAGGACAAAGACGACCAAGGAAACCTCGCCATTTTTTCGAATGGCGAGATCAACTACACGCTCAAGGGGAAGCATGCCAAGATATCCGTCATCTGGGATTTTCAAGCCCCAGCCGGCACCGGAGACACCCATTACTCCATCATGCGCGGCGAAAAGGCGAATCTGATTATCCGGCAGGGTGCCGACGAGAACTTCAAGCCTGCTTTGTATGTCGCTCCGGCAGGTGGACAGGATGACGATTCCTTCCGGGCTGCACTCCAAGCGGCTGTGGATCAGCTGGTCGAACGGTATGCGGGTTTGTCATTTTCTAAGGCCGAGAACGGAGAATACCGGATTCATGTGGCTCCCGAATTAGTCACGAGTCATGAAGAACACTTTAGTGAGGTGACCCGCAAGTACCTGCGCTTTCTTCAGGAGGGCGCACTGCCCGACTGGGAAGTGCCAAATATGCTTGCTAAATATTATACAACCACGCGCGCGTTGGAGCTCGCACGACAATAGGCTACTGGATCTTACTGGCTTTCACAAAGGAAAAGAGGCTGTCTCGATGAAGACAGCCTCTTTTTTTAGCCATGCGGAATGATCCACGGTGTTGTACACCTGTTTATTCCCGCGTAAGTGCGCGTTGCAAAATGCTATTAAGCTTGTCGGTGTCGCCCATATAAGGGGCCAGGTCTAGCAATTCAATGTTGCGGAAGTCGATGGGGTGGCTTTCACTTTGCAGGGAAATGTAGCCGCCGGTCAGGATTTTTCCGTCTTGTTTCACGCTGGGGTCGTGGTTCGATACACTGCCCCCGCCGATTTGGGGTTTATAGTAAGTGAGTACGGTGTCGCCCTCGATGATGTGGTGGATGACCGAATCGGCCAGGACAACAAATTCTGCCGTTACCCATTGGTCGCCGTGGTAGGTGTCTGACGATGAGTTTATGCAGTGCGGGGTGAAGAGCTCATCGTCCATCACCACATTCGTGCCCGGTGTGCACAGGTTGCCCGTAGTACGCGGATTGGTGCCGTCGCCGCCCAGTAGCTGTCCTTCGATGGAGATTGGAAAATCCTGGTCTTTCAACATGGTGTTTGGATCCTGTCCATGCAGCATGGCGCCGCTATTGCGAAACGCCCAGCCTTCGCCACCCGGTGCCTGCTCGCCTACGAAACGGTATTGAAAGCGAAGCACGTAGGCCGAATAGGGCGTGTTGTAGTGGATATGCCCATATTGGAAGTCGAAGTCCGTGTATTCATCGTAGCGCACTTGCATCATTCCGTCGGCCACACGAAAGGTGTTGCCATAATTTTCGCCTACCTCGTGCTTGGCGATCTTGACGGTCCAGTCGTTGAGGTCCTTGCCGTTGAAGAGCTGGATCCAAGTAAGTTCTTCTTCGCGATCCGTGCCCGCACAGGACCAGGCGCCGGCAATGACGGCCAATAGGGTGATCAGAAATGGGGTTTTCATAGTCATGGACAATTTTTTCATGGTCATGGACAAGATACTGTGATTAAATGTGGTGATAGTTTCTAGTTGGTTAAACCCCAAGTTTAAGGGCCCGGGCCCCGGGCATTCTTGCGCTTTCTGGGGGTGTGATCCTAAAGCGAAAGTAGGAAAATATTATGACTTGTCACCATGGTGCTAAAAAGTTAAATTTCAAGGATTCCTAAATTGCCTAAGCAGAAAATAATGGCTAACATTGCGCGGTTTCAAAAGGAAAATGTCGGGAAATTTAATCAAGGACAGTATGGTTGAAGAACGGATCAAGGCAGCGTATCTACGCGATAAAGTAACAACCGCGCAAGAGGCGGTCAAGCTGATCAAGGATGGGATGTTTGTTGGGAGTAGCGGGTTTACCAAGGCGGGGGATAGTAAGGTCGTGCTGCCGGCACTTGCGCGGTATGGCCAAGACAACGACATCAAGGTCACGCTCATCACAGGGGCTTCCTTGGGGCACGGTACAGACGGTAAGTTGGCCAATGCGGGGGTACTGAAAAAGCGAATGCCGTTTCAAGTGGATCGCGATCTGCGGACGCGGATCAATAGCGGCGAAATCCTCTTTATCGACCAGCACCTGAGTGAGGCCGCCGAACTGCTCCACACCAAGAGCCTGCCTGAATTGGACGTGGCGATCTTGGAGGTGGCCTACATTGACCGCGACGGTAGCTTGGTGCCCACCACCTCCGTGGGAAATTCCGTCGTGTTTGCAGCCCATGCAAAAAAACTGATCATCGAGATCAACACCACCGTGCCCACGGATATCTTCGGTGTCCATGATATCTTCCAGCCGGAAAATTACCCTCACCGAAATGTGATTCCCATCGTCGCTCCCGATAACCGGATCGGGCGGAAAACAATTCCCGTAGACCCTAGCAAGATCGAAGCCATCGTCTTCAGCGACATCAAGGACAGTTCAGCGGATATTGCCGAGCCCGATGAGAAAACCACCGCCATTGCCAACCACCTGCTCCAATTCTTCGAAAACGAGGTGAAAATCGGGCAGCTCACCGATCGCCTGTTGCCCATCCAAGCAGGAATCGGCAAAGTCGCCAATGCGGTACTGGCCGGATTCAAGCGCAGCAACTTTTACGACTTGACCATGTTTTCGGAGGTGTTGCAAGATAGTACCTTTGACCTGATCGATTCCGGTAAGCTCAGCTTCGCCTCGGCATCGTCTTTCGCCGTCTCCGAAGCTTGCTACGACCGCGTCGTCAGCAACTTGGATAAGTATCGCAATAAGATCGTGCTCCGTCCACAGAATATCAGCAATACACCGGGCCTCATTCGCCGCCTGGGGGTCATCGCCATCAACACCGCCATCGAATTCGATATCTACGGCAACGTTAACTCCACCCACATTGGGGGCAATAACATCATGAATGGCATTGGCGGCTCGGGCGATTTTGCGCGTAATGCTTTTTTGAGCGTATTTGTCACCCAAGCCGCATCCAAAGGAGGCGCCATCTCCCACGTGCTGCCCATGGTGTCGCACGTAGACCATACTGAGCATGATGTCGACATCTTGGTGACGGACCAAGGGTTGGCCGACTTGCGTGGCCTGGCGCCCCGAGAGCGTGCCCAACGCATCATTGATAACTGCGTGCACCCGGATTACAAGCCGATGCTGCAGTCCTATTTCGACCGGGCTTGTGCCGAACGTGGGGGCCATACGCCTCACATTCTTGAAGAAGCGTTTAGCTGGCATACGCGGTTCCGCGAAACGGGGACGATGATGGTGTAGTGTTGTTGAGTCGTTGATTTAGTGAGTCGTGGAGTCGGTGATCCCGACCGTTTCACTTGTCGGGACGTCACTACGCTCCCTTAGATGAGGCGTTGAGCGGGGGCATTTTCCAAACATCCTTCTCGCAGCCTGTCCTTCCCGACGGTGGTGCCAGTCGAAGCGCTTTCTAGGAACGTTCGTCCTTTTCGCACTATCGATCTTTTCACAACGGATCGTGCTTTCACCGATGCACCGAAAATTCCGTCCGCGAGGAGAAACGGCCTTTTGATTACCGCCGGTACAGATTTGTGGTGGTTGCCGTTAAGAAGCACCAATTGTGTGAGCGCAGCGAGTTTTGGTGCTTTAGGCAATCGGCGCAAATCTAGGCGGTCATCAAACAGCCTTGACTTTTTGCTTCGTTTTGGTCAAGCAAAACGAAGTCGCCAAGCCGGCGACAGAGGCGAATAAAACAGCTATAAAGTAACGAGGCAAGCGCCGATTGAGCGGCAAAAATTAAATAATACTCCCACATTTCCCTCATCCTCTCGCAGCCCGTTCCTTCCCGACGCTGGCGCCAGTCGAGGGCGCTTTCTAGGAAGGTTCGTGCTCTTCGAACTATCGATCTTTTCACGACGGATCGTGCTTTTAGAAGGCTACTAGAACTCCGTAAGTAAAA
>CAYRGQ010000028.1:0-43756 GCA_964423925.1 uncultured Sphingobacteriaceae bacterium | reverse complement strand
TTCAAGTTTGACGTACAGCCCGAAAAAGTCGCCCCACGGGATACTCCACTGTTGTACGGGGAACCATTTTGGCAGACCGGTGCAAGACCATTCGATGCTGTAGCGACGCCCTGCTAGCGCCTTGTCGATGACTTCAATCAGCTTGGCGGGAGTATAGAACGTCGCGGTAACGTAGAATGGATTTTTTCCGAATGCTTGTTGCACGCGCCGGCGTACGAACTTTGGCGAATTGCGGTTCATCATCCCGAACGCGATTCCATGGCGCGCTACCCGCGCGGCCTCTTGGATGACCTGCACAGGGTCCCTATAGTATTCGAATGTAGTGATGAACGCCATTGCATCGAACGTATGGTCTTTGAACGGCATAAAATGTGAGTCCGCCAAGACTAAGTCGCCATCGAATAGCTGAACGCCTTGGCCCAGCATGAGGGGAGAGATATCGCCTCCGCTGGCTTCGATGCCAATTTCTTTCCACCACCGTGTAAATCGTGTGGTGCCGCATCCAAACTCCAAGAGGGTTTTGATCCGCTTGTCCTTGCCGACAAGTCCTCCGATAATCTTTTTCTGGAACACCTCAGCGCGTTTGTAGCGTCCTTCGTACCACTGCTCATAGGTGTCGGTGTGTGCCCGGTTAAAAAACCACTCCTCGCGCCCTTGCCAATTGTCTAGGTTGTACGACAACTGGCCAAACTGTTTCTGTGCTGGTAGCATGTCTTTGTGTTTTTTATATTTATTCCTAATTGAATTGGGAGAGCGGGGCGATACGGCAAAAAAAAACCATTTCCCGGGGTGTGGCGAAATGGAGTTGCAATAGGGCGGAGGCCACCAAGGGCATCCGTTCGATAAAATGGATTGCAGTCCCTACGCCGGTATTATCCGGATCAGGTATTCGGGTATGTTCTCAGCCGCGGAAACCGCAGCACCCCGTGCTCTTACACAAAGATAGCAAAAAAATGCGACGATCGTAAAGAAGCGACAGGCCCCTAGGTCTTGGGTTTGTTGGTGAGTGACTGAAGCAGGGCTTTGGTTTCTGGGCTACAGGCCAGTCGGCCACTGATAGCCGCTTGCTTGTAGAGCAATTCGTCCCAGTGCTTTGTTCCGTGCCAAAGCGTCCGTTTCAATTCGGAGAGCGCCTCGGGGTTTTTGGTGATCAGACGGTCGCAGAATGCCGTTATGGATTCGTCGAGCTGGGCCGCGTCGACCTTCACGGTATGGAATAAGTCGTGCCGCTTGGCCCATTGTACGTCAAAAAACACATCTGGGTTGAGGGTAAGTTCGGTGAATGCCGAAACGCCTACTTTGCGCTCAACAGCCGGTGCAATGACAAAGGGCCCGATATTCAAGCTGACTTCACTCAGGCGCACGGCGGCCGCTTCGGTGGCAAACACGTAGTCACAGGCCGCAATTAAGCCTACGCCGCCGCCGACGGCCTTACCTAGCACGCGACCAATGATCAGACGAGGGGCCTTGCGCATGGCGTTGATCACATGGGCGAACCCGGAGAAGAACTCGGTGCCGCTAGCCTCGTCGGTGATAGCAAGCAGCTCGCTGAAGTCTGCACCCGCGCAAAAGGTGCGGGTTCCCTCGCTCTGCAAGAGAATCAACCGCGTGGCCGGGTTATTGGCTGTTTGCTGGATAGCCTCCGCGAGCCGCGCCAGCAGGTGAGCGGGCAGCGCGTTGTGCGAGGGATGTCCGAACGTGATTGAGGCTAATCCCCGCGAATCAGTATCTACTGTAACGAAACCTTGCTCCATAGCGACTAACTTGGGTTTTGGACTATAATGGGATTAGTGCAACGCTCGATTTTAGACATAATCCGTACCGAACTTTTCCTTTACATCCGCTACCATTTGCTTGACCGACTGTTCTTGGTCTTTGGGGCAGATCATCAAGACCTTGTCCGATTCCACTACGATAAAGTTATGCAGACCCTTCAGGATAACGAGTTTATCCTGCGGCGTATGGATCATACAATTAGATGAATCGTAGACCATTACCTTTGCATCGGTATTCGTTACGTTGCCGAGGTAGTCCTTCTGGGAGGCCTCGTACACGGACGACCACGTGCCCAAATCCGACCACCCAAAATCCACGGGAAGCACATAGACGTTTTCCGCCTTTTCCATGATTGCGAAATCGATGGATATATTGCCACAACGCACAAAGGCGTTCGCGATGAAGCGCTGTTCATTCGGAGTATTATACACCCCGGCGCCTTCTGTGAATATCTCGTTCATCTCAGTCTCGTACGTGTCAAACGCTTTAACGATAGCGTCGGCAGACCAAATGAATATTCCGGAGTTCCACAGGAAATCACCGCTTTGCAGGAAAGTTGTGGCGAGCTCCAAGTTGGGTTTTTCGGTAAAGGTTTTCACTTTTCGGACGTTGGGCACTGATGATTTGCGTCCGTACTGAATGTAGCCGTATCCGGTATCGGGGCGGGATGGCTTGATACCGAGTGTCAATAACCAATCATGGCGCTCCGCGCAGTCGAGCGCTTCATGGACGTTCTCGACAAAGCGTTCGGTATCGAGGATGAGGTGGTCGGCGGGTGCCACTACGAT
Organism: uncultured Sphingobacteriaceae bacterium; assembly: GCA_964423925.1. Classification (GTDB taxonomy): domain Bacteria; phylum Bacteroidota; class Bacteroidia; order Sphingobacteriales; family Sphingobacteriaceae; genus CAYRGQ01. The sequence continues at coordinate 41,192 of CAYRGQ010000028.1, read as the reverse complement.
GGTCGCATTGGCGCTCAGTTGCTTGATCTTGTGAGTGGCATACGCAATACAAGGTGCCGTATTGCGCATGATTGGCTCCAAAATCAGCTGGTGATCCTTCAAATTAGGAAGTTGCTGTAGTACGACGTCCTTGTACGATTGGTTCGTCGCAATTAGGATATTGGACTCAGGTACCACCTTCGCAAAACGTTCAAAAGTAGTTTGCAATAAGGTCTTACCCGTGCCGAGCATGTCAATAAATTGTTTCGGCAGCGTAGCCTGGCTTACTGGCCAAAAGCGACTTCCGACCCCGCCCGCCATTATCACGGCATATCTTTCTTTCATATTTTCGGTTTTTTGCCCGACGGGAAACCAAGTGACGCTTTGCCTACGTCACCCAGCGGTTTACCTTCCCTCCGGACGGTTAGTGCGTTTCGTCTGCCTTCCGCTGCGCTTGCGTTGCGCGAGGCGAAGCGTCATTGTTCTATAGTCGATCCTTCCACCGTAGTCCATGAGGATGTCTCCTCCGATAACACCGATGACAGGTGAAACGTTCATTTGGTTGTACGCATAATTTATGGTGGAGAGATCGAGGACGGCAATGTCCTGGTTTTTAATCTGCCATTCGCCGATCCGCAACATTGGCAGGCGTAGTGTGAAGCTCTCCATACTCGTGGTGCCCAGCCCCGTTGAGAGGTATTCCGAATACTCCAATTCGGTACCCTCGTCGAGTATCTTTTCTATATTGGTCTTGTCAAAGACGGTTTTCGATGCGCCCGTATCCAAAACGGCCTGATGCACGTGTCCGAAGACTTCGATTTCAACCAATAAATGGAAGCCATTGTCCTGTAAGGACAATGGCGTTAGTGGGATAGTCACCATCTCTTTTATTAAGACAGTGTTCCAGTCTCTTTGAGAACGGCGTTCATATTGCGCACGGCATCCGCGCTTTTAGCGAAGGCCTCTTTTTCAGCGTCGTCGAGAGGCAGTTCTAAGATACGCTCCCAACCGGTGCGCCCCAGTACGACGGGCACGCCTAGGTTAATATCTTTCTGGCCGTACTCGCCCTCGAGCAATACGGAAGCGGTGAACAGTTTTTTCTGGTCGCGCACGATGCTTTCCACAACAGCGGCGGTTGCCGCTCCCGGCGCATACCAGGCGGACGTTCCTATCAGCTTGGTCAGTGTCGCTCCGCCTACCATCGTTGCCGACACGATATCGGCCTGCTCTTGATCAGACAAATATTTTGTTACAGGTACGCTATTCCACGTGGCGTGCTTGATGAGCGGGATCATGGTGGTGTCGCCGTGTCCGCCAATGACGATGGCGTTCAGGTCTGCGGGCGATGAGCCAAGCCGTTCGCTTAATTGGTATCGGAAACGGGCCGAATCGAGTGTCCCGCCCATACCGATGATCCTGTTTTTAGGAATTCCGGTAGCTTTAAGGGCAAGGTACGCCATGGTGTCCATCGGATTCGATACTACCACGATGATTACGTCGGGCGAGTGTTTCAGCAAGTTTTCTGCCACACCTTTGACGATGTTGGCGTTCGTGCCGATAAGTTCCTCGCGGGTCATGCCCGGTTTGCGGGGGATACCCGAAGTGATTACTGCCACGGCAGAGCCTGCGGTCTTAGCGTAGTCATTGGTAACGCCCGTGATTTTGGAATCAAATCCCAGCAACGCCGCCGTTTGGGCCATGTCTTGGGCTTTGCCTTCGGCGAGGCCTTCCTTAATGTCTAGCAGCACGATTTCTTCTGCAACTTCTCGCCTGACTAAGTTGTCAGCCGTGGTGGCGCCGACTGCACCGGCACCAACTACCGTTATTTTCATGTAAGTGTTGTTAAAATAGGTGAATTACTCAAACGTGATTTGCTTTTTATACAGCGACGCTAAATTAACAATACCCGCTTGATATTAAAAATGATATGCCCCGTCGAGCGAAAATAAATCAGCCGCTGCATAGGATTCGCTAGAACGGATATCCAATAGCTAAGTTAAAGATCAAGTTGTTCTGTCGCCACGTCGGGCTGCCAAAATCGATCCGGTCCATTACCCACCGATCGCCACTAGGCGGTGTGTAGGGCAGGCGAAGCGGCATCGCCAAATCGGTACGCAGCACCAGGAAAGATAAGTCGAAACGAAGCCCGGCCCCTGCACCTACCGCGATTTCCTTGTAAAAATCGCGGGTGAAATGCCCTCCGGGCTTATCTGGATTTGGGTTTTGGAGCCATACGTTTCCAGCATCTACAAACAGGGCACCATGTACGATGCTCACGAGTTTAGTTCGGTATTCTACGTTCATCTCCAGCTGAATGTCACCGGTTTGATCGGCAAAGAAATTGTCCATCCCAAGGTTTTCGGGCACATGCGATCCGGGGCCGATAGCACGGGCCCGGAATGCGCGCAAACCGTTCGGTCCGCCAGCGAAAAACTGCTTGACATACGGCAGCATGCTGGAATTGCCGTACGAGTAGCCGTAGCCGGCCATGATGCGTGATGCGAGCGTCGAGTTGGGACCTAGTTTCATGTAATGCCTAAAATCGCTATCTACCTTGACGTACTGCGAAAAGTTGGCATTGAATATCTGGTACACTTTGCCCTCTTTGTAGTTGGCCCCACGTATCAGTCCATACACATTGGCCGAAAGGTTCAACCCACCTTTGTAGTACAGATTGTGCTTTCTGTTTTGTTGCATCGTGTTGGTGTACGTGAACGTATATTTCGGACCGAACGTAAAGGTCGGGTCAATGGCGTGTCGTAGGGCTGGGATGGAGTCGATCTGGGCGTTGTACCAGCCCGTGACATTGCGCGGCTGCACGTAGATTACCTCCGCCAAATCCAGCTCGTGGTCTTTCATCGCACTTTCCTTCCAAAGGTATCCGAAGGAGAAAGTCATCGAATTCAGCGTGTATGCTTGGCGTCGGTTGAGAAATTCGTAACCGGTCTTGAAGTAGGTCTTCGGCACGAAGTTGCGCGTGGCGCTCCAATCGAATGGCGCAATCAACCGTGGGAAAGCGAGGCTGGCTTCCACACCATAGCGGTAGAAACTGGAATTGAGGTTGACGTTTCCGCCGGTCTGTGTTTCGAAGCCACCGTACACCGACAAGTTGAAGAGTTCCCCGCTGCGAAAGAAGTTTCGACGTGTCCAGTTGGTGTTTATCTCAAAACCGTTATATACTTCGGCGGTTTTTCCAAGCAATTCCAGCCGCAGCCCCTGTTTGGGCATGGGCGTGAGGTAATAGTACACGTCGAGTTTCTTGACGCCCGCCGAATCTACTTCGACAAAATCGTTTCGTACGAAGCTGAAGGTGTTCATACCGACTAGGTTGGTAAGGGTACGATTGTGGTTGCGCCGCGTGTACAGGTCTCCTTTGCGAAAAAACATCGTGCGTGCAATGGAGAACGGTCGAAACGCGCGATTGGGGTCCACGAAATAGAACCGTTCGTTCGCATACGGAGTGGCGCGCCGAGGGCTCGTACGCGGATATCCGCCCCGCGAATCCTGGCGATAATCGGGATAGATAAATATATTGTTGATCGTATAAGGGACGCGCGCGCGATCGGGCGTTTCGTCTTTAACCGTCACAAACAACTGGACATGATGGTTGCCAATGGTACTGTCGACCTCTACCAGGATGTAGTCAGGATTGAAATAGTAAAACCCCTTGTTTTTAAGCTCATCGTCTATCCGTTCTCGTTCGGATACGATGTGATCGAGGCTATACCGCCGACCCACGGCCAGCAGGGAGCCCTCGCGCGATTCGCTGATGGCTTTGCCTAGTGCCGTGGTGGAATCTACATCATACACGACGGTGTCGACCCGGTAGATGATCTTCGGCTCGGCCGTGTACGTCACCGTTGCGCGTCGGTTGCGGATGGTGGTATCGGACGTCACCTCGGCATTGAAAAAGCCCAGGTTTTCCAGACGGTTGCGGAGCAGGTTTTCGTTATAATCGCGATTAACATCGCTTAGTAAGACAGGCTCTTCGCCGACCGTATTTTTCAACCAGGCGCGTAGACCGCGACTACTCTTGGGTTCACCGGCGATGTTATAGGCAAACAGTCGCGGGCGCATACCGAGAATCGTCATGTTGGGCTCGGGGCGCAGTAGCTCTTCCAAGCTTTCCGTCAGGGGCTTGACGAAGCGCTCCGCAATGGTATCCGACTCGATTTCTACTTCGCCCTTGACGTAGAGATGTTCGCCTTGGGGCAAATACTTTAAGTTGCTGCAGGAGGCTAGGGCCCAGGCCCCGATGAAGCCCATCCAAAACAGCAAGCGCTTATTCAATCTCTTCATCGCGCCTCCTCTCCGCTTGTATTCCAACCATTTCTTGCTCGTTTCTGATCGGTTCCTGCCGCCGGCTCAATGTGTCGGGGTGCGTGGTGTCCCTTGCAGGCTGGGGTTGCTCGCTTTGGAGCGAATCCGCAGGCTGGATTCCGCGTAGGCGCATGCTATCCAGCAGTTCTGGGTTATTTTTCCGGATGCTGTCCAAGATTACACGCCGTACGCTATCGCGGTACACACTGTCGACCTGCATCCTTTCGACGTCAAATCGCCGTCGGAAGCGTCGGGAATCCGTATTGTAGTAAGCTTGCAGCTGGTTGGCACTCATGAACACTTCTTTGAACTCGTCGTAATCCATGTTGATGATAAAGCCAAGCCCCGTTTCCACGAATTGGCCCATCAAGGTCACTTGGTACTGATTTTTTCGATAAGCGCGCAGGATATAACGGCCATCGCGGCTAAGCTGGTAATCCAAGGAGATGTCGCCGGCAATATTGGTGGCGCGTTCGCCTGGTCGCTGTTTTCCTTCGATTTCGAAATTGGATCCCACCGTCACTTTCAGGCGGTCGTCAAACAGCATCTTGGAAATACCCACATTTAGGTCCGTACGGTTTTGCATGGCGCCCGTGGTGTAGTCTTCGGTGGACTGTAAATCGAATTCGAGCTCCACGCCCTGGATTAGGTCTCCGGCCAAGCGGTTGAGCTGTTCGCTCAATAGCGAGCTGACCGTGTTGCGGGCAATGGACTCAACGCCTCCACCGCCTGACAGACTTTCGAAGGGGTTGGGGGCGATAAAACGGCCCAAGATAATAAGGGCAAACACTTGCTTGTTCATGTCGGATTCCTGCTCGCGCAACTGGGCCAACGCGCCGTTGACTTGCTGGACGACATCTTGGCTCACCATGGCGTTATTGGCATCCAGCGTAATGTCAAAGCCCAGGTTTGGCGAAAACATATCCTCGGTGATGCGCAGGTTGACATCAAAGGGAACACGCTGCCTATAGATATTTTGGTTTTGGCCGCCGACTTGGCTCTGCACGAGTTCCAGCGTTGGCGCCCGCAATCGGTACACGGCGGTAATGTCTAATCGTGCGTCAAGCGGGTCGCCCGCCCATACGATGGTACTGCCCTGTTTGAATTGGAAGTCGCGATTAACGGGGCCGAAGGAAAACGAATAGCTTCCGTCCTCGACGGTGTACGTGCCGGTCATGTTAATGCGTCCGCTGGGTTCGATGGCGGCGTTCAGCATGGCTTCACCCCGGATGTGCAGGGCGTCTTGGGTTCCCGGGTCGATCACGACGGTGAAATCGGCCTCGCTTTCGGTTCGGATGTCAACGGAGACGTCAAGTCCACCCAGTTCGGTACGCGTCAGTGAATCCAGTTGGCCAAACGCGTTGTAGAACGTCGTATCACTTTTGTCAACAAAACGCACGATGCCTTCCCGCTCCACCAGGCCTGGGTCATCGTTAGGAAGCACGAAGGTGACATCCGTTTCATCATTGACCGTTATCGTGCCCTCCACGACCGGACTGTCCATATTGCCTCGGACCGAAAGGTTGGACGTGACGAATAGCTTACCATAATACAAGTCGTTATCCGCGGCTGTGGCGTTAAGTACCTGAAAGTCGTTGGCGGTGAGGCTGATGCCGAAGTCAAAATCGGTGTAGGTCGTGGTCGCCACGGTACCATTTAGCCGCGCCACGTTGCCTTGGCTGTCCTTAAACTCGAACCGGCTAAACCGGAAGCCGCTGTTATTGAATGTGATGCGTTGCTGGTCGATGTTGAAAGTGGCATTCAGCATGGCGACATTGAGCGAGGCCTGGTTAAAAAGCAGCTCACCATTCAGACGCGGCTGGTCGACAGTGCCGGTTATTTTGAGCCGTCCTCCAATATCGCCGGAGGTATTGCGGAGGTATCCGAGACTGAACGCTTCGAGGGTATTCATGGTCAGCGGACTCAGGTTCAGGTCGAAATCCAGCGTCGATTCGCGTCCGGGCACGGTAATGAAATCGCCGGTGAGGCTGACGTTATTGCCATTGCCCTCGATGCCGACATTGGCCGTGAACGTATTTTCGCGTTCGTTGTTGACTTGGAGACTTATGTCGCCAACGGTGTCATTCCCAAAAAAGAAATCGGCAATAACGAGGTCGGATACGAAAACGGGTGAAGCATCGAGACGCGATACCGTGGCTTGTCCGTTAATGCCGCCGCCTAGGCGCAAAGACTCGCTTTCAAGTATTTCGCTTAAGGTTTCGATTCGAAAGTTGTCAAAGGTTAAATCGATGGGGGAATTGGGAATGGAGTCTTGGGACTCAATGCGCATCTCCTGCCCGTTGTTGCTGAGTAGGAAATTGTGTGCTGAAACTCCGGCCGTGCCGAAGCGGAGCGCATTATCCGATGCCACATCCCATTCGTCGTAATTCAACATGAGCCCATCTTCCTTCAATGCAAAGATGAAGTTGTTGGCATCTACGCGCATGACCATTCCCAGGTGATAACGCTCCTTATCCTGCTGATCTTTGATCCAGAGGCCCATCTCCATGAGATTTTGCACGACTGTACCACTTAGCAGGGTATTGATCAATTCGGTTTGGCCCATCGCCAGCTGTTCGACTAGCAACGAATAATACATCGTGCTGTCCACAGTATTGATATCCATATTGATGCCCCGCAGTTCCGTGCCTCCATAGACCACCTCGGGTGCCATCAGCTTAACGAAAAGCAGTTTGTCGTCACTGGTGAAGGACCCGTCTAACGTCACATCCTCCATCTCCGTGAGGGCGGGCAATAATCCGCGGATGAACCGACTGCGTGTAAAGGTCATACTGAAGTCCATTTGCTGAGCTTCGTACTCGTACACCGTCGCTATCGAATCAGGCTGATAGTAGACGGCAACAACATCCTGTATGGCGGCGGAGAGCTGACTCAGCTCATAATTGCCCACCATGTGAGCGCGGAGAAATTCAGACTGCAAGAGCAGCAAGGTGCGCTCATCGCCGGCCTCAGCAATGATAGATACCGAATCGAGGGCGTAGCGCTCGGCATTATACGCCACTGAGGAGTTCAGGATGTGCAAGGCTCCATTAAGGTGGTCGATGTCCGCGGTTTCGAAGTCGGCTACTATTCGGCCTTGGTAGCGGAAGTTGTCGGCCATGAAGTTCAAATTCTGTAGGTTGATGCTGTCGATCGTCAAATTCAGCTTTGCGGAAGGGTAGATGCCATTAAAATCTGCCGTGCCGTCGAGTGTTAGGTCGAGGTTGGAGTCGTCGCTGTTCGCAAAGATTTCGATGTCACCTTGCTCGGCTTGCAGGGTGAAGTCAATGTCCTGGTAGTCGTATCCACGATACTGCGCCAACAGCAGCTTGGCCTGGATGTCCGCGACGGCAGTCTTGGGGTTGAAGCCGGCACCTTTGGCCTGTGCCGCGATGGATATCCTGCCCAAGGTCGTATCGCCCAGGATTTTCCCCACGTCGATGTCCATAATGCTTAGATTCGCGTTGTACAAGGTGTCTTGGCCACGGGGTCCGGCTTGGTAAGTGGCGTCGACACTGGCACTACCTTCGGTAGTTACGAGCTGCATGTCCGTGTCAAAGGCGTTGATGCCACCGTTGAAGGTGCCCACCAGCCGAATCTTGTCGGGCACGCGCATGCTGTCCGGCAACATGCCCGCGGGAATCAGCCGTTCCACGTCGCGACGCGAGGTCCTAAATTCTTCCAAATCCAAATCAACCCGCATCCGATCTATATCGGGTAATCCGCGGATATTGGCCTGTGCGCTGAGGCGCGTATCGTCTAGCGTAGTCACCTCTAGCTGGGGAATACGAAGGTTATCCAGCCGTCCGGCTACCCGACCATCTACATGAAATACAGCATCCAACAGGGATTGCATGGCTTGCATCGTGTCTAATTCGGGCACAAAGAGGGTGACGTCGGCCATGCCGAGGTGGCTATCGCGTAAGTTGGCGTCGATGCTGATCTGTCCCAACTGGTCGGTTATGGTCGATAAGGACGGATAGCCGACTTGTATATGTTCGCGAAGGAGTGTATGCGGCGTCTCGGCATACAGATCGGTCAAGGCAGCGCCCTGATCGGTGTACGCAAATCGTGCACGGAGTTCGTCGAGTTGAAAGCCACTGCGGTCGCGCGCCGACAAATGGCGAAGATCGCCGCCAATCGAATCTGCGGAATAAAAGAGGTCTAGCAATTCGCCTTCCAAGGCGGTGATGCCGATATTGGCATAGTCGAAACCGTACTGCAGCTTAGGCTGGTTGGCGTCTTCGTATGCGAAGTCGGTGTTTTTAATGATGACTTCCTTAGCGACAACGCGCCAGTTAACGGGCTCGCTGGCCGCGGTGTCGGCCGTCGATTCCGTGGAAGCCGCGGCTGTTTGCCCAAAGAACACCCTGGAAGTTGACCCGTCCAACAGCACGGATTCCACGTCCACAAACTCACCGTTCAGGTCGAGTTCGTTTAATTTGGCTTGCAACCGCGTCACTTGAAAACGTGTATCCATCGCCGAGGCATCATCCGCGTAGGTAAAGACGATATTGCGAAGGTCGAAGTCGCCAAACTCCAAATCGGGCAGGAGGGAAGCAGCTTCCGGTTCGGGCTCCAGTCCGAAATCGTCGGCCGAGGGCGCATCGCCCGGATCCGCGGTGGCCCATTGGCGTATGGAAGCATTCAGCCCGTCGATCGTGATGGCGGGCAGTGCAAATCGCATATTGTCCGACAGGTCGAACGTTTTGATTCGCGTATCCAGGTGGCCAAGGTTAATATCGGCCGCCATCCCAATTACCTCGTCATTATATACGAAACGAATGCGATCCAGTTCCACTTTGTCGATATCGAACATCATCGCGGTAGCCGTATCGGGATCCTGTTGCTGCTGGGGGCTGGCAAAGGCCGCCACGATATAATCGAAGTTAAACGTGCTGTCGGGAAGCGTCCGGTTGATTTTGGCAGTGATGCCGGCAAGGTGTATTTCGCTGATTTCGACGGTATTTCGCAGGAGTTTAAGCATACTGATATCGACCATTAGCCGGTCGCCTGCGATTAATGTATCGCCAGCTTGATCCTCAAAGTAAACACCTTCCAGTACCAGTTTTTTAGGAAAATCAAGGCTTACGTAACCAATGTCGACGGGTGTGCCGATTTTGTTTTCAAGGAAGTTGGTGACTTGGCCCACCACGTAGTTTTGAACGGCTGGAATGCGAATAATAACGATTAATAGTAACACTAATCCCGTGATACTCGCAATAATCCATAAAAGCGTCCTCAGGGCGATTCTGCCAAACTTTTTCAAATCTGCTATTTCCTGTTTTGACCGGACGTTGTCCTGCCTGTCCCAAAATTGTTCGACCGTTTCCTTAGAAAACCAACAAACCCGCTAAAGGTTTACCAAAAAGGCAAGCGTTCGTGCGGAAAATTCTTCGTTACTAGGCGCAAATATAAGTTAAAGCCCTAGAAAAGCGAGGGCCTGCACCTGTTATGTTCAAATACTCAACGCATTTGGCATCCAAAAGAAAACGCCGTGCGAAGGGCACGGCGTGGATTCCGCGGTATACGGAAGAATACGATGGAACGCCTCCGATTGCTTATTTGCTTATGGACAACTCAACTACCTCTATGTCCAACACGGAAAATATACGGTGAGAGGACAGCAGTTCGGGTTCGGGCTTGATTTCGTCCAATATAGCTACGTCTACGCCCCGTTGCTTAACGATATCCAAGACGCCACCCAGGCAAGGATAATTGACTTCAATGTCCCCGCCGTTGAAACTTAGAATTTCCCCGAATCCGTCCGGAGAGTTATAGAAGTTTCTCATGGTCACCGGCATAAAATTATTCACCTGGCGAAGGTCCTCCAGTGTAGATCCCACGCGGATGCCGTCAGCGGTTTGGTACGGACCAAAGGCATTGGCTACCGCGATTTTCGTAATCGTTTGGTAAGGTTCGGCCTTCTCGGCCCAGTACACAATAATCTCTTCGGCTTCGCCTTCAAAAACCCGCGTCACGTGTACCTCGGCACCGTCGAGCGTGGCCATGCCGTTGCTGAGCCGCTCGGCACCTACGGCTGCTACGAGATCTTGGTAGGTATGGCTCAGTTTAACCGGTCCGATTCCTTCGCAGGTAATCGCATTGGGGTCGACAACTTCAACGGTTTCTTCGGTTTTCGTACCGGATTGGCAGCTTATTAGCAAAGCAACCGATGCGAAAAGCGCGACAAAGGGAATTTTCTTCATGATGCTTTATTCTTTGTGGTTTAATCTCGTTTAGTGTTCAAATGTAACAAGAATATCGACAGGGCTGGATGGCGAATTGTAACGATATTATTGTGATTCAGACCAGACTAGCTTTATCCTAGACCGTTAAGTGATTCTGTTAGCAACTTTATTTTCGCTTCGGCATCCGCCTTTTTGTTACGCTCGTTGGCGACGATCTCGGGTTTTGCGTTTTGCACAAACCGTTCGTTCGCAAGTTTGGCGTCCACGGATTTAAGGAAGCCGCGCACGTAATCAAGTTCTTTTTGTATGCGCTCACGTTCGGCATTGGTGTCGATGTTTTCGCCCAGGAGCACATAGAATTCGTCCGTACCTACCAAGAACTGGCTTCCCGCGGATTTTTCGCTGACGATATTGATTTCCGAGATATTCGCCATCTTGCGAATGCAGGCGCCGTAGCGCAGATAATCGATGTCGGAGTGTGGCTGAATGGCCAAGGGCAGTGCCGTCTTCGGCGAAATTTGCTTGACATTCCGCACGTTGCGGATTTCGGTCACTACCTGTTGTAGTGATGCGAATGCCTGTAGTTGGACTTCGTCGAACGCCTCGGCCACCGGATAGGGAGCAACGATGCAGCAATCCCGCTCCTCGCGTTGCCCGAACAGTTCGTCGTGCCAAAGTTCTTCGGTGATAAACGGCATGAATGGATGCACGAGTTTGAGTACCCACTCGAAGTAGGTTTTGGTATGCGCCAGGATGCTGGCCGCAATCGGCTGTTGGTACGCCGGCTTGACGAGTTCCAGATACCAGGAGCAGAAATCATCCCATACAAGTTTGTATGTTGCCATCAGCGCGTCCGAGATGCGATACTGCTCAAAATGGCCTTCGATTTCCGTTAAGGCTTGGTTAAAGCGATGACGGAACCATGTTACGGCTTCCTCCTGCTCGTTTGTAGCGGGCGCATCGACAGACTCCCAACCCTTGACCAGGCGAAACGCATTCCATATTTTATTTGCAAAATTACGTCCTTGTTCGCAATAAGAAACGTCAAACATCAGGTCGTTGCCAGCTGGCGAGGAGAGGAGCATCCCCACGCGTACGCCGTCCGTGCCGTACTGTTGCATCAGTTCGATGGGATCAGGCGAGTTGCCGAGCGACTTAGACATCTTGCGGCCTTGCTTGTCGCGCACGATACCGGTTAGGTACACGTTCTTGAACGGTGGCTTTTCCGTATACTCATGACCAAAAATAATCATGCGCGCTACCCAGAAAAACAGGATTTCGGGTGCGGTAACCAGATCGCTGGTGGGATAGTAATAGTTGAATTCGGCGTTGTCCGGATGGGTGACGCCGTCAAATACCGACATGGGCCAAAGTGCCGACGAGAACCAAGTGTCCAATACGTCCTCTTCCTGGCGGATGCCGTCGGTAGACTTATTGTCGGCGCGGAAAAGCGTCTCGGCTTCCTCAGCTGTTTTGGCCACAACCCATTCGTTTCGGTCGTTATACCAGGCTGGGATTCGCTGTCCCCACCAAAGCTGGCGGCTGACGCACCAATCTTTGACATTCTCCATCCAATGACGGTAGCTGGCGATAAATTTATCGGGGATGAGCTTGATCTCGCCACGCATGACGTAGTCAAGGGCAGGCTTGGCCAACTCATCCATCTTGCAAAACCATTGCATGGATAGCTTGGGTTCGATGACTGCGTCTGTACGCTCGGAGAAGCCTACTTGTGACTTGTAGTCTTCGATTTTTTTCATATGGCCGGTCTCGTCCAGCTGGGCAACGATCTTTTTGCGCGCCACGAATCGGTCTTCTCCTACTAGGATTTGGGCTTTTTCGTTGAGCGTGCCATCGTCGTTGAGTATATCGATGACTTCCAAATTGTGCTTTTGGCCCAATTCGTAGTCATTGAGGTCGTGCGCGGGCGTTACTTTAAGGCAGCCGGTTCCGAAGTCCATCTCAACGTACTCGTCGCCAATGATGCTGATTTCCCGATTAATGAGGGGGATACGCACTTTTTTTCCGATAAGTTCGCGGTAACGCTCATCATTGGGATTTATGCAGATCGCTGTATCGGCCATAATCGTTTCCGGACGCGTGGTAGCGATGACCAAATGGCGCAGTCCGTCACGCGTAGTGGCGTCGACCAGCTCATATTTGAGGTAGTACAGTTTCTGCATGACCTCCCTGCGGTTGACTTCCTCGTCAGATAGCGCAGTTTTGCCCTGCGGATCCCAGTTGACCATACGTACGCCCCGGTAGATATAGCCCGCTCGGTATAGCCGTATAAAGGTGTCGATGACCGCTTCGCTGAGCTCGGGATCCATGGTGAACTTAGTTCGTTCCCAGTCGCAGGAGGCCCCCAATCTTTCAAGCTGCCGGAGGATGATGCCGCCGTATTTTTCCTTCCATTCCCAAGCATGTTTTAGAAACTCCTCGCGAGTGATATCCTTTTTGTCGATGCCTTTATCCTTGAGCATGGCCACCACCTTGGCTTCTGTAGCAATGGAGGCATGGTCGGTGCCGGGCACCCAGCACGCGTTTTTGCCCTGCATGCGGGCACGGCGGATGAGTACGTCCTGCAGGGTGTTGTTGAGCATGTGGCCCATGTGCAGTACACCCGTCACGTTGGGTGGGGGCATCACGATGGTATAGGATTCGCGGGCATCCGGTGTCGAGCGGAAGAATCCTTTGTCACGCCAGTACGCGTACCATTTATTTTCAGCTTGTTGCGGATCGTATGTTTTCGCTATGGTCATTAGAAGTCATTTATTGCATTTCGGCGTGCAAAAATACGGATTTTACGACAGAATGCGAAAGGTTATCCATGCACGAACGTTTTCGTTTGCGGGCGCTACGGCCTGCAAAAAGCATAGGGTCAACCTTTCCATAATTCGTTTCAATATCTTACATTCGTACCTTGCACTCGCTGGAGCTCTGGCATCGACCGAAACAATTTGTGGTTTTTCGCGTCATATAGGCGTAAGCGCGAGCAACGTTTCCCTATGATGCAACAATTAGAAAAAACACCAAATAACCGTATGTCTGCGATTCTCTCCCTTCAACATGTCAATAAAATTTACAAAAGTGGGGGGCAATCCCTTCACGTACTCCGGGACATCAACCTGGACGTGGCTAGCGGATCGTCCATCGCTATTGTGGGGCCATCCGGAAGCGGGAAAACCACGTTGCTCGGACTGTGTGCGGGACTCGATCAAATCAGCGGTGGTCGCGTCATCTTGCAGGGTGTTTCGTTGAATCAACTCGGTGAAGACGAACGGGCAAGCGTCCGCAACCAATACGTGGGCTTCGTATTCCAGAATTTCCAGTTGTTGCCGGCGCTCACGGCCCTGGAAAACGTGATGGTTCCATTGGAACTGCGTGGCGACCGGAATGCGCGTGAAACCGCCCTGGCCTTGCTGGATCGCGTTGGCCTGGCAGACCGCGGTCACCATTATCCTTTGCAACTGTCAGGGGGCGAGCAGCAGCGTGTATCCATCGCGCGGGCGTTCTCTAACTCGCCTCGCATTCTGTTTGCCGACGAACCTACCGGAAACCTGGATGCGGAGACGGGAGAAAAGGTGGAGAACCTTTTGTTCGAACTGAATCGTGATGCCGGTACGACCCTCGTTTTGGTGACGCATGACATGGAACTGGCGGCGAAAACCAGTCGCATTGTTCGCATGAAGAACGGTACGATTATTTCGGATACGGCGGAAGGGGAGGGCGCGTAATGGCTTTGGATCCACATGCGCTACCCAAGGCCGATGCCCGGCCGAATCTCGCGTGGGTGCTACGTATGGCGTGGCGGGACAGCCGTAAGAATCGTGGCCGCCTATTGCTCTTTATTTCTTCCATCGTCATCGGTATCACCGCGCTGGTGGCGATTTACGCGCTCGGAGACAATTTGCAGCGCGATATTGATAATCAAGCCGCTACGCTCGTGGGCGCGGATTTGGTGGTGAATACGAATCGGGCACTTGACGAAGGGGCACAGGCGGTGATCGACACATTGGAAGCGCAGAGTGTATCCGTATCGCGGGAGCAACGCTTTGCGTCGATGGTGTTCTTTCCCGCTAGCGGCGGCAGCCGTTTGGTTGAAGTTCGGGCTTTGGAGGGCGATTTTCCCTATTACGGGCGATTAGAAACGCTGCCCGTGGAGGCTGGGGTGGATTTTCGCAAGGGACAGCAAGCCTTGGTCGACAAAACGGTAATGCTGCAATTCGATGCACAAGTCGGCGACTCGATTCGGATAGGGGAGGTCGTCTTCGAAATTGTCGGTATATTGGAACGCGCGCCCGGGCAGTCGGGCATATCGAGCACGGTTGCGCCTGCGGTTTTTATTCCCATGGCTTATTTGGATGCTACGGGGCTCAATCAGCTGGGCAGTCGCGTCAATTACAACTATTACTTTAGCCTCATGGATCCGGCGCGTGCCGACGACTTGGTGGAGCAGCTTGACGATCCGCTGGAAACACACCGCTTGGGCACAGATACTGTCGCATCGCGCAAAAGCGAAACCGGTCGTTCGTTTGCGGATTTGGAGAAGTTCCTCTCATTAGTGGGTTTTATTGCGCTGTTGCTGGGTTGCGTGGGCGTGTCCAGTTCAATCCATATTTATATTAAGGAAAAAATCGGCAGCATCGCCATTCTGCGTTGTCTGGGCGTGACGGCACGTCAGGCGTTTATGATTTACTTAACGCAGGTATTCGCCGTGGGCATGATCGGTTCCATCCTCGGGGCCGTCTTGGGCACGCTTGTACAACAGGCCTTGCCTTGGGTGCTACGCGATGTCGTTCCCGTGGTCATTAGCAGTGTTATATCATGGCGCGCCATCGTGCAGGGAATTGGCTTAGGCGTGTTAATAGCTGTCCTGTTTGCGTTGCTCCCGCTCGTCGGGGTCCGCAATATATCCCCGCTGCATACGCTTCGAATCACGTTGGACGAGCCGGGCCTCGTCAGGGATCGGCTCAGTATGGTGGTGTATGGACTCATCGCGGCGTTTATTGTACTGTTTGCCTATCTGCAGCTGGGCGATTGGCGGCAAACCGGCTTTTTTACGTTGGCCCTCGTGATTTCGTTCTTGATTTTGTACTTGGCAGCCCGCACGGTCATTTGGGTGGTGAGACGCTTCTTCCCCGTATCATGGAACTACCTTTGGCGCCAAGGACTGTCAAATCTGTTTCGGCCTAACAACCAGACCGGCGTATTGGTGGTCGCAATTGGTCTAGGGACGGCTTTTATCGCCACATTGGTGCTCGTCCAGGGAATGCTCATCACACGCGTAGCGCTTTCCTCAGGAGAGGGCCAGCCGAACATGGTCATTTTTGATATCCAGACCAATCAAAAGGAGGGGGTGTCTCAGCTTGTGGATGCCCACGGACTGCCCGTGTTGGAGGAAGTACCCATCGTGACTGTCCAGTTGGAAGCGATCAATGGACATACCTTGGCCGATGCCCAGGCTGATTCGACGATTCAAGTGTCGCGGCGTGCGTTGGGACGGGAACTTCGCGTTACCTATCGCGAAACGCTCAGTGATTCGGAAAAGATCACCGCGGGGCAATGGACCGGTCAAGTGACGGCAGGGGAGCTGCCGCGGGTATCGTTAGACGAAGGATATGCCGGCCGGATACGCGTGGGCGTGGGGGATACACTGTTGTTCAATGTGCAGGGGGTTCGAATTGCCACCGTAGTGGGCAGCTTGCGGGAAGTGGACTGGAACCGCGTCCAAACTAATTTTCGATTGGTATTCCCCATGGGCGTCATCGACAAGGCGCCTCAATTTCATGTATTGATGACGCGCGTGCCGGACGATGCTGTGTCCGCTCGGTTTCAGCAAGCCGTGGTAACGGAATTCCCCAACGTGTCTGTCATCGACTTAGGGTTAATTTTGGCCGTTTTGGACGAGATTCTGGATAAAATATCCTTCGTCATCCGGTTTATGGGCGGATTCAGCATCTTGACGGGCTTTGTGGTACTGATTGGCTCCGTGATGATTAGCAAATACCAACGAATTCGGGAGAGTGTGCTTCTGCGAACTATGGGTGCGACCCGTCGGCAAGTTTACGCGATTACCGCGCTGGAATACTTTTTTTTAGGCATAATCGGTGCGTTGACGGGAATTTTGCTTGCCGTGCTGGGCGCCTGGGCCTTGGCATTCTACGTATTTGAAGTGCCGTTCCGTCCGAATTTGCTCAACTTGCTGTACGTAGTAGCGTCAGTCGCTGGTTTGACCGTTCTCGTTGGGCTTGCAAACAGTCGGGGAATTGCGACGCAACCGCCATTAGCCATATTACGAAAGGAAGGCTAGTGCGCGCGTTAATCCAGAAGTTCAATGCGCGTATAAAATGCGTTGATTTTCAGTAAGCTGGTTGTGCTTCGCGGAGTCGGCACTGAATTTTTCGACCGTTGCCGTATATCCGGAGATATAATCGATGCCGTTGTTTAAAAGATATATCGCTAGAATTTCTGGATCAGTATAATTGTAGTTGGTTGTTAATCAATCCAATTACAGCGTTTGATTTTCGCCGTCACACGCAAGATCCGGCTGAATTACATGAAAACTATGTTTGTCTTATAATATATATTATGTTAAATAGATGGATTCAAGTTTAGCCCTATTTTCGGGATTTTAAATTACTTCGTCCATAAAGTCCATTATATTTGACAATGCTTAGAACCTTAATCCTAGTTGGTATCGGCGGCGCCGTGGGCAGCGTGCTGCGTTATTTGACAGCGGTATTGACCAATCGCCTGTGTTCTTCGGACTTTCCCTTTGCAACGTTTGCCGTCAACTTGGCTGGCTGCCTGCTCATCGGCATACTGCTTGGTTTTGCCGAAAAGTATCAAGTGCTTAATGCGAATCTGCGGAATCTGTTAGTTACCGGTTTTTGCGGAGGTTACACGACTTTTTCTGCATTCGCGTCAGAAAATGTGAATTTGTTGCAGCAAGGCCATATGTTGACAGCCATCGTGTATATGGCTGGCAGCATTTTCTTAGGACTGTTTGCGGTATGGTTAGGCTTTAGACTGGTTTAGTTACCTCGCCCCTAGCCCCCTCCTGCTTACGTTTTTTACTTTAAGTTACTTAAGTTCAGGTATTTGTTTGTCTATTTCGCTCGCATTACTTGATATGTTGGGTCTTCGTAAACGTTGACGACGACCAACGATTCCGCATTCCGTAACAGGCGCTGGCAGTCGGGACTCAGGTGCTTGAGGCGCACGCGTTTCCCGAGGCGTGCATAGCGTTCCGTCACCTTATTTAATGCGTCAATCGCCGACATGTCGGCCACCCGGCTTTCTCGGAAATCAATAATTACTTCGTCCGGGTCGTTTTCCACGTCAAATTTTTCCAGGAAATTCGTCGTTGAGCCGAAAAACAACGGACCATAGATTTCGTAATGCTTGATGCCGTGTTCGTCCACATGCTTGCGTGCCCGGATGCGCTTGGCGTTATCCCATGCAAAGACTAGCGCGGACAAAACGACGCCTAGCAATACGGCGAGCGCTAGGTTGTGGAAAACGACCGTGGTCGCAGCCACAAGCATACCGATGAAGATGTCCGACCGCGGAAATCGGGTAATGGTGCGCAAACTCACCCATTGGAAGGTGCGGACGGCGACCACCATCATCACGCCAATTAACGCGGCCATCGGTATTTGCTCGATTAGCGGCCCTCCCACGAGGATGATAATCAATATCGTGATAGCGCCTATAAAGGCTGCGAGGTGCGTTCGCGCGCCGGCCGTGATGTTAACGAGCGTTTGGGCCACCATGGCGCAGCCTCCCATGCCACCGAAAAATCCGTTGACGACATTTCCCACTCCCTGCGCGATGGCTTCGCGGTTTGATTTCCCCTTGGTATTCGTGATTTCGTCCACCATATTGAGCGTCAACAGCGACTCAATCAGTCCCACGCCAGCCATGACCAGTGCGTAGGGGAAGATGATTTCCAAGGTCTCGAACGTGAATGGCACTGCCGGAATGTGGAATAAGGGCCATGAACCGCTGACACTCGCGATGTCCATCACTTTCTTCGTTTCGATTCCGAAAATAGATACGATGCCAAAAACCAGCAAGATAGCCACCAGCGACGGCGGTATGGCTTTGGTTATTCGCGGCCAAATCATGACAATAGCAATGGTCAAGACGGTGAGGCCTAGCATGGTATAGAGAAACGATCCGGTTATCCAAACGGGCCCTTCCCCGCCTGGTCCGGGTTCCTGAAACTGTACAACCTGAGCCATGAAAATGATGATAGCCAACCCGTTAAGGAAGCCGTACATCACCGGCTGGGGAATGAGCCTTACGAACTTACCCATTTTGAAAATGCCCACGAGCGCCTGCATGACTCCGGCGAGCGCTACGGCAGCAAACAAGTATTCCACGCCATGGGAAGCGGCCAAGGCGATAAGTACCACCACCGTGGCACCGGCACCGCCGGATACCATCCCCGGACGACCACCGATGATCGAGGTTACCAGCCCCATCAGAAAAGCGGCGTAAAGCCCCGTCAATGGCGAAAGGCCCGCCAATATCGCAAACGATAGCGATTCGGGGATCATCGTCATGGCGACGGTTAAGCCGGCAAATATTTCGTTCTTAAGATTCAGATTGCCCGTCGACAAACGATGGGAAAGTAGACGTTGCATACAACTTCGCTAATTGCGGAGCAAAGGTACGACTAAAGGCACCTTGAGCCAAACTCCTTATTCGTGATGGTATGGCTCGCCTCTAATGATAGAAAACGCACGGTACACCTGCTCGACAAAAAAAAGCCGGACCATTTGATGCGAGAACGTCATCTTCGAAAGCGAGATCATGGCGTTGGCGCGCTGGTACAGCACTTCGTCAAATCCATACGGACCGCCCACCACAAAGATGATGTGGGACACGCTGTTAAGCATCTGCTTTTCAAAAAATGCTGCAAATTCGACGGATCGAAACGACTTGCCACGCTCATCCATCAAGATGAGCATGTCCGTAGGTTGTACCTGTTTGAGAATGGCCTGCCCTTCCTTTTCCCGTTGCTGCTTTTCCGTCAGGTTTTTCGCTTGTTTCAGATCGGGTATGATAGTTACCACAAAAGACACATAGTGTTTCAGCCGCTTGACGTATTTCTCTATGCCCTTTTGCAGGTATTCGTCGTCCGTTTTTCCAACGCACAGCAGGGTCACTTTCATGGCGCGCTGGCGATTTTCTCGCTACCTACCCAATCGACACCCTTCCTGAGCAAGGCCAGGGTCCTCGCTTCATCGCTTCCAGCATTCGGGTGGAAGTCGTACGGCCAGTTGGCTTGTGGCGGCAGACTCATGAGGATGGATTCGATGCGTCCGTTGGTTTCCAACCCGAATTTCGTACCAGCATCGTACACCAAATTAAATTCGACGTACCGGCTCCGTCTTACGTATTGCCAATTTTTCTGTTCCTCCGTGAACGTTTTGTGGCGGTTTCGGTTGACAAGTTCGGTATAAATCGGCGCAAAGGAGCGGCCTAGAGTACAGGAGAAGTCGAAAATCTCTTCCCAAGAGATACCGAATTTTTTGGGCGTCAGTCGATCGTAAAATATACCCCCGATGCCCCGGGTCTCATTGCGGTGCTTGATAAAGAAGTAATCATCGGCATGTGCTTTGAACTGCGGATAGAAATCGGGGTGGTAGCGGTCGCACACGTCCTTTAGGGTGCCGTGGAAAAAACGCGCATCGTCTTCGTCCACGTAATGCGGCGTCAAGTCGATACCTCCGCCAAACCATCGTACGTCGTCGTTCAGCTCAAAGTACCGGATATTCATATGGATGATGGGCACCAGCGGACTGTTCGGGTGAATGACGATGGATACGCCCGTGGCAAAGAACGTTGTCTCGTCTACGCCAAACGCCTTTTGGATGGCCGGCGGCAACTCCCCATCCACGGCCGAAAAATTTACGCCGCCTTTTTCTAGGATGTTGCCCTCCTGTATAACCCTTGTCCGGCCGCCTCCACCCCCTTCCCGCTGCCACAGCTCCTCTTCGAACGTGGCTTTGCCGTCCAAAGCCTCGATGGCGGTCGTGATTTCGTGTTGTATCGCTTTGTACGTGCTTGCTATCTCTATCTTATCCATGTCTTCGTAAAGTTTTTCTTCAGTAGGCCGCAATGGTATCGTCGCCTCGCGGATCCGCGCCCCCCGTCATGCCCCCGTCGGCTGCTACGAGGATCGCGTCAACGCGCCCAATGGCGTTGCGGGGTTTGAATACATAACCCGAGGCTTCGAGCGACTGTCGTGTGAGGGAATCGATGGCGTCGGCTTCAGCCCAAATTTCGTCCGGTAACCACTGGTGATGAAAGCGCGGCGCATCCACCGCGCGCTGCATGTCCATGCCGAAATCCACCACGTTGAGGATAGTTTGGAAAACGGACGTCATAATCGTTGAACCACCAGGGGTTCCCACGACCATCGCCAATTGACCATCGCGTTCCAATATGGTGGGTGTCATCGAGCTCAACATGCGCTTGCCAGGCTGGATAGCATTAGCCTCCCCTCCTACCAATCCATACATATTCGGCGTTCCAGGCTTGGCCGAAAAATCGTCCATTTCGTTGTTTAATAAAAATCCGGCACCATCTACGATTACATGCGACCCGTAGGACCCGTTGATGGTGGTCGTGATCGATACGGCATTGCCGGCGCCGTCTACGATGGAAAAATGCGTGGTTTCCTCGGATTCGGCCGGGGCGGGCGTTCCTGCATTGATCGCGCTGCTTAGCGACGCTTGTGTGAAATCGATATCCTGCATCCGTCCGGCGTTGTACGCCGAGTCAATCAACCCTGCGATGGGCACGTCATAAAAATCCGGATCGCCTAGGTGTGTAGCACGGTCGGCATACACACGCCGTTGGGCTTCAACCATTACGCGGACCGTGGAATCGTGCTGAAAGCCCCATTCGGATAATGGAAAGGCCTCTACCGACTTGAGCATGCTGATCAGCGCAATCCCGCCGCTCGACGGTGGCGCCATGGACACCACCCGATAACCACGGTAATCAGATTCTACCGGCTTTCGCCATTTCGCTTTGTAGGACTGAAGGTCTTCGTGGGTGATAATGCCGTTGCCTCTTTCCATCTCGGCTACGATATAATCGGCCGTAAGACCTTCGTAAAAGCCTGCGGGGCCTTGGTTGGCAATGCGGAACAGGGTTTGGGCGAGTTCGCGTTGTACCAAAGTGTCTCCCTCCTGCCATTCCGCATCCTTGATGAGGGCCGTCCCATTGGGATTGTATTTCGCAAGACTTTCCTTAATTCGATTTAATTCGTTGGCCTGCATAGCCGTTAATGGGAAACCCTTTTCGGCCAGGTCGATTGCGGGTTGTAGCAGCATCGCCCAAGCCGTTTTGCCATAACGTGCGTGCGCCTCGGCCATACCGGCAACGGCTCCCGGTACGCCAGCTGCCAATTGACCCCGCCAGCTTAAGTCGGCGATCGGTTCTTGATTTTCGTCGAGGTACATGTCCCGGTGGGCGGCGGCTGGCGCCGCTTCCCGGAAGTCTAATCCCGTAAATTCGCCGTCAGCACTCCGATACACCATGAATCCTCCGCCGCCGATGTTTCCCGCGTTTGGGTAAACGACCGCCAGCGCAAATTTGACCGCCACGGCAGCATCCACGGCGTTGCCCCCCTCTTCCAATACCCGCAATCCCACGGCGGAAGCCGCTGGGTGCGCTGTCACCACCATACCATTGTAATAGACTTCAGGTCGGTCGCTTTCGCAAGACAAAAAAAGCACAAGGCCCAATACTTGGCTTATGCACGGCAGAATCTTTGCGGCTAATCGTTTCATGTTAAGGAGATTCTTGTTCGTTGGTGGCTTTTCTTTTTTTTACTGCGCGTAGCCGACCGTGCGGCTGGCTTTAAATAAACGTTTCGGCGAGTGCATTCATCTCGGATGCAGGGAGACGCCCTTGGTATAGAATATTGTAGACAGCGTTACAAATCGGCATGTCAATACCCTGCTTTTCGCAGATTTGCTGAATGCAGTTTGTGGCAAAATAGCCTTCGGCAACCATGTTCATCTCCAGTTGTGCCGCTCTGACGCTATATCCCTTTCCAATCATATTGCCAAAAACCCGATTCCGGCTAAATTGCGAATAAGCCGTTACCAACAAATCGCCTAAATAAGCCGACTCCTTGATGTCGCGTCCGATAGGATGCACGACGTTTACAAAAGTAGCCATTTCGCGAATAGCGTTTGATACCAATACGGCTTGGAAATTGTCGCCAAAGCCCACTCCGTGGCAGATTCCACCGGCGAGGGCGTAAATGTTTTTAAGTACGGCCGCGTATTCAGTGCCGTAGATATCATCCGATACAATGGTTTTGATATAACGCGTGGCGATTAGGCTGGCGACTTGGGACGACACGGCCGTGTCAGTGCAAGCTACCGTCAGGTAAGATAGTTTCTCGAGTGATACCTCTTCGGCATGGCAAGGTCCGCTTATGACCACGATCCGATCCAGGGGGATGTTGTATTTTTCTTGCAGATACTCTCCCACAATCTGGTTTTCGTCAGGTACGATTCCTTTAATGGCCGAGACGACCACCTTGCCCGCAAACATGTCGGGGGTGACGGGAGCGAGCGCGTCTTTTAGGTACGCGGCAGGCGTATTGAGAATGACGATGTCAGCGGATTGGATTGTGCTGACAATGTCTGCATGTATGTTGCGTTTGGGAATTTTAATAGCTACCGCACGAAGATAGTTGGGATTGCGCCGGAACGTTTTAATATAGTCGGCTTTCTCCTTGCTGCGTACCCACCAATGCACGTCTTTCTGAACTTTATTGTCCCCCAGCATCTTGATCATCGCGGTGGGCCAGCTACCGCCTCCTACCACACTTACTGCTAATTTTCTTTCGCTCATATATACTCGCCCCTATTTGATCTGGTGGCGCACAAGTTAGTATTTATCGGGCAAAGAAGCAATTTGGGTGATCGTCGAAGACGGGAAATCCGCGTCATAGCGATCGCGCCATTGAGGCTAAATCGTCATGTCTCAGGATTTATATAGTGTTGTTCTACAGGTGTTTATGGTGTTTTGGTGTCGTGTTGCCTGAGGCGGTCGTGCGGTAGGTGCGCGTAGCGGTGTCCTCGGCGTTATGTTAGCCGGTCTAGGCGTAAAATGCGCCGCACTATCGGTTCGTAGTTTAGTAGAAATCATTAGCTTTGCGTAAAAATACCACTTATGCCAAAAATAGCCGATAGAGGACTGGAAATGCCTGCATCACCCATAAGGAAACTAACGCCTTATGCGGATCGGGCTGTGCAGGACGGAAAGAAAGTGTATCACCTCAACATTGGGCAGCCGGACATTCCCACGCCCGACGTTATGCTTGACGCCGTCAGGAATGTCCCATTTCATATTTGGGCTTATACGCCGTCCGAAGGGACCGCCTCCTACCGGCGCAAACTAGCCGGATACTATCAGGCATTAGGCTACTCCATTGAGGCCTCCGATATCTTAGTGACCACCGGCGGTTCGGAAGCCATCACGATTGCCCTGCAAACCTGCCTCAACCCAGGTGACGAGATTATCATACCCGAGCCGTTCTATGCGAATTACAACGGTTTTGCGTGTTCGGCTGGCGTCGTGGTGAAGCCTATTTTATCGAGTATTGACGATGGCTTTTCCCTGCCCGATATCGCCAGTTTCGAAAAACTTATCACGGAAAAAACAAAGGCGATCGCTATTTGCAATCCGAATAACCCCACCGGCTACCTGTATTCGCGCACCGAATTGGAAGCGCTGCGTGAATTGTGTCTCAAGCACGATTTGTTTCTCCTTTCGGACGAAGCGTATCGCGAATTTTGTTATGACGGCCGCGAGTTCGTATCGCCCATGCATCTGGAGGGGCTCGAAGAACACGCCATCTTACTGGATACCGTGTCTAAGCGATACAGCGCCTGTGGAGCACGGCTGGGTTGTTTGGTGACGAAGAATAAGAATGTATGGCAGGCGGCATTGAAGTTTGCCCAGGCGCGGCTGAGCCCTCCGGGCATAGCGCAGATCGGCGCAGAAGCGGCGATTGATACGCCACAATCCTATTTCGATGCGGTGAAGGCCGAATACACCGCACGCAGAAACACCTTGGTCGAAGGGCTGAATCGTATTGAGGGGGTATTTTGCCCCACCCCAGGTGGCGCCTTTTATGTAATGGCACGGCTACCTATCGATGATTCCGAAAAATTCTGCCAATGGGTGCTGGAGCATTTTTCGTTGAACAATGAGACAGTCATGATGGCGCCAGCGACTGGCTTCTACAGCACAGAAGGTGGAGGGAAAAATGAAGTTAGATTAGCCTACGTATTGAATCAGCGTGATTTAAAACGAGCATTGTTATGCCTGGAGAAAGCACTGGAAGCTTATCCTGGACGTCAATTGTAAGTTGGGCGATCAAAAAAACGGGTATCTTGCCAAACAAGATACCCGCGTTGCCTAGGAAGCGACACGCGTCGTTAAGGACGACTGTGGTAGTTGGGAGCTTCCTTCGTAATGGAAATATTGTGGGGATGGCTTTCTCGCAAACCGGCTCCCGTAATCTTGACAAACTTGGCCCGTTGCAAAGCCTCGATATTTGGCGCACCGCAGTAGCCCATGCTTGCGCGCAGACCACCCACATATTGGTAGACTACCTCGGCCAGCGTTCCCTTATAGGCTACCCTTCCTACAATGCCTTCCGGAACCAACTTCTTGATGTCGTCTTCCACGTCCTGAAAATAGCGATCTTTCGATCCTTTTTCCATGGCTTCCACAGAGCCCATTCCCCGATACGACTTAAATTTACGGCCTTCGTAGATAATCGTTTCCCCAGGGGCCTCCTCGACGCCCGCGAATAGTGAGCCGGCCATGACCGTGCTAGCGCCTGCCGCGATGGCTTTGGCAATGTCGCCGGTCTGTTTGATGCCGCCATCGGCAATTACAGGGACGCCAGTGCCTTTCAAGGCCTCGGCGCACTCGTAGACCGCATAAAGCTGGGGAACTCCTACACCCGCAATGATGCGCGTGGTGCAAATAGATCCTGGGCCTATGCCCACTTTGACCCCATCGGCGCCGGCGTCAGCCAGCATGGTCGCTGCGGCGGCCGTAGCCACGTTGCCGACAATTACCTCGAGGTTCGGGAACGCGGCCTTAACTTCCTTCAGTTTGTCGAGTACACCTTTGGAGTGTCCGTGTGCCGTATCGATGGTCACGACATCCACGCCGGCCTTTACCAAAGCTGCCACCCGATCCATTGTGTCTGCGGTGACGCCGACGGCCGCGCCTACCAGCAATCGGCCGTGTTCGTCCTTGGCTGCATTCGGATAATGCTTGTATTTTTGGATGTCTTTAAAGGTGATTAGTCCCACCAGTACCCCTTGCTCGTTGACGACGGGAAGCTTTTCGATTTTGTGGTCCTGCAAGATCATTTCCGCCCGTAATAGGTCGGTACCTACAGGTGCCGTCACCAATTCGTCCTTGGTCATGACGTCCGCAATCGGCTTGCTCATATCCTTTTGGAAGCGCAGGTCCCGGTTGGTGACAATCCCCACGAGGCGGTGCGCGTTGTCTATGATGGGAATTCCGCCAATTCGGTGTTCCTTCATGATTTTAAAGGCGTCCCCTACCACCGATTCCTGCGACAGCGTAACGGGGTCTTGAATCATACCACTCTCCGACCGCTTCACCTTGCGCACCTCAGCAGCTTGTTCCTCGATTGTCATATTCTTATGCAACATGCCTAACCCCCCAGCCTGCGCGATGGCTATCGCTAAGTCTGCACCCGTGACGGTGTCCATGGCGGCAGATACTAACGGAATATTAAGCTTGATTTTCTTGGTAAGATAGGTCGTGGTATCTACGTCGCGTGGGAGTACGTCAGAATAATCAGGAATGAGCAATACGTCGTCGTATGTCAGGCCTTCAGCAACAAATTTTTGGGGATCTAATTCCATGGCAAATAAGGATTTTATTTGCAGGGCAAAACTACGAATTATGCATGGGATTTCCAACTGCAAAAATGATGTGTTTACAGTTTTTGGTAGTTATAAGGGAATGGGTTTCGGTGCGAAAACGGAGCCAGCATAATCCAAAAGCATTTAAATCCAACAAAATGTTCTTGTTTAGTGTTTGATTGGTAGATATTTAGATTGCCGAACGCAGCCAGAAACCGGTCTACTAGGCAATGTTGGTATTTTTTTTGCACGAGTATCGCAATCAAATTTATGTTTCACCATCTAAAAACAAGCTAATATGAAAAAGTCTGTATTATTTTGTGCATTTTTTTGCCTCTGCTTTTTGGGGTTCACCGGCAACGTAGCCGCACAGTCTTACCGGACCGGTGCAGGTGTATTTGTTGACTTCGGTGACGGTCGCACCTTCGCCGGCCCGCACATCAAACACTTCTTCTCCCCCCAGAACGCTGGCCAATTCATGGTGCTTTTTGCCGATAACCGGACACTAATCGGTGCAGAATA
The DNA here is from genome assembly GCA_964423925.1 of uncultured Sphingobacteriaceae bacterium. Taxonomy (GTDB): domain Bacteria; phylum Bacteroidota; class Bacteroidia; order Sphingobacteriales; family Sphingobacteriaceae; genus CAYRGQ01. The sequence continues at coordinate 14,218 of CAYRGQ010000028.1, read as the reverse complement.
TTCGTATAACGACCAAATTAGCGGCGCCAATGGTTTATCATGGTTCGTGGGCATCGGCCCGCAGGCAGTGATCCGTCGCAGCGATTCTTATTTTCTTATCCGCCCGGCTGCGGGATTGGAATTCAAGATACCCGGTGCTCCCTTGGCAACGAGTCTAGATTGGCGTCCGATGTGGATATTGAATGACGGCTCGTATTTCGAACCGGGCCGATTCGGTTTTGCATTCAAGTTTACGTTTTAGCGAACCGTCTTCGCTTCGCGCCCTTAGCGGGCGAAAACGAAAAAAGTGCGCTGATCCGACGATCAGCGCACTTTTTTTATGATGTCTATTCAGTGGATTCCGTGTCTTCCCACTGCCCCCAATGGATGCGTGCGGCGAAATACATGAGGGCGGCTAGCATGACGAAGATTCCTATCGTGCCCACCAACAACGAAAAATCCTTCAACAACAATAAGATGTAAATGAACGCGTAGCACAGGCTAAGTATGCCGCCCGATGCCGCGGCGGTTCCGAGTTGCTTGGTAACCGCCTTCACGAATGAAGCAATCAATACGATAGTGGCTAACGCCGCAATAGCGTACGCCCAGTCAAAGCCGATATGCTCGCTCATCGCCAATAGAAGGGCGTAGAACAAGACCATGGCTGCGCCGATCAGTACATATTGTACGATATGGATGCGACGTTTTTTTATGATTTCGGTAAAAAACAGGGATGCAAAGGTCAAGAGTACAACGAGGAAGCCGTACTTGGTCACACGTGTCGTTTTTTGGTAATGGCTGACTTCGGGCAGGAAATTGACCTTGACCATATCCCAGTCGTTAGAGAGCGTGCGGCCGGGTTGCTGGGGTGCAGTCTGCGGCGCGCTATTGGCGCGGGCTACAGCAGCGTCGCCGCTGCTAAGGGGATCACCACTAAACGTATAGAGTCGAGTCGGTTCGCCACGCCATTGTTGGGGTTGCTTTCTACTAAAGGCAGGTATTTCCCAGCGGGCATCGAAATCGGATTCCGACACGGTCCGCTCAGTGGGTAGAAAAGCTCCGTCAAAACTGGGAGCGGCCCATTTCCCTGCCAGATGAATGCTATTTTGGGATGCTAGCGGGAGGAAATTGAGGGATTTTGACCCCCGAAGTTGAACAGTTATCTCGAAACTATTTGCCGCATCTTCCGGGCCCGCGAGCACGACATCCGCCACGAGGTTCTGCTCGAAAAGATCAAGCGCATGCTCGCCAGTCGCTAAATCCGCTTGATGGTCTTTCCAGGTGAGCTCAGGCGACGCAGAAAGCCCCTTCAGGTCGCTTACGCCAAAAACCAGCTTGGCGTCGCGCCATCTGATCGTGCTGTTCTCGAGCGCCAATTTAGTCGTGTCCAGTCCGTTGAAACGCCCCGTAATTTTTAAGTCCACCTGATACACCACGGCCTCGTAGATACCGCGTTGCAACGCTTCGGGCAATACGCTGCCCGAGACTTGAACCTCCGCGGGTAGCGCCATAATCCATTCTTTGCGGACGTCGACCTCTAACTCCTGCTTACCATCCTCGGCTACTACGACGCGATGTTGATGTTCTTCGACAGGAATCACCATGACTGGGCCGTTTACGACCTGTTGCCCGCCCCATTTTATGGCGATCTCGTCCCCTACCCCATCATGGCGCTGTTTGCGCTCGTGTATTAGATCGTCGACCCACGAAAGCGGTATTAGTAACAACAAAACGATAAAAAACATAAGGGCCAGCTTGGTGATGGCCGACCGCACGATGCGGTCAAATAGTGGTGGGTTGTTCCGATCCATTGTTTTAAAATTAAAAGTACTTTGTATTTCAAAGTAAATAAACAAAAAAATTTAGCTGCGTTGCTGGCTAATTAAATCTTCCAATGTCTTCAAATGCCGTTCAAAAGCTATTTTTCCACTTGAAGACGCCGTATAACTGGTATTGGTTTTTCGCCCGACGAAGGATTTATGAACATCGATGTACCCCACTTTCTCCAACGCCTTGAGATGGGAAGCCAAATTGCCGTCCGTCACGCCTAGCAATTCCTTTAGCGAATTGAAGTCGTAGATGTCGTTGGCCATTAGCACTGCCATCACCTGCAAGCGAACGCGGTTTTCGAATGCTTTATCGAAATGCTCCAGCATCAAGCTTCCCTCCTCCTATCGTATTTGACGTGCATGATTGCACCGTATATGATATGCAATATGCCAAAGCCGATACACCAAAACAAAAGCCCGTATCCTGGAAAGGCTGCCGCCAGTAAGCCCAGCACCAACTGCAGGATACCCAGCCATTCCACCATCCGATAGGTGTACCGGCTGCCTGCCACCAAAGCCAGACCGTAGAAAACCAGACATGCCGGCGCCACGAATGCAAACCAACCCCGCGCGATGAAAACCAAGACTAACAGTCCCCCTGCCACGAGTGGATATGCCACCGCACGCAACAAGCTTTTGCTGGCTGGATTCCAGACCTGCTGGCCCTGGGCACGAGCCTTGCGGCGCGAAAGCAGTAGCGCCGTGCCGAGGGCAGCCACTAACACCGCCAGCCCGATCAATCCGAGTTGCCAAGTTAGCGTGGTGTCGGCCAATATCTCATCACGATAGGGAAATATTTGGTGCGTGCCGTACGTTAAGCCATAGGCTGCGCCCGCCCCGGCCAATGCGTAAACGCCTGCGAGAATACCCGACAGTCCGCTCAAGGAGATGAATTTCGCGGAGCGTTCCATCAGCGAACGGATGGATTGGAGTTCGGTACGTAATTGCTTATGGTCCATAACGAAAAGCACTTTGTAATGCAAAGTAATTGAATGAAGCTGATATTTGCAAGTGTAATAAGCGAATTTATTCAAAAACGAGGTTTTCAGACGTCTGTTTCGGCCTCTTCGACTTCTTGCAATATATCTTCCTGTTCGCCTGACTCTTCGGCTTCGAGCCTGACGATTAACTCCACGATATCATCGGGAGAGAGATACAGTCTGGCGATACGTGCCTTATAATGGCGTGGCAAATCGGCGTGTCCCAGCACAAAATATTTGTGGGCTACTATATATTGTCCTAACCCTTGCCGGGTGGCATAGGTGTCCGCGACTCGTTCCGCTTTTTTTACAAAACTGTCAGAAATCCAGTATTGCAGCCCGAACGCCGCCAGCCCCACGCTGCTTTTGGTCTGGTAGTCCATGATATGCCCTAGTTCGTGACCAACCCACCCGATCATTACACTGTCGGGGATATGGTCCATGGGCGTTTCCAGATGGCGCAATTTGAACATGGGGTTGATGAGTACTTGATACGCGCGGCGGCTGCGATGGCGCAGCATGGTACCCACGACAGGGCGCGCAGCCATGACGGGCCCGCGAAGATCTTCCTTGAAACGAAAGCGTATGTCGGTCTCGAGCAGTTCCGGAAAAAACGAAAGTGCTTTCAATACTTGGGGAGCAATGGATTCAGGAATTTCCTTGTTATTCCGAAAGCGATCCAAATCCGCCGAAATGCTGTCTGGGGAAATCGTCTGTGGCCAACAGAGCCACAGCAGCAATAGTTTCATCATGCGTGGCCAAATTAGGGAAAATGTCCGAAAATCCCTACGACGCGGAGGCGTTTTTTCGGTCGCGTAGCCTGTCGGCAGTTGCCAGACGTACGCAAAGACTTCATGGGTTGTGATTGGAACGAGGGATGGGTAACACCCTCCTCATGCAGGCATTTTTTCAATACTTAACCGCCGGAACCTGACGTGAGTGTCTATGACGACGGTGTTGAAACTGTCTACGTCGGTGTGGGGATGTAACGCTTTGTAATGGTGCGCCGCACATAGGCAAGGAAGGACAAACCGATTAGAAAGCCGGCGATACCTTGCGCCAACAGCGTGGTTTGGATGCCCCACGTGTGTGCGGTGAAGCCGACAAGCAGGCTGCCGAGCGGGAACACACCTTGGAAGGCCATGATATAGTAACTGATGGCGCGCGCCCGGTATGCGGGCATGCTGTGTGTCTGGATATAGGTGTTGATGCTTGAGTTCTGAATCATCATGCCCGCCGCTGCCAAGAGGGTGCATAACAACGCCAAGGGCAATTTCGTCGTCAGCGATAGCGCGGCAATCCCTGCTCCAAACACCAAGGCCGCGGCAATAACGCGAAAACGGAGGTTGGCATGCGGATGGAGACGGGCCATGTAAATGGCACCAGCGAATGCGCCGAGGCCAACGGCACTCTCAAACCAGCTAAAGGTGGTGGCATCGCCATGGAACATCTCTTTGGCTACCACGGGCAACAAGGTGGTATACGGAATGATAAACAGGCTGGAGAGCGACAGCAAGATAATCAGCGATGATAGATGGTTGGATCTGCGCAGGTATTGGAATCCGTCGACAAGCCCTTGCCAATTGCTGATCCGCTTTTGGGGGACGGGAGGCTCCTGCAATCGCATGGACAGCAGCGTGCCCAACACGACGAAATAGCTTAGGAAATTCACGGTGAAGCATGCCGCCTCCCCATAATTGGCCAGCAATACGCCGCCGATTGCGGGACCAACCATACGCGCCATATTGAACGCGGTGGAATTGAGGGCAATCGCATTCGGCAGGTCCGCCTTGTTGTCGACCAGTTGTGCCATTATCGATTGGCGAACAGTAACGTCAAAGGCGTTGATGGCCCCTTGTACAAAACTAAGCGCGATGACCAAGCTTACCGTGTAGTTTCCCGTTCCCACCAGCAGGGCCAAGATACCCGACTGCAGCATCATGCCTGCCTGTGTGGTGATCATCAGACGGTATTTCGGATACCGGTCAACGAAACTGCCGATAAAAGGCGACAAGATAAGCGAAGGGACCAAGGAGACAAACGCGACGATGCCCAACATCAACGCGGAATCAGTCAGTCGGTAGATGAGCCAGCTCACGGCAATCCGCTGCATCCAAGTACCCAACAGCGAAATGCCTTGCCCGATATAATGCAAGCGATAATTCCGATGTGTGAGCGCCCTAAATATGTACATGGATCGTGTAGACGTACGGATGAAACGATGTGATAGGCGTGCCAGGCCTTTCGCGTCTTTCGCGAGGTGTGATACACTTGGCCAAACAGGACAAAGGTACGGGCTTTTTTTTGACGGCATGTCAACTCATTGACATGGTCGCCCCTCGCACAGCAATAGTATCCAGCAATAATAAAGCCATAGCCCGCACGGTTGGACGCGGGGCCATGGCTCTCACACGTTAAAAATACCAATTCCGTTGGTCGGCGCCTGGCGACGTGATTGACGGGATCCGTTAACCACGGCCGCTCACCGATCAGGAGTTTCCGTACAGGTTGGACTCGCCACCGTCTATGGCGATTGTCTGGCCGTTAACGTATCCGTTGTCAGCGCTCAACAGAAACGAGACTACGCTGGCTACATCGGATGGTTTTCCCAAGGCTCGTGTCGGGTTTCGCTGCGCATATTCCGTTTCGGCGGCTTTGGGGTCGGCGGGGTTGACCTGCTTGAATGCTTCCGCGACCATCGGCGTTAAGATGGCACCAGGCGAGATTGCGTTGGTTAAGACGCCGAATTTCCCGTATTCGATGGCGGCATTTTTGGTTAGGCCAATGACCGCATGTTTCGTGGCTACATAGGCTGTTTGATTTATTACGCCGCGCAGCCCGCCGACCGACGAGGTGTTGACGATACGGCCGTAGCCCTGCGCTTTCATGACGGGAATGACATAGCGAAGTCCATAATAAACGCCCATCAAGTTGATGTCGACAACTTTTTGGAAAACATCCAAGTTATATTCGACCAAGGGTGCTTGGCGCCCCTCGATCCCCGCATTATTATACAGGCCGTCGATGCGGCCAAATTTTTCCATCGCGGCATCCACGTAGGCCTTTACATCTGCTTCCTTCGATACGTCGGCGAGCACGGTGATGGTCGCTACGCCTTCGTGTGCAGCGCGAATGGCTGCGACGGCTTGATCCAAGCCTGCTTTGTTATAGTCCACCAATACGAGCTTAGCGCCCTTAGCAGCCAAATCCTCGGCCGCAGCTAGTCCCAGTCCCATTGCTGCACCGGTGACGATTACTACCTTGTCTTTCATATTCGCATGCTTAAATGTACAAAACTTGATTTACCCAAAATAACGATAAATTGGTGAGGATTGTTTTGCGGTGCGTCAGACTGGAATGTGAGGTTGCTCACTTGTTCCGGATGCGCAAAGGCACGCGAATCCGAGGGCGGCTAGATCTCCCAGCGTTCGCATTCGCTCAGAAAAGCCTCGTCCACCGTGGCGCCGAGGCCTGGCTCGTCCGATACCGATACGTCATAGCCGGCATATTGGATGCCCCCGATGACCGGGTTTTCTAAATGGCCGACCAAGCAGGTGTCCAGGTCATAGAAGCTGACATTGTCGGCCGCATACGCAAAATGCACCTTGGCCGCTAAAGCGAGCCGGCTTTCCAGCATCCCGCCGATCATGCAGGGAATACCGTGCCCTGCCGCTGTGCTTTGTATGCGCAGCGCTTCTTGGATACCGCCCGATTTTGAAAATTTGATATTGATATAGTCACAGCCTTGCTCGTGACAAAGGCGTTCTGCATCGTGGTGGGTGTAGACCGATTCGTCGGCCATGATGCGCACCGGTACTTGCAGGCGCAAGGCCGGCAAAAGGTGGTCGTTATACGTACGCATCGGCTGTTCGCAAAACTCGATGTCATAGGGAGCCAGTCCGTTCAGCGCCGTAACGGCGTCTTCAAAGGCCCATCCCTGGTTGGCGTCCACACGAATGCCAATCTCCGGCCCCACTGCCTCCCGTATCGCGCGGATTCGAGCAATGTCTGTGGAGGGGTCCTTCCCCACCTTAACTTTCAGGATGCGGGCGCCATCGCTTGCGAGCCGCGCTGCCTTTTCCGCCATGGCCGGAGGCTCGTCAATTCCCAAGGTGATGTCAGTGGTTATCTGACTCCGATGGCCCCCAAGGAAGCGATACAGCGGTAGGCCAGCGTGTTTCGCAGCTAAATCGTGCAGGGCCATGTCGAATGCGCTCTTGATGGTGCCATTGCGCGCGATAAAGGAGTCAAGTTCGGTGAGACGGCCGTTAATGTCGAGCGGATTCCGGCCCTTCCACAAGCGGGCGAAATCCTTGGCCAAGACCAATCCGGTGTCTTGGGTCTCCCCCACGATCATCGGAAAGGCCGAGCATTCGCCTAGTCCGGTTTGCCCATTGTCCGCATGGATGGCGACCAAAATGTTTTGGGCATAATCCATGGTTCCCGTGGCGATGGCGAAAGGCTCCATCGGGATGGAAAAACGGTAGATCGTGGTGTGCGTAATTCGAAGGGTTGTCATCATGACTTTTCGTATAGAGGGTGATTGCGAAGTAGGCACCGTAAGATAGGGAATTCTCCGGTTTGTTTAGTTTGGTTGTTGTAATTACCAATTTTATAAAATAAACACGATAAATTGACTATTCATCAATGTTTGTTTAAAAAAATTAAAGAAAAGCAAATATTGTAATATAAAATTGCTAATTTTACAATTCTAAAACGAGCAATAAATACAGAATGACAAACAGAGAACATCAAAACGAAGGGCTGTACAGCGCTGATTTTGAGCGCGATGCTTGTGGCGTAGGGTTCGTGGCCAACCTGAAAGGGCACAAATCCCACGCGCAGGTGCGCGACGCGCTGACCATGCTCGAGAACATGGAACATCGTGGCGCATGCGGTTGTGACCCTGAAAGCGGTGACGGTGCCGGTATTATGCTGCAACTGCCGCATGAATTCCTATGGGACGAGTGCATTTCCTTAGGTATACAACTAGCCGAACCAGGGTACTACGGCGTGGGCATGGTGTTTATCGAAAAGGATGAGGCGAAGAACAGTGCGGTTCGGCAGCTGATTCAGGATGCGGTAGAAGCCCGGGGCATGCGTTTTTTGGGTTATCGCCCGGTTCCAGTCAACCGAGAAGGCATTGGGTCTACCGCTTTGGGCGTGGAGCCCGAGATCGTGCAGTTTTTTGTGTCTCGTCCTGAGGGGATCACCAATACCGACGATTTCGAGCGCAAGCTTTACGTATTGCGCCGCTTGGTCATCAAGTTGGTGCGCGAGCATGAGCTCCTCTCACTGGATGATGTTTACTTCGCTTCGTTGTCCTGTCGGACAATTATATACAAAGGCCAACTGACCACCTACCAGGTCGGGACGTATTTTCTCGACCTTTCGGATGAGCGGGTTACCTCCGCCTTTGGCATGGTGCACTCACGCTTTTCAACCAACACGTTTCCCTCATGGCGTTTGGCACAGCCTTTTCGTATGTTGGCCCACAATGGGGAGATTAACACGCTGACCGGCAACCTTAACTGGTTTTATTCCGGCATGCGTTCCCTGTCCTCTCCATACTTCACCCCCGAAGAACTTGAGATCCTATTGCCGGTTGCCGATGCGGGGCAGTCCGATTCGGCCTGCCTAGACAACATCGCCGAGCTGCTCCTCCACAGTGGCCGGAGCATCGCCCACGTCATGCTGATGCTGGTGCCGGAAGCGTGGGATGGCAATAGCCAAATGGATCCGCTTAAGAAAGCGTTCTACGAATACCACGCCACGTTGATGGAGCCCTGGGACGGTCCCGCCGCCTTGTGTTTTACCGATGGTAAAGTAATTGGTGCCATGCTTGACCGAAATGGCTTGCGCCCCTTGCGCTACGCGGTCACCGCAGATGACCGGGTGATCGTGGCTTCGGAAGCCGGCGCGTTGCCAATCGACGAAAACCTTATCATCAAGAAAGGACGCCAGCAGCCCGGCAAGATTTTCCTGGTGGACATGCAGCAGGGCGAAATCCTCACCGACGACCAGGTGAAGGGTGAACTTGTGAAGCGCCAACCCTATGCGGACTGGCTCAACCAGTATAAAATTCGCATGGAGGAATTGGCCGAGCCACGGGTGACGTTTACGTACCTTTCGAAAGAGTCGGTATTCAAGTACCAACAGATATTCGGTTATTCGCGTGAGGACGTGGACAAGATCATCGCGCCGATGGCGCTTGAAGGCAAAGAACCCATTGGCTCCATGGGAACGGACGTGCCGCTCGCGGTGCTTTCCGAGCACCCCCAGCACCTATCAAGCTACTTTAAACAATATTTCGCGCAGGTAACCAACCCGCCTATCGACCCCATCCGCGAACGGCTCGTGATGAGTCTGGCAACCTTCATCGGAAACGCGGGGAACATCCTGGACGAAGACAAGATGCACTGCCATTGCGTAGCGTTGGAACACCCCATCCTGACCAGCAAGGAGCTGGAAAAGCTACGTAGTATCGATACCGGTGTGTTCCAGGCCAAGACACTCCAATGTTATTTCAAGGCGAATGGCCAGCCAGGCGCCCTGGAAGATGGCCTGCAACGCCTATGTCGCTACGCGGAGGACGCGGTTAAGGATGGTTTTGAGGTGCTTATACTTTCTGATCGCGCCATCGACTCGCAACATGCGGCCATTCCCTCACTATTGGCAGTCTCTGCCGTGCATCACCACCTGATCAATTCGGGTTACCGGGGTGCCGTAGGGCTAGTCGTCGAAGCCGGCGACGTGTGGGAGGTGCATCACTTTGCCTGCTTACTCGCTTTTGGCGCGACGGCCATCAACCCTTACATGGCACTGGCAAGCATCCGGACCATGAAACAGGAAAATATACTGGAAACGGAATTGAGTTGGCCGCAACTCGCAAAAAATTATGTGAAAGCCGTCTGTTCAGGACTGTTAAAGATATTCTCCAAAATGGGCATCTCTACGTTGCAGTCCTATCACGGTGCGCAAATTTTCGAAGTGTTAGGCATCGACAAGAGCGTTGTGGATCGGTATTTTTGCGGCGCGGTGTCCCGGATCGGCGGTCTGGCGCTTGACGATATTGCACGCGAGGTACTTGCCAAACACGAACGTGGCTTCGGCAGCTCACGCACGCCCAAGAACCTGCTGCCCGAAGGAGGCATTTACCAATGGAAGCGCCGCGGCGAAGCCCACTTGTTCAACCCGCAAACCGTGCACCTGCTGCAACACGCATGCCGCACGGGCGATTACGAAACGTACAAAAAGTATGCGGCTTTGGTCAACAACCAAGAGGAGCGCATGTACACCTTGCGCGGATTGCTTGACTTCGCGCGCCACCGCACTCCCGTGCCGCTGGATGAGGTCGAGCCTGCCGAGCAGATTTTCAAGCGCTTCGCTACGGGCGCCATGTCCTTTGGGTCCATTTCGCACGAAGCGCATAGCACGTTGGCCATCGCGATGAACCGCATTGGTGGGAAGAGTAATACGGGCGAAGGCGGCGAAGACGAAATCCGTTACCAACCCCTGCCGAATGGTGACTCCATGCGTTCAGCCATCAAGCAAGTGGCCTCAGGAAGGTTTGGCGTCACATCCAACTACCTGACCCAAGCCGACGAATTGCAAATCAAGATGGCGCAGGGAGCGAAACCCGGTGAAGGCGGACAGCTACCTGGCCACAAGGTCGATGACTGGATTGCCAAGGTACGCCATTCAACCCCCGGCGTGGGGCTGATTTCGCCACCCCCGCATCACGATATATATTCAATTGAAGATTTGGCACAACTAATCTTCGATTTGAAGAATGCCAACCGGGCTGCACGCATCAACGTGAAGTTGGTATCAAAGGCAGGCGTGGGAACGATAGCTGCTGGAGTTGCTAAAGCCCATGCCGACGTCATCTTGATTGCTGGCTACGACGGCGGTACGGGGGCCTCCCCCATTAGCTCCATTAAGCATGCAGGCCTGCCTTGGGAACTTGGATTGGCGGAGTCTCACCAGACCCTCGTCAAGAACGGGTTGCGCAGCCGCGTGGTGCTGCAAACGGACGGGCAACTGAAAACCGGTCGCGATATCGCCATCGCCACGCTTTTGGGGGCTGAGGAATGGGGCGTCGCTACCGCCGCATTGGTGGCGGGCGGATGCATCATGATGCGCAAGTGCCACCTGAACACCTGTCCGGTGGGTGTCGCGACGCAAGACCCTGAACTGCGCAAGCTGTTCAGCGGCAAGCCAGAGGATATCGTAAGCCTTTTCCGCTTTATGGTGGAGGAGCTGCGCGAGACGATGGCATCCTTGGGATTTCGGACGGTGAACGAGATGGTCGGCCGGGCACAATTCCTGAAGAAGCGGGAAGATATCCGCCATTGGAAGGCTGAGAAGCTAGATCTGTCGGGTGTTTTGCACGTAGCTCACAGTCCAAACGGCAATACGTTGTACCAGACCGAGTCGCAGGACCACGGAATGGACATGATTCTCGACTGGGGCCTGCTCAAACAAGCGCGCAAGGCCTTGGAAAGCAAGATTCCAGTATTTGGCCAGTTCGCCGTCAAGAATACCGACCGGACCATCGGCACGCTGCTGTCAAATGAAGTGTCCAAGCTGTATGGGTCGGAAGGCTTGCCCGACAACACGATCAACTATAAGTTCGAAGGTTCGGCCGGACAGAGCTTCGGAGCCTTTGCAGTCAAAGGTCTTTCCTTTGAGTTGGCTGGCGAAGCTAATGATTATGTCGGTAAGGGACTTTCGGGCGCGCAATTGGCCATCTATCCCGCTGCCAATAGCAAGCTGGTTCCCCATGAAAACATCATCATCGGCAACGTGGCCTTATACGGTGCTACTTCCGGTTATCTGTTTGTTTGCGGACAAGCTGGGGAGCGCTTCGCCGTACGCAACTCGGGTGCCACGGCAGTAGTGGAAGGCGTGGGTGATCACGGATGCGAGTACATGACAGGTGGCCGCGCACTCATTTTGGGACAGACGGGACGTAACTTCGCTGCGGGTATGAGCGGGGGTATCGCCTGGATTTACGATAAGGCCGGTAATTTCGCCGAGAACTGCAACAGCGAGATGGTCGACATCGACCCGTTGGAACCCGAAGACGAAACCGCAATCTTAGGCTTGTTGCAGAAGCATATCCACCTGACCAACAGCGTGCGCGCCAACGCCATTCTGCAGAATTGGAAGACCGAGAAGCGACAATTCGTAAAGGTATTCCCACGGGAATACAAAAGTGTGTTACTCAAAAAATTAGAAACTGCGACCTCTTAATTAAGCATAATCATGGGAAAACCAACCGGATTTAAAGAATATAACCGGACAATTCCGTCCAAAGCACCCGTGGCGGACCGCAAACAGCACTACAACGAATTCGTCGCACTGTACAGCGATGAGGAACTCAACAAACAGTCTGCACGCTGCATGGACTGCGGAATACCGTTCTGCCACTCGGGCTGCCCACTGGGCAATGTCATCCCGGAATTTAATGACGCCGTTTACCGTGGAAAATGGGAAGAAGCGTATCAGATATTGGCCTCGACGAATAATTTTCCCGAATTTACCGGACGTATTTGTCCTGCTCCCTGTGAGTCGGCCTGCGTGCTGGGCATTAATCGTCCGCCGGTGGCGATCGAGGAAATCGAGAAGCACATCATTGAAATTGCGTACAAGCGAGATTTCGTGAAGCCTGCCGTTTCCCATTTGAAGACAGGGAAAACGGTAGCTGTCGTCGGGAGTGGTCCAGCCGGACTTGCCGCTGCTGCCCAGTTGGCGAAGGCCGGACATGCGGTCACCGTCTATGAACGTGATGACAAACCCGGAGGATTGTTGCGCTACGGTATTCCCGACTTTAAACTGGAAAAATGGGTCATCGATAGGCGGCTAGCGATTATGGAAGCAGAAGGCGTAACTTTCAAATGCAATGCCGAGGTGGGTGTTAATGTGCCGGCAAGCGAGTTGACCCATTATGACGCCGTGGTACTGGCAGGCGGATCTACCATCCCACGCGACCTGTCCGTGCAGGGCCGGGAACTTAAAGGCGTTCACTTTGCGATGGAATTTCTTAAGCAGCAAAATAAGCGCGTGAGCAGCGCGGCCATAGCCGAGGCTGATATTGTGGCCTCGGGAAAAAATGTGCTGGTCATCGGCGGTGGTGATACGGGATCCGACTGCGTAGGCACATCGAATCGGCAGGGCGCGGCGTCGGTTACCCAGTTTGAGCTCCTTCCCCAACCCCCGCAAGCGCGTACGGTAGCCATGCCCTGGCCCACCTACCCGATGTTGCTGAAAACCACGACCTCCCACGAGGAAGGGTGCCAACGGCATTGGGCCGTAGCGACGAAGCGATTCGTAGGCGACGCGGACGGAAATCTGACCGGAGCCGTGGTCGTGGACCTTGATTGGGAAACGGACGGATTGGGTAGGCCCATCAAATTTACCGAAGTGGAAGGTAGCGAGCGTGAGATCCCTTGCGAACTGGTGTGCCTGGCGATGGGTTTCCTGCATCCCCAGCATGACGGCCTGTTGCGGCAGTTGGGCGTAGAACTGGATTCCCGTGGCAATGTCAAGGCGGCTGAAGGTGTGTATCAGTCTTCGGCACCCAATGTGTTCGTTGCAGGCGACATGCGTCGCGGACAGTCGCTCGTAGTTTGGGCCATTTCCGAAGGGCGTGAGTGCGCCCGGAAGGTGGATGAGTTCCTAATGGGCGGACGTTCGGAACTGGAAACTAAAGACGGCGTGTATAGCGTCGTTGCGTAAAGCTGCCCCCAGGGCTTTGTACATTCAGATATATAGAGCCGTCCCACCAAGTGGGACAGATTTTTTTGTTTTAAACAGGACGTTCTCCCGCCAGTCTGCGTGGGTATACGCTTGAGGAAGGGATTCCGTGGGTCTCGTTAGCCCAGCTAACCGAGTAATGCGATGCTACCTAGTGAGTTGACACAGACGGGCTTTCCTTGGAAAACTGCTTTCCGAGCAAACTAAAACCTTCTATTATTCGTTTAATAGGCATGGTTCATTTTCCCACCCTGTCGGGACGTGCTTACGTCGTGGTCGCCCCCGAACACGCGGCGGATTTTGTACTTTCGGGAACTGCCTTGTTAATCACCCTAACGCAACCGGATGACGAAGGGAAACGGAAAAGGTCGTTCGATTGCCAGCTTCCGCCAAATGGCATTTGCTCGGGAGGTTTGACACATTGAGTGAGGAACAAGCCTCTACCCTGGTCTTTCGTTCAGGAAAAGGGCATTTTCCCGATTACACCCAGGATCTCGAGCGTAGTGTCGGCTTTGCTACCGCGATAGAATCCCTCGCCTCGGCGGTGAAAGCTGACGCATCCAAGCATGCGGATCTACGCGCCTAAACGTCTCTCCTGCTCTTTTGCTGCGTTGAATAAACGCTATCAAAATGCACTTTTAAAGAATGCCGATGGGGAAATGGCAGACG
>CAYRGQ010000027.1:0-44236 GCA_964423925.1 uncultured Sphingobacteriaceae bacterium | reverse complement strand
AAAAATGCATCGCTTCAAAACTAATGCATTACAAACAATAAAGCATTGAAAATAACTCATATTCAATGCTTTATGTTTATTTACTAATATCTAGTTATATCCAGTAATATGCAACTACTTCCCGATACAGAATTTCCCGAAAATCGTTCCAAGGATATCGCGATCGACATCAATGTCGCCGGTGATGGTGCCGATATGGCGCAGGGCGTCGCGCAGGTGGGAAGCCAGCAGGTCGCCGGGGAGGCCCATCTCAAAACCTTGTTCCGTTTCTTCGATAGCCTGTTCGGCTTTACGAAGGGCTTCTACGTGGCGCAGATTCGTGATGACATGCTGATCCTCGGTAGCAAGCGAACGTATCTCCCTGACAAGCAAGTCTTTCAACGTCGTTACCGAAGCGGGGTCTTTGGCGGAGATAGGAACAATATGGCTTGCGTAACCCTCGAAAAGTGCCAGTTTGATGGCGGTGTCCATTTCGTTGGACGCATCGTAACGGCCCTCTAAGTCGATTTTATTACGAACGAGGATTACAATCAGGCCTTCGCGGTGGAGTTCCTTTACTTGGCTGACCACTTCGGTAGCCGTATTGTTTTGTCCATCGTATAGATAGAGCAGTACTTTGGCGGCTGCGGCTTTTTCGCGCGCTTTGGCCACGCCGATGGCTTCGATTTGGTCGGCGGTTTCGCGGAGTCCGGCCGTGTCAACAAACCGGAAGGTAATACCGTCGAGAGTTATGGCTTCTTCGATGGTATCACGTGTGGTACCCGCTATGTCACTGACAATGGCGCGTTCTTCGTTGAGCAGGGCATTGAGTAACGTGGACTTCCCGGCGTTCGGTTTACCGACAATCGCTACCGGCACCCCATGCTTGATGGCGTTGCCGTATTCGAATGAGGTGATGAGGCTGTTGACATGGGCTTTAACCTGGGCCAGCAAGGTCAGGAAATGCGCGCGGTCAGCAAATTCCACATCCTCTTCGGAAAAATCCAACTCGAGTTCGAGTAGGGCCGTAAATTCAATGAGTTGCTCGCGCATATGGCGCAGCTGGTTGCTGATGCCGCCCCGCATCTGGTTCATCGCAATTTCGTGTGAAGCCTTATTTTCGGCGGCGATGAGGTCGGCCACGGCTTCGGCCTGGGAAAGGTCCAGACCACCGTTGAGGAAAGCCCTGTGGGTAAATTCTCCTGGCGCTGCCGCCCGCGCACCACGGGCTATGAGCAACTGCAACAGCCTGCGGATAATATAAGTAGAGTTGTGTGTTGAGATTTCTACAACGTTCTCTTTGGTATAAGATCGCGGTGCTATAAATAGGGAAACTAGCACTTCGTCCAGCACTTCATCCCCCTCGCGGATGGTTCCGAAGTGGATCGTGTGCGAGGCTTGTTGGGTAAGGTCTTGGCCGTGGAATACTGTGTTTGCTATCGTTACGGCTTCTGGACCAGAGAGGCGGATGACCGCAATCGCTCCGTTGCCACTAGGTGTCGCTGCCGCTACAATCGTATCATTGTTCATTTATGTACGAAGGTATGGATTTTTTGGGGGTAAATAGGGCTGAGTGAATGATGAAATACGAAAAGGGAAATCGGTAATATGAAAGTAGAAATCGGAGTGCGAGATTTGAAATATTAACGTAGAAACAGGAAACAAGCGCATTGTTCGCGACTGACCAGTCAGTATCTCACGGTTCGTATGTCAATATTTCAAATCTCGTATCTCTCGATCCTATCCAATTACGGTTCCACTCTCTAATACGGCGCGTTTTTTGATGACGATAATACCATCGCGCACCGAATATTCGGGGAAATCGCCGTCTTCGAGGTGATGGCCTCCGGTGATTCGGACGTTGTCGCCGATGCAGCAATTTTTGTCGAGGATGGCGTTTTCGATATGGCAGCCTTCGCCTACGCCCATAGACGGTCGTCCGGCAGCCTTCACCCGATTAATATCTTCGAGCGTTTGGTAAAAATCACTCCCCATCATGTAGGTGTTGCGAATAACGGATCCCTTGCCAATACGCGACCGTATACCAATCACTGAGCGCTCGATGCGTTCGGCAGCGACGATGCATCCGTCAGCGAGGATGGCCCGGTCAATGGTCGTGCCAGACACCTTGGAAGGCGGCAACATGCGCGGACGTGAAAAGACGGTGTCTTTGTCAAACAGGTTGAACATGGGGATGTCGTCTGTCAGGCCAATATTAGCCTCAAAGAACGAATCGATGTTACCAATGTCCGTCCAGTATCCGTCGTATTGGTAGCTGCGTACCTGGTATTTGCCGATAGCGTCCGGTATCAGTTCCTTTCCGAAGTCCATCCCCTCATTTTCAGTAAGGAGTTTGTTGAGGGCCGTTTTCGAAAACACATAGATGCCCATCGAAGCCAGGTAATTACGTCCGGCGGCTTTCATGTCGTCACTCACTTCAGACACCCAGTCGGGTAGGAGCGAACTATTTGGCTTTTCGATAAAGGAGGTGATGTGCCCCTCGTCATCGGATTTAAGGATACCGAAAGAAGTGGCGTCTTTCGCGTTCACCGGAATGGTGGCGATGGTGAGGTCGGCTTCGGCCGCAACATGTTTTTCCACCATCTCCTGGAAATTGATTTGGTAGAGCTGGTCGCCCGAGAGAATCAGCACGTGCTCATAGTCGTGGTGTTGCAAGTAGCGTTGCGTATGGCGCACGGCGTCGGCAGTACCCTGGAACCAGCGCGCACCCTCGCTGGTCTGCTCAGCCGCCAAGATATCCACAAAGCCTTTGCTGAAAATGCTAAAGTTGTACGTGTTCTTGATGTGCGAATTCAGGGATGCTGAATTGTATTGGGTAAGCACGTAGATGCGGTGGTAGCCCGAGTTCAAGCAGTTCGAAATCGGGATATCTACCAAGCGGTATTTGCCCGCAATTGGAACCGCTGGCTTCGAGCGTTGGTCAGTTAGTGGGTGGAGTCTTGTTCCTTTGCCCCCACCTAGTACGATGGAAATCACGTTGGCACTCATAATTTAAGTCGTTATGTGGTCGTAAATTTGAATATAGCGCTTTGCGGATTTATCCCAAGAAAAATCCAGTTTCATAATTTGCTTGCGTAGTTGCTGCATGCGGTTGCGGTCTGCGTAGAGCATGCTGGCGCGGTGCACGGCAAACGTCGCATCGCCCGCATTGGCATGAAGAAATTGGATGCCATAGCCATTTTCCTCGCCGACATCGCGAACCGTGTCGCGAAGCCCCCCGATACTGCGGACAATCGGAATCGTGCCGTAACGCATCGAGTATAATTGGTTAAGCCCGCAGGGTTCTACACGAGATGGCATGATCAGGAAGTCTGCTCCGGCATAAATCAAATGCGCGAGGGACTCCTGGTAGCCGATGTATACGCCGAGTTGGCCCGGATACTGTTGGGCTAGGTGATCGATCGATTGCTGTACGCCTGGATCACCCGAGCCCAATATAACGATACTGAAGCGCGTCTCGAGGTGATTCAGTACGTTCGACACGATTTCCGGAAGAAGGTCAGCCCCTTTCTCGCCCGCAAAACGTCCAATGAAGGCCAACATCGGCAGGGAGGGATCCAGCCCGAAAGTGCCGCACAGCCATTCCTTGTTGGCCTGCTTGCCACTCTTCACGGTTGTGATGTTATAGTTTTTGGCGAGCATGTCATCCGTCTTCGTGTCCCACACGTCGGTATCTATGCCGTTTACGATGCCATGACCCTTGGCGCGTTCCATTTCAAACAAGCGCTCCAATCCGTTAGCTTGCTGCATCAGCTCCCCAAGGTAGCCTTCGGATACCGTCGTGAAGGCCGTGCAGCATTTAATCAGGGCGGCTAGTGGATTGATCGTCCGGTCCCAGTCGAGCAAGCCCCATTTCCAAGACTCATAGGGAGGTAGCAACGTTACTTTGTTCCAATCCATCCAGCCCTGGTACTGGCCATTGTGTACCGTCGCTATCGTCGGCACCTGCTTTAGCAGGGCGAATTTTTCGCAATGGTACATCATAAATGGTGTCAGCCCGATATGGTGGTCATGGCAATGGATGACGGAGGGAATCGTTTTCGTATCGCAAAGCCAGGCCAACACGCCATGCTGGAAGGCAAGGAATTGGTCGCTTTCGTCGGCATATCCGTATACCTCGTCGCGGTCCAATAGACCCGGGATGTGGACGAGGAAGAGCTCGAACCCCAAGGCGTTCGTCTTCTCCTTCATAACCTGCACCTGAAGCTCTCGGACACCTTGAAGAAAGGTGCCCCTGTAAACGACGTCGAACTGATGCTTGTGTACGAACGGCTTATTATACCAAGGCATTGCTACCCACGTTCGGATGCCGGCTTTAGTCAGGTATTTGGGCAGAGCCCCTACCACGTCACCCAGGCCGCCGACCTTCGCTACCGGGTAGCACTCGGCGCTTAGGTGTAATAACGGCCGATCGGGATTTCTCAACTGATCGGATAAGGTTGTTTTATCCATACGCTACAGTGTTGGCAAATTAGTTACTTAAGCAGTTTACTGCTGGTTCTTGTTTGGGCGTCAGCGAGGGTTGCCCTGCGTAGTCGCCCTTGGCTAGTGTCGTCCGCTCAGGGACTATTTGGTTTTCTTGTCGGCCTTGCGTGCGACTAGTTTGTCCGTAACGGAATTTCTCTTTAGCTTGAGGCTTTTGCCGGGCTTTTGGCGCAGCACCAATCCGGCGAGTGGCGGAAGGGTGAGGTTGGCCGACCAGGGCAAACCCATCCAATCGACCGCTTCGGCTTCCACATCGGGCTGCTCTACGCCGCTCCCACCATATCGTTTTTCGTCTGAGTTAAGCAGGACTTCCCACTCCCCAGCAGCCGGCAGGCCGCATCGGTAATAGTAACGCACTACGGGCGTCAGGTTGAGGATAACCAATACGTCGTCCTTGGGGTCGTGCCCTTTGCGCAAATAGGCCAAAACGGAATTTTGGTTGTCGCCCGCTTCGACCCATTGGAATCCTTCGGGGCTGAAGCTGTGCTCGTAGAGGGCAGGTTCGCCTCGATACAAATGATTGAGCGCTTTGACTAGCTCAAACATGCCTTTGTGAGGTTCATGTTGCATGAGATGCCAGTCTAGTTGCTTGTTGAAGTCCCATTCGGAAGTCTGGCCAAATTCGCCTCCCATGAACAGCAGCTTAGTGCCTAAATGGGTGAACATATAGACGTAGAGCGTGCGCAAGTTGGCAAATTTCTGCCATTCGTCGCCCGGCATCTTATTAATAAGCGAGGCCTTGCCATGTACGACTTCATCGTGCGATAAAGGCAATATGAAGTTTTCGTGGTAGGCGTACAAAATGCTGAAAGTGACTTGGTTATGATGGTGTTTGCGGTATAGCGGGTCGCGGCTAAAATAGCCGATCGTGTCGTGCATCCAGCCCATCATCCATTTCATCCCAAAGCCCAAGCCTCCACTGTATACGGGTCGGCTTACGCCTGGCCACGCAGTGGATTCTTCTGCAATAGTTTGTGTGTCAGGGAAGAATCCGTAGACGGCCTCGTTGAATTCTTTGAGAAAACGTACGGCGTCGAGGTTTTCGTGGCCGCCAAATTCGTTGGGAATCCACTCGCCGTCCTTGCGGGAGTAGTCGAGATACAGCATGGATGCGACGGCATCTACACGAAGGCCATCTACGTGGTATCGATCTAGCCAAAACAACGCATTACTGATCAGAAACGAACGTACTTCGTTACGCCCGTAATTGAAAATGTAGGACCCCCAGTCCGGGTGGTAGCCTTGGCGCGGGTCTTGGTGTTCGTAGAGGTGCGAGCCGTCAAACCGATGCAAACCATGGGCGTCGCCTGGGAAATGGGAGGGAACCCAGTCTAGGATAACGCCGATGCCATTTTGATGCATCTGCTCGACGAAATACATCAAATCTTGCGTACAACCATAACGCGCGCTCGCCGCAAAGAATCCCGTCACTTGATATCCCCATGAGGGATAATAGGGGTGTTCCATGATTGGCAACAGCTCGACGTGGGTGAAACCGGCTTCTTTCAGATACGGCACGAGCTTGTCGGCGACTTCGCGGTAGTTGAGCAAGCGGTCTGGGTCGTTAGCATCGCGTATCCACGAGCCGAGGTGCATTTCGTATACCGACATGGGTTTGTTGAGCCCATTGTGCACGCGCCGTCCGTCCATCCATTCGGTATCGTCCCACTCGTACCAATTGGTGCTCACAATAGAAGCTGTACTCGGCGGAACCTCGTTCAGTAGTGCGAAGGGGTCCGCCTTTTCCAAGATCTCGCCCTGATAGCTTTGGATGCGGTACTTGTACAGCTCTCCAATGCTGATATTGGGAATAAAACCCTCCCATATACCAGAACTGTCCCAGCGGGGGAAAAGTTGGTGCGAGTAGGGGTTCCACCCGTTAAAATTGCCGATAACCTGTACGCTTTCCGCATTGGGCGCCCATACGGCGAAGTAGGTACCCCGTTTTCCCTCATTGAGCACGACGTGAGAACCAAACTTTTCGTACAGCTTGTAATGCCGGCCCTCACGAAAAAGACTGATATCGAAATCGGTGAAGAGAGAAAATGTTTCTACGGGTGCCTGCATAGTGCGTATAGTTTACCGGGTTAGTTTATCATGCTGTTGGTCACGACACAACAATTTGCCTGAAATCCTTGGGAACCTTCGCGGTATAATGGCCATCCTGGTTTCGTGTCAGGCTCATTTTTTTACCGTCGACGAGCAATGTCGTTGCGCTAAACGGCAAGCCAATGAGCGCAAGATCGTAAGTGTCGTAGCGCTCGGAAAACATCCCTTCGACGTCTTGTGTAATCGTCAAGTCAGTACGGCTCCCTTTCACTACGAACTTCTTCTCCAGATAGATATGTTGTTCGTACGCAAACGTATCGCCGTGGTCCTCATAAAGATAACTATTTGTCTCGTTATTGCTGTAATAGACACGTAATTTCAAGGAGTCGATCGGTTTCTCATCAACGTATTGCATAACGGGGTATTCGGGGAGCACCGTGCCGCCCCGGATAAACATCGGCATCTCGTCGATGGGCGTTTCCACCTCGATTTCCTGCTTACCTTCATAAGCCGCATCGTTCCAATAGTAATACCACTTTCCTGCCGGCAGGTACACGATTTTCGACTGTTGGTTGGGGTGAAGTACGGGCGACACAAGAATCTTGTCCCCGAAGGCGAATTCTTCCTCTCGGGGCATATTGGTGACGATGTCTTGTTCGAGGAACGTGATAGGGCGCAGAATGGGGAAGCCGTAGTTGGTCTGTTCCCAGAATACCGAATATATATAAGGCAGGAGCTTGTAGCGCAGTTCAATAAACTTCCGGTTTATGGCTTCGAACTCTGGGCCGAAGCTCCACGGCTCTCGCTCTGCGGTATCGCCGGCTGAGTGCGCGCGCATGAAGGGCGAGAAAACACCGAATTGGATCCAGCGGGTAAACAGCTCGCCGTCCGGCTCGCCGCTGAAACCGCCGATATCCGTACCGCAGAAGGGCATGCCCGAGACCGAGAGACGTTGCAACTGCAACACGCCTAACCGGAGATGTTCCCATGTGGCGATGTTGTCACCTGTCCATACGGAGGCATAGCGTTGCGTGCCCGCATACGCCGCCCGCGTGATGGTAAACGGACGCCGTTTGTGGAATAACTTTTTGAGCCCTTCGTACGTAGCGCGTACCATTTGCATGCCGTAGACATTGTGTGCCTTGCGGTGCGATCCACGGTAGCCGTCGTAATTATGACGCACATCGTCGGGGAACGTGCCCCGTCCGAATACTGCCGGTTCGTTCATGTCATTCCACACGCCCGCCACGCCGGCATCCACCAGGCCTTCAAATAAGCCGCCCCACCACTCACGTACTTTCTCGTTGGTGAAATCCGGAAACTGGCAACGGCCCGGCCAGACAAAGCCTTCCATAAAGTAGTCGTCGCCTCGGCGGCAGAAGAAATGGTTTTCTTTGCCCTCGCGGAATACCCAATAATTGTTGTCCACTTTAATGCCCGGATCGATGATCACCACCGTGCGGAAGCCGTCGTCCGCCAGCTCCTTAATCATACGCTTAGGGTCGGGGAAATGGTGCTTATTCCACGTAAAACAACGGTAGCCGTCCATGTAGTCGATGTCGAGGTAAATCGCATCGCAGGGGATCTGGCGTTCCCGGAAGTTACGTGCTAAGTCTTTTACCTTGCTTTCGGGGTAGTAGCTCCAGCGGCATTGGTGGTATCCCAAAGCCCACATCGGCGGTAGGTAATGCGTGCCGGTGAGCGTGTGGTACCGCTTCACGACGTCAATCATGTTCGGACCATGGATATAATAGTATTGGAGCTCGCCGCCTTCGGACCAGAAACTGGTTTGGTCGTGGGATTCCGCGGCAAAATCAAAGTACGTCTTGAAGGTATTGTCGAAGAAAATACCGTAGGCTTGTCCTTCGTTCAGTCCGATGTAGAAGGGAATACTCCGGTACAGCGGGTCTTGGTTGAACTGAAAGGAATAGGTGTCCGAATTCCAGTTGACGAAACGACGTCCCCGTACATTGAGGTGGGTAGGTTTGTCGCCCAGCCCGTAGAACCCTTCCTCGGGAAAGGCTGTCTTGGTACAGTATACGTAGTACCCGCCAAAGTCGGGGTTTTCTTCCCAATGCATGGGCGCATGGTCGCGGTTGTATATCTTGCCCTTGCGGTCTTCGAATGCGATGTGGAAGTTTGCCTTATTAATTACGCAGGTCACCGTATTGGTCTTCACGCGATAGCTGTTCTCGTCCTCCGCAAATGAAAACACCTCGACCCGTTTATCGGTCTGAGGCACGGCATAGGAGAATTCCTCCAAAAACTGGCCGCTCGGTGCCAGCCGCACCCGGATAATCTCGTCGCTTACGACTTTCACTTCCACCTCGGCGTGGCCATCCGTGAAGTAAAAGTTATTCGCTTCCTGCCGGTAGCCCTTGACCTTGCCCAGGTAGTTTTTGACGATAGCGGGCAGGTCCAGTACCGGGTTATTCACATGGTGGATGCCGTCGTCCAGGGTGGCCTCTTCCACGGTTTCGGGTGCAGTATGTTGGGTGCTATTTTTTACCATTCTAAGTGTGCTAATTTTTAGCCAAAGTACATTTTTTCAGGTACTAAACAAATTTATGGAAGCCAAAATAGAGGGGTTGCGCTCAATAATCTGTCAGTCAGTGAATTGTGGTTTATGGTGTTTTGGGGTAGGTTTGAGGGAAACGAAAGTGTTGCTAGTCCAGGAAAACGTGCCCTCGTGCAGCGCTAAGAAAAGGGGCCGCCTCTCCAGGAGGAGGGCGGCCCTTTGCCATCGTCTGAAGGTCGTGCGCTAGGCAGACTGTGCGGATTCTGCCTTCGACAGGTATTCGTATCCTCGGTAGAGAATCAGTATTTCCACTACGACAGCCGGAATCATGATAATGTAGCTGACGAAGAAAAGTACGACGGTAATTAATAGCCCGCCTACGATTATTTCGAGAATGCCGGCTACGCGCGATAATTCGCTCATGCTGTCTTGCAGGCGGAGGAGCGAGATGCCGAAAACCAGGCTTAATGCCCCGAAGAGGACGGAGGCCACGGCATAGGGGAGCAAATACTCCCTGTAGTCGGGAGTGTTCAGCGAGATCACGTCTAGCACGCCGATGGCTGCGGTGGCAAAAATGAGTGCATACGCAATCACTTTTAACAGTTTCTGCTCAAAGAGGGAGGCCAACGCAATAAACCCACGCGCGAAGAGCGCGTACGAACCGACCATCAGTACGGTCAATGTAATATACGCCGATTTTCCGTCGGCGCTCCAGTTGCCTTTTTGGGTGAGCCAATCAAAGTCCATTGCGCCGAGGATGGTCTCCGATACTAAGAATACCGCGCCCGCAAGTGCGGCAATGAGCAGGGTGTGTCGACTGACCATAGGAGTGGTGTTTCGTTGTGTTTCCATGTGCGAGTGTGTTGAGTGAGTAAAGGATTCGTAGGTTTCGCCTAGCGCCGCCAGCAGAATTTTTACCGTGTAGGTTCGTGGTAACACATCGCCCGCTTCAATGCGTTGGATGGTGCGTACGCTCACCCGGCCTTTTTCTGCCAACTCTTCCTGCGTGAGGTTTTTTGCTTTTCGCAAGGCGACTAGTTTTTGCCCTAATAGTGGTTGTTGCATATTCAAGTGGTTTGTGGTGTAATAGTAGGGGTTTATCTAATTAATGTGATCATTTTTAGCCCGTCATTTACCCGACATTTGCCGCTAGGCGATGTCGGGTCGCTTTGTAAGGGACTTGTTTTCGGGAAGGGAGGTGTTGTCAACAGGCGCTGTTACAAAGCACAAAGCCGTCCCAAGTCTTAGAACGGCTAAGTTTAAGGATATTCTCATTGCGTACTAGTACGCGAGTTCCACATAGACCGGCAGGTGGTCAGAGGCGTATGGTTCGTCGATTACCGTATGGCGAACGACTTTGAATCCATTTGCGGGACGATACATAATAAAGTCAATCTCGCGCGTTGGGTTATCAACCGGTATGGTGAAGCCGTTTGGAATTTGCGACCGCCTGAAGTGTTGGTCAAGGATGCCGATGACATCGCTTTCCGGTACGGCGTTGAAGTCGCCACCCACGATGACGGGGTGGGGCGTCGCTGCAAATCGGTCAGCGATGTATGCAGCCTGCAGCCGCCGGTTCTCGGGTTTGAGATCCAAATGCGTACTGGCAAACGTGACGGGCTTTCCGGGAGCGGGCTCAACGGTAACAAACGCGATGACGCGTGGTTCGCCGCCTATGCTCTCGGCCATGGGTAGATGCTCGCCACCCTGGTCTAAGATGGGAAAGCGCGACAGAATGGCCACGCCATAGTCGCCTCCTTGGTGATCGATCGCCTTAACGAAATGGGAGTACATGCCGGTTAGCTTCGCAAGTTCGGCGGCTTGGTCATTGTTCACGCCCGCTCGCTCAGTCCTTACGTCCACCTCTTGCAGGGCTACCAGATCTGCGCCGCTTTCGTTAATTACGCGTGCGATGGCTGGCAAGTCAATTAGGCCCGGCTTGGTCGGGGGATTGGCGTGATGAATATTGTACGCAAGTGTTTTTAGGGTGTCTTGCCGGGCATTGCCCGCCAAGGGGACAAAGGCTGTGGCAAATACCAGCGTGAGAACGATAGCGAGTAGATGCAATTTTTGTTTTGCCATAATACGCGAAACGGGATCTAATATTACTTTTTGAGGCCGGCAGGCTGTGTGGTTATGGGGGATTCTATACACGGTTTATGTTACGACAAAGGTCAAATCGCTGCTTCCACCGCAAAGCGCCTGTGTTTGTGATTCCGGGCGCTGGACTACGGATTTCAGCCTTCCTTCCAAAGATACGATTATGCGCGAAAAATCGAAGGTCGACACGTTTAGTAATCGGTTCCCTGGGCTAATGTACATCAATTGGTCGAACTACAACTTCATGTAATTTCTTTGTCGACACAAGGTAGGTATTGTTGACTTCATCTACTAAAAATATGCTATTTTAACATTTATAACTAGCAAAAAAATGCTATTTTATATTAATATGTAATGAACTTATAGTTTATGTTTTATCTTTAATTGGGTCGAGGTGAGTGGGGGGATGAGTTCGTCAAAAGCGCCCGCAGCGACAAAAGCCGATATAACGAAACGTGATTCGCGGTGGGGCACCTATCTGAACACGCCCGCCGAGATCAATAGGCATTAGTACGCGGCGTAAAAGCCCGAATGATTCTTCGGAGGGATTTGTAAGGGCGCTCGCTCCATCGCACGGAGATGTTATATGTGTGTGAGGGAGTGCTTTGGCAAATTCTAGGTGTCAATGCGGGCCTGCGTTAAAAGCTAAATCAATACGTTAAAAACGCCAAACCCATAAACCGCTTAAGCCGAGAATTATGTTACGCCGTGACCCCCTTGCGAGGCATCCGTCCGATGTGGTTCGAGCACCCCGGCTTGATGGGAGGGAAACGCGGAGCCTGCCCAGCTTAATCCAGTATCCCGTTATTCTTGGCCAAGTAGTAACCGGAGCAGCCTTCGTTGCGCTCGCCTTCCTTTTGGCGTTTTTCGCATCAATTCCCATGGCTCAAGGCCAATATGCAACTGGCGGTACGAGTGAATACTTAGATCAGTTGCTGTGGTTTACGTGGGGTGGCGGCTCGAATGGAACGGACAATGTCGTCCTGTCCGAGGGTGCGACATCGGTCTCTACCTATACGTTTTTGGATGGGCGGGAGCTGGAGGTGGTGGCTACCTTACAGAACGTATCCCACACCGGAGGGGAGCCAGCAGATCAGGTCCTACGCTCATACCGACCTGGCAATTATATGTACGATGGGCTTGATAAGCTTTTTCATACGGGCGGGCTTGGAACAGCGAATCAGTTGGTGAATGGCATTAGCCGTAGCCGAGGATTAACACAATTTACCGTTCGGGTTGAAGCCTATTTGGATGGCGCTCCCTATCCGTTGTGGGGGCTTGTGATGGCGGATGCTGAATCTCTAAGCGTCGACAACGGCGATTCAGCGTTGAATGAACATATTCAAGGAAGGGGAGCCGGTGAGTGGTACGTTTTCCAGATGAAGACGGCTTTAATTGCAGGAAGTTATTGGACCCAGAAAACGAACTATACCGATGAAACCCAAAGTTTGCGATTCGGGCCCGGTACCGACCAAGGGACCGCGGCAGTAGCTTTTCTTTTAATGAATAATCCGACTCCGGTCATTACTGCGGACATTGAAATACAGGGCGGTGCTGCTGGGGGTATTACCGCTGTAGCCTTTGGTGTGTTAGCACCCCATGCGGATTTTGGCGATGCCCCATCGAGTTACGGTGAAGCCATGCACCTCATTCAGGAGCTTTCGTTTTCGGACGACTCTATCCCAGCGGATGGTGTGCCAATGAATTTGAACACAAGTGCGTACACTCCCGCGAAACTGCTGCCGCCCAGTTCAAACTATTTGGGAACCTTAGGCCCCGATGCTGAAGGAACTTCTACTGAAGTTTTTATAACGGACGAGTATAATGGAATACTGTGGTCCGGAGAGGAAGAAAACGCGTGGGGTGAGGGTTATCTCGTTTTAAGTGCAGGCTCCATATTTGAACGAGGGTTTTCTTGCGCGGGCACAGGTAAAGTTGCGGGATGGATCGATTTCAACGGAGACGGGACGTTCGAAGAATCTGAGCGTGCGGAAGGTGGTTGCAGTTTAGGTACAGCGATCCTCTCGTGGGCGGTTCCAGCCGATGTTCAGGCTGGAGTTAGCTACGTTCGTTTGCGCTATGCGACCAATGAGGATGAATTGATTCTTCCCGTCGGCGTCGCTGGTGATGGTGAGGTGGAAGATAGCTACTTTTACTTGGACGTGATCTCTTTGGCGATTGTCAAAGAGACAGAAGTTATAGGGCCCGTGGACGAGGGTGATATCATTCCCTATACGTTAGATTACGAATACCGGGGAGGTAGCGGTTGAGAATATCGTCGTAACAGACCCCACGCTGGGAGGAGTAATTCCTAATACAAGTCTAGCCACAGGCTCGTCCTGGCCGGGCGTGCCTGGGCAGCTCGACCCTGATCAATCCGTGATATTAGTGGGAGAGTACACGGTCACCCCAGCGGATATCGCCGCTGGAGGCGTCGTGAACATCGTTAATGTCACGGGTAACGCAGCGGATTTCCCTCCGATCTCGCCCATCGCTTCAAACATGGTCTATATAGAAAGTGCGGCTCCCGCCTTCACGCTGGCGAAGGTCCTGGCTTCCATCAACGGCGACTCCGGGCTGGAGGAATACGCTACGGTTGGGGATGAGCTGGCCTATACGGTTACGGTTGAGAACACGGGCAACGTGACGCTGGAGGATATTGGGGTCGACGATCCGCTTACGGGACTTTCGGCGACCATCGCTGCCCTTTCTCCCGGCGACCGGCAGGTCTTTGCCACGACCTACACGATTACGCAGGCGGACCTCGACGCGGGCTCGGTAACGAACACGGCCACGGCGGGAGGGGAGGCAAGTTCGGTGACCACGCCTGCCGACCAGCAGCCGGGGGGGCGGTTTCCAAGGCGCTTGTTTCGGTCAACGGCGACTCCGGGCTGGAAGAATACGCTACGGTTGGGGATGAGCTGGCCTATACGGTTACGGTTGAGAACACGGGCAACGTGACGCTGGAGGATATTGGGGTCGACGATCCGCTTACGGGACTTTCGGCGACCATCGCTGCCCTTTCTCCCGGCGACCGGCAGGTCTTTGCCACGACCTACACGATTACGCAGGCGGACCTCGACGCGGGCTCGGTAACGAACACGGCCACTGCCAGAGGGGAGCAAGGCCTTGTCGACATTCAGAGCGCTTCTGTGACCGTTTTGGCAGATTTCCAAACCATCGAAGCTAAGGATGATTATTTTGGACCCATTAATGGTCGGCTAGGAGGGTGGACGTCGAGCGTCGTGGATAATGATTTATCCTCGGGGAAACCCGTGAATCTGGATGAGGTGAGGCTTTTCGTCTTGGGCGTCTCGTTAGACGCGGCGATTCCGCTAATGGATTCAGACGGGAAGCCCGCATGGGGGGTCTTGCTATATCCGGACGGGAAGGTCAGCGTCTCTACAGGAACTCCTGCTGGTGATTACAGGCTGTCTTATACCCTATGCGACAACTCCGCGCCGGAGAACTGTTCTGGCCTAGTTTTCGTCGTCGTAACGGTAGTGGAACCGCCGGTGGCGACGAGTATCGAGCGAACCAGTATTGTAGGGCAATCGCTCACGATCCCCGTATCTGACTTACGAATATCAGGCACGGACCTGACTCCGGCGATTTCTTTCACTGACAAGCCGCAAGGGGTTTCCATAAGGATTCTTGAAGACGGCGATATCCTCATCTCGCTTAGCCCCGAAGTTCCCGTCGGCGTCCCGGTAGTGATCACGTTCGAAGTGGTGGATTACTATGGCAACGTCGAATCCGGCCGTATCGTTATTATGGTCGAGAACCTTGGCGTTGTAGCGCACGATGACCAAGTCGACGGTGTCGAAGCTTACCGTATTGGGTCCAAAAATGTGCTTAATGTGCTAGATAATGACCTAATAGGCGGGTTGCCAGCAACGGAGTCAGCCGTATCTGTCTTGGTTGTGGAAGGGGATGACGCGATAACATTGCATGCAGATGGTCGTCTGGACGTGCTGGTTGGTACGCTTCCTGGTGTTTATCGGTTGACCTATCGTATATGCGAGCGTGCATGGCCTGGAAATTGCGCTATGGCTACAGCGACGGTGACCGTGGTTCCGGCTTTCTTATATATTTCCAACGTGTTCACTCCGAACGGCGACGGGCGAAATGACTATTTCGAAATTGGCGGTATCGAAGGCTTCGATCGCGTTGAGGTCACCGTGATCAATCGATGGGGGCAGGAAGTGTACCACAACGTGGAATACAGAAATGACTGGGATGGCGCTAACCTGAGAGAAGGAACCTTCTATTACCAGATAAGAACTTTCGCAGGTAGACAAAGCACCACGCATTCAGGTTGGGTGTTGCTAAAGCGACACTAGGACGGCGACTAAGACGTAAGCATCCAGAAATTCAACGTTGCATTTAAACAAACAATCGCCCCATGTGTATCCTGCACATGGGGCGATTGTCACGCTCAATCGACGTAAACTAATTAACCCGAATCGGATCTTTGGGGTCGACGATATCGATATAAGGATAGGTTTTTATCTCTTCAAGCAGTAGTTGGATCGTGCGTTCCAATTGAGGATCCTTGCCTTGGAGCAGGTCTTTAGGCATCTGCTCTACGAAAATATCGGGGGCCACGCCCTCGTTTTCGATAATGTAATTTCCTCGAAGGTCATGGATGCCGAAGTTCGGTGACGTAATGCGACCGCCATCTAGTAAGGGAGGGTACCCGCTGATGCCCACCAAAATACCCATAGTAGTACGGCCCACTAGTTTGCCCAATCCGTGGAAGCGGAACATATAAGGCATCATATCACCTCCAGACCCTGCATTTTCGTTGATAATCATGGCTTTCGGTCCGTAAATTCCGTTGCCAGGCGTTGTGAAGCTTCGTCCATCGCGAATTTTCCAGCCCGCAATCAATTCGCGATTCAGCAAATCAATCACGTAGTCGGCGACGGATCCACCTCCATTATTCCGCTCATCCAGTAGCAGCGCTTTCTTGTCCATCTGCGAGAAGTAGTAGCGGTTGAAGAAGTCATAGCCCGCCCGGCCGGTATTCGGCATATAGACATACGCAATTTGGTTGTTGCTCAATTTGTCGACTTTCGCTCGGTTGCGTTCCACCCAATCCATTTGGCGAATGGCCATTTCATCGGAATAGGAGATTGGGCGTACAATAACCTCGCGTGCCCCGTCGAGCGAAGGCTTGCTGTTGATTTTCAATGAGGTCATTTTACCCACCGTATGGTCAAACAGGCTGTAGATGTTTACGTCGGCCGACACGGGAACGCCATTTACCGCGACGATGTAGTCACCCTCCTTAACATTCAAACCGGGCTCCGCTAATGGCGCCTTGAAGGAAGGGTTCCAGCTGTGGTTGGTGTACAGCTTTGCGATTTGATAGCCGCCATTTGCGATGCGATAGTCGGCCGCTAACACGCCTGAACTGACCGAAGGGGTGGAGGGTTCGTCGCCAGGGTATATGTAGTTGTGGCCCACGACCATCTCGCCCATCAGTTCATTGAGGAGGTAGCCGAGGTCCGAGCGGTGGTTGACATAAGGCAAAAACTTTGAATACTTGAGCTTTTTCGCTTCCCAATCCACCCCATGCATGTTTTCTACATAGAACAGTTCCTTTTGTAAGTTCCATACCTCGTTGTACACTTGCGCCCATTCGGCCGCAGGATCTACGCGTTGCTTGGCACCGTTGAACTTAATTCTGCCTGCGTCCGTGTTTGCAGGCTTTTTTCCGGCGTCCACGACGCTAAACCCGTTCGCGTGGCGATACAACATTTTTTTGCCGTCGGCCGATATTGTAAAGCCGCGGGCGTTTTCAACCAAGGTGTTCTCTTCATTTTTCTTAAGGTCATAAGCGCCAATCGTGCCGCCGCGCTGAAAGAGTAGCATATTGGGAACACCGCCATGGAGTGAGTAGTTGCCAGCTCGCAAGGGTAAAGCAACGATGCGTTGCTGAATGCCATCGAAATCGATTTGCACTGCCTTGTCATCCTTTTTCTCGTCTTTTGTGGCTTCTTCCTCGTCGTCGTCAGATTTTTCCTCACTTGGTTTTTCTTCCTTCACTTTTTCCTCATCGCTCTCGGGTTTGATAATACGGGGTGTGTCCTTGGCGAGTAGGATCGCGTAGACGTTGAATTCGGGCGATCGGTCGTAGGCGGACATATGCAAGCCCGAATTGGTCAGCCCAATATTGGTGCTTGCCGTGAAGAACAGGTAATTTCCTGCAGCGCCAAAAACAGGGCCGCGTACCGTGCTCATGCCGTCGGTTACCTGGTTGGTTTCCTTTGTGTCCATGTTGTAGATAAACAATGCTGACACGCCGTTAGCCAACGTCTTGATGTACGCAATCCACTTGGAGTCCGGAGACCAGCTCGGCTGAAGACTATTGTAGGTGCGCCCGGTTGTGGATGCCAAGACATCGCTATCCACCTTTACGACCTCCTTGCTGTCAATGTCTATATAGAATAGGTTCAAATGCGCGTCGCCGTAGAAAAGCTTCCGACTGTCTGGAGACCAGGTAGGCTGGAAGTACAGGTAGTCATCACCCAGCGTTATGTAGGTCGGCTCGTTTTTGGCGAACTGATCGCGCAGTACCAATTCATACTTGCCCCGAGCGTCAGAAACGTAAGAAATCCACTTGCCGTCGGGCGACCAAGCCGGAAAGCGCTCGTGCGTACCAGGGGAATTCGAAATGTTGCGGGGTTCGCCTTTGTCCACAGGAATGGAAAATATCTCGCCGCGCGCCTCGAACAGGGCTCTAACGCCGGTTGCGGAGATGTTATAGCCGCGGATGTCGTCCTCGACATTGACGTAATGGGGCCGTTTAAAGAGCACGTCCGCGTGGATGTCAATCGACAGGCTTCGCGTGGTTCCAGTAGCCAAGTCAAGAATGTGCAGGCGGCCTGCCTGTTCGAATATCAATTCATTGCCGTGGCCATTCAACGTCCGTACATCGTAGTCGGAGAAGTTCGTCAGTTTCTCAATCGATTTCGATTGGGTATTGTAGCTATAGATATTAACGATTTTTTCTCGGTCAGAGAGGAAGTACACGTTATCACCTAGCCAAACAGGCTTGATATCGTTGCTATTCTCGCCCGGCACAATCGTTACGTCGTGCGATTGGGTATTGAATATCCAGATCGAAGGCATGCCGCCGCCCCGGTAGCGCTTAAACGCCACGCGGTCGCGCTCGGTGGGGTCGGTGTTTTTGATGTATGCCCAATAGCGCTTGTCGGGTGAGGGCGATCCCTGCGTTGCTTCCGGCATTAATAAGGGTTGCTCGGCCCCGCGGTGGATGTTCGCACTGTACAGCCTCGGGCTCTGGGCGTATAGATATTCGCGCGTGGTGGTGAAATAGACGTGGTCGTTATCCAGCCAGCCTCTAACGATGTCGGCGGCGGGGTGGTGTGTTACGCGCTGAGGCTCGCCCCCATGAACGGGGACGACGTACACGTCCGTGTTTCCGTCGTAATTTCCGGTAAACGCAATTTTCTGACCATCAGGCGAGAACACCGGATTGAGTTCGACGCCTGGGTTAATGGTGAGGCGTCGGGGATTCTGACCTGACTTGTCGGCCACCCAAATGTCGCCGCCATAGACAAAGGCGATGTGCTGTTGGCTGATACTCGGATTGCGAAGCAATAGGGTACCTTGAGCATGTAAGGTGGATGCCAGGGCGGTTGCCACTAGCAAGGTAAATAACGCAAATACAGATTTTTTCATTTCAGAAAATAGAGATTGTTTTCGTGCAAAGATAACAAGTCACGCCCGAATCACTTAGTTATATTAAAGAAGTTGCGAACTAGGTTTGATTTATGCTCGCAAAAGCAAATCGTTTCTCCCACAATGTCCCACAGGGGTTGTTTTTATTCTTCTAATCCACACTTGTAACCGTGTCGGGGAGGTTGATGCGAGATTTGTTGTGAGCGTACTGTTGGTGTGATTTTATTTCAATGTATTGATTATCAGAGTGTTTTCTTCATGATGTTTGTGTGGAAAACTTTTGTGTGGGTGATTGTGGGGAAAAGTGGGGCATTATATCTACTTTTACCTTGTGATTTTATCCGTTGTCGATGAGTAACCTGATTGGCGAATTTGATTGTAAGCTAGACACCAAAGGCAGGATGGTGTTGCCAGCCATGCTCAAAAGGCAAGTGCCTGATGTGGAGCGTACTGGGCTTGTCGTCAATCGAGGGTTTGAGAAGAACCTTGTCATCTACACGCGCGAAGAATGGGATAAAACCACCGCCAAGCTCGCCAAGCTCAATCCCTATAATGCTAAGAATCGGAAGTTTATCCGGGATTTTACGCGTGGTGCCAGTGAGTTGATGCTCGACTCCGCGAACCGCGTGTTGTTGCCGAAGTCGCTGTTGGCCTATGCGGGTATTGAGTCGGAGGTGGTGCTTGCCTGCCAGTTTAATAAGATTGAGGTGTGGGCGAAGCAGGCATACGATGCCTTGTGGGAAAGTGAGCAGGATGATGATGACTTCGCCTCGCTGGCGGAAGAGGTGATGGGAGGAACCTATATTGAGGGTGGCGATGAATAGCGAAGCGTACCATGTTCCCGTCATGTTGGATGCCTGCATGGATGTGCTGGAAATAAAGCCGGACGGCACGTATGTGGACGTTACTTTCGGTGGCGGTGGGCATTCGCGGGAGATATTGCGTAGGCTGGGTCCTGCAGGTCGGCTATATGCATTCGATCAAGATCCGGATGCGTTGCGAAACGCTATAGATGATGAGCGGTTTGTGTTCATCCATCAAAATTTTAAATTCTTGAAGAATAACCTGCGTTTGCAAGGCGTGCGTGAAGTGGACGGCATCCTGGCGGACTTGGGGGTGTCTTCGCATCAGTTTGACGATGCGGAGCGGGGCTTTTCGACACGTTTTGATGCCGCGCTGGATATGCGGATGGATCAAGTGGGTGATTTGGATGCCCAACAGGTGCTCAATACCTACGAGGAGTCGGAATTGCATCGGATTTTCGGCATGTATGGTGAATTGCAAAACGCCAAGACTTTGGCGGCTACCGTAGTAAGGGCACGCATGCAAACGCCGATCCGGACGTCGGGTCAGCTAAAGGAATTGGTGGCGCCGTTGGTGCCGCGCGGTAAGGCGCACAAGTATCACGCGCAGTTATTCCAAGCCTTGCGTATCGAAGTCAATGGGGAGCTGGAGGCTTTGCAGGACTTTCTGGAGCAGGCGGTGCAGGTGCTTCGGCCGGGAGGTAGGCTGGTGGTGATGTCGTATCATTCACTGGAAGATAGGCTCGTCAAACATTTCATGGCGAAAGGCAAATTTCGGGGTGAGGTAGAGAAGGATTTTTTCGGAAACGAGATCAAGCCCTTGCGACCGGTCACACGGAAAGCGATTGTGGCGTCGGAGGCCGAAATCGAAGTGAATGGCCGGGCGCGGAGCGCTAAATTGCGTGTCGCGAAAAAAATAGCGTAACCGTTTCGCAATAAAGATAGGAATGGCAAAAAACAGATATAAGCAGGAGCCCTTGACCGAGGAGCAACAGGAGGTGTTGCAGGATACCGTTGAGGAAAAAGCGCAGGCAACGAGCAGCTTCTTCCGTTCGGTATTTTCCACCGATCGCTTTTCCTCGATGTCTTTTGTGGGTTACGTGCCGTTTTTGGCCTTCATAGGATTTCTGGCCATCATTTATATCGCCAATAGACATTACGCCGAGCGGACCGTGCGGCAGATCGACCGGCTGGGCCGCGAAGTCAAGGAAATGGGATGGGATTATAAGTCGATATCGGCGGAGATGATGAAGTTGACGACGCAGACCGAAATTGCCAAGCGGGCGGACAGCATTGGACTCAAGGAGCGCACAGAGCCTCCAAAGAAAATAACATTAGTCAGAAAAGGGAATTAGCAAGTGGACGAACGATGAATATCCGTACCGACATATTGTTGAGGGCCTACTTATCATTTGGGCTTATCGTGCTTTTCGCCATCGCGGTGTTGGTCAAGCTATTTCATGTCCAATACGTGGAGGGTGCGGACTGGCGTAGCATGGCCGATAGCCTTTCTACCCGTTATGTTGACGTGGAAGCAGTTCGGGGAAATATCTATTCCAATGATGGCAGTTTGTTGGCTACGTCGATTCCGGAATATGACGTACGTATGGACCTGCTGGCGCCGGGCATCGAGGATGACGACGTGTTCTTCTCCAAAGTAGATTCGTTGGCGGGCAAGCTGTCAGCCTTTTTCGGTGACAGATCGTCGGTGCAGTATGCTGCCGCGTTGAAGGACGCGCGCAAGCGCCGAAACCGTTATTTCCTGATCAAGCGAAACGTGGGACACCAAGAGTTGAAGAAGTTGCGGGAGTTCCCAATTTTCAATTTGGGACGCTATAAAGGAGGATTGATTGCCGAGCGTAAGAATAAGCGTATCCTTCCATTTACCAACCTGGCGGCGCGGACGATTGGTTATAAGAGTCAGGACGATAATGTCCATGTGGGGTTGGAGGGTGCCTACGGCGAATACATCGACGGCAAGAGTGGCAAACGCCTAGTGCAACGGATTGCCGGGGGCGTATGGATGCCGGTAAACCGCGATATTGAAGTGGCTCCCGTCGACGGGTCGGACATTATATCCACGATTGACGTCAATATGCAGGATATGGCCCAGCGCGCGTTGGAAAAGCAGTTGCGGATTAGTGATGCAGACAATGGCTGCGTAATCTTGATGGAAGTGGCTACTGGTGAAATACGGGCAGTCGCCAATTTCACGCGCGACTCCGACGGTGTATATCGCGAACAATTCAACTATGCGATTGCGCAGAGCGCCGAGCCGGGTTCGACCTTTAAGCTGGCCTCGTTTCTCGTCGCGCTCGAAGACGGCGTCGTAGACACCAGTTCACTTGTCGAAACGGGCAACGGTACGTATCAAGTGCATCGCCATACGATTCGGGATGTGCATGCGTACGGTACGATTACGGTAAAAAAGGCCTTCGAAGTTTCCTCGAATGCGGCAATTACGAAGATCATTAATACAGCATACCGCGACAATCCGGCGCGGTTTACCAAGCAGTTGCATGGCTTGGGTATCGGTAAGCCACTAGGTCTGCAGATTCCGGGGGAAGGTGATCCGTTGATTAAAACGCCGGAAAGCAGGAGCTGGAGTGGATTGTCCTTACCGCAAATGGCTTATGGATACGAACTCAAGATGACACCCTTGCAGATGCTGACGCTCTATAATGCAGTTGCGAATGACGGCGTTATGGTGGCGCCCCTCTATGTAAAGGAGATCCGTCACTTGGGCAGTACGGTTGAGCGGTTTGGCACGCGCGTCATCAATAAGCGTATCGCGTCAAAGGAGACAATCGGCAAGTTGCAGGATATGCTGGAGGGCGTCATGACGATGGGCACGGGCAAGCGCATCAACAATCCCATCTACGGCATGGCCGGGAAGACCGGCACCGCTCAGATTGCTGATGGTGCGGCTGGTTATCGCAATCGCAAATACCAGTCGTCAATAGCGGGCTATTTCCCCGCAAGCAACCCGAAATATTCGATGATCGTCGTAATCCGAAACCCACGCAACGGGTATTACGGAGCTTCGATTGCCGGCCCCGTGTTCCGCGAGCTGGCGGACATGGTATACGCCAACGACCTAGACATGCACAGCAGTTTTGAGGAGTTGCGATTGGTAGGGAATACCGAGTTGCCACCCACGCTGCGCGGATCGAAAAATGCAGCCTTGACAGTGTACGATGCGATGGGCATCCGGACTCGATATGCGTCTTCCGAAGCTCCGGCGGGGTTGGATACTATAAAAGGTGTGCCATTTGACGATGAAGTTATTCGCGAGGGAACCGTGCCGGATGTGCAGGGGATGGGCCTGATAGATGCCCTTTATGCGCTTGAAAATGCCGGATATCCGGCCGTTGTGCGCGGAAAAGGGAAAGTAATAAAGCAATCGTTGGTGGCGGGGCAACCCGCGAAGGTCGGAACCAGCGTGTCGATCGAATTAAACTAAGGATGATACCGCTCAAGGATATACTGCATGGCATGCCTGTTCGGCAGATAATAGGCAACCTGCATTTGCTGGTTGAAGCTGTTCATTTCGACTCGAGGTTAGCCGTGCCTAATAGCCTGTTTGTGGCAGTGCGAGGTACGGTGGCAGATGGCCATGATTTCATTTCGGTCGCGGTTCAGAAGGGGGCTTCAGTTGTCGTCGCGGAGCAACTTCCTGAAAATATCGAAGAAGGCGTGACCTATGTTCAGGTCGATGACTCGACGTTTGCACTCGGCGTAGCCGCCGCAAATTTTTATGGCAATCCATCCAACAACCTGCGTCTTGTAGGCGTCACCGGAACCAATGGCAAGACTACGGTTGCTACGCTGTTGTATCAGCTGTTCAAGCAGCTGGGTTATCAAGTTGGCTTAATTTCGACGGTACAAAACCTCGTGGATAACGAAGTGGTGCCCGCGACTCATACCACGCCCGACCCCGTCGCCCTCAATCGTTTGTTGGCGGAGATGGTTGAGGTCGGTTGCGACTATTGCTTCATGGAGGTGAGTTCGCACGCCATCGCGCAGCAGCGCATTGCCGGGCTCAACTTTGCGGGTGGCGTGTTTACCAATATCACGCACGACCATCTTGATTTCCACAAGACCTTTGCCGAATACATCAAGGCAAAGAAGACGTTCTTTGATGGCTTGGACCGCTTTGCATTTGCACTGACCAACGCCGATGACAAAAACGGGGTGGTGATGCTTCAAAACACATTCGCCCACAAGAAAACCTATGGCCTGAAAACCATCGCAGACTTCAAAGCCAAAGTGGTGGAAAGCCATTTTGACGGGATGCTGCTTTCCGTCGACCAGCACGAGGTGTGGGTGCGCTTGGTGGGCCATTTTAACGCATACAACCTCCTTGCGGCATACGCGACTGCAATCTTGCTCGAGCAGGAGACCAGTAAGGTGTTGTTGGCGCTCAGCCAAGTGAGTGGGGCCGAAGGTCGTTTTGATACGGTCATTTCCCCGCGAGGCGTGGTTGGCATCGTCGACTACGCGCACACTCCGGACGCCGTGGCAAACGTGTTGCAGGCAGTTCAAGGATTGAGAAAAGAAGCGGAGCAAATTATTACAGTGTTGGGCTGTGGAGGAGACCGTGACCGAAGCAAACGTCCGGAGATGGCGGCCGTGGCCGTCCAATACAGTGATAAAGTCATCATTACGTCCGATAATCCGCGTTCGGAAGACCCTGCCGCGATCATTCGCGAGATGGAAGCGGGTGTGCCCGAAGCAAAAAGGCGCAATGTGCTTTCGATCGTCGATAGACGAGAGGCCATACGAGCGGCTTGCCACTTGGCACAGCCCGGCGATATCGTGCTCGTGGCAGGCAAGGGACACGAAAAGTACCAGGAAATTGCTGGTCGTCGGATCGATTTCGACGATAAGCACATATTAACAGAAACATTCAGCGAACAATAGATCGCCTATGCTCTATCACCTATTTACTTGGATCGAACAATACACGCACGTGCCAGGGCTAGGACTGTTCCAATACATCTCCTTCCGTACGGCGATGGCGGTCGTCGTGTCGCTGATTATCACCACGGCCTACGGAAGCCGGCTTATCGGCTTGTTGCGCAAGAAGCAGGTGGGAGAGACTATTCGCGACTTAGGGCTTGATGGCGAGAAGAAGAAGCAGGGCACGCCTACGATGGGCGGCTTGATCATCATTGCGGGTATCTTGATTCCAACGCTACTTTTTGCCAAACTAGATAACATCTACGTCATACTTATGCTCGTTACGACCCTTTGGATGGGCGCGATTGGTTTTTTGGACGATTACATCAAGGTGTTTCGCAAAAACAAGGAGGGCTTGGCGGGTAAGTTCAAGGTTATCGGCCAAGTAGGGTTGGGAATAATTATCGCCTGTACGATGTATTTCCATCCGGATATTGTCGTGCGCGAGCAGGTAGCCAAAAACCCGAATGCCACTGAACACGTGCGGGCTGCCACGGGGGCAACCTACTATACGCAAGACGTGAAATCAACGAAGACCAATATACCGTTCTACAAGGATAATGAATTTGATTACGCGCGGGTACTGAGTACTTTTGGATTGAACGGAAACACCTCCATTTTCTTATTGTTCCTCGTGGTGGTGGTTATTATCGTCACGGCAGTCTCCAACGGTGCTAACATCACGGACGGCATCGATGGCCTTGCCACGGGCACGTCGGCCATCATCGGGGGCACGTTGGCCATATTTGCGTATGTGTCCGGCAACGTGATTTTTTCGGATTATCTCAATATCATGTACATCCCCAATTCGGGGGAGCTGGTCATCTTCGCGGGTGCATTCGTGGGCGCGTGCACCGGTTTTCTATGGTACAATTCGTACCCGGCCCAAGTGTTTATGGGCGATACCGGCAGTCTCGCCATTGGTGGCATCATCGCCGCCTTCGCCGTGCTCATCCGCAAGGAATTGCTCATCCCGGTGCTATGCGGCGTATTCCTAATCGAAAACCTGTCGGTCATCATGCAAGTGTCGTACTTTAAGTACACGCGAAAAAAGTACGGGGAAGGGCGGCGGGTGTTCCTCATGGCACCGCTCCACCACCATTACCAGAAAAAAGGATACCATGAATCCAAAATCGTGACGCGTTTTTGGATTACGGGAATCATATTGGCCATTATCACGATCGTAACCCTTAAAGTGAGATAACTGCGCGATGCCTAACATTCCCACATATCACTATCCCCAAGCCGGCCGACTGGTCGTGCTGGGTGCCGGCGAAAGCGGCGTGGGCAGCGCATTGCTCGGGCAGAAGCAGGGTTTCGACGTGTGGGTGTCCGATATAGGGCAGATTGAAGAGGGGTATCTCGCACAATTGAACGCCGCCGGCATACGCTTCGAGCAAGGCAATCACGACGAGGACGAGATTATGCGGGCCGTATTAGTGGTTAAGAGTCCGGGCATTCCTGGTACCGTCCCTATCGTCCGCAAGTTGCGCGAGGCGGGCATTCCCGTCATCGGCGAATTGGAGTTTGCGGCCCAGTATACCGATGCGAAGCTGATCTGCATTACCGGGTCGAACGGTAAATCGACGACCACGATGCTGACCTGGCACCTGCTACACGAAGCGGGACTTAACGTAGGCTTGGCGGGCAATATCGGGCAGAGTTTTGCCGCCCAAGTGGCCCAAGCACAGTATGAGTACTATGTGTTGGAGGTCAGTAGTTTTATGTTGGACGATATGGTGCACTTTCGCGCCGATGTCGCGGTGTTGCTAAACATTACACCGGATCATCTGGATCGGTACGATCACGAAATGGCTAATTATGCGGATTCTAAGTTTCGGATTATTCGGAACCAACGTCCGGAAGATATCTTCATCTACTGTGCGGATGATCCCGTTACGGTTGACGGGCTGAAGCGCCACCGGCCCGTAGCTCAATGCTTGCCGTTCAGTCAAGCGGAGAAGTTTGAATTTGGTGCTTTTTTATTGAATGACAAGGAGTTTGAAATACGCGTACCCCAAAAAGATATATTCACTATGAACATCGACCAGTTATCGTTGCAAGGAAAACACAACGTATACAACAATATGGCCTCCGGATTGGTAGGGAAGATCCATGAGTTGAGGAATGAGTTCATGAAGGAAAGCATGGCTTCATATACCAATATTCCGCATAGGTTGGAGTTTGTAGCCTCCATTGCCGGGGTCGACTACGTAAACGATTCAAAGGCAACCAACGTCAATGCCGTATGGTATGCGTTGGAAAGCTTCGCGCCACAGATTGTGCTCATCATGGGCGGGGTTGACAAGGGCAACGACTACGAAATGCTGCGCGATATTATCCGTACCAAGGTGCGGGCGATCATCTGCATCGGCAAGGATAACGCGCGGATACACGACTCGCTCGAGGGCGACGCAAAGGTAATTGTCAATAGCAACAGCATGCAGGACGCCGTGCAATTGGCCTCCCATCTGGCCGAGAAAGGAGATACTGTACTGCTGTCGCCAGCATGTGCCAGCTTTGACCGTTTTAAGAATTACGAAGACCGGGGAGAGCAATTTAAAGCGGCGGTTTTCGAATTGTAAGCTGGCCGTATTTTGGGAGTAGGGAGGA
This sequence comes from uncultured Sphingobacteriaceae bacterium, assembly GCA_964423925.1. GTDB lineage: Bacteria > Bacteroidota > Bacteroidia > Sphingobacteriales > Sphingobacteriaceae > CAYRGQ01. Next base: position 16,993 of record CAYRGQ010000027.1, on the reverse strand, counting down.
TTAAATATTAACACTATGGAACAGGCATTTTCGAAACTGAAGGGAGATCGATGGTTGTGGATCATCATCATCATCCTCTCGCTGTGGTCCTTGCTAGCCGTATACAGCTCAGTGGGGACACTCGCGTATAAGGAGGGGAAGGGTACGGAAATTTACCTGGTCAAGCATACGCTGCTGATCATAGGGGGCTTTGCGCTGATGTATTTTTCGCATTTGCTCGACTATCGCTGGTATGCCGGCATTTCCAAAATATTGATGGCGATCACCATCCCCTTGCTTCTATATACGTTGATTTTCGGCAACACCATCAACGAGGCAAATCGTTGGGTGACGATTCCGGTCATCAATCAGACCTTCCAGACGTCGGATTTGGCCAAGTTAGCGCTGATAACGTTTCTAGCAAGGACGCTGACCCGAAAGCAGGAGAACATCAAGGACGTAAAGAAGGCATTTCTCCCCATCATGGGTTCGGTGTGCATCATCTTTGTGCTGATCGCGCCGGCTAACCTGTCGACGGCGCTGATGTTGTTTGGCGTTAGTGTTTTGTTGCTCGTCATCGGGCGGATTAGTCTCAAGCAAATTGCCTATGTGTGCATGGGGGTCATGGTGTTGCTGACGTTGGTTGTGATGTTGGGCCCGAGGAAAGCTACCTACGAGTCGCGCATTCGAACCTATCTCAGCGGCGAGCAGGCCGACACGGACAAGTCGTTCCAGTCGGACCATGCGAAGATTGCCATCGCTTCAGGGGGCCTCTTTGGTAAAGGGCCGGGCAATAGCACCCAACGCAACGTGTTGCCGCATCCTTACTCGGATTTCATTTTCGCCATTATTGTCGAAGAATATGGAGCCATTGGGGGTGTCGTGTTGGTTTGCTTGTACGTCGCCTTGATGTTTCGATGTATTCGGATCGTCACGCTAAGTCCGAAGGCCTTCGGAGCTTTGCTGGCGGCGGGGTTGGGCTTTTCGCTCACCTTGCAAGCCCTCGGCAACATGGCGGTGGCCGTGGGCCTGGGTCCCGTTACGGGTATTCCATTGCCGTTGGTCAGTATGGGCGGTACGTCCATACTATTTACGAGTATAGCCTTTGGCATCATCCTCAGCGTAAGCCGAAATATTGATGAAATGAAGGAGGAAAGTACAAGTATCGACAAAAATAAAAAAGTCGTCATTGGGGAAATCCCAGCGATGGGATAAAATAGAACACAGTCACAGCACCATGTCAACTCGGGTAATCATAAGCGGTGGAGGAACGGGAGGCCACATTTTCCCGGCGATAGCAATTGCTAACGCCCTAAAACGCCTCGCGCCGGACACGCAGATCCTGTTTGTCGGCGCCAATGGCCGGATGGAGATGGAAAAGGTGCCTGCAGCCGGCTATGAGATCGTGGGGCTAGACATTCAGGGGATTGACCGTAGCTCGCTGTGGAAGAACTTGGCCTTACCGCTGAAGCTGTTGAAGAGCCTGAATAAGGCCAAGCAAATCGTCCGGACGTTTAGGCCCGACGTCGCCGTAGGCGTGGGTGGCTACGCGTCAGGGCCCTTGTTACATGCAGCGGGCAAAATGGGCGTACCTACCCTTATCCAGGAGCAAAACTCCTATGCAGGGATTACCAACAAGCGTTTGGGGGCGAAGGCTGCCAGGATATGTGTAGCTTTTGACGGAATGGAACGGTTTTTCCCCCCAGATCGCCTCTTGCTTACCGGTAACCCCATTCGACGGGAGTCGGTCGATATTGAAGGGAAGCGGGCCGAGGCAGCCAAGTTGTTTGGTCTCTCTCCCGAGCGGAAAACCGTCTTGGTAACTGGCGGCAGCTTGGGTGCACGCACGCTCAACGAGTGTATGCGGGACGGCTTGGGAAAGTTTGCCGCACATGACGTGCAGTTGCTGTGGCAATGTGGTAGTTTTTATCATAAAAGCCTAATGCAAGGCCTAGGTAATGCCGGGGGTGACCATGTGAGGGTGCATGCTTTTTTGCAGCGCATGGACTTGGCTTACGCCATAGCTGACGTTATAGTGGCGCGGGCAGGGGCGGGTACCATCTCGGAACTATGCGTGCTGGGCAAGCCGGTCATTCTGGTGCCTTCGCCCAATGTGGCAGAAGACCACCAAACCAAGAACGCACAGGCGTTGGTCGGTAAAGACGCCGCCATACTGATAGCCGACCACGAGGCGGGTGCCGTGTTGGTTGATACCGCTTTGGCATTGGTTGCTGACACGCAGCGACAAAAGGAATTGGCTGCCAACATCGCAAAGTTGGCGATTACCGATGCCGATGAGGTCATTGCGCGAGAGGTGCTAAAATTGGCTGGAAGAGGCGAAGGATAATAATTCGATTGGTAATAATTTAAGTTGTAATGATAAACATAGACAACATCAAGCAGGTTTTCCTAGTCGGAATTGGCGGCATTGGCATGAGTGCCTTGGCGCGCTATTTCCGCCATTTGGGCTGCGCGGTGGCTGGCTATGATAAGACCGAAACCAAGCTGACCCGTGAGTTGGTCGGCGAGGCAATTTCGGTGATTTACCACGATGACTTTTCGCTGGTACGCGAGGAGTTCCGAGTAGCGGATGAGCACACATTGCTCATCTACACGCCTGCTGTGCCGGCCGACCTAGCCATAATGCACGGATTCAGGCTGGCGGGGCACATGTTGTTCAAGCGTTCGGAAGTGTTGGGACTGATTAGTCGCGATAGGTATACCGTCGCTGTGGCTGGCACCCATGGCAAGACTACCACCTCTACGATGATTGCCCATGTATTGACAGCCAGCGGTCACGGCTGTTCGGCTTTTTTAGGTGGTATTAGCACCAATTACGAAACAAACGTCTTGTTTGCGGACAACAACACCGTGGTGGTAGAAGCTGACGAGTTCGACCGCTCTTTCCTGACTTTGTATCCGGATATCGCGGTGGTTACCTCCGCTGACGCCGACCACTTGGATATCTACGGCGACAAAGGTCAGTTGGAGGAGTCGTTTCAGCTGTTCCTTCAGCAGCTGCAGCCCGGTGGCAAGCGGATCATTCGGGCAGGCCTGCCCTTCGCTTCGGATCTGTCGTATTCGGCATACCAGCCCGCCGAGGCTTGTGCCGAACGCATCCGGATCCTCGACGGCGAATATTACTTCGATTACGTGCAGGGTTCGGACCGAATCAGCGATATCCGGTTGGGTATCCCCGGCCGGCACAATATCGAAAATGCGGTCGCCGCTATCGCGGTCGCGCGTTTATTGGGCGTTTCGGACGAAGCGATTGCTGCCGCACTGGCGAGCTTTGCTGGCGTCAAGCGTCGCTACGAAGTGGTCGTGAGCAATGACCGGCATACGTATATAGACGACTATGCCCATCATCCAGAAGAATTGCGCGCATTCCTGAGCTCGGTGAAGGAGCGTTACCCCGGCAAGAACCTGACCGTGGTGTTTCAGCCCCACTTGTTTACCCGTACGCGCGATTTCGCAGACGACTTTGCAAAAGTCTTGGGTTTGTCCGATACGCTCATATTGATGCCGATTTATCCTGCACGCGAACTTCCGCTGCCTGGCATTACCTCGGAATGGCTAGCCGGGAGCGTATCGGTTGAGGAGAAATACGTATTTGATGCCGAGGGCGTGAAGGAGTTTGTTGCGACACGCAAGCCCGAATTGTTGGTGACGGTAGGGGCGGGTAATATCGATTTGCTGGTTGGTCCATTAAAGGAGGTCTTGGGCGATGTTTAGGAGGATACGAAACATTAGGTGGAAGGCGGTGCTGGGGTGCATCGTGGCAGTGCTCGTGCTAAGCGGAGTGGTCGCCCTGATGAGTTTCATTGAGGTGAAAAGCAGTGAGCAGGCATGCACCAGCTTACGGGTTATCGTGTTGGGCGAAGAGTCCTTTATCGAACAGAGCGATATCGTCGGCATTATCGAGCAGGCCCATGGCCAGATCGTGGGTCGGACGCTGGAAACCCTCCCGTATCACGAGATCGAAGCGTCGATTGAAGCATTGCCGTATGTAGCCGAGGCGACCGTCAACAGGGATATGGACGGGGTCGTGACGATAAGAATTCAGCAACGCAAAGCCGTGGTACGTGTCATCAGCAGCGCTGGCAAGAATTTCTATATCGATGAAGCCGGACTCAAGATACCCGTGTCGCTAAAATACACGCCGCGCGTGCCCGTAGCCAACGGCCACATCGCAGAGCCTTACGACCAGGCGCTAGACAGCATTCAGAGTCCGTTGGTGCAACACATTTTTAAGACGGCACAATACATCAGCGCGGATAGCGTTTGGGCCAATCAAGTCGTGCAGCTCTACGTAAACGAACAGGGAGATATCGAGTTGGAGCCTCGTGTGGGCCGGCAACAAATTATCCTCGGCACCAGTGAAGCATTGGAAGAGAAATTCGGGAAACTGATGTTATTCTACACTAAAATCGTGCCTCGAGTAGGTATTGATGCATATAAGTCGGTGAACTTAAAATACAAAGGACAGCTAGTTTGCGAACGAGGGGAAGGGTACAGGCCCGAGCTATTTGAGCCCCCGGAGGAACCGCCCATGCCGGACTCGCTTGGCGGACCGCCAGAGATGGTGGAATAACAAAAACAGATATGTGAATGGGGAACGGTGTGCGAACAAGCCGAACCCCAAGAAGTAAAATAAAAACACTCAATTATAACTTTTTGACGTATGAAAGCACAATCGACAACTGTAACCGACTCTCCCATCGTGGTGGGACTAGACATCGGCACGACGAAAATATGCGTGACGGTCGGCCGACGAAAGGGGAAGAACAAGATCGAGGTATTGGGCGTAGGCAAAGCCGAATCGTCCGGTGTAAGCCGGGGCGTAGTGGCCAACATTCAGAAGACTGTCAACAGCATCATGCAGGCGGTGGAGGAAGCAAGTGCACAATCAAACGTGGATATTAAAGTCGTGAATGTGGGCATTGCCGGCCAGCATATCAAAAGCATTCAGCACCGGGGAATTCTCACGCGCAAGGACGACAGTGAAATAACCCGTTTAGATATTGAGCGGTTGATCGAGGACATGTACAAATTGGTGCTGCCTCCCGGTGAGGAAATTATCCATGTTTTGCCACAGGAATTTACCATCGACAACGAACCCCGCATTGCGGATCCAATCGGCATCGCCGGACGTCGTATCGAAGCGAATTTCCATATCATCTCCGGACACGTCAATGCGGTTAAGAACATCAAGAAGTGCATTGATAACAGTAATTTGGAAGTCCAGGAATTGATTCTGGAGCCCTTAGCGTCATCTGAAGCGGTGTTGGACGAAGCGGACAAGGATGCGGGCGTGGTGTTGGTCGATATTGGCGGTGGCACCACTGACCTTGCTATCTTCCACGAAGGTATCATTCGGCACACGGCGGTCATCCCGTTGGGAGGCAATATCGTGACGGAAGACATCAAGCAGGGATGTTCGGTGCTGCGCAACCAGGCCGAGCAGCTCAAAGTGCGTTTTGGGTCGGCATTGGCTGACGAAAACAAAGAGAACGAGGTGATTTGCGTACCGGGCTTACGCGGTCGAGATCCTAAGGAGATTTCCGTCAAAAACCTCGCGTATATTATTCAGGCGCGGATGGAGGAAATCATCGAGCATGTGTACTACGAGATCAAATCCTCCGGCTACGAGAACAAGCTCATTGGCGGGATCGTGATCACTGGAGGGGGGGCTCAGCTTAAGCACTTGGTTCAGTTGGTGGAGTACATTACGGGCATCGATTGCCGTATCGGTTTCCCGAATGAGCACCTCGCCAAAAACGATGAACTGCCTAAGAACGTGTTTGACGAGTTGAAAAGTCCGCTTTACGCGACAGGCATCGGGTTGCTTATTAAAGGGATTGAAGAAGAAGAAAGGAAGCTGGAACTGGAAGAAAGTCGAGCGTCTGGCGCATCCTCGGTGAAGGAAATTGCGGACGACCGCAGCAAGGACCGCGGCTTCCTCCGGTGGTTCAAGGATATCATCCGCGATGGCAATGAAATCGACAACGATAGCTACCTCGGTAAGCGGTAGTTTTCAACAAAGCACGATTTTTCCACATTATGCACAATTGTGGAAAACGTCTGTGCAAAAGTTATTATTATTACCCTACGAATATCGGGTCGAAACTGATAATGTATCACGCTCGATGTGAGCAAAATACTATAAAAATATGTCGTTCAAGTTTGAAATGTTAAAGGAGCAATCGTCGATAATCAAAGTTATCGGTGTAGGAGGTGGTGGTGGCAATGCGGTCAATCACATGTACAAGCAAGGGATTAGTGGCGTGGATTTCATTATCTGCAACACTGACGCGCAGGCCCTGGAGCTTAGCCCCATCCCGAATAAAGTGCAGCTGGGTGCTAGCCTAACCGAAGGGATGGGCGCCGGCGCTGACCCCGACGTGGGGGAGAATTCGGCCATTGAGAGCATTGAAGATATCAAACGGATGATTGGCACCAATACCAAGATGGTCTTTATTACGGCCGGTTTGGGTGGTGGTACGGGTACCGGTGCTAGCCCCGTATTGGCAAAGGCAGCCAAAGAGTTGGGAATCCTGACGGTGGCCATCGTCACTACGCCATTCGCTTTTGAAGGCAAGCGTCGGAGGATGCAGGCCGAAGAAGGCCTGTCTGAGCTTAGGAAATACGTAGATTCGTACCTCGTGATTTCCAACGATCGCCTGCGCGATATTTTTGGTAACCTCACCATGACGGCGGCTTTCGCAAAAGCGGATGATATTTTAACGACTGCGGCCAAGGGCATTGCCGAGATCATAACGATCCCAGGCTATGTGAATGTGGACTTCAAGGACGTGCGTACCGTCATGAACGACAGCGGCGTGGCCATCATGGGTAACGCCGTTGCTGAAGGCGAAAACCGCGCACTCACGGCTGTGGAGGGCGCGTTGGCGTCACCACTATTGAAAGACAACGAAATCGAAGGTGCCCGTTTCATCCTCCTCAATATCACCTCCGGAACACAAGAGGTAACCATGGACGAAGTCACCATCATTACCGATTACATTCAGGAGAAAGCCGGACTATCTGCTGACTTGATTTGGGGTAACTGTATCGATCCTTCGTTGGATAAGGAGCTGACCGTAACGATTATCGCTACCGGCTTCCAAACCTCCGAGGAACGCGTAAAGGAGCAGGAGAATCAGCGCGTGGAAATTCCGCTGCTTCCCGAGGAGCCCAGCACCTCGTCGTTCGTGAAGCCTATCAATACGTTTATCCAACGCGATACCCGGGCAGAGGCTGGTACGCTGACCGAACCGGTACTGAGGCCCGTGGCCGACAACAAGGCGCCCAGCGCTAGGCAAACGGAACTGTTTGGTCCTGCTATTAAGCCGCAGTTTAAAAACAATACGCCAGAGAACGATGCCATCATTCGCCATACGATTGAACTGGACGATCAGAAAGCATCGGATACCGAGCCCGAAGACGAGGGTTATACGTTAAAAACCTCTGCTTCGCAATTCCATTTCGAACTGCCGGAGATGTTCGGCGCATCGACCCGCGAGCCCGAGACTAACCCCGAGCCCGAGACTAACCCCGAGCCCGAGCCGCAGGATAATCCGTTCGGCCAGACGCAGCCTTTTGGGACCCCTTCGGCGGAGTCGGATCCCGATGCGCACAAGACATCGGAGTATATGGACGAAAAGCTCATGAAGACTAAGGAACGTATCCTACGCCTGAAAGAGTTGAGCATGAAGCTTAAGTCCGCAAACGGATTGCAAGAATTGGAAAGTGAGCCCGCTTACCAGCGCAAGAAAATGGCTTTGGAAGACGTGCCATACTCGTCGGAGTCGCAGGTGTCACGGTTTACCCTGTCCAACGAGGATGGTAATCTGGAGATTCGACCGAACAATTCGTTCTTGCATGACAACGTAGATTAAGTCGGAGTACGACATCGGCATATTGAAACCGTCGGCCAGGCAGTAGCTCCGTAGGCCGACGGTTTTTTCTTTATAATAAAGCTGGTCGCTCACACGAATGTCAATTTGACGGCATAACCGTGATGCTTTTTCCCTTTTTCAGCCACAATGTGTAATTTTGCCGCAACTTTTATTTAACAGTGTAGTATGGTGGATTTATTTGATAAGATAAATAAGAACTTTGGTCCGATTGGCCAGCATCACGAATGGTCGCACGGCTATTTTTCCTTTCCGCAACTCGAGGGATCGATCGGTCCGAGGATGACCTTTAAGGGTAAGGAGCTGCTGGTGTGGAGCCTAAACAATTATCTCGGCCTTGCTAACCATCCCGAAGTCCGGGAAGCAGACACGAAGGCTGCTGCCGATTTTGGCCTTGCCTACCCCATGGGGGCTCGGATGATGTCCGGCGATAGCAAGTACCATGTCCAATTGGAGCAGGCGCTGGCAAGCTTTGTAGGCAAGGAGGCTGGCTTTCTGCTTAACTATGGCTACCAAGGTATGGTTTCCATCATAGATGCATTGGTCGACCGCAATGACGTAATCGTGTATGACGCAGAATCGCATGCTTGTATCATCGACGGGGTTCGATTGCACATGGGCAAGCGGTTCGTTTACCAGCATAATGATATTGATAGCTGTGAGAAGCAGCTCATCCGCGCGACGAAATTGGCGCGTGCTACGGGCGGTTCCGTTCTCCTCATCACGGAGGGTGTGTTCGGCATGTCCGGTGCACAGGGCAAGCTGAAGGAAATCGTCGAGCTGAAGAAGAAGTACGGGTTCCGTCTCTTGGTAGACGACGCACACGGATTTGGCACGATGGGCCCTACAGGCGCCGGTACGCATGAAGAGCAAGGCTGTGTCGAAGAGGTGGACGTCTATTTCGGTACGTTTGCTAAGTCGATGGCCGGAATCGGTGCTTTCGTGGCATCCCAGCGCAACATCATCACCTACCTGAAGTACAATATGCGTTCTCAGACTTTCGCAAAGTCTTTGCCCATGCCAATGGTAGTTGGGCTTCTGAAGCGGCTCGACATGCTTCAGAATAGGCCGGAGCTTCGCGAGAAGCTGTGGGAAGTAGCTCGGGCATTGCAGACGGGCTTGCGTGAACGCGGTTTCGATATTGGAAACACCAACACAATGGTGACCCCGGTATTTCTCAAAGGGGACCTCAACGAGGCTACCGCGTTGACGCGGGACCTACGCGAGACCTATGGGGTGTTTTGCTCCATCGTCGTCTACCCTGTTATTCCCAAAGGATTGATCATACTGCGGCTCATTCCAACGGCTACACACTCGCTAGATGATGTCCGCCTCACGCTCGATGCCTTCTCCGCCGTGAGCGATAAGCTCCGCGAGGGATACTATAAGCAGCTCGAAGCCTCGACGGCTGGCTAGGTGACTTTGTGAGAGAAATAGGCATTTTTCGTGCGATGCATCAGTTTGTAGTTGCAAAATGACAAGTGATGGATTAGCTTCTGTTTGTCTTTATTTAGCTGGTAATCAGTCAGTTGTTAGTCTTGTTGCATGATATATTCCTGATTTTACTGTGGGTTGTGGAAAAAAAAGTGCGTTTGCAGCTTGTTTTGGGCATTTTAAAGTTTTTTTTTCCGAAAAAAGATTCTACTTTTAGCCCGCAGTAGATTATTAACTCAATTAACAAATTTAAAAGGAGTATTTATTATGGCAAGTATCGAGAAGTACAACGAGCTAAAAAGTTTGATCGAGGGGTTGGATAGTGATGCTGATAAATTTTTTAACAAAGGCAACAACGCTGCTGGCACGCGGGTAAGGAAAGGTCTTCAGGACGTTAAAAACTTGGCGCAAACCATTCGTCTGGAAATCCAAGAGGCAAAAAACAGCAAATAGCCTTATCTTTCTTAAAATGATAGTTTATTAAAAGCCCTGCATCGCGCAGGGCTTTTTTTATGGAGGCCCGTAGCCAGCGGACGTGCCAATGGCGTTTTAATACCTGCTGAATTGGTCAGCTGCTTTGTTAAACCACGGGAAATCCTTAACTTACTAGCCGATTATAAATCGAGTCCATACTAATAACCCTAATCATGGGCTGCAACCAAACGAAGTCTTTCTTGCACTGGGGCTCGCGGCGGATTGTCACGTTTTTCGCGATGGGATGGTGGTTAGGTCATAGTCCCGTTTTGGCTCAGCAACATCCCCATTACACGATGTACATGGCCAATAATTTTGTATTGAACTCGGCAATAGCCGGTATCGAGCCATACATAGACATGAAGCTATCCGGGCGGACGCAATGGACAGGTATCAACGAAGCGCCGAAGACGATTTACCTGACCGTCCATGCACCGGTTGATATGACTAATTTTAATTTGAATCGGTTGGGTGTCGGAGGTAAGGTTTTTGTCGATAAAACGGGGCCTATCACGCTTTCGGCAGCGGAACTCAACTTCGCTTACCATTTGCCACTCACTGAAACCTACAAGCTCTCATTTGGAACGGGCGTAGGTGTCGCGCATCATCGTGTAAACGCCGCCCAAGTGCAGGTACAGAATCCCGCAGATCCGATACTCTCGTCAGATCGTTTGTCACGTACATCCCCTTTGGTCAATGCTGGGTTATGGTTCTACGGAACGGATATGTTTGCTGGGCTCGCTGTACAAAATCTCATCGAAAGTGATTATAGTTTGCAGAGTAGGGAGGACGGGGGAATGGGATTACGCCGCCACTATTTTCTCACCGCCGGCTACCGATTTAGGCTAGGTGATTTTTATCTCACGCCCTCGGCTATGGTTAAGGTGGTTCGCCCTGCGCCGATGGGACTGGATATCAATCTCAAGGGACAATTCTCTGATCGATTTTGGGCGGGCCTAACTTGGCGGCATCAAGACGGAATGGCGGCGATGATCGGTTTTTTCATGACCTCTTCCCTAAATTTTGCCTATTCCTACGATTTTCTCAATTCGGAGCTACGTCAACATTCGTTTGGAACACACGAAATTGTGGTTGGCATTAACATTAACAACCAATGGGGTCCGAGGTGCCCCACTATTCCCTGGTAACGGGCTAGCATTGAAATACGATGACTACATGGTGGACGAAATATCGAATTTACAGATTGCCTGCTTTACGTATGGGCGTAGCTTCTTCGCTCGTTGACGTTAAGGCGCGTTGCACCGCTGCGGTTCAATGGATCTGCACGGTCCGTTTCTCCCCATTATTATCTCATCTGCCCAGGCGTGTTGGCCAAACCGCTCAGGGGGGCATCAAGACTGTTCAATGAAAGGGTATTTTGGTTATCTCATTCCTTTTATTTGGATTAATATGCTTGTCTTGTCGCTGGACGCATGGGGGCAGGACTGCGTATCCCAAGGGGATCCCATTGTGCATATCGACTTTGGCGTGGGAACACCCGATTTCGGGATGGGTACCACAACCTATCGGCCAAACCAGGGCGGCGCGCTCAGCGATGGCGAATATAAAATAGCGTCTAACATTCGGCAGGGGCGAGGCGAATGGCACGATTTAGGGGATAACTCGTCTGATGCGGATGGAATGATGTTGGTGGTTAATGCCAGCCATGCTCCGGGGGAGTTCTACCGCACGCGCGTAGATGGTCTATGCGCCAATACCCAATTTGTCTTTTCCGCTGCCATCGCGAATGCTAATCGTCCGTCGAACTGTGCGGAGCTGGTGCGTCCCCGTGTCCGTTTTGTCATAGAAGATTTGGCGGGAAACGTAGTCGCTGAGTATTCCACTGGCAATATTGAGCCTACCCAGCAGCCCTATTGGCATCCGTTTTCCTTTTCTTTTAATACCGGTAATCAACATTCTTTTTATCTGGTCCTCATCAACGATAATCCGGGAGGCTGCGGTAATGACTTAGCTATCGATGACATTCGATTTGCACCATGTGGCCCGCAGGTGGAGTTATTGAGCACCGCCGGGTTAATCGTGCAGGATACCTTGTACTATTGTCCGCAACAAGTGGATGCCATTGTCCTAGAGGGGAACTTGCCTGCTGGGGAGGGGGATACTTTTGTGTACCAATGGCAGACCCGTTTGAGTGATGGCACATGGCTGGATATGGAAGGAGAAAATAGCCTAACGTTGTCGGTGGATCGTGTGTCGGGCACCAGCTTTAGGTTGGCTGTGGCGGCCGAACAAGCGTCGATGGATATCCAGGGATGTCGCTTTACGTCGCCTCCTGTCACGCTACGTCCGGCTACGGATGCTCGCGATTTCGTCACGGACACTGTACCTCCTATGGCGCTTTGCGAACGTAGCGAATTCAGGCTGAGGCCGGTGGCCCCGCTGCCGGTGCATTATGGGGAGGTGGCGGGGATTCGTTGGGACAGATACCTCAATGGAGTGTGGCATGAGGTTTCCCGAGATGAGGAGTATTCGGCGTCCACCGATGTGGTGGGCGGCTTTCGTTACCGCCATGTGGCAGAGTTGGTCTGTGGTGGTGAAATTGTTACGGCGGTGTATAGTGTCGCGGTATTGGAAGCAGTCGTTGCATCGCTAGCATTAGCGAGCCGTTCAGCTTGCCTAGACGATGGTCCGATTACACTTGTCGGCGGATCGCTATCGACCTCGTCGGCAGAATTTGTCGGTGAATACTCCGGTCCTGGCGTGGTCGACGGCATTTTCTACCCATCCGTTGCGGGGCCGGGCAGGCATGTTATTAATTATGGGGTGGACGGCTACGCCTGTTCACAATTGGCACAGGACACGATTGAGGTCTATGGACAGCCGGTTATCCAGCCCCTTGCCACTATTCGAATCCGAAGAGGGGGGTACGTCACTTTAAATCCTGTCACCGACGGGGTGTTTTTTGAATGGTCAGGTGGACCGGGGTTGAATGCCTACGACGTTCCTAATCCTATCGCGTCTCCTTCCGAGACGACCACCTACCAATTGACCGTTCGCAGTGTACAGGGATGTGTGAGTTCGGAAACAGTAACGGTTATCGTATTGCCGGACTTGGCCATCCCTAATACATTCACCCCCAACGGCGATGGAATTAATGACCAGTGGGAAGTCAAAGGGCTTGAGTCCTACACCTCGGCGTCGGTCCAGGTATTCAATCGCTGGGGTAACCGGGTGTTTACATCGGACGGTTCCCAACCGTGGGACGGACGTTACCAAGGCGACGAACTGCCAGCAGGAACGTATTATTATATCATCACCGCTGATCAACTCTATGAGCGAATAAGTGGGGCTGTAAGCATCCTGCGTTGAGCAATTCCGCGAGCTAATCTTTGTAAGCGCCGAGCTGATTTCGTAAATTTCGCTTTTATTTGACAATGCCAGACATGCAGAACAGAAATAACCCCATTTGGGTGATGAGTTCGGCTTTTGATAAGCTGACAACCGATGAACTTGTAGACACGACCCTTCAGATTGGCGCGCAGGGAATCGATTTGTGCGTATTTCGTAAGGACGGCACCCGGCAAGATCACACAGCCACGCATTTGCCCTACGACAGTTTTACGCTGGATACGGCTAAGGCCTTGGTTGAGCAATTCAACCAGCAAGGACTTCGACTGTCATTAGGTGCATTCGAGAACCTAATCGGCGGTGATCCGGCCGAACGCATAAAAAACCAAAACCACTTGTTGAAGCTCATTCGGATTGCCTATTTGCTGGGTGGCGACGAAAATGATGTCAAGGTGGGCACTTTTGTGGGTTACAATCATGAGCTCGGCAACCAGGACGGTGGATTCGAAAAAAACCTCTATGAATATAAGCGCGTGTTTGAGCCTATCGTGAAGTACGCGGAGAGCCTAGGTGTGACGATTCTCTACGAAAACTGCCCGATGGAAGGCTGGCGCGCGGCTTCATACACGTCTACTTTTAATAACCTGCCGGGCGTGTTGGCAGCCCGCAAGTTGATGTACGCATTGATTCCCAGTAAGGCGCACGGGGAAATTTACGATCCCTCACATGACGTGTGGCAACATACCGATCCCGTCGAAGTGATCAAGCGAAGCGATATCACGCGTATTCATCGCATCCATGTGAAGGCGACCCGATTATTGAATACGGACGCCCAAGTGGCTTGGGGCGGCATGTACCCGATGCAGCACGTCGATCCACAATTGGCGGCACTAGCGGGTGTGCCCATACCAGCACACGACTGGGATCGTCACCATTACGAAGCGATGTTGCCGGGTTTTGGCGGGTCAGACAGCATGGATTGGCGGGCTTTTGCTGACACGTTGCGCGAACAGGGTTTCTCAGGGCCTTGGGAAATCGAAAACGAAGCGAAAAATTCGAAAGACACCGGCAATTTGGCGGCGACGGTGCAGGGTTACCAAGCAGCCATTTCGTTTTTGGCCCCAATGCTGTGGAAGCTCGATGCGCAGCACGGCTATACTGCGCCGCAGCATAAGCCGCTATCCGGGGCGGCCGTCAACGATGTGCCCGTTATGACTATTGATAGGCTATAGCCGCAGTTAATTTTCGGAGTGCAGCCGGAATTTGTCAATGAAATCGATGATGTTGTCGACTTGTAGTTTTTCGAAAATACGTGTTTTGTAGGTGCTGACTGTAGAGGTGCTGAGGTTCATCTCTTTGGATACTTCAATGACACCCATCCCTTGCGCCAGGTGCCTCGCTACGTCTACTTCCCGATTGGATAGTTTGTTTATCGGGTTTTCGGCTTTGATCGCGGCCTTGCCTTTTGTAATGCTATCAAAATATTGATCGCGTACTTCGTTGGTCATGTATTTTCCCCGCTCTAGTACCGATGTGATTGCTTCCGAAAGTTCGGCTTTCGACGAATTCTTACTAAGGAATCCGTGCGCGCCGGCTTGCATGTAGCGCAGGGCATACAGCGTCTCCTCGTACGAGGAGTAGACCAGGATTTTAATCGCGGGTTGTATCTCCAGGATTTTTGAAACCATCTTGATGTTGTTGCCTCCGGGCATGTTAATGTCTAGGAACAATAGATCAAAGGGCTTCTCTTCCAATAGTCGAATCATCTCGTCATAATCTTCCGCCTGGGTGATGTTTGCTTTGGGCAATACCTCCTTGACGACAATGGAAGTCCCCAGTCGCACGATGCCATGGTCGTCAGCAAGTAATACTTCCGTCATAATGTGAAAATATGATAATTTGTACTTTAACCAATAACCTTGCCACTTAATTCATTTAGGTTGTTGTTACTTATACGCAAATTTGACCATTCCCCCTGTGGAGGATTGGGTCGCTAGGTTGTTCCTGTCTTATTAGCGGGCACGCCCATTTTCCAAGCCTTCCCAAGTCAATGTTGGAAACTGGCCGGGTTGGCGTAGAAACTTGGTATAGGAATGCCTTTAGTGCACTAAATACAAACTGAGACTAGGTAAATTCACTGCAAATATTGAGTTTTTTTTTGATATTGTTTGAATTTAAGCCTAAAATGTTCATTTTAGTCTCCAATTTTTACCTTTCACTGTTTAACTGTTCAATATGGGGTTTCTAAAAGAATTTAAAGACTTTGCCATGCGAGGCAACGTGGTAGACTTGGCCGTGGGTGTGGTCATCGGTGCAGCGTTCGGCCGGATTGTGACCTCCTTGGTCGACGACATAATTATGCCGCCTATTGGGTACGTGACAGGCGGTGTCGATTTTTCTAGCCTGAAATACGTCATCCAGGAGGCCAACGAAGCGGCTGGCCTTACCGAAGTGTCTATCAGCTACGGTAATTTCATCAATTCCGTCATTCAGTTTCTGATTGTGGCGTTCTGTATTTTTATGGTTATTAAGGGTATCAATTCGCTGAATCGGGAGAAGAAAGACGAGGCAGCGCCGGAGGCGCCACCAGCGCCCTCCAATGAGGAAGTGTTGCTGGCTGAGATTCGAGACCTGTTGCGAAGCAAGCAGTAAGCGAATTAAGTTATCTGAATGTATTGACCACCTCCGCCTTTGTGCGGAGGTTTTTTTTGCCCACCTCAGAGGTTGTCTAATACGTTCGCGGTATTGCAGGGTTGGTTAGGATAATAAAATCGGCCAAATGGTCGAACGCGTCCCAATCTGGTGCCTTGAACGAGGCATGTGAGAAACACGAAATGTTAAGTACACGTAGATGTGGCGCGTACTTTGCCAGTTGCGCTACCGTGCCTAACTTTTCGTCCGTGTGGAATTTGCCCGCTAGGTGCAGTACTTTCGCATTGGGGTAATTCGTTAGAAACAGGTGGATGCGGTAGGCCATGGTGGCATCCCAAAGATTCTGGCTCTGATAAATCTTCATGCTGCCCATGTTTTCATGTCCGCCCATTAGGCTAGCAAACTTTTCGTAATAGGCGCCTGTGAGGGTGTCGATGGGAAGGGGGGCTAGTAATGCCCGCGATTGATGGGGCAGGTCGCGCAGACTTTCCAGTCCGGCGCGCGTCACGCGGTTGGTGTAGCGGCGAGGGGCATTGGCAGCTACCACGCGGAGGCCGTTTTCGCGTGCATACTCCACGAGGGGGCGATAGTCTGGATAATTTTTCCACAGACTGACATCGGATGCTAGGTTTTTTTCGGTAATCAGTCCCGCGCAGTACTCGTCCAACACCAGCTGATCATCGGTGGTAAACATTTCTAGCGAGAGAGCCAACGGGGTATGTAGCGCATGCAAGTAGCGAAAAAGTTCGTGTTGCAGTACGTGAGCCACCGAATCGTTGTGTTCCTCGCCAAAGAAAAGGACATCGGCACTGACAGCACGTTGGGCCAGTTCGTTGACACTTATTTCTTCCTGTAGCTGCGTGTCGTATATTCGGTAGAGTAGTGTGTCGGTGGCCGCTGCTAAGAATGGCGCAAGCAGCAGTAGCGTTATAAGTATATAACCGATATTCATAATGCGAATATAGTGGATTTGTACGGCGCTCGCGTTATTTAAATGGCTCGGTGTGCGGAATT
The DNA here is from genome assembly GCA_964423925.1 of uncultured Sphingobacteriaceae bacterium. Taxonomy (GTDB): domain Bacteria; phylum Bacteroidota; class Bacteroidia; order Sphingobacteriales; family Sphingobacteriaceae; genus CAYRGQ01. Next base: position 212 of record CAYRGQ010000027.1, on the reverse strand, counting down.
TGCATTGCGAGGGAAGGTACGTCAGGGCAGCTAACGGGAAAAATTGAAAAATAGGTTTGCGGGAATGGATTAAAACCATTATTTTTGCAGTCCAAATAAAATCCTATGCGGAAGTGGCGTAATTGGTAGCCGCACCAGACTTAGGATCTGGCGCCGAAAGGCGTGGGGGTTCGAGTCCCTTCTTCCGCACTTGAATCCTCCCGAAACAACAT
>CAYRGQ010000026.1:0-45294 GCA_964423925.1 uncultured Sphingobacteriaceae bacterium | reverse complement strand
ATCAGTTTGAAAATCGTGGATTAGATTATTCATTTGTCAAGAATGAAAGTGGTGGCTTTAATCTTAATGCTAAAGTGACTCTTAGGGACGGTAAATTAATTTTTTAGTTCTGTTGAGCCGATTAAATAAGCTAATCGGCTCAAGCTATTATCCTACATAACTTTATTACACTAGTCAAACATGATATTAAACGTGGTGCCGATGCCGACGTGTTGCAAGTGGCCACCCCGATCAGCCTCGCGAAATACGCCATTGTAGAAGGCAAAGATGTTCCATAAGCGATTGTGGTAACCCAGCTGTGGGCGAGCATAGATACCCCCGTTTCCATTCGTGCCGCTGCCCGTCTGGAAGCTATAACCTAAATCCGCCCCCGCAAAAAAACCTTGCCGTGCCGGATAATAGCGCACGAAAGCCCCTACTGGCACAGAGCCGAAATTCTCGCTTCCCGATTTAGGAAAATAATGGGTATAACCGCTAGCCAGGCCCAGGCCCCAGTTGGGAGTGGACATCAACTGTCCCTTGACTTCAGCGCCAAGGGCAAAATTGCTTTGTTCGGCCAGGTCGCCCACAGGCAACCCGACGTTAACACCCGCCTTGATCCAAGAATTCCGCGGCGTTATTTCTTTCGGTACTTGTTGGGCGGTGGCACTTATTCCAAGCAATAACCCCGCGAGAGCGGTGCCGATGTGTTTGATTTTCGTTTTCATAACTAATTTTTGTTTGTTGACATCATTTTTATGGAATTTATGCAAATCCTATACCAGTCCGCATCTCGACGCCGCTCCCCAAACAAAAAATGCGCTCCCATCGAAGGAGCGCCGTTACTATTGTACCGAATATCGCACGTGCGAACCGCTAGCGCGAAGCCCACACACGCCCCTTAGGGCACATATTCGTAGGTCGCCTGAATGCCGAGGGGAATGCCTAACATCCAGTACACCAAGAGAAAAATGGTCCACGCGATGCCAAAAACAATGGTATATGGCATCATGATGGATACAAGCGTACCGATCCCAGTAGATTTGACGTATTTCTGGCAGTAAACGACAATCAGCGGAAAATAAGGCATCAATGGGGTGATAACATTGGATATCGAGTCGCCAACCCGATAGGCCGCCTGCGTCAGGTCGGGCGAAATACCCAGTTGCATCAACATAGGCACCATGATGGGGGCGACCAATGCCCACTTGGCCGATGCTGACCCAATGAATAGGTTAAGCAACGCCGTAATGACGACAATACCAACAATCGTCACTTGGGGTGCCAACGCCAAGGCTTGCAAGGCAGACGCGCCTTTGAGTGCGAGCAATGCGCCAATATTGGATTTCCCAAAGGCATCGATGAAAAGCGCGCAGAAAAACGCCATAACGATGTAATAACTCATGGACGACATGGACTTGGACATGCTGGCCACGATATCCTTTGACGACCGAAACACCCCCGACATAAGCCCATAAACTACGCCAGGGACCAAGAATATCACAAAAATCAAGGGCACGATCGACCGCATCAAGGGCGCCGCAAGCGAGGTGATTTCGCCATCCGCATCTCGCCAAGCCGACGACGCTGGAGCAGCCCAAAAATAGAGGCCGACCAAGCATAATACCATGGCCAACGTAGCGACGCTAAACGCTTTCTTTTCCTGTTTTGTGAGGGCATCCATCACCGGTTTTTCATCCTCTTCGACGGAAACGGAAACGCCTTTGAGCCGAGGTTCTACCACCTTATCGGTCAGGTACCAGCCTAACGCGATGATCAATACGGATGAGGCCGCCGTGAACGCCCAGTTATTGAGGGGGTTGAGTTGAATATCCGGATCAATAATCTGGGCTGCCGACTGGGTAAAGCCTTGCAGAAGCGGATCGATTCCAGAGGGCACGAAGTTGGCGCTGAATCCCCCCGAAACGCCTGCAAAGGCTGCGGCAATTCCCGCCAGCGGATGTCGGCCGGCGGCATAGAAAATAATGCCGCCTAAGGGAATAACCAACACGTATCCTGCGTCGGCCGCAGTATGCGATACGATCGCCACCAGAATTAGCATGGGCGTGAGTAGCATATTCGGCGTAAACCCGAGCATGGTCTTCAGCCCCGCGTTGATAAATCCGGAATAATCTGCGACGCCAACGCCCAGCATGGCCACCAACACAATGCCCAACGGCGCGAAATTGGTAAACGTGGTCACCATGTTTTCAAAAAAGCCGACCAGCGCCGCAGGCTGCAGGAGGTTTTGAACTTCGAGCGCATTGCCCGTTCGCGGATCGATCTCTCCAAAAGAAACCATCGATAAGAGGGCGGATAGCACCCACACCAACAGCATCAGAAAGAAAAACAACACGGCCGGGTCTGGCAATTTGTTGCCAGCTTTCTCAATGACATCCAAAAAGCGGGTCATCATGGACTTTTTCAGGGCTTGGTCTTTCGTACTCATCAGGTTTTATAATTTACGTCGAACGCGCGGCAGGAGGTTGCCAGGAAATCGCAAGGCTAACCGTACCGACCGCTCGGCAAGTAGGGAACTTTTGTATTTCCCCTACAAATAAATGATTATTATTTGGATTCACGACATCCCTCGCGATTTGAGGCGCGGCGGGCGTGAACGGTTGTGGTCCATGCGCACCTTCGCACAGCCGACGTGGTAAACACTTATTCCGAGTCGCTTATCGCACCCCATCCGCTCATCATAATCGCGAACATCTTCCATGCCACCTGCACATCGTTGAGATCATACAATGGTTCGATTTCCTCAATTTCCAATTCGGCATTTGCTACGGCGCGAGGCGTTATCTGGTCAGGCGTCATCACTAGCGTTGGCTCATCGGCATTTCCGAAATAGATCTCCAACCGGAGTATCCCCGCTTCCTCCTCCACGTAGAACGGATGCGTAAAATTGATGGTTGGGCTGAACGCCTCCGATGCGTACACCACGACTTTGTACGGCTGGGGCGACACCGCCAACGGGTTTTCGGGGTCGGGAGCCACCACGTACTCAGGCTTAAGACTGTAGGTAGCTACTTGACATTCGTAGCCCGCCACTACGCTGCGTTGCGCGGCAACCTGCCGACGATACATCCCCAGATCAAGGGTGTTTCGCGGCCCCAGATCCTGGGACGGCACATATTGCACCGAAATGGCGCGGTCTGATTCGGGTATGGATTCGAGCCGCGTGCGTGTTTTCAGGTACAACTGCCCCCGGTCCTCGGTGGCGTTGTGGTAATTATCATAAATAAATCCCAGTCCTTGGCCCTTACCTAACACGACATCGCCTTTCACGTGGTAGGTACAGATGACACCGTTCATCATCAGTGCCAGGCCCAGAAATGGATTTCGCTGGGAGTACTCTTCCATCAAGGCCAAAAACGCTTGGGCCTCCTCATGATTTTCGGCAAGCTCGACAAATTGCTCCCGCACATCATCGCGCGAAAAATCCAGGTTTTCGATAAAAAAACCTAAATCAATGTCGTGGCTGTACATACCCATCTCAATGGTTCCCTCTAAAAAAGGTTCGTTGATGATAGGTTCTTCCTCGTCAATGGGCGCTTCTTTGGCGCACCCCACTAGTAACATTAGCGCGGCTACAATCAAATACGACAGTTTATGCATGTTCTCATAGTTTTGTTCGCGCCAAAAATAGGAAAAATGTTTTTCTCTGCAGGGCCTGCCATCCACCTAGAAGAAAACGGATAAATTGCGAAGCCCGCTGCTCCGCAATTTATCCGCCGCTAGTTTGGGAAACGCCGTCGCCCGGCTACAAATAGGCCGAGTAATCCCATCCCGTCCGATAGGGTCGCCCCTTCATCATATTAGCGTAGGGATTATCAAAGCGTTCTTTCTTCGGATTCCACCGCAAAGGACGTTGCAGCTCGTAGGCAATATTGATAGCGTTGCAGACGGTGGCCGTACGATGCCCAATCTCCACGTCACATACCGGCTTGCTCCGCTTCTTGATGGCGTCGATCCAGTCTTGGTAGTGGTTGTCGGAAAAATAAAGTCGTTTGTCTGATGTCGTCAGTTCCTGCTTGGCAAGTCCAACGGGATCCGTGTTCAGAAAGCTCCGGGACACTTCAATTTTCCCTTCCGTACCGACAAACTGAATGGCATTGCCCTGCCCCCAGGATTTGTGGTTTACCCGCACGCCATTGGCGTAGGTATAGTACAGCCCTTCGGTGGCGCCGGGCGCTCCGGGAGGTACGAAGGTGACCGGCCCGGAGTGATCCATATCCAGTGCCCATTGCACGATATCGAACATGTGTGCTCCCCAATCCGTAATATACCCCCCGCCGAAATCACGGTATCCCCGCCACCATGCCCACTTATCGTCTTCCAAGGGCGGCGACAACGTGGGATGATAACCCCGGTATAATGAGGGTCCTATCCACATGTCCCAGTCCAAATAATCCGGAATGGGCATGGAAGGTAGGTCGCACTGCTTGACGGGCTCGCCCACGGATACATTGATTTCGATCACATCGCCGATATAGCCGTTGCGTACAAGCTCGGCCGCGTGCCGGAAGTTGTATTGCGAGCGTTGCATACTCCCGGTCTGCAACACGCGCTTGTGCTTCCTTACGGCGTTTACCATGGCGCGCCCTTCCTCGATACTCAGGGCTAAGGGTTTCTCGCAATAGATGTCCTTCCCGTACCTAGCCGCATCGATTACGTTCATTGCGTGCCAGTGGTCGGGCGTAGCGACGACTACCGCATCCACATCTGTACGTTCCAGCAATTCGCGGTAGTCGCCGTAGCGAGCAATGGGATGAGGTGTCTTGGCTGCGTTCACAGCGGTGGCATCGGCCACAAATTTTGTGAGTTTCTGGCTATCGACATCGCACGCGGCCACCACCATCGTCTCGGGTACTTGGGCGATATTTCGCAACAGCCCGCCCACTTGTTTGCCCGTACCGATATAGCCTAGATTGATTCGGTCGCTGGGCGCCAAGAACCCGCTTCCTCCCAAAACATGTCTGGGCAGAATCATGAAACCCGTAGCCGCGATGGCGCTGGTCTTCAGAAAATCTCGGCGCGAATAGTCGTTAAGCTCTTTTTTGTCCATAATTAGGTCAGTGTTGAAGGTGTTCGGATAAAATTAGTCGGTTTAGTCGGTTTACGAGAGGCAAGTTAAGGGATTGGTGCCAATTCGCAAAATAATTATGGGAAGGCGCGGCACAGCCGCCACATGCGAAAGGATGCGGGCAGAATAACGCATTAAAGTGTGCGGAGACAATGGGTTAGGCGAGTTCGTCCCTATCGCGTTGGTTCCACTGTTTGCTGAAGGATTTTTTGGCCAACTTTGGCAAGGTCCGATGTTTTCCCCAAGCTTTGCCAAAAAAGTTGCGGAGGACGAAGTTCTTGACGGACCCACCAAATAAATCGAGGATACGGCGTTTAGTCATGGCATAAGAAAACCATTTCCACGACGTCGCTTCGATTTTCGAGCTTTGGTTATTGGCTACCGCATCCCGGCGGTTGAGGAGCAGCATGGTATGGATATCGATTTTGACCGGACACACTTCCGTACATTTTCCGCAGAGACTCGATGCATAGCTGAGGTGCTTAAATTCCTCCACGCCTTTCATGTGCGGCGTGATGAGCGAGCCAATCGGACCGCTATATGTGGTTTGATAGGTGTGGCCGCCGATGTTCTTGTAGATCGGGCAGGCGTTCAGGCATGCCCCGCAACGGATGCAATACAAGCCTTGGCGCTGTTCCTTTTGCGCGAGCAAGTCCGTGCGGCCATTGTCGAGCAAAACAATATACATCTCTTCCGGTCCGTCCGTTTCATGGGCTTGGCGCGGGCCACTGAGGATACTGTTGTATACCGTTAGATGCTGTCCGGTCCCGTGCGAAGCGAGCATGGGCCAAAATAGGTCCAAATCGGTCAAGGACGGAATCAGCTTTTCAATGCCTGCGATAGCAATATGAATCTTGGGAAAGGTCGTGCTCAGACGCGCGTTTCCTTCGTTTTCGGTGACAGCGATGCTGCCCGTATCCGCAATCAGGAAGTTGGCGCCGGTAATGCCGACATCCGCGTCCAAGTAGCGGTCGCGCAACAACTCGCGGGCCTTGAGGGTGAGCATTTCCGCGGAAGCGTCCAGCGGCGTGCCAAAGCGCTCGTGGAAGAGCCGAGCGATATCCGCTAAGCTCAGGTGCATGGCCGGCGTGACGATGTGATAAGGTTTCTGGCCGAGTAATTGCACGATGTATTCGCCTAAGTCAGACTCGATGGTTTCCACACCTCGCTTTTCGAGAAATTCGTTGAGATCGAGCTCCTCGGTAGTCATCGACTTGGATTTGACTACGCGCTTGGCGCCGGCCTGCGCGATAATCTTACCAATCTCCTCCCGGGCCTCCGCCGCGTCATTTGCCCAGATGACCTTGCCCCCGCGTTTGAGAAAATTGGCTTCAAACTCGGGTAACAGGCGGTCGAGGTTTTCCATCACCCGCCATTTGATAATATGCCCTTTGCGTTTGGCGTTTTCCACGTTTTTCAGGTAAGAAAGCCCACGCGCCACAGACGCATCGTACTTGTCAATATTGAAATTGATCACCTGCCGATGTGCCTTGTCAAACGCCTTGGTGGCGCTTTCTTTCAAAAAACGGGATTCGGGGGTCACTGCCATATCATTGTTTCCTTAAGCGGCTATAGGGTTGCACTGCCAAGGCTTAGCGCCGCAACACGCGTGCCACGATCCTGCTCTTGTCCGGATCAATCCTTTCGGTCGGCAAGCTGCAAACCAAGCTCGTCCAGCTGTTCCTTTTGTATGGACGCCGGCGTGTCGATCATCACGTCTTTGCCCGCATTGTTTTTGGGGAACGCGATGACGTCGCGGATGCTATCGATACCGGCAAAAATAGATACCAAACGATCAAAACCAAAGGCAATGCCGCCATGCGGTGGCGCGCCGTAGGTAAAGGCATCCATCAGGAATCCAAACTGTTTCTGTGCTTCCTCTGCCGAAAAACCAAGCAAGCTGAACATCCGCGCTTGCAGGGCTTGGTCGTGGATACGGATGGAGCCCCCACCGATCTCCACGCCATTAATCACCAAGTCGTAAGCGTTCGCACGCACCTCCCCAGGGCTACTTTCCATCAGCGGGATATCCGATGGCTTAGGCGAGGTGAAGGGATGGTGCATGGCGTGATATCGACCACTCTCGTCGTCCCACTCCAATAAGGGGAAATCCACTACCCAGAGGGGGGCATACGTATCTTTGTCGCGTAAACCGAGCTGCTGAGCCACCTCCAGGCGTAACTCGTTAAGCTGTTTGCGGGTTTTGTGTTTATCGCCCGCCATCACGAGTATCAGGTCGCCCGGCTGGGCCTCAAAGGCTGCCGCCCACTGCTGAAGCTTCTCGGGACCGTAAAACTTGTCTACTGATGACTTGAGACTGCCGTCTTCGTTGTATCGCAGGTAAACCAAACCCGAGGCCCCCACCTGCGGACGACGCACGAAATCCGTAAGCGCATCCAGCTGCTTGCGCGTATAGGATGCGCAGCCCGCAGCCTTAATTCCCACCACTAACTCCGCCTGGTCGAATACGGAAAAACCAACGCCTTGCAAGATTTCGTTGAGCTCGACGAACTCCATACCAAAACGGATATCCGGCTTGTCAGATCCGTAAAGACGCATGGCATCGGCGTAGGCCATTCGCGGAATCTGGGGCAAATCAATGCCTTTTACTTCTTTAAACAGGTGACGGGTGAGCCCTTCAAACGTGTTTAAAATGTCTTCTTGCTCTACAAACGCCATCTCGCAGTCGATCTGCGTAAACTCTGGTTGGCGATCGGCGCGCAGATCCTCATCGCGAAAGCATTTCACGATTTGGAAATAGCGATCGAAACCGGAAACCATCAACAATTGCTTAAAGGTTTGAGGCGACTGGGGTAGCGCGTAGAATTCACCTCGATTCATCCGGCTAGGTACCACGAAGTCGCGTGCGCCCTCCGGCGTCGACTTAATCAACACGGGTGTCTCTACTTCCAGAAAACCCTGCTCGTCCAGGTACTTGCGGATGGACTGTGCCATGCGGTGGCGCAGGATCAGGTTGTTGCGAACTGGGTTGCGTCGCAGATCGAGGTATCGATACTTCATACGCAGGTCCTCTCCTCCATCGGTTTCGTCCTCGATCGTGAACGGAGGCAGCTTGCTAGCGTTCAGCACCTCGAGCGATGACACCTTGATTTCGATTTCGCCGGTAGGTATTTTCAGGTTTTTGCTTTCCCGCTCGATGACGGTTCCGGATATCTTTATCACATACTCGCGGCCCAAGTCGCGCGCCTGTGCCCGCAGTGTTTCGTCGTCGGCGGCATCAAATGCCAATTGCGTAATGCCGTAGCGATCGCGCACGTCAATAAAGGTCATCCCGCCCAAGTCGCGCGATTTCTGCACCCATCCGCTCAGCACGACTGTCTGGCCTACATTGGCCAATTTCAATTCACCACAAGTATGTGTTCTATGCATGTCAATTTATTGTTAAAACGCAAAAATATCGGTTTTTTTGGAAGAAAGCTTGCCGAAGCGGATATAAATCATGATTTCCTCATAAAGCGGGCTATGGGTCTCCCGCATCGCCCGCAGCTACACGCAGAAAAGCACCGCCATCTAGAATTCCAGCCTGCCGCTACCTCTGTACAACACCCCCTCGCGGGTGGGCTTATCGAGCATAGTGGCTGGAGGGGGTGCGTGTTGGCACTGCGCGGTGGAATTGCCTGTCCCGAGCGAAGTCTCGGGAGGGGAGAAAATCAACGCATTGGTTACCCGTCTACCTCTTCCGATACGCCCAATAGAACACCTGCGGGAGTACCGTCAAGGACAATACCATACAGATCAACAAGCCACCGACGATCATAATGGCCAGTGGTTTCTGTATCTCCGAGCCCATCCCGGTTGACAGAGCTGCTGGCAGCAAACCCAAGGAACCCATCAACGCAATCATCACGACGGGGCGTATCCTGCCGCTAGACCCTTCCAGTGGGTACGCATTCCGCAATCCACCGTACTATCGGGATGCGCCAAAGGAAATGCACGGCATACTTCCGGAACGATCGGAGTATTCAGCAAATCGTACACGACGATGCGCGTATATCGCTGATCCATCGCTACGGATACGATGTACTTCTTCTTTTTTCGGTTTAAGCGGTATCGTACGGGCCGTCTGCCCCCCGTGGATGGAGCGAGGCCTTGCTCAACTACGTATCCCGTCTCCAACAAGCCAGCTAATGCACTGGACACCAACGGCAAACTCTTGCTCGTTAGTACACTAAGCTCCGCAAGCGACAGTCCGCCTTTATAGTACAACTGCTTCGCGATGTCCTTTCTTAATTGCCCTTGGCGAATAAGTTTCACTTGTGCGTAAATTGGTTAGGTTAAGTCGATGAAATTACTCATCAATTAAACAAACTTATAAAAAATTAAATCAAACAACTTTATCCTTCGTAAAAATATTTACATAAGATTTTATAAATTACTATCAGCCAAACATATATTTTACATATCTCTTCGAAATTATGGGATCACTTACAGGCTAATGACTTGAATTTAAGCCATGCGCTGCATATATCCGGTTATTTTACGATATTAGAACCTACGTACATCTTGCCCGATGTCTTTGGCTTCATCCCTAATCCACGCCATGCGGCGTTGGATGACAAAAGGAAACCTTCGGATGCAGACTGAGGCATGTAACACAGGTCAGCCTATGCCAACAGACAATTTTTCCCGGTTTCTCGGCCGCGCCGAAAACTACGACAGGTACCGCCCGCCGTATCCAGATGCGCTATATGATTACTTGCGCACGCGCGTAACGCTGGGAGTGGACGACCAAATAGCGGATATAGCGGCTGGGACGGGCATTTTTACCGAGAAATTGGCGCGGTGGGGCCACTCCGTTTACGTAGTGGAACCCAATGAGCACATGATAGCGATGGCGAAACATCGCTTGGCTGACAAGCCGAACTGCAGCTTCTCAGACGGCGTGGCTGAGGCGACCGGACTGCCAGCGCAGTCGGTCCGCCTTATTTTAGCTGCCCAATCCTTTCATTGGTTCGATGCCACTAGCACGAAAGCAGAATTCATGCGCATTGGCACGGATGGAGCCTATACGGGCATTGTTTGGAATAAAAGGAGAACGGACTCCCCTTTCGGCCGCGGCTATGAGGAAATACTACAACGCTATGGCAGGGATTATCCGAAAGTGAGCCACTCAACCATTGGAAAGGATAAAATTGACGCATTTTTCGCTCCGTCCGTCGCCGAGTACTCGGTATTTCCACATACCGACTGGATTACCTACGAGACCGCACGTGGCCGCCTAGCTTCATATTCCTTTATGCCAGAGCCTTCATCTTCGGCTTTTGCAGACGTGGAAGCCGCACTCGAGAAATTGTTTGAAGCCAATCAAATGGGTGGCATTGTCAGCCTCACCTATGACACCTGGCTATACCTCGGACAACTAAAGCCTTAGCCATTACTTTTTCTTACGAAAACGGGTTTTTGCCAACCCTAACAAGCGCTAGGGAAGTACAAAAACCCGTCGATATATCTTATGTTTGGTTGGGCGCCACTAGAATCCTTCGCCGCCGCCGAAGTCTTCCATTTGGCTAGGCCGCTGCCGCTCCTCACGCTGCTGGAGATTCTGCTGACCAAAACGGTAGCTAAATGACAGCGTGAACGTCCGCCTCATCCAGCGACTTTCGAAATAGCGATGAACCTGTCCCGTATCCGTGAATCCACCAAAACGGCGCTGGTCAAGCAGATCGCGGGCGTTAAACATGATGCTGCCTTTCCTGTCCAACACATCAAGGCGCAAACCCGCATCAATCACAGTCGTTGCAATGCCCTTGCCCTGGGCCATGATTCGTGGCGCACGGTATTCGGCGCGCACCTGTGCAGATAGGTTAGGAATGATGCGGTAGTTAGCCGTAGCGTTCACGTCCCAGTTGAGTCCCTTATTAGGCGCAATGTCAAATTCCTCGCTGCCATGGAAGCGCGTATACGACAGGTTGGCATTGGCCATTATGTCAATCGAACGCGTGATATTAACCTGCGAAATCAATTCGAAACCGGCCGTTTCGTTACGACTGATGTTATTCCATTGCATAGTGGTAGCGCTCGATTCATCGTCTACGCTGATGATGATTGGCTGTATGACATCGTTCATCAGGCGGTAATAAGCCGAGGAAGTCAGGGTAACGTTGTCCCACAGCTTGCCGTAGCTCAGCTCTGTCGAGTGGATATCCTCCGGCATCATGTCCGGGTTGCCCTGGCGGATGTTCAGCGGGTCAGACACATCGATAAACGGGTTTACCTGCCAGCCACGGGGTCGGCTCACCCGGCGCGTATAGCTCAGTTGCAACTGGTTGCGGTCGCCAAACTCCTGCGTTAGGAACACACTTGGGTAAACCCTGAAATAATCCAGGCGGCCCGGCGTCATCCGGTCTGCGGGCGGTACAGCAGGGTTTACCGAATAATATTCGGTATTTAAGTAAGCCTGCTCCGCACGTAAACCGATTTGCACACCGAAATTGTCCGTGAACTTATTTTGGTAATTGGTATAGAGCGCATGCACGATGCTCTCCATGTCGAAGTCGTTGCTGATGGAATAATCGGGCTCGTATGTATCTTCATCCACGCTAAAGCGCTTCGAAAACTGCCCCTCTTCCGAACGGCGAATCATCGTTTGGTACCCGGCCTCGATCTTACTATCGTCATTAAACGGCCGCACGTAATCCAGTTGCAGGTTGATGTTGCGCCCCATTTCGTCGGTATTATTAATCCGCCTGTCTAATGTAGCCAGTGGGTCGCTAAAAGTCTGGTCAAACGTATTGATACCCTCTTCCGTATCATGACCGTACTGCACGTTGGCAACCAGTTCTTCCCCATCGCGCGAGAATTCGTGTTTGAAGTCAAGCGCCAAGTCGTAACCAAGGTCATCTTCCGACTGCCGTGACAGACGCTCGCTCGTGCCGTCCAACGACGGATTGTTAAAGTACTGGTAGTTAATATCTTCGTCACGGTTGTTGCCACGCAGACTCAGCGTGCCCGACAGTCCGATTGTCGTACGGTCGCCCAGGAAATAATCAAGTCCACCCCGGATATTATGATTGCGTCCCAAGCGCGTATTCTCGCTTTCGTTGTTTACGATAGCGCCATTGGAGAAGGTGGAATTGTTGATACCATTACCCACCATGTTCCTCCGGTTGAACGAATAACCGCCAAACGCGTTGAACTTATAATCACGGAAGTTCAGTGTCACTCCCGCCTGGTAGTTGTTGTATGACCCTGCCGAAGCATTCACCGTACCGTTCAGACCCTGGCGGATATCCTTCTTCAGCACGATATTGATAATCCCTGACTGTCCTTCGGCGTCGTATTTCGATGACGGGTTGGTAATCACCTCAATCTTATCAATCGAATTAGCGGGAAGCGCTTGCAATAGTTGCGCGACATCGCTGCCTGCCATCGCGGATTCGCGCCCGTCAATCAGAATCCGCACGCTGCTCGAGCCTCGCAGGCTCACATTCCCGTCCACGTCTACCTGTAGAGAAGGCACGTTGGCCAGCAAGTCCGTAGCAGTCCCCCCCACACTGATTGTACTCTGCGCTACGTTAAATATACGGCGGTCGATACCCAGCTCCATGGCCGGTGTCGAGCCTACCACCACCACTTCTTCCAGCAGCTCCCCCGTCGCTTCCAATGGGATATCGCCCAGATCAACATGCTGCCCAGCGGCTACCACGATGTCTGTACGCAGGTACGTTTCGTAACCAACGTAGGTTACCCGAATGGAATAACGGCCGGGCTCGACCTCGGTAAACAGCAACCTGCCGTCGTCTTTCGTTTGTAGACCTTTGATATAGCTGAGCGACTCGTGTTTCAGGAGCGCGGCACTGGCGTAGCCCACCGGCTCTTTGGTAGCGACGTCGATAATCGTACCACTGATTTGCCCCTGTTGTGCGAATGCTATAGCTGGCACTAGCCACCCCAAGAGGCCAACAAAAAGATAACGAGTAAATGTATGTGTCATAATATAAATTTCCCTTTTCTACAGTTGCCGCAAAGATTGTGCTTTTATTTAGTTTTAGGCGGGTCGGTAACCTGATTATTACACCGTTGCACCTGTTCAACAGCAATGTTACCTGCCAGCGCTCCGCTGTCACACATTCCCTCCGTTCCAGCATGACGCCGCTTCCGCAACTCGGTTTGATTCTTGAAAAACTTGCACTATCTTGCACCCACAACCAAAAAACTACCGACATGAACGCTTATATCCGCTATATCCTGCTTATTACCTTTGTACAGGCTTTTGGCACGGTCGCTTGGAGCCAATCTGTTACGGTGGGATCGTTGGAGCTCATCAGCGACCAGTTCCGCTTTACCGAGGGGCCCGCGGTCGACCCCCAAGGCAACGTATACTTCACCGACCTACCGAACAACACGATCTGGAAATACGACGCCGAAGGCAAGCTCTCCCTTTTTAAGGAGAATGCGGGGCGGTCTAATGGTCTGTACATAGATGGCGCCGGCCGATTGATCGCTTGCGCCGACGAGCACAACCAGCTCTGGGCCATCCATCCCGATGGCAGCGTTGACACCTTGGTCACCCACTACCGCGACTCCCACCTCAACGGCCCGAATGACGTGTGGGTATCACCCTCCGACGCGATCTACTTCACCGATCCGTATTACCAGCGAGACTATTGGACCCGAAAAGCTCCCGATATGCAGGAGGAGGCGGTCTACTTGTACCGCAACGGCCAAACCACGCGCCTCGACGCAGACTTCGATAAACCCAACGGAATTATCGGCTCGGCCGACGGAAAGCTACTGTATGTGGCCGACATTGGCGCCAACAAAACCTATCGCTATCGCGTTGCGGCCGACGGCTCGCTAACCGATAAGCAGCTGTTCGTCGAACAGGGATCAGACGGGATGACGCTCGATAATGAAGGCAACTTGTATCTGACCGGGAGAGGCGTCACGGTGTACGACCAAAACGGCAACAAAATCGAGCATATCGATGTGCCAGCGGGCTGGACAGCCAACGTCTGCTTCGGAGGCCGCGCGTTCGACTTCCTATTCATCACTGCCTCGGAAAAAGTATTCAAAATCAAGATGCGTACGACAGCTGATCGATAACGCACCGCAACCCGCATCCATAAAACAAGATTGTCCCAGCCTCGCAGCCGGGACAATCCGTTAATACCCTATTTGATTTGCTATCAATTGATGCCGATGCGAACCCCGGCATAAAACATCCTGCCAGATATGGGCCCCCACAGCATGGACGTATCAAAATAGCTGCTGAAAGGCTGATCGGCTGCCAGTATCGGATTTGACTGGAAAAAGTTCGTCAGGTTTTCACCTCCGACATACAGGTCGATAGGCCTAACCTTGCCAATCGTCTTGCTGATTTGCGCATTCATCGTTACATAGGCCTTTGAATAGTCCATCATGCGGTACGCAGCAGGATTGGAGCCCGTGTAGGGCATCCGCTTTTGTCCCACCACGTTCAGCGTATAGTCAAAGTGCCATCCGCCACTGTGCGTATTATATGCCAAGTTCAGAAAACCCCGATGGCGCGCCACCAGTGGCCGTTGCAACAGATCGCCCCCGTAAGTCGTTTTCACGTCAAAAAAGCGATAGGCCGTGCGGGCCTCAAAGTGCGGGAAGGGCATAAACCTGAATTCAGCTTGCATACTGTTCGAAAATGACTTGCCGTTAAGGTTGTAGAACGCAATTTCCTGCGGATTCTCGAAATCCACCACCACTTGGTTGATAAAATCGTTGCGGAACAGCTCGATACTGAACGATGCTTGCCGGTTGAGTACGCGGAAGTCTTGGTCGAAGCTAAGACCCGTATTCCACGCGATTTCGGGTTTTAACCCGTAAGCGTGCGCGCGGCTGTTGCCATCCCCAACGCTGACGATGCGCGAACTAGCTAGTACCGCCGTGTTTTCAGCGAAAATATTGGCAGTGCGCTGTCCGCGTCCCGCACTGAGCCTGAACGTAGACCCTACAATAGGCTGGTAGCGAAGGTGTACGCGCGGCGTTGCAAACCACCCGTATAGATTATTGTAGTCGCCGCGTAGGCCTACCACCGCATCAAACTGATCGTTTGGACTGAAGGTGTACTCGAAAAACGCCCCAGGGACGATCTCCGTGCGCGCATAGCGCTCATCCGCAAGCCGCTCGGTGGCAAGGTCGGCGTACCATTCGTTATATCGGTCATACATGAAGCTGACGCCCGTGCGGTACTTGTGCACCACCGATCCCAAAATATCCTGATAAATCAGGTTGGCATAACCATTGCCCTGGTCCGCGTCGTAAATACGCAGCCCGAAATAAGAGGCCTGGTTGTACACGCTCCCCGACAGCTGCAAGCCCAAGCTTCGGTGGATATTTTGCGGGAATACGTATCCGACCTTCGCAAACGCTTCGTAGCGCTCGATATCGAAGCCCAAGCCATACACATCGCCCTGCAGTTTGTGGGTTTCGGGTGCAAAATTCACTTGCCCTCCTACCCGGTCGTCGCTAAGGAACTTAATGCCGAATTGGAGCATCAGGCCTTGTCCGTTTTCGTACTTCCAACGGTTCACGCCGCTAAACAGGTTGCCTATCGGCATATCCCGAAAACCGTTGTTGCTGAAATTCATATGCCGGTTGTACATGAAATTATCATGCAAGAGCAACGCAGTCGACCATTTTTCATTGAACTGGTGCGACAGGTTGAGGTTCACGTCCGTTCGGCCCATGTTATTGGCGTACGCGTTAAAGAAAACGCGCTCGGAGTTACCAGGCTTTTTCAGCTCGACGTTGATTTGTCCTGCGATATTTTCGAAGCCATTCACCACCGAACCGATACCCTTGCTGATCTGTATGGACTCGATCCATGTTCCAGCAATACTATTGAGCCCCAATGGCGTGGCCAGCCCGCGCGGGCCGGGGAGGTTTTCGACAGTCAGCTGCGTATAGTTGCCACTTAGACCCAGCATTTGGATCTGCTTACTTCCCGTCACGGCATCACTGCTCACCACGTCTACCGACGCATTCGTCTCAAAGCTCTCGCTCAGGTCGCAGCACGCCGCCTTAAACAGTTCCTGCCCGGTGAGGGTTTCTAGGCGAGTGGGCGACAGTGCCGCAATGTAGTTCGAGCTTCTGCGGGCAGTCACCGTCACCTCACCAAGCATATTGTTCTTAGCAGTGACGACCACCACTTCATGCGGATCCTTGACGATCAACGTGTCCGGCGCATGTCCAGCATACGAAACAACAAGGCGCTCATAATGGTCTTCGTGGTCAATACGAAATACACCCGACGAGTCTGTAATGACCCGAACGGACTCATCTTCTACCCAATACACATTCGCAGCCCGAAGTGGCGTCAGGTTGCCCCGGCTATCTTCTTCCATGACAACGCCCGTAACAATGTGTTCGTGGTCATGGGCATCATGGTCATGATCGTCGTGATCATGGTCGTCGTGCGCGTGATCATGGCCATGGACCTTATGCGGATTTTTCTCGTCGTGGTATTGGCAACAGTCTGGCAAGCTGGCATACGCGCTCTTGCTCGCGTGCTGTCCGTCCACATCATGTCCTGCGGCCAAGATGCGTGCCTTGGCGTTGGCTACGCTAAACACTGTTTTGTCAAAGCGCAGCGTCAGCAACTGCGTCTTGGCGTCCCACGATGCGTGATGCAGGCCTTCGGCTTGTGCACTCTTTACAATTCGTTCGGCGCACATGCTACAAGCGCCGGCAACGGTCAAAGAAGCGGTGGTATCGGACGATATGGTTTCCGTTTCGTCACGCGAGTATACACAACAGGCGTGCAGCGCCTCGTAGGCCTCATCGTCGGCCCGGAGACCGTCAATGTCGTGGCCTGCAGCGGCCACGTGTGTTTTGACCTCGTCCTTGCTGGTGACTGCGGGATCATAGGTCACGGCAAGCAGCTTGGTTTGCACGTCCCAAGAAGCGGCTTTGACGCCATTGATGCTGGCGGCCTCTTCGATTCTCGCCTGGCACATGCCGCAATTGCCGGCGGTAGGCAGCGTAATCGTTGTGTCTGCGGCGGAGCTAACAAACACCGCATGGTGTTCGGCGGCGCCGACAGCTAACGTGGTGCCTGCCATTAAAAATATCGTAATAATAAGGGGTTTCATTTGGGTTTGATTTGATGTCAATTGCCTGGATGAAAGAACTCATACTAGCCTAAAAAGGCGTATACATAGTGTCTCCCGAATGGGATGCCCGAGTGGGCCTGGCAATGAATCAAATACGGTAGGTGCAGTGGAATATGAAAAGCGGCGTATCGGAAACCGTCGGCGGCGAGCTGTCCGCAAAGGAAGTCACCAGGCCATCCGCCACGAAAGGCGACACAGTCAATGACCACGGAAGCGAAATCTCCGCGGGCTGCGCAAAAAAATGGCCGGCCTTATCGCCGTAGGTGATATGTTCGTTGGTCACATCTACCGTGTCCCAGTACACATCCTTGCACCCGTGATGAACCGTGCCTAGCTCACACGTATCGTCGTCGCAGGCTGATCCGTCATGGTGCTCCGCTTCTAAACAGGACGAGCACGGATCGTATGCTTCCGGCTTTTCATTAATCGCCATCACATACGG
The DNA here is from genome assembly GCA_964423925.1 of uncultured Sphingobacteriaceae bacterium. Taxonomy (GTDB): domain Bacteria; phylum Bacteroidota; class Bacteroidia; order Sphingobacteriales; family Sphingobacteriaceae; genus CAYRGQ01. Next base: position 27,677 of record CAYRGQ010000026.1, on the reverse strand, counting down.
TGTACCACAGCAATAGTGCAAATAGAGCGACGTGCCCGATGAAGACAGGGCATACACCGACAAAATCACTAACGCCATCACCTTACGCAGAAGCATACCACAAAAATAAGGAAAAAAAGCTATTAGAAAAACATATTCTTTTGCTTATCAACACCCTAAGCCTAAAGCGCCCAAACGCGAAACAATTTTGCTCGCGTCTGGGTGTCCAGTCAGATCGTGGGGTATTGGGATGGGCTTGGTTAGCACGCCGGTCTCACTCCCGGATGAAAAGCGAAGGGACGGTCGGATAGTTTGCCACCTCTTTCGTCAGGCTTCTCGCGAATATAGATTCGAAAAACGTACGATGCGGCCGGGAAAACACCAAGAGATCCAGGTTCTCCTCTACGGCGACTTGCGCTACCGTATTGGCGTTGAGCTTCGCTACGCGGCAAGTTTCAAAGCTAAGATTGCTTTCGGGAAAGGCGTCCTGTATTTTCCGTTGCCACTGGGTATTTTCTTCCACGGGGTCTTGCGTAGTGGATTTATATAAATGTAACACCCGAATCGCAAACTCGGTATCCAAGGTGTGGCGGAGGCGCAGCAAGGTCCCCAGTTCTGCATCCTTGTAGTCGGTAAAGAAACCCACTTGGTCCAGTTTGAAGTCGGGCGTATTTTCCGGCACGACAAGCACCGGTACAGACGCTTTGCGAATCACCTCAAACGTGGTACTGCCGAGCACACTTTCCGCCATGTTGGTCGCGCCTTTCGTTCCCATCACGATGAGGTTGTAGCTTTCGGCATGCAGTTTTTCCTGCAGGCGATCGATCATAAAGCCTTGTATGCATTCGCCCTCGATGGAAACGTCTGGATATTGCTTTCGCAATGTGCTTACCAAGTCGGCCATCTGCTCCTTACACATCCCCAGCTGGCGATCGTCAACGGGTTCCTTCTCCTCCTCAATGAACAAGGCAATGAAGACGTGCAGCAACTGCACACGCTGACCTGTGCGCTGGCCGAGCGATGCCGCGTATTGGGCGGCAATAAAAGCGTTATCCGAAAAATCCGTGGGAACAAGTATTGTTTTCATGGCTGTATAGGTTATTATTAAGTTAGAAATACCAATTGTCGAGCTGCCCATGCGGGTGACCGAGGCCAGGACCCTAGCGGCGGTTCAGAACAACAGGGTGTTAGTTTTGCAAAGGTACGCATTCCGTCCTAGAAGCAGCTACTGCTCGCCCGTCCTTCATCCACTTGGAGAAAATAGCGGATAACGTCCGTGGTGGACACAATCCCCACCACCTCCTGACTGTGGTTTACGACAGGAACAGCGTGAAAACTGGCATCGATGAATAGCTGCGCGACGTCCGCGATGGTGTCAGAGGTAGTCGCCACACTCGGCTTAGCCACCATTACCTGTTCGAGCTTTAGGGTTTCGAATATGCCAAGGTCAGATTCGCCGGAGTCCTCGAAAATCCCTCCAAAGCTCAATCGGAGGATGTCCGTTTGGCTGATGATACCTACAAGCTTTCCAGCGGCAAGTACGGGCACGTGGCGCACCTTGTGTTTTTTCATCAGGCTGCTCACATGTATTAATTCCTCGTCTACGTCTACACAAAACACGTTTGTGGTCATTATTTTGGTAATTTTATCATTCGTACTCATGGCGTAAAACTTTCAGGGGTGATGCTCAGTTTCTATACCTAAAGGTACGACGTTGCGCATGGGTCTGGGACCTCGGGCGTCACCAAAGAAAATGACCTTGATCAGATTCGGGTTCGTATGGGCCCTTTTCACTAAAAAACTGGGTCCGCGGTAGCCAATTTATTTTAGTAGTTTTGTGTTATGTCTACGCACACTACCATACGACGAATTACGACGCAAACCATTCGCGACATGAAGTCGCGCGGCGAAAAAATCACCATGCTCACGGCCTACGATTATTCGATGGCACGGGTCCTGGACGACGCGGGGGTTGAGGTACTTCTGGTCGGCGACTCGGCAGCGAACGTCATGTCGGGCTACGAAACGACGATCCCGATCACCTTAGAGGAAATGATGTTTTTCGCCTCGGCTGTCGTGCGAGCGGCCAAACGCGCATTAGTCGTGGTGGACCTGCCCTTTGGTACCTACCAGGGCGACCGCAGCGAAGCATTGCAAGCCGCCGTGAAAGTCATGAAACAAACGGGTGCACACGCCCTGAAACTGGAAGGAGGAATTGAGATGCGCGACACCATCGCCCGCATTGTCAATGCCGGCATACCCGTCATGGGCCACCTGGGACTAACCCCTCAATCCATCTATCAGTTTGGAACCTATACGGTTCGTGCCAAGGAGGAGGCCGAAGCCGACAAGCTCCGCTCCGACGCCCTCGCACTAGCGGACGCGGGATGCTTTGGCCTGGTACTCGAGAAGATTCCTGCGCTGTTAGCTACCGAAGTGACGGAGAGTTTACGTATCCCCACAATCGGCATTGGTGCCGGCCCGGGATGCGACGGGCAGGTGTTGGTCGTTAATGACATGATCGGCCTGACAAAAGGGTTCAAGCCACGCTTTCTACGTCAATACTTGCATCTTTACGAAGATGTTCACGGTGCCGTCCAGCAATACATCGCCGATGTAAAGGGTGGACAATTTCCCAGCAGCGAGGAACAGTATTAGCTTTCGTACCCACGATTACTGCGACACAATACGCCCGCGGATGGTATAGGTATTGTCGCTCCACCATCGAATGTTTTGGCGCTTCTCGATGACGTAGAGCGAGTCGGGATAGTAGTCTAGCTCCTCCCTAGTAGAATAGAGCATATTCGTGGATTCATTCGTGACATGGATATGCCATATCACTCCATCATCCGAACGGTGGATCACGATATGCCTCGTCCGTAGTTCGGGGTCCAGCGCGCGATATTCGACGTGCGTTTCGCTGCTATCCACTTCATACATCCCTACCCATGCGTCCATGTTGATGTCGGAGAGCGTGAACAGCTCCAGTTCATTGGGCCAATTTCGAATCTTAACCTCCCGGTCCTCGGCTTCCTCATTTTTCTTGACTGTTTTTCGAACGGTGGGCGACTGGCGCTCCAACCGCTCGGCTTCCTGTTGGAAATAGCGTTCCATGCTGAAATAAGGAGAATCGCCGAAGGATTGCGGGGTGCCGGACGGCGCTGGCGAACAGGCCGCAAGCATCCACAAGGTTAGGAGTAAGAAAAAAAGCTTGTTACGCATGGGTTCGGTGGCGTTTATCTTGTTGCTTATTCGCTTTGCGTGGCCCACCCGGTGCGCCGTCGCACAATCCATTCTCCGCGGTACCACCCAATGACAACTTTCGATACGGTGCATCTACCGTCCAGATTAGACCAACGGCGTGCCGGTCATCTCGGCAGGAATCTCAATCCCCATCAACTTCAACACGGTGGGTGCCACGTCGCCTAATTTTCCGTCACCTAGGGCGTTGTACTCACCGTCAATCAACACACAGGGCACCAAGTTAGTCGTGTGCGCGGTGTGCGCGGACCCATCGTCATTGACCATGTATTCCGAATTGCCATGATCGGCAAGGATAATAAACGAATAGCCGTACTGCTTACCACATTCCACTACTTGTTGCAGACAGGTATCAACGGTTTCCACCGCCTTTACCACCGCATCAAACACGCCGGTGTGCCCGACCATGTCCGGATTAGCGAAGTTGAGGCATATAAAGTCGGGAGTGCGGGTGGTAATGTCTTCGCAAATGGCGTCCGCTACCTCCTGAGCACTCATTTCGGGCTGCAGGTCATACGTGGCTACCTTCGGCGAGGGAATCAGGATGCGATGTTCGCCCTGGAAGGGTTCTTCCCGTCCTCCGGAAAAGAAAAAGGTCACGTGAGGGTACTTTTCCGTTTCGGCGATGCGCGTTTGCGTGCGACCGTTGGCTTCGAGCACTTGCCCCAACGTATTATAGAGATTGTCTTTATGAAATACGACGTCTACGCCTGCGAACGTGTCGTCGTAGCTGGTCATCGTGATGTAGCGCAATGCTAATGGCTGCATGCCATATTCAGGGAAGGCCCGTTGGGTCAGCGCCTGGGTAATCTCGCGACCTCGGTCAGTGCGGAAATTGTAGCACATCACCACGTCGCCTTCCTGTACCGTTGCCAGCGGCTTGCCGGTTTCATCTACCCTAACGATAGGTTTGACAAATTCGTCGGTAATCCCTTCACCGTACGAAGCCTGTACGGCAGCGCGAATATCCTGCGCAGGCTGCCCCACACCATGCACAAGCAGGTCGTACGCCAGTTTTACGCGCTCCCAACGATTGTCGCGATCCATCGCGTAGTACCGGCCAATGGCCGACACCAACTTGCCACTACCGTTTTGCAGGAAGAGCTCCAGATCTTCTAAATAGGCCTGACCCGAATTGGGGTCGGTATCCCGTCCGTCCAGAAACGCGTGGATATGCACACGATCTTGACTAACCCCGGCTGCCTGGGCTGCAAGGCAAAGGCCCTTCAGGTGCTGAGTATGCGCATGTACGCCCCCATCTGACAAAAGACCGATGAAATGAACGTTTTTACCATTTTCTCGGGCGTAGCGAAAGGCATCTTGCAGTACCGGATTTTGGTTAAACTCACCGTCATTAACGGCTTTATGAATTCGGCCAAGCTCCTGGTAGACAATCCTGCCTGCACCAAGGTTCATGTGACCCACTTCCGAATTGCCCATTTGCCCGTCGGGCAAACCGACGTACTCACCGGAGGCCTGCAAGGATGAATTGGGCTGGGAAGCCAACAGTTGGTCAAGGTATGGCGTATTGGCGGCTAGCACCGCGTTCGACTGGTCTTGGCGGCCATATCCGAGGCCGTCTAAGATAATGAGAGCTACTTTTTTCTGATTCACGAGAGCAAATATAGGGATTTAGTGCGTATTGAGAGGGAAAATAAGAAATGTGCACTATAGATGAAATAGCTCGGGAAGGCGGAATACGAAATTAGGCACGAAATGCGAGATACGAAACACTTGACAAGCGATTGCGACAGGATCTAACACGCTAACCATGGCCGGTTTGCGACGTCGACCAACGCCCCTTCCAAAACAAAACCGCCCCACATTATCTGTGGAGCGGTTTACGTGCCCGGAGAGAGACTCGAACTCTCAAGGGACAATTCCCAACGGCTTCTGAGACCGCAACGTTTACCAATTTCGCCATCCGGGCGGCACGTATCCCGAACCATCGGGCTCGGGAGTGCAAATATAGGAGTTACCCTGTATCGGAGAAATTTTTTCCGATAATATTTTTTACCTCAGGAGTATTATCCCAAACACAATCAATAATTCGTTGTCGACCCACTATTAATGGGCCGAGCCGGTTTCGTTGGGCTTATAGTTAGCCTCCAACTCTTCCAGCTTCTTCTTGCCGTATGCGAAGCGCGTGATGACGATAAACAGCACGGGCACCACGAAGATAGCCAGCGCCGTCGCGACGGTCATCCCGCCAAACACCGTCCAGCCGATAGTTTGCCGCGAAAGTGCCCCCGCACCAGCCGAAAACATCAGCGGCACAATACCTAAAATGAATGCCAGCGAGGTCATGATAATCGGTCGTAAGCGCATCCGTACGGCATCCAACGTGCCTTCTAGCAAAGGCATTCCCATATCCACACGCTCCTTGGCAAATTCGACAATCAAGATCGCGTTCTTAGCCGCAAGTCCGATAATCGCCACCAGACCGATCTGTGCGTACACGTTATTGTCCAAGTGAGGTAGGAACATCAAGACAAGGATAGCGCCGAAGATACCAATCGGTACCGAAAGCAGAATCGAAAACGGTACTGACCAGCTCTCGTAGAGCGATGCCAACAGCAGGAACACAAAGAGAATACAAAGCGCGAAGATGATAATGGTTTGGTTACCTGATTCCTTCTCTTGGCGGCTGAGTCCAGCATAATCGTAGGCATAACCTGCCGGCAATACCTGGGCGGCAACCTCCTCCAGCGCCCGCAATGCATCACCACTACTGTATCCCGGCGCCGCGCGTCCGCTGACGTCGATGGCCCGGAAGATGTTGAAGTGGCTGATAATTGATGGATTCTCGATCAATTTGTAAGACACAATCGAACTGAGTGGCACGGACTCTCCCCGTACGTTTTTCACGTACAGGTTCCCAATATCCTCGATGTGCTTGCGATAACTCGTGTCCGCTTGGGTTACGACGCGGTAGTTACGCCCGTATCGCGTAAAATCATTGACATAGCTGCTTCCGATATAGGCCGACACGGTGCTGTACACGCTAGCGACATTGACTCCCATTCGCTTGGCTTGCTCACGGTTTACCTCCAACTCATAGTTTGGTGTTTCGGAGTTAAACAGGGTATAGGCCATCGCTACTTCGGGGCGTTGGTTGGCTGCCTGTACAAAGCGCTGGACCACTTGTTCGAATTGCTTGATATCACCCGCCTGCTGCTCTTGGATCTGCATGGAAAAACCGCCACTCAAGCCCAAGCCGGGAATGGGTGCGGGCGAGACCGCGAGCATGGTTGCGTGCGGGTAATTATGGAACCGGCGCTCGATGTCCGCGATGACGTCGTGCACGCTACGGCTCCGCTCAGCCCAAGGTTGCAACTGCACGAAAAACGTACCGCCACTAGCCTTAAACGAACGGTTCAGCAAGTTAAGGCCCGAAATGAGGCTGACGTTACGAATTTCCGGATAGTTCTCGCGCAAAATAGACGACATCTCGTCAAGCACGACGTTAGTTCGCGAAGCGGAAGCACCTTCGGGCAGGTTGACCCCCACGATGAAGGTTCCCATGTCCTCGTTGGGGATGAAGCCCGCCGACTTCGTCACAAAGAGGCCGTAGGTGCCCACGTAAACGCACACCAACAGGATGAGCACCAGCGGTGCCTTGCCTATACACCAACGCACGCCCTCGGAGTAGCGCATGGTGACACGATCAAACCACACGTTGAAGCGATAAAAAATCTTGTTGAACCCTTTCGCTCCGTGGGTAATCCGCGATGGCCTTAGCATGAGTGAGCAAAGCGCGGGCGTAAGCGATAGGGCTACGAATGCCGAAATCAGGACCGAAACCGCGATGGTGATAGCAAATTGCTGATACAACTGACCCACCATACCCGGAATGAAGCCCACGGGCACGAAAACCGCAGCCAACACCAAGCCGATGGCGATGACCGGCGCGGTAATGTCTTTCATCGCTCGCAAGGTGGCGTCCCGGGCACTCAGCCCATCCCGGTCTATGTAATGCTGTACGGCTTCCACCACGACGATTGCGTCATCCACAACGATACCGATGGACAGCACGAAAGCCAGCATCGTCAGGTTGTTGATTGAGAAGCCGAAAAGATTGAAGAAAATGAATGTCCCCACAATCGACACCGGAATGGCTAGGATACAAATCACCGTAGCGCGCCAGCTTTGCAGGAATATAAACACCACCAGGGTAACAAGGATAAGCGCCTCGAACAGGGTCATTAATACGGCCTGGATGGAGGCCTGGATGACCGTTACGTTCTCAAACGGTACGATGTAATCGACACCCTCGGGGAAACCGGCTTTCAACTGTTCTAACGCCGCATAGATCCCTTGTGCCGTTTCCATGGCGTTGCCGCCCGGCGTCTGGTTGATCATCATGGCCGAGGACACCTGTCCGTTTACCTTGTTCGAGATATTATATGAAAACTCGCCGAGTTCGACGCGGGCCACGTCTTCCAAATAAACCATAGACCCGTCGGCATTCGTCTTGACTACGATTTGCCGAAACTCCTCTTCTGTATTGATATCGCCATCCATCACAATGGGATATTCAAAAACCTGGGCTGAGGCTTGCGGCCTTCCCCCTACCCGCCCCCCGGGCAAGCGGATGTTTTGCTCTTGGATGGCTGCATTGACGTCAGCCGGGGTCAAACCCAGATTAGCCAGCTTGGCGGCATCAAGCCACACACGCATACTAAAGGGTTGCCCGAAGGCCATTACATCCCCCACGCCGGTGACGCGCATGAGCGCATCACGCACATACAGGTTGACGTAGTTAGCCAGGTACTTTTGGTCGCGAGAGCCATCCGGCGAAACCAGCGCCACCATCATTAAAACGTCGGTATTGGCCTTCCGTGTGGTGACGCCGAGGCGTCGTACCGTCTCCGGTAAAGCGGGTTCCGCAATTCCCACGCGGTTTTGTACGTCGAGCGTGGCAATGTCGATATCTGTACCTACTTCGAAGGTAACGGTGATCTGCGAACTCCCGTCGGCCGTACTGTTAGACTGCATGTAAATCATGCCCGGCGTACCATTGATCTGCGTTTCGATCGGCGTAGTAACGGTCTGCTCGACGGTTTGGGCGTCCGCACCCGTATAGTTTGCGCTGACGGTAACCGTGGGCGGCGCAATGCTGGGGTATTGGGTAACCGGAAGGGTCGTGATGGAGATTGCCCCGATTACGAGAATGAGGATGGAGATGACCATGGCGGTCACCGGCCTACGTATAAATACTTCTGATATCATGCTATAACTTTCGTGGGGCGCCCGCCATGGCGTGCAGCGCGCACGCCCCGTCTTTTTCTTCCTTTTTCGTTATTGTTCCGTCTGTACCTTCGCGCCGTGCTGCAGGTTGATGATACCATCCACCGCAATGCGCTCACCCACTACCAAGCCTTCCTCTACGACGACCCTGTCGCCAATCTTGATTCCCAGTTGCACTTGGCGCTGTTCGACACGGCTGCTGTCGTTAACCACGTACACGTTTGTCGTGCCCAACTGGTCTTCGACGGCTTTCTGCGGGATGGTTATCCGCTCGCCGTCAAGCGCATAGCGGTTTCGGATCGTGGCATTCATACCCGCACGAAGCAAACCTTCGGCGTTCGGGAAGGTTGCGCGGATGGTAATAGTTCCCGTTGTAGCGTCGATGACTCGGTCGATCGCCGTCACTTGCCCCGAGGCTGGGTAGACGATACCGCTAGGCAGGATGAGGAACAAACTGGAATCTTGCGCACTCCCTTTGCCGAGCAAACTGGTAAAACGAGGCAACACGCGCTCATTCACCTGAAAATCGACACCAATGGGGTGCGTAGACGAAATGGTGTTTAGCAAGGTAGACCCCGCACTCACCAAGGCGCCCGTCCGCACGGACGAGATTCCGATGGTGCCGGCAAAGGGGGCAATGATCACTGAGCGATTCAGGTCAGTAGTCGCCCGCGTCAGAGCAGCTTTCGCCTGAATGAGCTGCGCTTCTGAATTGCTTAGTTCGGTCTCAGCGTTGTCAAGTATTTGTCGCGCAATTGCGTCTTGCTCGGCCAGCTTGCGATAGCGTTCCACATCGCGCTTAACCCGCGTTAGGTTCGCTTCGGCGATGGCTACGCTTGCCTCAGCCTGTTCCTGCGCGGCGGCATAGCGAGTGTGGTCAATTTCGTACAGTTTCTGCCCTTTGCTAACCGTCGCGCCATCGGCCACATATATCCGGGTAATATAGCCACTGACTTCAGCCCGAAGTTCCGTTTCGTTAAGCGGAACAACCGTGGCGGGGAATTGGTCGATACCGTCGACGTTGAGCGCACCGACAGTTTCCGCAGAAATGGGCACGCTAATTTCCACGGGTTGGCTGGCCGCGTTGCGTTCGGCACCACCGGAACACGCGGTAACTAGCGCCGCCATCAGCGAACATCCGAATAGCACCTGTTTCATGAATGTAGGGGTATGGGTCATCATCGTATTTTGCGTATGTTGTATTATTGGTTTGGTATTTCGATTGTTCCTAGGGCGCGCTGTACATCGAGCTTACCCGAAAGGACGGCATACAAGGTTCCAAGATAGTTCAGCTGCGTAGTGCGCAAGTCGGTCTCCGCCGTCATTAGATCCAGATAGGTCTTGATGCCTTCATCGTATTGCAGTTTAATTGTATTGTAGACTTCCTCGGAGAGTACAACGTTTGCTTCGGCGGCGCGCAGGTCGGCCAGTCCGGCTGTGTAGGTTGCCATCGCCAACTCGTATTCGGAGTGGATGCGATTGCGCAGGTTGACAGCGTCCCAATTCAGGCGCTCTTCCTGTAGTCGCGAACGCCTAATCTCCTGCGTACGCCGCGTACCCTGAAAAATCGGCACACTAAGTGTCAACCCAAATACCGAACGTGGATAGTCCGTGCCTAGCAGGTCGCCAAACGAATTGTTGCGGTAATCCAACGCATAATTATAGAACGCTGACACATTGGGAAGGAAGGTCCATTTGTGGTATTGCGTATTTAGCGCCTGCAGTTGACGGGCAGTCTCCAATTGCCTGTATTCAATACGGTTATTGTATTGCAGTTGGGTTGTGGTATCGAGCAGGATTTCCGATTCCATCGCCGCGTTGTCAAACGACAGGTGAAGCTCATCGCTTGCATCCAAGCCGATCAATTCCTTTAGGTACGCATACTTATATTTCCGAACCTCCTCGCTGCGCTTCTTGTCGGCTTGCGCGTTACTGAGCGATATCTGGGCTCGCTTGTAGTCGGTTGGATCGGCCAATCCCGCTTCGTAGCGCGCACGAGCATCCGACAGTTGCTTATTGAGGCGGCCAATGTTCTCGTCAATGATTTTGAGCTGCTCCTCCGTGGTCAGGATATCGTAATACCCCTTGCTCACTTCGACGATGGTGTTTATAAGCGTGCTTTCGGTATTCTGCGCATTTCGCTGGCGAATATGCTTCGCCGCCTTGGAGGCTTGGATCAATTGCGGATTAAGGATCTGCTGGTCGGCTTGGAATGCCAGGGCCGCCGTATGATTTTGGCCCATCCGGATGATTTGGTCACCGATGACGGCGGTCGGGATGATGATATTGTTGTTGTACTGTGCATTGGCATTTAGCTGCGGGTACCATCCCGACAATGCCACGGCAATGTCCCGTTCGCCAATCTCTTCGTCAATCAGCGCCTGCTGAACCGTCCCCCGGTGTTGCAAAGCAAAATCGATGCATTCCTGCAAACTGGCTCCACGCGGCAGCTCGCCCGTTTCCTGGCCATGGGCGAAGAAACCAAAGGCGATAAAAAAGGCCGTCATCACGTTTCCACGCATACTTCTTATGGTCATATTTACTGAATATTAAATCTTTATGCCCTCCCAGAGGATGGCTAACATGTGCTCCAAGTGCCTTTCCTGGAATACGAACGTGCCGCTATTGGTTTGTTTTGCCACCCCCACGGCGGTGCCGATGAAGGCTGCGCCTACGACATTTTCGTCGACGTCCTTAATATGGCCGCTTAGAATACCCTCTCTTAGAAAAGCGCCTACTCTATCCTGCCCGCAGATGGTTTCGTTACTCCGCGACAAATTGAGATAAGGCGATGAGTAGAACTGTTCCAGGAAACTGAGTACGTCGGGGTGCGCCATGTAAAACGACGCTAATTTCACCCAAATGGCCTCTAACCGCTTTGAATACGGCAGGGTATTATCGTCCTGATCGAATATCGACGCATCGACCTGCGCGCGGCAATACGCAAATACGGCGAGGATAAGGTCTTCCTTCGATTCGAAATAGTGGTAAATCGTACCGGTGGCCACCTGCGCTTCCTGCGCGATGAGATTCATGGACGTGCCATGGAAACCATATTGGCGGATGAGTCGCACGCTAGCTTCCAAAATGCTATTACGCTTGTCTATTGCCGATGTCGACGCTAATTGAACGTTCATTCGGCCACAAAGGTAACGGAAAATCCGGCATAGATATAGCGCTATGAGCACCGTAACGAAAAACTGACATGTTAACGATATTTGTCAGATTTGTGACATTTCATTTCATACCCTAGTAAGCCGGCACTACAGAGCTGCCCGTAGCGCACGCACTGGTTGGGCAGGTACTTTTTATGGCTATGATCTACATGAACAGCGCATGGCGCGGTTCGGCGTTTACCATTCGCCGTCCGCGCAGCCGACTGCTATTTACTGAAAATCAGTTGGATTTCCCAAATATTGTCCGTACCTTTGCGCCGCCTTAGGCAATAACGCCTATTGTATATATATTTTCATGAACCCATTTATTGAATTGGGGATCCGTCATGAAATTGTTAATGCCATCACGGAGTTAGGATTTGAACAACCTACTCCTATCCAGGAACAGTCCGTTCCCGTTTTACTTGCAGGCAGCAACGATTTTGTCGGATTAGCCCAAACCGGCACCGGCAAGACCGCCGCCTTCGGCCTACCTCTGTTAGAATTATTGGATTTTTCGCAAAACTACCCGCAAGCGTTGGTACTATGCCCCACGCGCGAGCTGTGTTTGCAGATTGCCCGGGACATCACCAATTTTGCCAAACACATGGACCACGTCCATGTCGTAGCAGTGTATGGTGGTTCGAACATCAGGGACCAGCTGCGGCTACTCCGCCGTGGCGTGCAGATCGTTGTGGCCACCCCCGGTCGCATGCTGGACATCATCGGTCGTAATGCCATTGATTTTTCCAACGTGCGATATGTCGTACTCGACGAAGCGGACGAAATGCTCAACATGGGCTTTCAAGAGGACATTAACAATATCCTGTCAACCACCCCTGACGAAAAGAAAACCTGGCTGTTTTCAGCCACCATGCCCCGCGAAGTGCGGCGGATCGCGCAGAAATACATGACCGATCCGTACGAATTGACCATGGGCACCAAGAACACAGGCAACGAAAACATCGAACACCACTATTATGCGGTGCGCGCTCGTGACAAGTATGCTGCGTTCAAGCGTATCGTGGACTCAAATCCCGATATCTTCGGTATCGTTTTCTGCCGTACCAAGATCGAAACCCAGGAAATCGCTGAGTCGCTAATCAAAGATGGCTACAATGCAGACGCCCTCCATGGCGACCTGTCACAACAGCAACGCGACAAGGTGATGAAGCGCTACCGCAACAGACACCTGCAACTACTAATTGCGACGGACGTGGCCGCCCGCGGCATTGACGTGAACGACGTCACCCACGTAATTAACTATTCCCTGCCAGACGAGATCGAAAACTATACCCACCGCAGTGGCCGTACAGCCAGGGCGGGCAAGACCGGTATCTCCATCTCATTGGTCAACGCCAAGGAGCAAGGAAAAATCCGCCAGCTGGAAAAGGTGATCGGCAAAGCCTTCATCAAAAAGGACGTACCAAATGGTACAGACGTCGTAGCAAAACAGTTGCTAGCGCTGATTTCGCGTGTCAAGGATGCTCCCGTTAACGAAGAGCAACTGGCCCCACACCTCCCCGCCATCATGGAGGGCTTTGAATCGTTGAGCAAGGAGGAAGTCATCAAGCGCTTCGTTTCGCTTGAGTTCAACCGGTTCCTCGAATACTACCAGCATGCTCCGGATTTGAACATGGCGGCTTCCGAGGGAAAATTCGGCGACCGCAAAATGCAGGACAACCGCTTCGGCCGTACAGGCTACAAGTCCGACTTCACCCGATTGTTTATCAACTTGGGTTCAGTCGATAACTTCTCCCGCGGTGATATGCTCGGCTTTATTTGCGACAATACGAAAGTTAACGGCAAGGCCATCGGCAAGATCGACCTCAAAGGTGTGTATACGTTCTTTGAAGTGGAAAATGATCAGGTCGACAAAATCTACCAGGGGTTACACCAAGTGGATTTCAACGGCCGTATGGTTCGCATCGAGAACGCCAGCGAAGGCCGTGGCGGCAAGCCAAGCCAAGGCGGCAGCAAATACGGCTCCAACAAGGGCTATGGCGATTCCGAACGCCCCGCACGCAGAAGCCGGGAAACCAACCGAGGCGGCTTCCGCGACTTTTCGGGCCGTCGCAAGGAATCTAAAAGCCGCTGGTAGTCAGCACTCTTGGATAATATACCAAAGGCACCTTGACATCGTTAAGGTGCCTTTTTTGTTACTCCTACCAAACGCTGCAAACGTTCTGCATACAGTTCGCCCACTGGTCGCGGCGTGTGTCCAATGCCGTGCATGCCACTCACCGAACGCGGAATGAGGGTAAGCCCCGGCCACCAAGTTTTACCCTAAGATATTATCACGGTTAGACTTTTAACCTTACCTTTAAGCCCAATTAAGTTACCACAACCTGCAGTGGCCCGTATTGCACATTTAATCCTTGCGCACGAAAACGTCGCCGCCGTGGAGCGACTGGCTTCCCGTCTCGTCTGTGGGGACGATGATATTTACGTGCATATTGACAAAAAACCAAACAGCCAACCCCTCGTCGATCGTCTAGCGGCAAACCGTGCCATCCGCGTCATTCGATTGCGAACGGCCATTCGCTGGGGCGCGTACAGCATGGTAACGGCCACCCTCCGCTCGATGGCCGAAATCTTAGACCGGGGCGATTACGATTTTATCAACCTGCTGAGCGAATCCGACTATCCTATTCGAAAACCCGCCGAATTCCACCAATTTTTAGCCAGTCACCCCGGCAAGTCCTTCATGGAGATTCATTTTGAAGGATCGCCCTGGTGGGAAGAGGCCCAGCAGAAAATCCGCAAATACCATTTGGTGGATTACGGCGTCCCAGGCAAATACACGCTGCAGCACGCCCTTAACAGAATGATGCCCGCGCGGAAAGTGCCTGCCGGCTTATCTTTTTGTGGGCGGTCGCAATGGATGACCTTATCTACAGCACATGCACGATACGTACTGGCGTATGCCGCGCAAAACCCCCAAGCCGTGCAGTTTTTTAAACACACCTGGGGTCCAGACGAATTCTTTTTCCAGACCATCCTACACAGTTCCCCGCACCGGCCAGCGCTCATCAACAATGGCCTGCGCTACATAGATTGGAGTGAGGCAAAGGTCAGTCCGAAAACCCTCACTATCCAGGACTTCGAACGCTTGGCGTCATCCGGCCATTTCTTTGCCCGCAAATTCAACCCGTCAATAGACAGCCAGGTACTCGACCGAATCGACAAAGCGCTGCTTTAAGGGCACGGCTCCCTGCTGCCGTGCGCGAATTCGGGTTCTCAAAAGATCGAGCTACCCACTTTCATTTGCATGTCTGTCTATTTTTTCGTACATTTATCTACCAATGAGCAAAAACCTTCATTATTCATTGACGCGTCGGCTTGTCCCACGATGACTGCCCATCGATACTAGCCGCTTCCCATCATCTGTCTGCCAGCAATGACGTCCATTACAGCCTGCTTAGCAGCTCACGACAGTCATCCTATGCCCGCGGCTAGCGCACTGACAGCCGAAATCACAATGTGCCCGCCTCGTGGTGGACCTATAGCGGGCCTTACGCGCAAGTTCACTTATTTTAACGATCAAAAACATGCTATTAGCAACAGACTTAGACGGAACCTTTTTAGGGGGAAAAAGCCTTGACAAACAGAAATTATATCGACTAATTCGCCAAGACAAGGACATCAAGTTGGCCTTCGTTACAGGCCGGGGCGCCGAAAGCGTCCTACCCCTACTCAATGACCCCATCCTGCCGGTGCCTGACTACATTATTGCGGATGTAGGCGCCACCGTTCTCAACGGCGAAACGCTCGAACCCATCGAGCCTATCCAATCAGACATTGAACAAGTTTGGCCAGGATCGCTGACGTTTCGCGAGGCGCTGAAAGACATCCCCGGCCTGCGCTACCAGGAAGTACCCCAACAACGGCGTTGCTCCTTTTATTACAATCAAGAAACAGACGTAGACGCCGTCCGGGCCATAGCGGCTCAGTACGGATGCCAGGTCCTACTGTCACTGGATACCTATCTGGATATCCTGCCAGCAGGTGTAAGCAAGGGTAGCACGCTAAAACAGCTCGTGTCGATTACGGGGTTCAGGGATTCGGAAATTTTGGTGGCCGGCGACACGCTAAACGACCTTTCGCTCTACGAAACGGGCTACAAAGGTGTGGTAGTGGGCCAAGCCGAACCCAAGCTTACCGAACAGACCCGAGATAATCCATTGGTTTATCACGCGAAGGCTGCAGGCGCGGGCGGCATTATCGAAGCCATACGCCACTTTCCGGATTTCAGGAAACACTACCGCGAGACCGTTCCGACGAAACGGAAAAAACATTTGGGTGAAACCCAGCTGCTGATGGTTTATCATCGCCTACCCTTTGACAAAGAGGTCGTGGATGGTGTAGAACGTCGGATTCCACCACGCAGCCCAAATGGCATCATCCCATCGCTGTTGGGCTTTTTTGACAAAGGGCGTGCGGGCGTATGGATCGGCGAAGACGAAATAGCCGCATCCGAAAAAAAGCCAGTCCGAAACACCTATATCGACGAGAAAAAATACCCCAACCTCATCGCGTCCATCATTCCGCTCACCAAACGAGATATTGATCTTTTTTATCGGATTTTCGCCAAAGAGGCGTTTTGGCCCACCATCTTTTCCTTTATCGACAAGGCGAAATTTGACCACGATCATTGGGAGCATTACCTGAAAATCAACGAGCTTTTCGCCATTCGGGTGGCCGAGGAGGCCGACGAAAACGCACTGGTCTGGATCCACGAATATAACCTATGGATGGTTCCTGCGTACCTGCGCCGCCTTCGTCCAGATGTCAAAATCGGATTCTTCCACCATACCGCTTTCCCGCCTGCCGACATTTTCAACATCATCCCTTGGCGCCGGGAAATCGTTGGCAGTCTGTTACAATGCGACTTCATCAGCTTCCACATTCCGCGCTATGTCGAAAACTTCGTGGACGTGGTGCGCAGCCAAGCCCCGGTCAAGGTGCTCGAGCGCATCAATGCCGCTAAACAATTCCTCACGTATAGCTGTGCACTCGGCGTAGACCAGATGACGAAACGGATTCAGGCGGGCAACCAGGTCATTCGCTTAGGTGCGCAGCCGGTAGGCATCAATATCGATTACATAAAGCAGGTATATAAACGTAAACACACGCAGCAACGTATCGCGACCCTCAAAAAACGGACGGCAGGCAAGCAGATCATTCTGTCTGTAGAGCGGCTGGATTACGTCAAGGGCCCGCTAGAGAAAATCCAAGCCTTTGGCGAGCTGCTCCAGAATCATCCCGAGTTGCACGGCAAGATCGAATTGATCAATATCTGTACGCCGCCCGCCCAAGGCATGCGGATATATGACAAAATCCAGCACGATTTAGATCGGGAAGTAGGAAAGATCAATGGTAAGTATTCCAACTTGGAGTGGACGCCAATCCGCTACTTCTTCCGGTCGGTTCCCTTTGAAGAGGTGATTACTTACTACGCGGTGGCGGACGTGGCTTGGATAACGCCGCTGCGCGACGGGCTAAATCTGGTAGCGAAAGAATACGTGGCGATACAGGGCCTTCAAGACGAGCCAAACGGCGTGTTGGTACTATCCGAATTTGCAGGAGCCTCCGTGGAGCTGCCGTACGCGCTGCTCACAAACCCGTACGACAAGCGCAACATGAAAGAAATGTTGATGCAAGCCATAGGAATGGAAAGCAGCGAACGCGAGATTCGGATGAAGCGGTTGTACGAAATCGTCAGCCACTATGACATCCAGCGTTGGGGGGAAGAGTTTATCGCCGAACTTGAACTAGCGGCCCGCGCAAGCGAAGGCGAACAGCCGCAGCCGTCCTAGGGCGCCCACCGGGCCAAAGGAGCGACGTCTTGCGACTCGAATTGGCCCGCCAAGAATTTGTGATATCCCGCAATAGCGATCATCGCAGCATTGTCAGTGCAGTACTCAAATCGTGGGATAAACACGGACCACCCTGCCTGCTGGCCCAACGCCAATAGGCCTTGACGTAGTCCGGAATTGGCGGAAACCCCTCCGGCGATCGCTATTTGGTTAATACTAAAGGCAGACGCTGCCTTGCGTAGCTTGTTGAGTAGGATCGTGACGATTCGCGCCTGTACTGAGGCACAGATATCCGCCATGTTGCCTGCCACGAAATTAGGGTCGGCCTGCGTTTCCCGCTGCACGAAATACATGATGGAGGTTTTCAATCCGCTGAAGCTAAAATCAAAACCACTAATCTGAGGCTCGGGAAATGAGAAGCGGCCAGCGTCGCCTTGCTGGGCATATTTGTCGATTAGGGGGCCACCTGGATACGGAAGTCCGAGTATCTTCGCGGTTTTGTCAAAGGCCTCCCCTGCAGCGTCATCCAGGGTCTGCCCCACCACTTCCATGTCAAAATAATCGCGCACCAACACGATTTGCGTATGCCCCCCAGATACCGTCAGGCACAGAAAGGGGAACGTGGGCTTCGGGTCATCGATAAAATGAGCCAAAATATGAGCTTGCATGTGATTGACCGCCACCAAAGGGATACCCCGCCCTAGGGCAAACGCCTTGGCAAAGGAGGTACCCACGAGCAGCGAGCCGAGCAGACCGGGTCCACGGGTAAACGCTACCGCATCTATGCTATTTTTACGTATTTTTGCTTGCTGGATAGCCTCTTCTACCGTGGGTATGATGTGTTGCTGGTGCGCCCGCGATGCTAACTCCGGCACCACGCCTCCGTATTTTGCATGGATGGCCTGGTTGGCTATAATATTGGAGTGGATTTTTCCGTCTATACAGATAGCGGCAGATGTTTCATCGCAGGATGACTCAATGCCGAGGATAATGGCCATGGGCAGTTTTTGACTGTGTAAAAGTAAACTACAAAAGTATCAAAAAAATACTGAAAATCACGCTTTGGTGCCTGGCTGGCTTGTTGCTAATCATCGCTGGATTGGCATTTTCGCTTCGGTACGAACCCGTGCAAACTTACGTAGCAAAGAAGGCCGCCAACTACTTGTCGCGCCAGCTAGGCACCGAAGTATCGCTCAGCGGCCTCTACCTCGACCCGTTCGCTTCTTTCGTGCTGCGCGACTTATATGTACAAGACCGTACGGGCGACACGTTGCTCTATGCGCAAGAGCTGAAGGCCGCTATCAACCTGGCCCGCTTGCACCAACGACGGGCAACCATCGGCAGCCTACGGATCTCGGAAGGCCTGCTTGCACTGAAGCGCTATACGGATAGCACAAACACGTCCTTTCTCGCGCAGTATTTCCAGAAAACACCGACGGAATCCGAAAGCCCCAAATCCAGCCGATGGCACCTGGACCTGGGGGATGTCAGCTTAGCAGACATGCGGTTTTCGTTTCGCGATTTTCGGGGTCAGACCACGGAAAGACCTCGCGCCATCAACTACCAGGATATGGAGATCACGGAGTTGAACGGCACCTTTTCCGACATCGACTTCAGCAACCACTGGTTTAAATCGGCGGTCACCAACCTATCGCTGCGCGAAAAAAGCGGCTTCCGCATTCGGGAGATGAATGCGGCCATGGTCATCGATGCCGACCACATGGAGTTCCAGGAGCTTTACCTCGAGACCAATCGCAGTCGCCTACGCGACTACCTCAAGCTACATTATGGGCACTTTTCGCAATTTGTCCATTTCGTCGACTCTGTCGACATCACGCTAGGGCTGAACGACGCGTATATCGATTCCAGAGACATCGAATTCTTCGCACCCGATATGGTCAATACGCGGTTTGTAGCCAACATGAGCGGCGAGCTGCTCGGTCGGGTCAATGCAATTCGTGGTCGTGATATCGTCTTGCGTACGGGAGAACGAACTCGCCTCCGCGGGGATATCCAGATAGACGGGTTACCCGACATCAACCAAACCCTCTTCTCGCTGCGACTCGACGAGCTGGCCACGACCAGCGACGAGATTGAAGTCTTGGTGCCGCAACTAGCGCGTCAAACTCACGTAAAGCTGCCCGACATATTTAACCGAATGGGAGACGTCGTATACCAGGGTTCCATCGTTGGTCTGTATAACGATTTTATTGCCGATGGCGCCCTGCAAACCCAACTCGGGTTACTGGACGCAGACATCAACCTGACGCTCATCAATAAGGGAATTTACGCGGGTAATATCTCCTCCCCTGCCTTCCAACTCGGACAACTGCTAGATTATTCTGCGTTCGGTCAGGCCGCGTTTGACTTGCGTATCGCCGGCGAAAGCTTCGTCTTTCAGGAGATGGACACCGAGATGGAGGGAACACTCGCCCACCTTGATTATAATGGATACCGGTACGAGAACATCAAATTGGAAGGCAATTTCCACGAAATGCTTTTTGCAGGCCGTGCGCACGTGTCCGACCCAAACCTTGCGCTAAACTTTGACGGATCCGTCAATTTCAACCCCAACTTGCCTGAATATTCGTTTGTAGCCACCATCGAAAAGGCAAACCTTCACCGAACAGGCATTTACACCAACGATTCGGTGAACATTCAACATGCCGTGCTAACAAGTGACTTTTCGGGTGATGCGCTCAATAACATGCAGGGACACGTACGGTTAGACAGTCTGCGCTTTACGCACCAATCCGACAGCTTTTCGATGCACAGTTTGACCCTTGTTGCCGAAGGCAACGAAAATCAACGGACGGTAAAAGTAGAATCAGACCTTTTTGACGGCGCCCTCAACGGCATCTCCGACTGGAGCACATTTGGGGCGTATTTTAGGTCGGTGGCCATGCGCTATGCCCCCTCCATGGACCTGGACAACCGGGCCTCGGGAAGCCAGGAGTTTGACGTGGAACTGCATATCAAGGACTTTGCGCCGATTGCCCCGTTTGTGGATCCCAAATTGGCCATTCATGACGGCCTCACCTTTTCGGGTTACTTCTCCACGCGCGACAGCTTGGCTAACTTTAACTTGGTGGCACCGAGCATCCAGTACGGAAATATCCACCTTCAAGTTGTACTCGTCGACGAATCCGACAACCGGGACAAACTGCTCCTATTGGCCTCAATAGATCGTATCTCGCTCTCGGACAGCATCTACGTAGAAAACACCCACGTCAGTAACAAGCTCGCCAACGATGTGTTGTATTTTGCGGTGGCGTCGGGACGGGATACCGCCACGAACGGGCTCAACCTGAATGGGACGATTCAATTTGCGATGGACCAACCGGCGCTAGTTACGTTTGACCATTCTACGGTGCGCATTGACGATGCCCGCTGGGTATTGGATCCGGAGAGTGCCCTCAGTATCCACGACGACCATACCGAAATCCATTGGCTAGCCTTCGTGCAAGGAGAGCAACGATTGGACTTGCAGGGTAAGGTATCGGCGTCCCCGAAGGACCAGCTTGTCGTCCGGTTCAACAAGTTTGACCTCAGCACGCTAAATCCGTTTATCGGAGGCAGGGGTATCGTCCTGGCCGGGGCAATGGACGGCGACCTCTACGTTTATTCGGCCGCGCGAAGTCCCTTCGGAGCCGCCGGGCTGACCGGCCAAGCGGTCAAATTTGGAACGACTTCCATTGGCGATCTATTCCTCAATGCCGACTACGACCCCGTATCCCAAGTGGTGAGTCTGCACGCCGAAGCGATTTACCAGGGCGCACAAACCATGTATGCCTCCGGCACCTATAACACCCTCGCCGAAACGGACAAGCTAGATGTCAACCTGGCACTTAACAAGAGTGAGCTAGCAGTTTTCCAACCGTTTCTCACTAACTTGGTATCCGAAATCAGCGGCACGATATCGTCCAAACTTCGCATATCGGGCTCGTTCAGCGACCTGCAGCTCAATGGCACCAGCGAGTTACACGATGCCCAATTTGTGGTCGACTACCTCCGCACACGTTACCGGATTAACGATCAGGTGCAAATTGCAAACAGTACGATCCGTATGGAGAACATGGTCGTGCGCGATCCGCGAAACCAAACAGCCACGGTGAACGGCACGGTGAATATGGCCAACCCGCTGGTGCCCGTAATCGACATCGGCATCGATGCACAAAATTTTCTGGTGCTGAACACCACCTATCGCGACAATCCCCTATACTACGGCACGGCCTATGGCACCGGACGCTTTGAATTTAGCGGGCCTACCCAAGCAATCCGCATCGACATTAAAGCGCGAACCGACGCCAGCACGTCCATTGTCATCCCACTAAATGCGACATCGACGATCAGTGATGCGGAATTTATCACCTTCGTAGGCAAAGATTCTACCGACATGGTGGCTACCCGATCGCCGTTCCTCCGGGGAATGACCATGAACATGGAGCTCCAAGTGCTGCCCGATGCAGAGACCAGCATTCACACCGATTTGGGAGAGCTTTCCGGGCGAGGCGAGGGAACGGTTTTTTTAGGAATCAGCAGCCTTGGCGATTTCAGCATGTTCGGCGACTACGTTATCAACAACGGCCGGTTTACGTTTACCGCGCAGGATTTTATCAATAAAATTTTCGAGATTAACCAGGGAGGCACGATCCGTTGGACAGGGCAGCCGACGGAGGCGACTATCAACCTCACGGCGATTTACGCGCAACGGACAAGTGTAGCACCGCTCTATAACGCGGCAGGGGGCAATGCGAACGAGCAGCGGGTTCTGGCGCAAGCCGAAATGAACTTGAACGGAAACTTGATGCGTCCTGACATTACCTTCGGCATTAATTTCCCCAACGAGCCCTATATCAAGGACGAATTACAAAGCTACCTCTCAGACGTCAACAACGTCAATCAGCAAGCGCTTAGCCTCATCGTCCGCCGCTCGTTCGCACCCGGTTCGTCCTCCGACTTCAGCCGGGAGCTTAACAACACGCTCATAAGCGCGGGCACCGAACTGGCGTTCAACCAGTTAAACAACATTCTGGCCCAATCGCTAAATCTCCGATTCGTCGACTTCAATATCCGGTCACTGAACGATGCCAGCGCCTCACTCCGGCTGTTTAACGATCGGGTGATCTTTACAGGCGGCGTCTCCGACCGACGAAACCTGCAACTGCATGACCTGAATGTTTTTGGCGATCGTATCGCTACTGACGCGGAACTACTCTACCTCATTCGCAAAGATGGACGGCTCGTACTTAGAGGAAGTAACCGGCTGAATACCAGGAGTTTTCTTCTAAACCCCAATAACGACGAATACGTTAGTGCGGTAGGCTTGGTATACCGACAGGAATTCAATTCCTTCGGTGAATTTTTCCGACGCATGACCACCTGGCGCTCCGAGCGAACGGATAAGGAAGCAACGTCCAGCGAACCGGACTCTTCCATGTAACTTTCAGGACTACGCGCTCTCTAAGGCGTATGCGTACACTTTTGAACACCGAACAATTTCTGCTACTACTCGCTTGTTATGCGGCCACCCTGCTACTGGGCCATGCGTGGTGGCTTTTCTTCGCTTTGCTCCTCCTCCCCGAAGTGGGCATGCTGGGCTACCTCGCCGGGCCACGAGCTGGAGCAATTACTTATAACCTATTCCATCACCAAGGCATCGCAGCCATCCTCATTCTGGCGGGCTGGTTCGCACAGCTCGACTGGTTTCTCCTCGCGGGCATCGTCATGCTAGGACATAGTGCGATGGATCGCCTTTTCGGATACGGGCTCAAGCATTTTTCGGGATTCCAGGATACACATTTGGGGAGGATCGGGAAATAGGAAAATACAGCGTGGCATACCGGCCGATTCTATCCCCTCCCTTTCCGACTACTAGTCAATTGTGGATACCGCTCCACCTGTTTGCTCTTGAAAGCTGGAATCAATTCTTGAGGATAGCAAAAGAGAAAAGGTTAGACGTGACGAAATAGCGCTAACCGGATAAGCGCGCAAGGCCAGTCAATCAAAAAACGGAATAAAGGGGCTACCTGGTGTAGTAATCTGCCGTACATCCAACACAGATAGCATACATAAGGATATCATGCTACATCTGAGATCCGAAATACGCCACCACCGCTGCCGTCTGTTTTGCAGTGAGCACCTCGCGCAGCTGCACTTCATCTGCCTCCCGCACTTTTTTTACGGACTTGAATGCTTTGAGCAGCTTTTCAGCCGTGGTTTTCCCGATGCCGGGAATCTGTTCCAGCTCGGTCTGGAAGGTCTTTCGGCTGCGCTGGTTGCGATGGAATGTGATACCGAATCGGTGGGCTTCATCCCGCAGGTGCTGGATGACGCGAAGCGTTTCCGACTTCTTATCCAAGTAGAGCGGATATTGATCGCCCGGATAGTATAGTTCTTCCAGCCGCTTGGCTATACCAATTACCGTCAACTGCTTATCGATGCCCAATTTCTTAAGACTTTTAAGCGCCGCGGAGAGTTGGCCTTTTCCACCATCGATGACGACAAGCTGTGGCAAAGGCTGTTCTTCCTCCAGCAGGCGACGGTAGCGGCGGTACACCGCCTCCTCCATCGTGGCGAAATCGTTGGGTCCCTCTACCGTCTTGACGTTGAAATGCCGGTAATCTTTTTTCGACGGCTTGGCATCCTTAAAAACCACCACTGCCGATACGGGGTACTTGCCCTGGAAATTTGAATTGTCGAAGCACTCAATGTGGCGAGGCAGCGTGTTCATACGCAGATCTTCCTTCATCCGGGTAAGGATACGCTCCGTCCGCAGTTCCGGATTCAGCTTTTCGTACTGGTTGAGTCGCTCCTTTTTGAAATAAGCCACGTTCTTTTGCGAAAGCTCCAACAGCTTCTTCTTCTCGCCCATCTTCGGCACGACAAATTTGAGCTTGTCGTCCGTGGCAATGTCAATGGGAAACGGCACCACGATTTCCTTGGACATGCTTTCAAACCGACTCCGAATTTCGGGAATTGCGAGCGTGAGCAACTCTTCTTCGGTCTCGTCCAAGCGTCGTTTCAGCTCAAGGGTTTGGGTCTGGGTCACCACGCCATTCATTACTTTTAAGTAGTTGACGAACGCATACCCTTGGTCAGACGCGATGCTAAACACGTCGATATCGGTAATGGACGAGTTGACCACCGTCGACTTGCTCTGGTAACGGTCCAGCAGGTCTAGCTTGCTTTTGATTCGATGAGCTTGTTCGAACTCCAACGCGGCAATTGCTTCGTCCAATTGCTCTTTCAGCCTACGAATGACGACACCGATGCGCCCATGGAGGATATTGCTGATGTCTTCGATATCCCGGTTGTAATCTTCCTCAGCCTGTAGCCCCTCGCACGGCCCCTTGCAGTTGCCGATTTGGTATTCGAGGCACACGCGAAACTTGCCCTTCTCGATATTTTCTGGTGTGAGCGCCAAGTTGCATGTACGCAGGGGATAGAGTTCACGAATGGTGTCTAGGATGGCATGCATCATGCTCACCGAGGCATAGGGCCCGAAATATTTGGAACCATCGCGAATGACTTTCCGCGTGGGGAAAATGCGCGGGAAACGCTCGTTCTTAATGACAATCCACGGGTAGGTTTTATCGTCTTTGAGCAGCACGTTGTAACGCGGCTGGTGCTTCTTGATCAGGCTGTTTTCGAGAAGCCATGCATCGATTTCCGTGTCTACAATGGTAAACGTTATCCGGTTTATCTTGCGGACGAGGACACGCGTTTTGCTGTTGAGTTGATTGGCCTTTACGAAGTACGAACCCACCCGGCTACGCAGATCTTTGGCTTTCCCGATGTAAATCAGTTCGCCCGCTGCGTCCCAATATTGGTAAACGCCAGGTTTGCGCGGAAACTTTGCTAGTGCCTTTCGATAGTCAAATGTTGTCATCTTCAAACCGCTCACTTGCGCCTTCTACCCAGGCCTGCGCGCGAGCCTATCCCTCCGTCAAAAGCCCAGCCGATCGTCGAGCTGTGGCTCCTCCTCGCCGTAAAAATTCTGATATTCGCTGCAGTCGAGCGTACGTGTCAGCCCACCTTCGGGCAACGGGAAATCGCCTGTGGAATATCCCAAGCTTTCATCCGCGTATACTTTTTTCATATAGATGGCGAAAACCGGCAGCGCGGCGTGTGCACCTTGACCCTGCGCCATCGAGGCGAAGCTGATACCGCGGTCTTCGGCTCCCGTCCACACACCGCTAACGAGTTCGGGGGTAACACCAATAAACCAGGCATCGGAGTTATCGTTTGTAGTACCGGTCTTGCCGCCCATGGGATGCCGGATGTCATAGCGGAATCGGATACGTCTCCCCGAGCCGGCGTCTACCACGCTCTTCAACATATCCACCATGATGTAGGCGCTCTCGCTATTCAACACCTTGCTGACTTTGGGGGCGTGCTCATAAATCGGCGTGCCGTTCTTGTCCTCGATGCGCAACAGATACGTTGGCTCAATCCACACCCCGTGGTTGACGAACGCCGAATATGCCCCCACCATGTCGAAAACCGATGCTTCGTACGCACCCAGCGATATGGACGGATAATTGGGCACGTCCGAGGTGATCCCCATACGCTTGGTGAGACTCGCGACCGGCGCGGCCCCTACTTCGTTGACCATATACGCCGTGGCTAGGTTTTGGGATTGCGCCAATGCCGTGCGCAGGGTAATCGGGCTGCCCGCCCGATTGTCACCGCGGGGACTCCAGGCATTCGGACCGGAACCAATTGTCAACGACACGTTAGGCACCTGAAAGCAAGGTGAATAGCCATTATCTATCGCTACGGCGTAGGTAAATGGCTTGGCCGTCGACCCTACTTGGCGCGTACCCATCTTCACTTGGTCGTATTTATAATGTTGAAAGTTGATACCGCCCACCCACGCCCGTACGTAACCCGTGTGAGGTTCCATGGACATCATCGAATTGCGGAGGATCTGTTTGTTATAACGGATGGAGTCCATCGGACTCATCGTCGTGTCCTTATCACCTTCCCAGGTAAAGACGGACATCGGATGGGGCGTATCGAAATCCTTCTTGATTTCCTCCTCTGAATACCCAGCCTGCTTGAGCATGCGGTAGCGATCGGAGCGCTTCATGCCCACATCAAGCAGCTTCGCATTCTCTCCCCGAAATAGGTCGCGATTGCCTTTCTCCCGGTCGAATTCGGCTTGCAGACTTTTCATCCACTCGGCCTGTGCCTCTTCGGCATAGCGCTGCATTTTGGAGTTGATGGTCGTGTAGATCCGCAACCCGTCGCGGTCCAGGTCATACGGGGAGCCGTCCGGCTTCGTGATGGACAGTTCGCTGAACGTACGCTGGATTTCGCGTTTCATCACCGCGCGGAAATAGGGAGCCAGCCCTTCCGTGTGATTCGTTAGTCGCATATCCAACACCAGCGGCTCGCGCTGCAGCTCCAATGATTGCTCCCGTGTCAGATAGTCCATACGCTGCATATTGTCAATCACGACGTTACGCCGGCGGATGGAATTTTGGGGATAGCGCACCGGCGAGTAGATGCCTGGCCCTTTCAGCATGCCTACGAGTATGGCCGATTGCTGGGGATTGAGCTTATCCGGCGTCGTATTGAAGTACGTACGTGCGGCAGATTTGATGCCAAATGTATTATAGGCCCCGAAGTCCACCGTGTTGAAATACATCGTGATGATTTCTTCCTTGGTATAATTTCGCTCCAGCCGCACCGCAGTGATCCACTCTTGGAATTTCTGAATGATGCGCTTGCCGGTACTACGGGCACGACCGTCAGAAAACAGGTTGAGAGCCAATTGCTGCGTAATGGTACTCGCGCCCTGGCGTTTGCCCACCAGGTTGTAAAAAATAATCGTGAATGTACGCTTAAAATCAATTCCAGAATGCGTATAAAAACGTTTGTCTTCAGTAGCGACTAAAGCTTGCACCAAATAAGGCGACAACTCGTCGTAGCGCACGTTCGAACGATTCTGGACGAAATAAGTGCCCAACACCACGCCGTCTTCCGAAATCACTTCAGAGGCTAAGTTGCTTTTAGGGTTCTCCAGGTCCTCAAATGTTGGCAACTTACCAAACAACCCCAACCCTACGCTGAGAATAAACAGAAATCCCACGATGATCCCGCCCACGATGATCTTCCAAAAAGTGCGCGTATATCGCTGGGTGTCCTCTTTGGTCAATTCATTTTTCTTATTCGCCTGTTTCTTCATTTTAACGTACTAGTTTAG
>CAYRGQ010000025.1:0-50310 GCA_964423925.1 uncultured Sphingobacteriaceae bacterium | reverse complement strand
GTAAGAAGTCACTTACGGAGATACAAGAATTGGTCAAGTCCAAGGGGCTTTCATTCGGAATGAACTTGGCCAAATACAAACTGGACGAAGAATAAAAATAACAATTTAGCGACCCGGGGCATAATTCCTCTGAAAGGCAACCGCGCACCCGCTAGACCAGAAGGCAGCAACCTGCTGCCAGCGCTTAGCACAAACGCGTCCCATTAAGAACGGTATGTCACGGTAATTAAAAACAAAATGAGACACGGTAAAAAATTCAATCACTTAGGCCGTAAGGATGCACATCGCGGTGCGATGCTCTCCAACATGGCTTCGTCGCTTATCAAACACAAGCGCATCACGACTACATTGGCCAAGGCAAAAGCGTTGCGCAAGTATGTGGAGCCGATCATCACTAAGGCTAAGAACGACACGACGCACTCGCGCCGGGTGGTATTTAGCTACTTGAAGGACAAAGAATCAGTTTCCATCCTTTTCCGTGAGGTGTCAGAGAAAGTGGCTGGCCGTCCAGGAGGGTACACCCGGATCATCAAGCTTGAAAATCGTCTTGGTGATAACGCCGAAATGGCCTTCATCGAATTGGTCGACTACAACGAAGTCTACACCAAAGGTGCTCCAGTGGAGAAGAAGTCTACACGACGACGCGGACGTAAGAAGTCTGGCGCTGCAGCCCCTGTGGAGGCTGGTGCCGACGAATCGACTCAGGAGGCAGCAGCTACTGAAGTAGTGGCCGAAGAAGCGGAAGAGACTCAAGCGCAAGCGGAGCCCGCGGCAGAAGCAGCAGCGCCGGCTGAGGAGGGAAGTCAAGAAACGGACGAAGCCCCCGCCGACAAAGAGCCTAAGAAAGAAGGCTAGGCATTCATAGCTTCACCATAAACTAACCCGTTTTTTGAATCCAAAAAACGGGTTTTTTGTTGTACTTTGGTGCCGTTCTTGACGCCCAAGGACGAATTAGTTACTATATTTACCAGGCATACCAGCAAGCAAACCATGAAATCATTTGACGTATATCCACTCCATCCGATTGCGATCACCCGGGCCCAAGGAAGCAAGGTGTGGGACGAACAAGGAAACGAGTACTTAGACCTATATGGCGGCCACGCCGTCATCTCTATCGGTCACACCCATCCCCATTATGTGAAACGTATCACGGACCAGCTCAATCAGATTGGCTTTTATTCCAATTCGGTAGAAATACCCGCACAACGCCAGCTGGCGGAATTACTGGGTCAGGTCTCCGGACGGCCGGATTACCAGCTCTTTCTGTGCAACTCCGGCGCGGAAGCCAATGAGAACGCCTTCAAGCTGGCGTCCTTCCATAACGGACGAAAGCGGATTATTGCGTTTAAGGGAGCGTTCCACGGGAGGACGTCCTTAGCGGTTTCTGCTACCGATAACCCTAAAATCGTGGCGCCCGTTAACCAGACGGACAACGTGACATTCCTGCCCTTTAACGACGAAGAAGCCCTCGAGGCAGCCTTCGCGAACTATGGCGAGGAGGTGTCGGCCGTGATTGTCGAAGGGATACAAGGCGTGGGCGGTATCCGTGTCGCGTCGGATTCATTTTTGCATAAGATTCGCACACTGACTAGCCAATACGGTGCGGTGTTCATAGCGGATTCCGTACAGTGCGGGTACGGACGCAGCGGCCGATTTTTCTCCCACGACCATAGCGGCGTGGACGCTGACATATATAGCATGGCCAAGGGTATGGGGAACGGTTTCCCTATCGGAGCCATTGCCATCTCCCCGGCATTGAAGCCTTGGCATGGCATGCTCGGCACCACCTTCGGAGGCAACCACTTGGCGTGTGCCGCGGCGCTCGCAGTGCTCGAGGTCATCCAACGCGACGCATTGATCGCTAATGCCGTATCGGTGGGAGACTACTTGATGGAGGAATTAAAGGGCCTAGACCATATCCGCGAAGTACGGGGCCGGGGGCTGATGATTGGTATCGACCTTCCCGCCGACCTGGCTTCTGTCAAGAAAGACCTCCTGTTCGAGAACCGGATTTTCACCGGCGAGGCCAAGCCCAACGTCATCCGCTTGCTGCCTGCGCTTAACATCACGAAGGCTGACGCCGACCGCTTCCTGCAGGCGCTCGACGAACGCATCAAAGCCGCACTCCGCGTCGGCACAACCCTTTAATTCGTTTACCTTACAAACATAGATACATGAAACGTTTCTTTTCGGTAGCCGATGTCGATAACCTCCAGCAGCTCGTAGACGAGGCGCTGGCGCTGAAGGCTGCCCCTTATACGCACAAACACCTGGGCGAAAATAAAACCCTGGGCTTGGTATTTCTGAATCCCAGCCTGCGTACGCGGCTGAGCACCCAAAAAGCCGCCATGAACCTCGGCATGAACGTCATGGTCATGAACATGGACAAGGATGGCTGGGCGCTGGAAACACGCGATGGTGTCAAGATGGACGAAACGACCGTCGAGCATATCCGCGAGGCGGCCGCCGTGATGGGTCAGTACTGCGATATCCTGGGCATACGTTCCTTCCCCAAGCTGCGGGACCGCGACGAAGACTACAGCGAAGACCTCTTTAACAAGTTTATCCAGTATTGCGGCGTGCCCGTGGTTTCGCTCGAGAGTGCGACGCGTCACCCTTTGCAGAGCCTGACCGACTTGATTACCATCACCGAGCATAAGACCAAGCCAAAACCGAAGGTCGTCTTGGCGTGGGCCCCGCATATTAAAGCATTACCGCAGGCTGTCCCCAACTCGTTTGCCGAATGGATGGCCAAAGCGCAAGCTCAAGGCCTAGTCGACTTTACCATTGCGCATCCCAAAGGCTATGAACTCGCGTCCGAATTTACAGAGGGCGCTACCATCACCAATGATTTGGACGAAGGCCTGCGAGCTGCGGATTTCGTATACGTTAAAAACTGGTCGGGCTATACCGATTACGGACACGTGACACCGGTCAATGAACCTTGGATGTTGGACGTGGCGCGATTGAAGCAAACCGATAGTGCCAAAGTGATGCATTGCCTGCCCGTGCGTAGGGATTTGGAATTATCTTCGGAAATATTGGACAGCGACCACTCGATTGTTATCCAGGAAGCGGCCAACCGCTTGTGGGCGGCGCAGGCCGTACTGAAGCGCATGCTGGAGGCACAGGGAAAGGAGCAATAGCCGATATGGAGAAGCAGAAACTGAGCGTCATTAAGATCGGTGGGAACATCGTGGATGATGAGGCTGCTTTAAAAGCCTTTCTAGCGTCTTTCGCCGGTCTGGACGGAGCGAAAATATTGGTCCACGGCGGCGGGAAAGTGGCTACCCGGCTGGCGGACCGTCTTGGCGTGGAAGTGCAAATGCTGGACGGCCGTCGCATTACCGACCAAGCGATGCTGGACGTGGTGACCATGGTGTATGCAGGGTTGAGCAATAAGCAAGTTGTCGCCGGCTTGCAAGCTCACGGTGTCAGCGCAATCGGACTGAGCGGGGCAGATGGGAATGCCATCCGTTGCATCAAACGTCCCGTTCGGGATGTTGATTATGGTTTTGTAGGCGACATCATAGCCGATTCCGTCAACACATCGCTCATTGGGGATCTGCTGGCCGCGGGGCATGCGCCGGTGTTTTCGGCCATTACGCACGACGGAAACGGACAGCTCATGAATACCAATGCGGACACAATCGCCTCTGCCATAGCCGTGGCTATGGCGGCAGACTACGAGGTATCCTTGGTGTATTGCTTCGAAAAGCGGGGCGTGCTACGCGACGTGAACGACGCGGAATCCCTGATTCCCGAAATCCGTGAGGAGGATTTTGAACGAATGACGCGAGCGGGTATCGTTGCTGAGGGCATGATTCCCAAGCTACGGAATGCGTTTGACGCTATATCTGCAGGGGTGAAGGATGTATATATCGGCCATGCCCACGAGCTGAACCGCTTGCGACAAGGCCAGTTCGGTACGCGGATGGTCTAACCTAACTAACAGTAACAACAAATTATGAGCAAAATAACGATTATCGGAAGCGGAAACATCGGCATGTCCCTAGCAAAGGGTTTGGTGAATAAGAATTATTGTGCACCCGTTGACATCACGCTGACGCGGCGCAGCCTACAAAACCTGCAGGCTGAGTCGAACGAGGGGTTTCGGCTCAGCGACGACAACGTAAAGGCCGTACAAGGTGCCGCAATCGTCGTGCTCGCCGTATTGCCACAGCAACTGCGCAAAGTAATGGAGGAGATTGTTCCTGCCATCGACCGGCCAAACCAGCTGTTTGTATCAGTAGTATCGGGCGTTTCGTGCGCTGAGATCCGTGCCATCTTGGGCGAGGACGCGCAGGTGGTGCGGGCGATGCCCAATACGGCCATAGCCATCGGGCAGTCTATGACGTGTATAGCGGCCGACCAGATCCGACCCGAGTTGATGGACGAAGTAACGCGTATGTTTGAAACCGTCGGTGCCGTCGTCACGATCAACGAAGACCTGATGACCTCGGCCACGGCGCTTTGTGCCTGTGGTATCGCTTTTTTCCTGCGCGGCATACGTGCTGCTTCGCAAGGCGGGGTCGAAATCGGCTTCCACGCCCACGACGCGTTGAAAATGGCAGTACAAACCGCCAAAGGCGCCGCGGATCTGCTCCTACAAACCCATAGCCACCCCGAAGGGGAAATTGACAAGGTAACTTCGCCGAAGGGTTGCACCATTGCCGGGCTCAATGAAATGGAACACAACGGATTCAGCTCCGCGTTTATCAAGGGCATTAAGCTGTCGGCGCTCAAAGCGGGGAACTTATACAATGATTGACAAACTTACGACGGAAAGCATCGCCTTGCTGCGTGACCTCATCCGAACACCTTCCTTCAGTCGGGAGGAGGAAGGAACGGCGGTGCTGATCGCACAGTTCCTCGAGGTTAGGGGCGTTCGCATACACCGTAAGGGGCATAATATCTGGGCGTTCAATAAGCATTTCGATGCGAACAAACCTACCATCCTGCTTAATTCGCACCACGATACCGTCAAGCCCAATACGGGCTATACGCGAGATCCATTTGCTCCGGATATCGAAGACGGCAAGTTATACGGCCTGGGTAGCAATGACGCGGGTGGCTGCTTGGTGTCGCTAATCGCCGTATTCCTGCATTTTTATGAAGCGGCGGACATGGCCTACAACCTTTGCCTAGCCGCTACGGCTGAGGAGGAGATTTCCGGACGTGACGGCATCGAATCGGTCTTGCCTGAGCTGGGAACGCTGGACTTCGCGATTGTGGGTGAGCCCACGCAAATGCAGTTGGCGGTGTCGGAGCGGGGGCTGATGGTGCTCGACTGCAAGGCACACGGCAAGGCAGGGCACGCCGCGCGCGAGGAGGGTGAAAATGCCATTTACAACGCTATTAAGGATATCCAATGGTTCCAGACCTACCGGTTCCCGAAGGTGTCGGAGGAGTTTGGGCATGTAAAGATGAGCGTGACCGTTATCCAGGCGGGGTCGCAACACAACGTTGTGCCGGCCACCTGCGAATATGTTGTGGATGTGCGCGTTACGGATCGATATCGAAATGAGGAGGTGTTGGAGATTATCCGCCAGCACGTCACTAGCGAGGTGGCGCCGCGATCAACTCGGTTAAAATCTTCGTCCATACCGAAAGACCACCCTATCGTACAGGCGGGTTTGGCCTTGGGGCGGACGACCTACGGGTCGCCTACGACGAGTGACCAAGCATTGCTCGATATTCCATCGCTCAAAATGGGGCCGGGAGATTCGGCGCGCTCGCATATGGCCAATGAATTTATATATGTCGATGATATCGGCGAAGGAATCCGACTCTATATCGCGATGCTGGAAGGCGTATTATACAGGTAACAAACGTTATAAACGACAAAAGGAACGCTCTATGGGCTTGAAAACAGCGATTAAAAACGGTAGGATTTATACCGGCGACGAAGTAATCGCCACGGGTAAGGCATTGCTTATTGACGGCGACCGTATTGCCGGGGTGGTGAACGAGGCCGAGATCCCGGCCGATGCTGCTGTATGGGACGCTGCGGGAGCGCATATCGCTCCGGGCTTGGTTGATCTTCAGATCTACGGCGCGGGCGGATTCCTCTATGCTACCGACCGGTCGACACGCGCCCTCGACGAGATTAGTAAGACCATCGTCTCTACTGGGACCACGGGTTTTATGCTGACGTTGGCCACCAATACCTTGGATGTGTTTCGCGAGGCCATGACAGTGGCTGCCGAGTACCGGCATCCCGCATTTCTGGGGCTGCACCTGGAGGGTCCTTACCTGAATGCCAAAAAGCGGGGCGCCCATCCCCCCGAACTGATCCGGCGTCCGGAATTAGCAGAGATTAACGCGTTGCTGTCGGGGCCCGGCGGTGAGCGGGTCAGAATTATCACGATTGCGCCTGAGTTCTTCGACGATGAGATGGTCCGTATGCTATTGGATCGGGACATCGTGTTGTCGGCCGGCCATAGCGACGCCGATAGCGAGCAAGCCACCCAGGCCTTTGATGGGGGGGTGCAGGCCGCCACCCACCTCTTTAACGCCATGTCGCCCCTGCATCATCGCCAGCCAGGGCTGCCCGGCGCGATATTTCTGCATGACAAGGTGAAGGCGAGTATCATCGTGGATGGCATCCACGTGGCCTACGACTTGGTCAGGATTAGCAAGGCTGTAATGGGCGAGCGCCTGTTTCTGATCACGGATGCGGTGACTACTTCCAATAGCGGACAATACACGCATATTGACAAAGGCGATCACTTTGCCTTGCCGGATGGTACCCTCTCTGGGTCGGCGCTGACCTTGCTACAGGCAGTGGGCAACTGCGTAACCCATGTGGGTATTGGGCTGGATGAAGCGCTGCGCATGGCGACACGCTATCCGGCCGATCTCATCGGGGCAGACGATATCGGTACGTTGTATCCGGGTGCCAAGGCTAATGTGTTGGTGTTTGGTGACGATTTCAAGCCCCGCCGCGTCATGCTGGAAGGCCAGTGGGTGAGCTAACCCCGCGCCGCTCAGGTTTTTGTCGCACTTTGTCTGGTTTTTAAACATAAATTGGCATATTTGCGCCCATTGCCAATTATATAAACCGCACGCCTCAGATGAAGAAGGTTTTTAGCCTGCTGTATTTCCAAGTCATTGTAGCGATTTTGATCGGTGTGCTCGTCGGCCATTTCTATCCCGAGGTGGGAATAGCCATGAAACCGTTGGGCGATGGTTTCATCAAACTCATTAAGATGGTCATCGCGCCGCTGATTTTCTGCACGATCGTGCTGGGGATAGCCGGAATGGGCGACGCTAAAAAAGTGGGCACCGTGGGGGTCAAAGCCGTGGTTTACTTCCAGGTACTCACCATGGTGGCCATGCTCATCGCGCTGGCAATGGTTAACTTCTTTAAGCCTGGTGCCGGCATGAATGTCGACCCGGCCGCGCTCGACACCTCCTCGGTAGACGGACTGATTAGTAGTGGGCAAACCAGTCGTGACGGTGGTGTCACAGGTTTCCTGCTGGACATTATTCCTGAAAATATTTTTGGCGCTCTTGCATCAGGTAATATTCTCCAAGTACTCTTTTTTGCGGTACTGTTCGGATTTGCGCTTTCCAAGGTAGGGGTGAAGGCCGAGCCTGCCCTGCGGGTTATGCAATCCTTTCTCGACGGGCTGTTTGGCGTTATCCGGATGATTATGCGCGCAGCCCCTATCGGCGCGATGGGCGCGATGGGCTTTACGATTGGGCGCTTTGGCGTCGAATCGCTATCATCGCTCGCCTACCTGATGGCTACGTTCTACGCGGCCTGCCTCATTTACATCTTCGTTGTCGTCGGCCTAATCCTGCGGTATTACAACATCAGCATTTTTAAGGTGCTCCGGTATATCAAGGAAGAACTGCTGGTGGTGTTAGGTACGTCGTCTTCCGAATCGGTTTTGCCCGCCATCATGGAAAAGCTGGAACGTGCGGGTTGTTCCAAGCCCGTGGTGGGGCTGGTTATTCCCACGGGATACTCGTTTAACCTCGACGGCACGACCATTTACCTGACCATGGCAGCGATTTTCCTGGCCCAGGCCACCAATACGCCAATGGACTTCGGGCAACAGTTGTTTTTGCTGCTCGTCCTCACCGTGACCTCAAACGGGGCGGCAGGCGTGACCGGAAGCGGTTTTATCATCCTCATTGCTTCGCTAGCCGTGATGGGAGACATTGACGTCCGAGCCGTTGCGATTATCTTCGGCATCGATCGGTTTATGAGCGAGGCGCGGGCCTTGACGAACCTGATTGGTAACGTAGCGGCGGGATTGGTCGTCGCCAAGTGGGAGCGTGAGTTGGATACCGAAAAATTACGTAGCGAGCTGAAGTAGCCCCATTATTCCTCTTCCTGTTCGGTAACGTCGGCGTCTGGTGCTTGTTCGCTGGCCTCCTCATCCGCTTCCTCCGGGTCCACTACTTCTGAGTCCGTTTCTGAGTTGGCGTCGGCTGGCTTAAGCGCCTCGAGTATTGCACTGACATCCGCTTCGGTGGCGGTAAGCTTCGCTTTGCATGCCGCGATCAGTAGGGATGCGCGCTTTACCTTTTCGGAGAGCTCATCGATGGAAATTTCGCCTTGCTCGATTTCCGCCACGATTTCCTGCAATTCGGCGAAGGCTTGCGAATATGAGTATGAATCATCCATGTTGATCGGGTTTTAGTTCGTCTACGATACTAGTGAATATTCCGTCGGCAAGCCGGGTTTCCACGCGCATGCCTGGTTGTAACGTGTCTGCGTCGCGTAGTGCCCTGCCTCGGTGTAGCGTAATGCTGTAGCCGCGATTAAGCACGTGCTGAGGATCCATCATCCGGACCGATGTTTCCAACGTGTTAAGCGTGTGACGGCTGTCCTTAAACCATGCACTGGCCGATGATGCCAGCGACTGTGACTGGTGCATGACGGCATACCGTTCGTGGATTAAGCGCCCTTTTGCCGAGGTGTGCAACTGTTGGCCAGCCTGTGCCACGGCATGTTGGTGGCGCTGGAGCAGGCTGCGGCTCGAGAGGTTGAAGCGCTGGCTGGCGTCTTGGAGCCGCTTGCGTTCCGTATCCAGCAATTGCTGAGACTTGATGCGGAGGGTGTCCTGTGCCTGCTGCACGGGCACGGCTACCTGATGAAATCGCTGAATCAGAAAATCGGCCAACTCGCTAGGTGTAATCGCATTGGCAAAGGCGACCATTTCGCTGACCGTTTCGTTGGTCGAATGCCCGATACCCGTCATCACCGGAATGGGAAAGCGGGCCACGGCCGCCGCCAGTTCGTAATTGTTGTAGCTGGAGAGGCCCACTTCGCCACCGCCTCCGCGGATGATGGCCACAATGTCAAATTCGTCCAAGCGCCCGGATATGCGCTTCAGTTGGTTGATGATAGACCCCACCGAGCGATCGCCTTGCAGCAGTGCGGCGAACAGGGTGTGTTCAAAACGATAGCCCCACGGATTGCGATCGATGATGTTCAGAAAATCGGAATATCCCTTACTCGTCTCTACGGAAATGATGGCGATCCGTTTGGGTAATAAAGGGAAGGGAAGCCGTTTGTTAGCGTCAAAAAGCCCTTCCTCCTTGAGCCGACGGATGCTTT
The DNA here is from genome assembly GCA_964423925.1 of uncultured Sphingobacteriaceae bacterium. GTDB lineage: Bacteria > Bacteroidota > Bacteroidia > Sphingobacteriales > Sphingobacteriaceae > CAYRGQ01. The sequence goes on along the minus strand of CAYRGQ010000025.1, from coordinate 40,733 downwards.
CCAGCTTTTCGCGCTCGAGTTCGCCCAGCACGTAGGCAGGGTCGATATCCAGGATGCGCAGGCTCATGCCGTATAGCGGATCATACGAAATCGCAGCCTCGAATAGGATGGTGATGCCATTCCGCAAGGGTTCCTTAGCAATGTCTAAAAATCGCTGGTTGATGCGGATGTAGTCCGACTTCCAAAGCACCGAGCGCATTTCAGCCACAACCTTGCCGTCCTTTTTTTCAACGAGCTCGGGATAGCAATGCCCCGAATGGGTATAGTGGTTGAGTTTGTTCATCTCCGCCTTCACCCAATAGGTGCTTTTATAACGCGCTGCAATGGTTTTTTGGATGCTTCGCGCTACTTCCGCCAGGGAGAAGATGGTTCTGTCAGCTAGCTTTTCGGGCATAACCAAAGATAGCGCACTTAATTCAAACGAAAAAACCCAAACTAGTCTTTAGCCTCTGTAGGGTGTGGCAAGTTTTCCGATTGAATTTCCTTGGAACGGATTTTGGCACTTCGCGTACCCACGTAAATCATGAGCATGACCGTGGGGAACATGATGATGCTGTATATGGCGGACGGAATGGTCATCACCGAGTTTTGTAGGATGCCTGCGGCAATGGCGATACCTAGCGTGCCATTCACCACGCCGATTTCGACGCCTACCGTTACAGCCTGCGCGGCATTGCGGGTAATTAGCCAGGTGATGGCGTATCCCAACCCCATGCCAGCGATGTTTAACATCAGCGAAAATGGTCCGGCCTGCACGAAAAAGTTGCCGAGGTTGGCACGCTCCTGTATCAATACACCGAGAATAATGAGGAGCAGGAAAATAGCCGACAGCAACTTGACGGGGCGTTCCAGCGCCTTGGCCACTTGAGGAAACCGGTGAAAGATCAGCATGCCCACGCACACCGGCAGCACCGTGATGATTAAAATTTGGATAACGGTGCTGACAAAGGGCAGTTCGATGGCCTGTCGTTCACCCATATATTCCAGCAAGCCGATTTCTACGAACAGGGGGATGGAGAATACCGTAATCACACTGGCGATGGCAGTCAGTGTGATGGATAGGGCGACGTCGCCTTTGGCGAGGTGGGTAATGAGGTTGGTCGTGGCGCCGCCCGGACATGCGGCCAGGAGAATAAAGCCCACAGCGAGCTCAGGCGACATCGGCATCACGGCGAGTAGCGCAAAGGTCAGCGCCGGAATGAACAGCAATTTGAGGATAAGCCCGGTCGCCACGGCCTTGGGAAATAGGATTATGCGTTTGAAATCGGCCGGAACCAAGCTGAGCCCCATGCCCATCATGATAATAAACAAGGCTACGGGTAGCAGGATTTGGGTAACAAAGCTGGACTCCATCGTGTTCGGAAATAATCGGTTTATCGCATTGGTTTAGTAAGATCGCGCCAATGCTTAACAAGCACTGCCAGCCAAATGTACTAAAAAATATCAGACTGTAGTCGGCGACTTCGCGAAGAGCATTGGTAGGGAGGGTACTTTTCCTAATTTCATTATATTGCATACCTTAGTCCTTGTTTAATAATGGGTTCAACGCCATATGCCTGCAATCAAGCTGTTTTTGGTCGTCTGTTTCGCCTTGTTGGTCCGTACTTCTTGGGGGCAAGAGTCATCGTCGAATCGGAGGGCGCAGGCCGCGTACGAACGCGCCGCTGATCTGCTGCGGAGGCAGGACGTCGGGCAGGCCATCCAGTCTCTCCATACGGCCATTAACCACGATCCCACGTTTGCCTTGCCCCACCAGCAATTGGGCGACTTATACCGGCGACAGAAGGCGTATCAGCAGGCCATCCCGCATTATAGGCAGGTAGTCGAGCTGGCCCCCTCCCTGACGCCGCTGACCTATTTCGGGCTCGGCGAAAGTCTCCTGCATACCGGAGACTATACCGGGGCACTCGCCGCCTTGGAAACCTACCTAAATACGCCAGGACTGGCGGAGGAAAGTAAGGCAAGAACGGAAAAATACGTCGCGGATTGCCGCTTTAGCATTGAGGCATCCGCCAACGGGCCGACTTTCCCCATTCATCAGGTGGGGCCTTCCATTAACAGTGAGGCCGATGAATACTTTCCCAGTCTCACGGCCGACCAAAACACCATCATATTCACCCGTAAAACCGAAAATCGGGAGAACTTCTATATGAGCACGCGCGACAGCACTACGCAATGGATGGAAGCCGTTTTGCTGAAGGGAGAAGTCAATTCGGAACTCTATAACGAAGGAGCGCACTGCATTTCGCCCGACGGCAAGTACCTCTTCTTTACGGGTTGCAATCGTCCCGACGGCATGGGTAGTTGCGACATTTACGTGTCGCGACGCGAGGGAGACCAATGGGGCACGCCACACAACCTGGGCGCCCCAATCAACACCCGTGGGTGGGAAGCCCAGCCCTCGCTCAGTGCTGATGGACGTACGCTCTATTTCGTGAGCAATCGGCAAGGGGGGCAGGGCGGCTACGATATCTGGCGCTCCACGCTGCAGGCTGACGGAAAATGGAGCCGGCCGCGCAACCTGGGTCCGAAAATCAACACACCCTACGACGAGAGCTCGCCCTATATCCATGCCGATAGCCAAACGCTGTATTTCGCATCCAACGGGTGGCCGGGTTTTGGCGACAAGGATATTTTTAAAAGTCACATGAACGAGAACGGCGTATGGCAAACCCCCACGAATATGGGGCCATCGATCAACGACCATTACGAGCAAAGTGCGCTCACCGTGTCGATGAACGGGCGGGAGGCGTTCCTCTCGACGCGCAGCCCCGACGAGTCGGGCGGACTGGACATCTACACCTTTCAGCTTCCGGCGGACCTGCAACCGCAGCCGGTGGCTTATCTTAAAGGGCGTATCCGAGATGCCGATGGAGAAGGACCCATCCGGGCGGAGGTGACAATCACTGACGTGCATTCCCAACAAACGCTGTTTCACGTTTGGGCGGATTATGAGGATGGAACGTTTTTGGCACCATTGCCGTTCGGTGATACCTACGCCTTGCATGTCAAACATCCCGGATATTTGTTCTTTTCAGAAAATTATGCCCTTGATGACACCAGCAAAGTGAATGACGCCTATGAGGTGGACGTACAACTCACGCGCATCCAAGTGGGACGCACGGAAACATTGAACAATATCTTTTTTGATGTCAATGCCTACGAACTGCTACCCGAGTCGCGCAGCGAGCTCGACCTCCTCGTACAGTTTTTGCTGCTCAATAAAGAGACGGTCATCGAGCTTGGCGGGCATACCGATAATACGGGCAACGAACAGCACAATCAGCAACTTTCGGAAAACCGGGCAAAGGCGGTGTACACGTATCTAATAGAAGCGGGTATCTCCCCGACACGGCTGCATTACAAAGGGTATGGGCAGCACGCGCCTATCGCAGACAATGCCACCCCTGAAGGCAGGCAACGAAATCGACGGACCGACATGAAAATTGTGAATTAGCCGGTGGCCCGAAAATAAACGGGATTATTTCCATTATTTAAGCGAATATCTTATCATTGCAGCGGTACTGGAAACACCCGAAGTCACTTTTGGCGTAAGGCAGATCTGTAACGCCAGTCGCGCTGTACCCCAGCCAGGCGATAGCGCGAACGCTCCTCGACATCGGCTCAATTTGCAGCGTTTATCACCTCCCCAACTACAAAGACAATATGGAATCAACGACCGCTACCCTGAAACGAAACGTCACGCGAACGTCGGCCATCTTGTTGGTAGTCAGTGCGATTGTAGGGTCGGGTGTGTTCAAGAAAATAACACCCATGGCCGAGCAGTTGGGATCGGAGTGGATGATTTTGGCGTGTTGGCTGGTGGCCGGATTGCTGAGCTTGATGGGTGCGCTGTGTACGGCTGAGCTTGCCGCCATGATGCCCGGCTCGGGCGGTGAATTCGTCTTTTTCAAGCGGATTTATGGACGTTTTTTTTCCTTCCTGTATGCTTGGGCAAATCTTGTGGTGATGAAGACCGCTACGGTGGCCGCCCTATCGTATATTTTTGCGCAGTCATTTCATGCGGTTGTTCCTTTGCCCGAAGTGGCTTTGTTTGGCGGCGAGCCGTCGACGAGCCTTTCCATTAAATTATTGGCCTCCGTGCTGGTGATCGTGCTTAGCGTCATTAACTACCGCGGGGTGTCGCTTGGCGCGACCTTGAGCCGTCTGTTTATTATCGCCATTGTGGCCGTAATGCTCTGCTTTATCGGCTTTGCTTTCTTTGTTTACGAGCCTGCGTCCGCGGCAACGGCGGAGGCAGCGGTTCCCCCGGTCGAAGCGGGGTCCGGCTCCTGGTTTAGCACCTTCTCGACGACGGCGTTCTTCGCGGCTGCGCTGGGCGCATTTTGGAGTTACGAAGGTTGGAACAACGTCGGATACATCGGTGAGGAAGTAAAGAACCCGCAAAAAAATATCCCCATAGCATTGATGGTGGGTACAGGTAGCATCGTGGTGCTGTATGTGATTATCAATGCGGCATATATGCAGGTGATGAGCGTGGAACAACTTGCAGCAGTCGATCCCAACAAAATCGCGGCGGTGGAAGTTGCAGCCGAAATGGCTGGTCCCATCGGCGCGTTAATTCTCTCGGTGCTCATCCTCGTCAGCACGCTCAACTGTACCAATACAACCATCCTGACATCGGCACGTATATTCTATGCCGTGGCCAAGGAGCGACTCTTCCTCCAATATGCTGGGAAAGTGCATCCCACCCACGGCACGCCTGCCAACGCCATTATCCTGCAAGGCGTATGGGCGGTTATCCTAATCTGGTGGGGGACGTTTGACGACCTCACCGATCTGCTTATCTTCGCTTCCTTTATTTTCTACGGCGCCACGGCCTTGGGCGTATTGTTGATGCGACGCCGGGAACCAAACAGTGAACGCCCGTATCGGGTGTTTGCCTATCCCGTGCTACCGATATTGTTTGCGTTGTTTTGCGTGTCGCTAGTGATTATTACAATCTACAACAGCCCCGTGCAATCGTTGATCGGTCTTGGCCTCATCGGCACCGGTATTCCGGTCTATATGTATTATATTCGAAGAGATAGCGGCGCCGTGTTATAGGCCTAGATCCTAGAAGCCGGTACCTCATCTACGCGTGTATATTATTCCTGTCCATAGTATGGCTGTGGGCTGGAAGACGTGCGTGGAAAAGGTGCTGGGCCAAAAAGCGTCTTGTGTTTGGGTTCCTGAATAACCGCAAAACAGAAAAGCCCCACATGATTGTGAGGCTTTTTGCGTGGGAGATACTGGGTTCGAACCAGTGACCCCCTGCTTGTAAGGCAGGTGCTCTGAACCAGCTGAGCTAATCTCCCTTTTTACCTTTGCTTCGAACCGAAATCCTCTGCTGGGGTGATTTGGGACTGCAAATATAGTGCAGATTACCGACATTCAAAATTATTTTTAACATTTCTTACGCCGCTTGCCGCAAACTCTTGAGTCGGTGCGGTAAAGGCTCGTCAGGCCGGGCTACGCAAGGCTTTGTAGCCAAACGTGCAGGTCCGCATCCTGGGGGATTTCCAGCTTTTTGCGGAGCCTATACTTCCGTATTTGAACCGATTTGGGTTGAATGTAGGTAAATCGGGCAATATCCTTAGAGGACAGGTTGAGGTAGATGAGCGCGCAAAGCGCAAGTTCGGTATTCACCAGTTTTGGATTTTTTTCCAGCAATTTGGCGATAAATTCGGGGTACACTTCCTGAAAACGTGCCAGAAACGAGGCGTCGTTATCCTTGGCCAACTGGAGTACTTCATCGAATGCAGTGTTTACCTTTTGTTCGAGGTTTTTTGTCTGCTGCTGCTGTTGCCGAATGATGTCCGCCTGGGCCTCAAGTAGCGCCTCGCGGTCCGCTTTTTTCTTGAGATAGGTGTACCGTAGCCAGATGATTATCAAAATGGCGAGCACCAGCAGCCCTCCGAATATCATGTACGTGCGAAGGCGGGCCTGGGCATACTCACGCTCTTTTTCGCGTAGGAACTGCTCCACCGGAACACTCAGCGCTTTCTTTTCAGCCCGCTTGAGGCTATCGTCAATGTGGATGTATTTTGTCCGGAAGTCCAACGCGTTTTCGTGGTCGCCAGCCAGTTGATACACGTTGGCGAGACTTTCGTAGGCTAAGCGCACCCGTTCGGGCATATTCGTCTTATAAGCCAGGTTCAACGCATCATGATAGTAATACAGTGCGCTGTCGTATTGGAGTTGGTGCTCGTAGAAATAGCCATAGCTTTGGGTAATGATTGCATCGATTAATACAAAGGTCGAGTCCTGCCCTTTCAGCAGCCTCCTTGCTTCCTGTAGGTGGTGGCGCGCGCTATCTGGCTGGTTTTTAAAATCGAGGTAACTTATTGCCATACGACCGTGGCCGGTAGGGAGCGGGTGAATGCGTAACAATTGTTGTAAGGTTTCAAACTCGGACTCTAAGTCGCCTTGTGTACGATAGTTGAGCGCCTTGTTATAATAAATGTTTGAGAGTAGCTCTGCGGCATCCTCTCCGCTGTCATCAAGCACGCCGATGGCTTTATCGAAATGCTCCGATGCCTCTCGGTAGAATCCCAAAGCCATGTAGCTTCGCCCATGAATATTATAAAGCCGTGCCTGCAATTCCTTATCCGTGGAGGTGTAGCGCTGGTTTTGTGCCAGATCCGCATACCGAAGAGACTCCTCGTACCTGCCAATGGCCAACATGGCTGTTGCCGTTAGCTGATAACCCTTGGCGATGCCTTTGGGATACTCCAACCGCTCTGACGCCTTGATGGTTTCCAGTTGCGCCAACATCATCGCTTCGAAATCATCGCCCCAAGCATGATAGGGTAGGGATTGTATGCTGTCGATCTGGGGAATGCCGTAGGACTGGGCCGCCGCTCGGGGGGATATAGTTGCCATGAGCGCCACACATAGGCCTAGAGCGACTGTCCCAAATGAACGTTTGGCTGTCGACATTGCTAGCGGCCGAGTCAGTGTTAGGATCTGCATGTTCTAAAAAAGAGGCGTTAAACTCAGGTTCGCATAAGACGTTGTACCATTGCCCTAAATCCCAGCGTCGCTCGTCGCGGTCCTATGAATTCGGTTAGTTTTTACGTTTTAGGGGCAGGGTTTGTCCGTCAGAAAAAGGTTGGTCTAAACTCCGAAGGGCGTGCCGTTATACCCCCTTGTTAATTCGGAGAAATTCATTTTCTTATAGCTAATTTACAAAGAAATTAGTAATGTCCAAATATTTCTTTTCTGGCAGATTTTGTTCGTGCGTAGGTTCGTGCAGAAGCGTGTAACGAGGCTACTCGCCCTTCTGGATGAGGCGGTTGATATCCTGGGAGTTGCCAAAGAGCACCAGAATGTCGTTTTCTTCCAGCTTGGTGTCGGAGGTAGCGATGCCGGATGCAAGTTTCTCAATCCGCATGGTTCCTTTTTCGGTTTGCTCGACGTGTTTGATGGTGGTCAGCACGATGACCCGGTATCGGTTCGTGAGGTTGGCTTCCTGGAGCGTCATGCCCACGTATTTGGCGGGAACTTTCGTTTCGATGATGCTATATTCGTCGGATATCTTGAAGGAGTCGACAATGTCGATATTGTCCAGTCGCATGGCCAGTCGATCGGCGGCGTCCTCCTCGGGCATGATGTATTCCGCGATTTGCATGGCCTCGAGCACGGTACGTTGAAGCTCGGATACGATACGGCCGATAATCCGCTTCACCTTCAGTTGTTTGAGCAAGGCGGTCGTCAGCAGGGAGGCGCCCTCGTCTTCTCCAATAGCGACGATGACGGCATGCGCGTCTTTCAGCGGCAAGGACCCCATGGCGTCCGCATCCGTAGTGTCCATAGACACCGTATGGGTGATTTTCTCTTTCAGTAGTTCCACGCGCGTCTGGTTATTATCCACGCCGATTACCTCGTGGCCCAATTCGGTGAGGCGGATAGCTAGCGATTTTCCAAAGTTGCCGAGGCCTAATACGATGTACTTCATGGTTTGCGAATTTTAAAAGAGGACGTTTTCCTGCGGATACGTATAGCTTTTGTTTTTTGTGTTCTTGATTAACGCTACGAGCAGCGTCAGCAGGCCCACCCGGCCCACAAACATACTCAAGGTTAGTACCAGTTTGCCCCCATCACTCAGGCGTGGCGTAACGCCCAGACTCAGCCCGCTCGTAGTGTATGCCGAAAATGCCTCAAATACCAGTGCTTCCATAGGCTTTTCGCCGTCGGTGATGGAAAGCAGCAAGGCCGTCAGTCCGATGGCGAGCAGGGACAGCGCAATGATTGCGAAGGCTTTGTTGATGGCTTCGGGTGCGATGCGTCGTTTGAATATCTCCAAATGCTCTTTCCCGCGAGCGAGGCTGATGATGTTAAGTACCGCTACGCTGAAGGTGGTGGTTTTGATGCCGCCACCGGTTGAGCCGGGCGATGAGCCGATCCACATCATGAACACCAAAATCAGCACGGTGCTCAATGAAAGAGACGATAAATCGACCGTCGCAAAGCCTGCCGAGCGCGGCGTATTGCCCATGAAAAATGCCGTTACCCATTTACCGAATAGCGTCTCGTGAGCCTGTAAGCTGTTGTCATACTCCAGGATGAACGTCAGCACTGTAGCACCCACGACCAGGGATACGGTTGCCCAAGCCACTAAACGCGAGTTGAAACTGATGACCCACGCGCGGTGCTTAAAGGGCTTACCCCAAACGAAGCGTCGATAAAATTGGATGACCCAGCGCTTGGTGAATGCGTAGATGTTGAGCATAATGCCAAACCCAAGGCCCCCTAAGAGAAATAGAATGCCCACAATCAGGTGGACGGGGTAGGCGAAGCGGAGCCCCGTATGCTGGAAACCGCCGGGAATGGTCGTGAATCCGGCATTACAAAATGCGGATACGGTATGGAAAAGCGAAAAAAACCAACGCTCCTCGGTAGTTGGGAATAGCTGCTCATCGACCGAGACATACAGCAAAACGGCACCCACGGCTTCGAAAACCAGTGTGATCGCGACGATGGTCAGTAGGGTGTGTACCACCGAAGCGACCTTCTTCTGGCCAAGGATTTCGCCGTACATCAGTTGGTTTTTATACGAAAAACCACCCGAGAAAAAGTAGCCGAAAAAGCCGGTAAAGGTCATGATGCCTAAACCGCCCACTTGCATGAGAATTAACATTACGGTTTGGCCAAACAAAGTAAACTCCGTGGCGATGTCTACGGTAGAAAGTCCCGTAATGCAAACTGCGCTGGTGGCCATAAACAGGGCGTCGACAAAACCTAAGGAACCCGTAACCATGGTTTTTGGCAGTAGTAGGAGAAGCGTTCCTGCGAGGATCAACACGAGGAAGCTGATCACGAACAGGATGGTCGGATTGAAGTATAGCGAGTCAAAAAAGAGGGTGCTTTTTGAAAGTTCGGCTAGGAACACTACGAAAATGCCCAGATAGATCCACTCGTCGTGCTGTAAGAAGGCCAACTCGTCCAGCGCCGTGCCAAACGTACGTGCCGCACCGATAACGAGGAAATAGATGGCTAATGCGACGCCCCCGTAGAAAATGGGGCCGGTCCGCCTGCTTGCCCAGACGGACAGGAAGGTGCGGCTAACGCTTAGGGCGACAAGCGCATAAAAAAGAATGACAATTAAACTGTCTAGCGATCGGGCGGTTTGGGCGTCCGTGTTATACCCAATGTGAAACAATACCAGCAGCGAGCAGGCCAAGCTGGCGTACAGCATGCATCGATCGATGTTTTTCTGCTGGTACTTGAAGATATAGCGAAGGGTACTCCACATCGGCGAAAAATTAGCTTGTCTACGAGGCCTGGGCCGTGCCTGCAATTGGCGGACGTGGGACGCTTGTCACTCCCAACGCTACCGGTTAACGCTTTACCAGCTTAATTTCAAACAGCTTGCTCCAATTCTTTCCCGTCACGAAGAGGCGGTCACCGCCTCGGTCGTAGGCAATGCCGTTCAGTTCGTTATCGTACGCCATGGCTTCCTTTTCGGGATAAATGCCGATAAGGTTAATCTCACCTTCCACTACGCCCGTATTGGGGTCAATAATGACGATGATATCCGCTTGGTACACGTTTGCGTATACTTTTCCGTCGATGTATTCCAGTTCGTTGAGCTGGTCTACGGGCCCGCGGTGGTTGAAGACCTCCACGTATCCTTCTTCGGCGTAGGTGTCCTTGTTGAGGAAATACAGGCGATTGGTGCCGTCCGATTTGATCAGGCGGTCGCCATCATAGCAGAGCCCCCAGCCCTCCTTGCTCTCGTTGTAGCTGAATTCGCCTATTTTCTGGAATGTGTTTTTGTTGTACACCAACCCGATGCCGTTGCGCCAAGTGAGCTGAATCAGACGGTCGCCTACCACGGTGAGTCCCTCGCCAAATTGATCGTTGGCTAGATCTACGCGCTGCAGAATCTCGCCGGTTTGGTAATTGACGCGCCGAAGCGTTGATCGGCCGGTCTGGCCCGTACTTTCATAGAAGATTCCGTTTTCGTACTCCAAGCCTTGGGTGAAACCTTGGGAGTCATGCGGAAACTCGTTGATTACTTCGAAACCGTAGCGCTGCGGGGGCGTCGGCAATATGACGATGTTGCTGTGCGCGGTCTGCTCCTCGCCCTGGTGGTACAGACGGGCACTGAGCGAACGGCTACCCAAAGCCACACGTTCCGTATCGAGCATCACCGTGCTGCTGTCAGTCTTGCGGGCGATTATTTCGCCATCGAGGCTATACACCACCGAGTCGATCGCTTCGCTATTGGGGAAAACTAATTTGACAGGCACTGCGTGGCCTTTGTTGACAATCGTGCCCGGCTCTGGTGTCGCGAACTGAAACTTACCGGCCTGGCGTGCCGTGTCACAAGCGCTTGTGACGGCCAGTAGGGCAAAAAAAGAAAAGGCAATCGCTCTCATGCTTACAAACATACAATTTTGGTAAAACATACGGTGTGCCCTAGATAAGTTTCATGTTTTTGTGGGGTAACTAATCGGGCGAGTATACGCTTAAAACGGAAAGCTGCTGTCATTCCGGCCAAAAGGCATCCTTGATCAGGCGGCATTGGGGCGGGGACTGGCCAAACTGAAGGATGGAGACGACATCGAATCGGATTTCTCCCTCGTGTTGCGCAGTTTCAATATAGAATTCGGCGGCCCGGCGCAATTTCTCTTGCTTGGCGGTCGATACGGCTTCGTAGGGCATGCCGAACGCCGTGGACGAACGCAGCTTGACCTCCACGAAAACAAGCGTAGTTCCATCGTAGGCAACGATGTCTACCTCCAGGTGTTGGTAGCGCCAATTTTGGGCCGCGATCCGGTAACCTCGTTCCGCTAGGAATCGGGATGCGGCGGCTTCGCCCTGCTGGCCCCGTTTAATGTGGTTGTCCATTACTTTACGATGGTGTTGCCCAGCTTGTCACCAATCAGCTTGGCGGCATCTTTCAATTGCTGGTATTTGACCAGCAGCGCCATTACGTTTGCCTCGTCTCTCTCGGCCTGTAATTCGGCTCTGATGTTGATGAGGCCATTTTCAACAATCCGTTTCTTTAGTCGGTAAATGGCGCCATACACCAATTCTTCCAGGTGGTCGGATTCGCTCGATACGTGTATTTTGCGCTTGTCGTCGTTCCAGTTTTCGCTCAAGTTGTATTTAGGCGCGAGCGTGGACGCAGCCAGGCTGGCGATTTCCCGATCAGCGTGGCTGGTAAAGATTTTTGTCTCCGGTATTTCTTGTCTGTTGATATATTCCCGGTAGATGTCGATGATCTTAGCGCAGGTAGCGTCCTCGAATGTGGCATCGTGTAAGGAATTGACTAGCAAGGGCGCGATGGGGATTTCCGATTCTGTTTCCCATGGCGCAATTTCTCCGCCATACAGCAATAGGATACGGATGATTTCGCGCTCCATCAGCGTCGACGAGGACACATGGTCTGTAGCCGGTGATTCGGGAGCCGCCTTTTCCGCTGGCATCGTGTCAGGCAGGGGTAGTGCTTCGGCCTTGCGGTCCTGTCGTTTCCCCTTGCCCAGCCGGATCTTGTTGAGTTCGGAAATAAGGGCGCGCTCAGGGATGTCCAGCAAGACGCTGCACTCTCGAATAAAAACGGATGCCTTGATCTGGTCGGGAATGAGGGCAATGCTTTCCACGACATCCCGGATTACTTCGGCTCGCTTAATGGGATCATTGCCGGCATCGCGCAACAAGACGTCGGTTTTGAAGAAAATAAAATCCTGGCGATTCTCGTCAATGTGCCGAATAAACGCGGCGGACCCGTGCGTTTTTACATAGGAATCAGGGTCATTGCCCTCGGGGAACAATAGGATTTTGACGTTGAGGCCTTCCTCCAGTAGCATGTCGGTGCCGCGCAGGGAAGCTTTGATACCGGCGGCATCGCCGTCGTAGAGGATGGTGACGTTCTTGGTGTAGCGGGCGATTAGCCGGATTTGTCCTTGGGTAAGCGAGGTGCCGGAGGAGGATACCACATTCTCAACGCCCGCCTGGTGCATCGCAATGACGTCGGCATACCCTTCCACTAGGTAGCAATTGTCTGCCTCCAAGATGGGTTTCTTAGCATAGTAGAGGCCGTAGAGGACGTTGCTTTTGTGGTAAATGTCGCTTTCGGGCGAGTTGACGTACTTGGGGGTCTTCTTGTCCGTCTTCAACGTACGCCCGCCAAAACCCAGTACCTTGCCCGTTAAGTTGTGGATGGGAAACATCACCCGCCCCCGAAATCGGTCATAGGCCTTGCCATCGTCCTTCTTGACGATAAGACCGGTTTCTTCCAGGTACTCCTCGCTGTAGCCCTGCGCCTTGGCTTCGTCGTAGAGGGCCGTCCAACCTTCGGGGGAGTACCCCAGCTCAAATTTACGGATGATATCCTCGCGGTAGCCGCGCTCCTTGAAGTAGTTGAGCCCCACGGATTGGCCTTCTTCGCTGTCCCATAGTGTTTCGCGGAAAAATTTCGCGGCCCAATTCGTTACGATGAGCAGGCTCTCACGTCGATCTTGCACGAGCACCGACTCTGCGGTACGTTCCGTTTCTTCTATCTCGATGTGGTACTTGTCGGCCAGATATCGCAGGGCTTCCGGATAGCTGTACTTCTCGTGCTCCATGACGAAGTGCACGGAGTCACCGCCTACGCCACAGCCAAAGCATTTGAAGATGCCCTTGCTTACCGAAACATTGAAAGACGGCGTTTTCTCGTTGTGGAAAGGGCAGAGTCCGATGAGCGAGGTGCCCCGCTTCTTCAGGTCGACGAAGTCGCCGACGACCTCCTCGATGCGGGCCGTGTCCAGTATTTTGTCTATGCTCTCCTGTTTAATCACTGCTACTGTACTTGGGCAAGGAAATAGGGTGCCTATAGCGTCTTCATGGCGACCCGCCTGTTGGGCAGTAAAATTAACGATAAATCCCGAAAACCATTATCTTTGCAAACTGTTTACTCGTTATACCACCACACGCCATGTAATACCGATCAACAATCCCCGACAGCAGACGACACTTGTGACGAGTGCCGCGGAAATTAACTGGATGACAATCGCTGCCGCTATCTGGCCTCCACGGCGATACGGTAGCTAAAAATCGAATAGCAAACATGGCAAAAGAAAAAATATACGATACGGCTATACAACCCGAGACGGCCGTGCTCGTGGGCATTGTGTTGCCGCACGAGGGACTGGAGAAAGAACAGGAGTATCTCGACGAGCTGGCATTTTTGGTGGATACCGCCGGAGGTGTAGTTAAAGGAACCTTCTGGCAGAAAATGACCCACCCCGACCGGGCTACGTTCGTCGGGTCGGGCAAGCTCGATGAAATCAAGTCCTTCGTCAAGGCGGAGGAGATCGATATGGTTATCTTCGATGACGAGCTGTCGCCTACGCAGCTTCGCAACGTGGAGCGCGAATTGGGCGTGAAGATACTTGACCGGAGCAACTTGATCCTCGACATCTTTGCTAGCCGCGCCAAGACTGCGCAGGCCAAAACGCAGGTGGAGCTGGCGCAATTGCAATACATGCTGCCACGGCTGACACGCATGTGGACGCACTTGGAAAGGCAGCGAGGCGGTATCGGGATGCGGGGTCCGGGCGAAAGCCAGATTGAGAGCGATAGAAGGATGATCCTCAATAAGATATCGCTTCTTAAAGAGCGGCTCAAGTTGATTGATCGCCAAGCTGAGACGCAACGCAAGAACCGAGGCCAAATGATTCGAGTAGCATTGGTCGGCTATACAAACGTCGGTAAGTCGACAATCATGAATATGATTTCGAAGTCGGACGTGTTTGCCGAAAACAAGCTATTTGCCACGTTGGATACCACGGTGCGAAAGGTAGTGATCGACAACTTGCCGTTTCTGTTGTCGGATACGGTAGGGTTTATCCGCAAGCTTCCCCACCATTTGGTAGAGTGTTTTAAGTCTACCCTCGATGAGGTGCGCGAAGCAGACGTGCTGGTGCATGTGGTCGATATTTCCCATCCGAGTTTTGAGGACCATATCCGCGCGGTAAACGAGACCTTGAAGGAGCTGGGTGCGCTCGACAAGCCGACGATCACGGTGTTTAATAAAATCGATGCGTACAAGCCCGTAGAACACGGACCGAGCCACACCGATGAAAATGAGGAGACCGAGCCAGTGACGTTGGAGGAATTCAAGCGCAGTTGGATGGCGCAGCATAATAGTCCTGCGGTGTTCATTTCTGCGACGGATAAAGTCAACGTCGAGGAATTTCGGCAAATGCTCTACGAAAAGGTCGTGGGGTTGCATACCGAGCGCTATCCCTACGATAATTTGTTGTACTGAAACGCGAGATAGAGACGTTAATCATAGTGAAGTCTCGAACTGGAGCTATGAGATTCGGCCAATGAGAAAGCCCCTCATATCTCCATCTTACCAAAATGAATAAAAAAGTAACTTTTCAGGATTGGGGTCTGGTTGACTATCAGGAGGCTTGGGAACGCCAGGAGCGGCTTTTTGAACAGGTCGTGGCCGCGAAAACGGCTAATCGCGTGAACGGTATCGCGCTGCCCACCGAAAATTTCTTGGTGTTTACCGAGCATCCGCATGTGTACACACTAGGTAAAAGCGGCAAGGCAGAAAACTTATTGCTGGATGAGCAGGGCTTGGCAGATAAGCGGGCGACGTATTACAAGATCAATCGCGGTGGCGACATCACGTACCACGGCCCCGGCCAAATTGTGGGCTACCCCATCCTCGACTTGGACAACTTCTTTACCGATATCCACTTGTACCTCCGCACGTTGGAGGAAGCCGTGATTCGCACCCTGGCCGACTACGGCATTACGAGCGAGCGCTATCCCGAATCGGGGTTTACGGGCGTATGGTTGGATGCTGATAAGCCCACCGCGCGCAAAATTTGTGCGCTAGGCGTACGGGCCAGTCGCTGGGTGACCATGCACGGCTTTGCGTTTAACGTCAATACCGATTTGGACTATTTCGGTCACATTGTACCCTGCGGCATCGACGACAAAGACGTCACCTCCATGGCACGCGAACTCGGCGGCCCACAAGATATCAACGCCGTGAAGGCCCGGCTTAAAGGGCATCTCACAGCGCTGTTTGGCTTTGAGCTGGACGGCTGATTTAGCGCAATACCAACGGTTTTTTGCCGGACCCAAGCGTATTCGTAACGTCGAGCGGACGATGACTCTCCAAGCTCTGATTGTATTCTTCCAGTAAGCCTATTCCATATTGGTTTTCACGCGCACGGCCCACAGCCATTTGCCGGTTGTAAATCGCTTGAAGTGTCGGGTCGATTAGGCTGAGTGCCCTTGCGATTAGTGGGTCCGTTCCCGATCCCATAGGGGCAAAGGGTACGCTCTCCTCTACTACATGCGTTGGGCGTAACCCATCCACAAAGTCGCCTTCACCGTCTCGGTTTTTGTATTTAAGCACGATGGGCTGTATGCCCCAATCGTTCTCGCCCGAGAATCGCGGGGAGGAATTTGAAATCGTGAGAGAGGCATCGTCCTTGCCCACGGTCGGGGTACCGATATGGATGACATTTGTTGGCCCCATGATGGGCCGGAGATTGTTGATCAATAACTCGCTAGCGGAAGCCGAACTGCCCGTGGCCAATACATATACGCGATTTAGTCCCAGATTCCGATTGGTGACGAGTTGGGCGTTTGCTGCGCCATATAAATCCGCGTACGTCAGTGTCGCATTACGAAGGTTGCTGTTAAATACGTATTGGATGAAGGGCATGTTAATGTTGAAGTCTTTGTGAATCAGCGAGGCTAGCAGCGCCGCGATGCCCACGGACCCGCCACTGTTATAGCGCTCATCAATGATGAGCTCGGTGACACCGGCAGCTTTAAGTTTCCCAAAAGCGCCTACCAGCTCCTGCGCTTGGGCCTGCAGGAAACGATTGTAGAATAGGTAGCCCACTTTGGTTCCATTGGGCGTGACGATGACCGAGTCAAGGTGGATGGCTTTTTCCTGAAAGCCTTCAACTGGGGTGAGGGATACGTCGTCTCCGACGGTGATACTAGAGCCGGATAGGATGCCATAGGTTAGCGAGAACGGTTCATTTCCAAAAAGTGCATCGGCGTTTTGCACGCTATTGCCGGACAGCGTCAGGAGTTGGCCGTTTACACGAATGAACAGGTCGCCGCGTTTGATGCCCGCCAAGTCGGCTGGCGATCCCTTGTGTACAAACCGGACGGTGACGCCCGCATGGTCATCGCCTATTCGGAAAAATGAGACTCCCAGCCCGCTGGTACGAATAATCCCCGAGAGGTCATTTCGTAACTCCTCGTTGTTCTGTATCCAGGAAAATCGATCTTGAGGGCGTTGAAGCAGTGTTTCAAAAAAGTCTTCGGGATGGGCATTAAAATTGAGATTACGGTCTTGCGGAATGGAGGAATTCCAATAATAATAGTACCGCATGCTGTCGACGACCCATTGGTTGATATCAGCAAAAGTCACTTCTTCTGTTGGGTCTGGCTTAGCGCTCGGGTCCTTTTCACACCCCGCGACCACCAACAACGCACACACCAATCCCGCAAATGCGGAGAAGCGGAAAGGCTTATAAAACGGCTTACTCATCAGGTTTACTTTTAGTTAATACGAGACAAATTTAAATTAAAAACCGCGGGATTAGCGCGCTCAATGGCAGATAAAATCTAAAAACCGTGCCAAATCCGCTTTAAGTGCTGGGGGTCACCTCGTTAACGTTTGTAGTTTTATAATTCTCTTGCCTCGCTTATGGGGCTGTGGAAAAGCCCGAAATTCTTTGTCGTGAGGCCGACAGATACGGCTATTGCCCTACTGCCGACGCGATGCCGTAAGTTTCGGCGGCTGCCCTAGTTGAAGAAAGGCGGTAAACGGCAGTCTCTGCGAAGCGCCCTGCTACGATAATCTCACGTTGCTGACGATGCTGGTTAAACAAGTCCTGTACGAGAGCTGGATCATTATTGTCCTTGGAGAGGTGGGACAAAAACAAGTGCGAAAGGCGTTCTGTGCGATGCTCGAGGAACAGTTCCAAGGCTTCCGTATTGGACAGGTGACCGTAACCGCCTCGGATGCGGTTTTTAAGAAAATGGGGGTAGCGGCCTTCCATAAGCATGTGCTCGTCGTAGTTCGATTCGAGAAATACCGCGTCGCATTTACCGAAAAAATGGCTCACACGCTCGCACGCCCGGCCGATGTCGGTGAATACGCCGACGGTTAGTGCGTCTTGACGCACGACGAAGCTGTGCGGCTCGGCAGCGTCATGGTATTTTTGAAATCCCGTTATGCCCAATTCGCCGATCTTGATGCACGCCAAGTCGGCTAGCGGATGCAGCAGTCGGTCGGGTATAGCCAGCCGGCAGGCCCGGCGCGTCCCCGGGGTCATGAATACCGGCAACTGGTATTTGTTGGCGATGACGGCCAAACCGCGGATGTGGTCGGTATGCTCGTGCGACACGAAGATAGCCTTGACGCGGTCCATGGACAGGCCTTGGCGAGCCATTCGGCGTTCCGTCTCCCGGCACGAAATCCCGGCGTCAATCAGTACGGCCTCGCTGTGATTACCAATATAATAGCAATTGCCGTTGCTGCCGGAGGCGATGGAACAGATCTCTAAAGACATAAGCTGGTTTTCGTTAGCGTTTTAGCATTCCGGAAGACTGAGCGGGATGTTTACCGCCAGACCGCCGTCGGCCGTTTCTTTGTATTTGACATTCATATCCAAGGCCGTGTCCCACATGGTTTTCACGACCGCATCTAGGCTGACCTTGGCTTTGTCTGGGTTAGACTGCAACGCCAGCTGCGCTGCCGTGATGGCCTTAATGGCGCCCATGGTGTTTCGCTCGATGCAGGGAATCTGCACTAACCCGCCGATGGGGTCGCAGGTAAGTCCCAAGTGATGTTCCATTGCTATTTCCGCAGCCATCAGCACTTGTCCCTGCGAGCCTCCCAGGCACTCGGTCAATGCCCCTGCCGCCATGGCCGACGACACGCCAATTTCGGCTTGGCAGCCGCCCATGGCTGCAGAGATGGTAGCGCCTTTCTTAAAAATGCTTCCGATTTCGGACGCCGTGGCAATAAACTGGATGATGCGGTCTTCCTGGTATCCGCCGCGGAAGACGATCAAGTACTGTAACACGGCTGGAATAACGCCGGCCGCACCGTTGGTCGGGGCGGTGACCACACGTCCGAACGACGCATTCTCTTCATTGACGGCCAAGGCAAAGCAACTGACCCAATTCAGCGTGTTGTCGAAATCGTCCCCGCCCGCTCGAATCGCGGCCACCCAAGAGTTGTAATCGGTATAGGGGCGGTCGGCGATGAGCCGTTTATTGAGTTTGTATGCTCGGCGTTGCACGTTGAGGCCTCCCGGCAGTACGCCCGTGGTGTGGCACCCGCGGTAAATGCAGTCGCGCATGGTCTCGAAGATACGTAGTACGCCACGGCGTGTTTCTTCGTCGCTGCGCCACGCCTGTTCGTTCTCCATCACGAGTTCGGATACTTTCAAGCCCGTTCGTATGCAGGCCACCAACAAGTCTCTGGCTGTTTGTACGGGAAAAGGGAGGTCGACATGCGTTTTCTGTTCGCTGTCTTCTCCTTCCTTGGACACGAACCCTCCACCGATGGAATAATAGGTTTCGCTAATGGCCTCCCCGTCGCGGAGCAAGGCCTGAAACGTCACAGCATTGGGATGTGCCGGCAGACTTTCGGCATACAGAAACAGCAAGTCCTCCTCGTAGGAAAAGGGGATGGGGGCTTGGCCGGCTAGGGTAAGCGCTCCCGCTTCCTTAATCCGTTCGACCTTCGGCAGTACGTCTTCCACGTCGCAGGTTACCGGATCTTCGCCGACAAGCCCGAGGATGACAGCCACGTCCGTGCCGTGCCCATGACCGGTCTTAGCCAGGGAGCCGTATAGTAGAATCTTGACACGCTCTACGGCTGTCAACACGTCCTTCGCTTTCAGCGATTCGGCGAACCGCTGGGCCGCGCGCCACGGCCCCAAGGTATGCGAGCTGGATGGCCCGATACCAATCTTAAACATGTCGAATATGGAAATTTGCTCGTTCATTGCACGTCCACACCGCCGAAATGCGGCTTGACCAAAGATAACGCTTTAATTCGCTTTCCCTAAAATCCGGTGTGTGATTCAGCCGTTTAATGGCAGTCGGCTGACGGTGATGATGATAAGTGATACGCCGTGACGAAAAAAAAGCTATATTTACCAAACAAAACCAATTACTTAAACCCTTTAACGGATGCAATTTTCTGAATACAATGATATCGACAGCGGCTTAGCCGCGGGTATCGGGACTGCCAGCATGCTGTTATGGCTGTTTATCATGGCGTGTTACTGTGCCGGCTTGTGGAAAATGTTCCAAAAAGCCGGTAAGCCGGGCTGGGCGGCGCTAATCCCCATCTACAACGTCATCGTTATAGCGGAAATCGTGGGCAAGCCGGTCGGGTTTGCGCTGATCGCCGCCTTGGTGCCCTGCGTCAATGTTGTGCTGATGGTATGGCTGACCAACCTGCTGATGAAGAGCTTCGGTAAGGAGGTGCCGCTGTGGACGATTCTTGCCGTATTGTTTCCGATCATCGTGTACCCTGTCCTCGGCTTTGGCGATGCTCGCTACATAGGCCCCACGGCCGCAGAAGCCCAGCAGAATCCGTGGATTCGTCAGGGGCATGACGCCCAAGCCACCCGGGATGAAAACCAGGCGACCTAGTCGGTTAGCGGTAAACGCAAACGCATGGTGGATCGGTGCGCCGGCCACCGGGTTTTACTTGCCATGCCCGTTTAAGACGCTTACCCACGTCGATTGCCCGGGGTGTGGCTTCCAACGTTCGGTAGTGGCATTGTGGGAGGGAGATGTTGCGACGAGCTTCCTGCTTTATCCGCCCGCGATACCGTTGTTAGCGCTCTTTGTCTTCCTCGGGCTGAAATGGGTGTTCAAATGGGACCGTGATGACCGAGTCACGCGCTATGCAGGAATTGCGGTGGGGGCGATGGTTCTGATTTCGTATGGTGCCAAGTTGCTCGGGATTTGGCCGGTTCCCAGCGCGCAGACGCTGCGCGTACCTTCCGGCGGAAAAGGGTACGAGAATTGTTGCATGGCATGCGATGGGCTTGTTCACGTTTTGTTATCTTTGCTAACAAATTGAACAAAACTGCATTATGCAACGTCTACAACTGGTTCTGACCGTTATTTCCCTTTTGTTTCTGCTTCCCGTGTCAGCTACTGACGACCTTCGCCAGTACCCGATTCCCAAGCGGGAGTTTCGAGGAGCATGGATTGCAACGGTGGTCAACATTGACTGGCCCTCTAAGGCAGGACTTTCTACCGCTCAGCAGCAAGCCGAGCTGGTGGCAATGCTAGACAACCACCAACGCGCCGGTATCAACGCCGTCATCCTGCAGGTTCGCCCCTCTGCCGACGCCTTGTACGCCAATAGCAAGGAACCTTGGAGCCGCTTCTTGACGGGGAGACCGGGCCAGGCCCCGTCACCGTTCTACGATCCGTTGGAGTTCGCCATTACCGAGGCACACAAGCGCGGTATGGAGTTGCATGCGTGGATCAATCCCTATCGGGCTTCCTTCGACCTGGTTGATGCCAATATCGCGCGCGATCACATCACGCGCCGCAAACCAGAGTGGTTCTTCAATTACGGCGGCAAGAAACTGTTCAACCCCGGTATTCCGGAAGTAAGGCAGTACCTTAATGAAGTCATCATGGAAATCGTCGAGCATTATGATATCGATGGCATTCACTTTGACGATTATTTTTACCCGTATCCGGTAGGCAATGCGTCTATTCCGGATGCGACAACCTTCAAACGCTACCCTAATGGCTTCAGTAATATTGCCGATTGGCGCCGCAACAACGTTAACTTGTTGATTAAGGAGCTATCTGACAGTATTAGGGCGGCCAAGAAGCATGTCAAGTTTGGCATTAGCCCCTTTGGTATCTGGGACAACCAGCGCGACCATCCCGAAGGGTCGAAAACCTCGGGGCTCAGTGGCTACCGCACGCTCTATGCCGACGCCTTGGCGTGGCTGCAAGCCGGGTGGATAGACTACATTAATCCACAGATTTACTTCCCCTTCGGCATGGCCGCCGCCCCCTACGATGTGCTGGTCGACTGGTGGAGCAAGCATACCTACGGGCGACATTTCTATATCGGCCACGCTGCATACCGCGCATCCGAAAATCGGGGTGGTTGGGAAAACCGGAACCAAATACCCCGTCAAATCCGTTACTTGCGAGACAACGACAACGTGCACGGAAGCGTTTTTTATAGCGGCAAGCACATCAGTACCAATGTCGTGGGCCTCCGGGACACCTTGCAATATGACCTCTACCGATACAAATCCTTGCCGCCCACCATGCCTTGGCTAGACAGTATTCCGCCGGGGGCGCCATTCGGGTTGCAGGCGCGCACCTTGGAAGAGGACGCCAATACGGTGGTGCTCCACTGGCAGCGGCCTGAGATTGCCGAGGACGGAGACGAGCCCTATGGCTACGTGGTGTATCGATTTAATGAGGGCGAAGAAGTCGATTTGGGAAATCCCCAACATATCCTGCACATCACCTACGACGGCGATGAGCTGACCTATGTAGACAGCATGGTGCGGTCGGGGAGCCAGTACACATACGTCGTCACGGCGATTGACCGACTAAAAAACGAAAGCGCACCGTCAAATCTCAGACACCTGAGCACCGCCGTGGCAGACTAATCCTTGGACTGATCTTACCGTCGACAGGGGACGGCGGTTAGCGCCGTGCGCGTATGCGATCTGAATACGAATCTTCCCAGGTCTGTAAGGTCGAGGTATATAGCGATTCGTTTGCTAGCGCCATGCAGATCGTACCTTTGGCGCCGGTAGTGATGTTGGATGACGGTGTGTCGCCGGTCTGTATGCACGTATGAAATTCTTCGAGCGCATAGATGGTACCATCGCGGGTAGGCTCGGGCAGGATCGCGTAGCCACCTTCATCGTTAGCGGCGATTTGGGTCGCTCCCGTCACGCCGTCTACGATTTGGTCTGCTGCGGCTTGCTTAAACGCTGGCTCCGGATAGAAGGTACCGGTGCTTGTGAGTAACGAAATCGTCGCTTTCGTCCCTTTAATCTTAAAGAGGTATCCATCGCGAGCATTGCCCAGTGTGGTGCCGAAGTTGCCGACCATGCCATCCTTGTAGCGTAGGGTTATCTGTACGTTGTCGTATGTTTCGCGGCCGTCGGGATAGAGGTCTATGCCTCCAAAGCCGGCAATCAGATCGGGCTGCGTGTCAAACGCCCAATTGATGAAATCCATCTGGTGCGACAGGAGTTCCGCGACTAATCCACCTGAGTATTCTCGGTACATACGCCAGTTAATCTGTCGTTCCAGGGCAGGGTCGGGGACGGGCCGGCGCCAGTTGTTGTTCCGGTCCCAGCGGCAGTCAATCTGTGTCACCTGCCCCAGCGCATCGCTTTCTATCAGTTGCTTGACGCGGACGTACAAGGGCGAAGCTCGATACTGGTAGCCCACCTGAAAGGTTTGGCTCGGCCGGCTGTTAACGAGTTCGACGAGTTCGAACGCCTCATCCATGCCGTAGGTCATCGTTTTTTCGAGGTAGACGTGCTTACCGGCCAGCCAAGCATCTTTTGCCACCCGAAAATGCTCGTGTAAAGGCGTGGCGATGAACACCGCAGCGATGGCCGGGTCGTCTAGCACCGCCCGGTAATCCTTTGTTGCCTTTGCGGAGGGCTGGGCGTAGCGCTTGGCTTCCTCGAGGCGAAAGTCCAATACGTCGCAATATCCCCGAATCTCGAATTTGTCCGAAAGGTGTGTCTGCAGCGTGTGCATCAGGCCTTTTCCGCGATCGCCGCAGCCGATTACGGCTGCGCCAATCCGTTCTTGGCGGCCGGGTGTCAGAATGCCACCGGCCCATGAAGTCTGTGCGAGCAACATACTCGAGCCGAGTATCCCAGCTTTCGTAATAAATTCCTTTCGGTTCATAATTCAGTCTAATGTTCTGTTTGTAAAATACGGTTTTGTAGCCCACCATGGGAGCAAGCATTACTAGAGAGGCAAAAATACAATAAAGACGGACAATAGCGAGGACGCGGGTCTATTGTCCTAAAATTGTGATGGGAATTTACGATCGCCGGCTTCGAAAGAAGTCGCTGACCAGTGCTGCTGCCTGATCGGCCATAATCCCGCTCACCACCGTGGTTTTGGGATGTAGGATGCCCGACGAAAACTTGGAGAAGCCCCGCTTGTCGTCTTTTGCGCCGTATACGATACGGCCAATCTGAGCCCAATATGCTGCGCCCGCACACATCACGCAGGGTTCGATGGTGACGTAAAGGGTGCAATCCTTCAGGTATTTTCCGCCGACGTAATTCGCCGCTGCCGTAAACGCCTGCATCTCTGCATGGGCCGTTACGTCAGTCAGGCGTTCGGTGAGGTTGTGTCCGCGACCGATAATTGTCCCGTTATGGACGATGACGGCGCCAATAGGGACCTCTTGTTGTGCGAGTGCCTTTTCGGCTTCCTTGAACGCCTCTTTCATGAATAGTTCGTCCGGAACGGCGTCGTGGGTGTCCTCAAAATTGATGTATTTCATCATCACGGGTAATTGCTGACCGCTTGCCGCGCATTCTTCGCTGCCGGCGGGGTTTACAGGCGATTGCTTTCTAGGTTGGCTAACCCTTTCTTGAGCGTGAAAATGATATAGTCGCGGTCGCGTTTTACGCGCTTGGCGAGCCGATCTACCAATTCATCTTCCTTCCCCGGTTCAAACGCCAGGTCCTCGTGGCTCAGGTGGTTGTATTTACGTTTGAACTTCAGCTTGAGTACTGACCATTCTTCGGCCGTGATTGTTATTGTTGCCATAATAATGTTTCGTCCCTTTTTATTCTATTCTGCAAACTTAGTATAAAATACAGGGCAATACAACCGTGATCTCAAAGTCCTCATTTGGAAGCGTTGGCGCCTTAAGGAGGTGTGAATTAATGCGTTCGTTTTTCTGGTTCGTTAGGGGTGTTTTTCGGCTCGAATTTTGTTGCTGCTACGGCACTTAATTAACAAAAGGTTTTATTTCACTTTATTTTGAAAATATGTCTATGAAAAAGTATTTGATTATCGTCGCATTGTTCGTGGTGGGCACACTGACGACACAGGCGCAAATGAGCCCAGGTTTCCAGCTTGGGGTGAAAGGCGCGCTGAATTTTTCTAGCTTGAAGGGCGCAGATGGTGATTGGCTTGACGCTAGCGCCCGCACAGGCTACCAAGCGGGTCTGTGGGCGCGTATCGGCGGCGCGGGATTCCATGTACAGCCTGAGCTTTACGTGACAGGAAAAAGCAGCGAAGCAAAACTCATAGAAGAAGGTATTGACCGTGAGGGCAACATGTCATTCACATCGATTGACTTGCCTATTCTATTGGGTACGCGAGTCGGCCTCGGCGCGGCAGGTCTTCGGATTTACGCGGGACCCGTGGCATCGTTTGTGTTCGATAAGAACATTGGTGAAACCTTGGAGCAGGTAACGGACTTCGACCAGTACAAAGACCAGCAATGGGCGGTTACTGGCGGCGTGGGTTTAGACATTAGCCGTTTGCGGGTCGATTTGCGCTACGAGCACGGACTCACCGAAAATGAATTGCGGCTGATTAACGTGGAATCTGCTCCTACCGCTACACACAAAATGAATGTCTGGACGATCGGTATCGGATACCGCCTGTTTTAGGTGTTGAGTAAAGAATAAAACAGCTAATGCCCCACCCCAAGCGGTGGGGCTTTTTTTTGTGTTAATTTTCCAATCACTGACCGCCAATGAAACGACATTAATTTTTCCTATTTTCGTTCTGATAAACTAAGCCAATAGCGCGGCGGGGGCCCAGGCCTGAAAGTCAAACAAGCCTCCTTAGCCCACCTAAATACCCGATAGAGTATAAGTCATGAAAAGCAAGGCAATGTACGGCTACATCGACACCCATGGCAAACTAGTTGTTGCAACCCAATACCGCGTGGCGGAGCCCTTCTGCGAAGGTGTGGCCGTGGTGGCGATTGACGGACTGTACGGGTTTATCGACCGATGGGGCAGCCCGGTAGTGCCCTTGTTATATGAAGGGGCGCGCAGCATGTCCTCCGGGCTTGCAGCAATCCGTCGGGGCGGGGAATGGGGCTTTGTGGATATGCTGGGCAATGAGTGTATACCCCCGCAGTTTGAAGACGTGGGCGAATTTGTCGATGGTATGGCGCCGGTCGCCCTCGATGGCCGGTGGGGTTACGTCGATCGCGAGGGGACGCTGCGCATTCCCTGCCGTTACCAGCACGCATTCTCTTTTGAGCAGGGCGTGGCCATGGTGTCCTATCGCAACAGGTGGGGCTTCTTGGACACGTCGGGCGACGAAATCGTGCCGCCAAGCTACGAGAATGTGCTACCGTTTGTCAAGGGCTTGGCGCCCATCGCCGTAGGCGGTTGCTGGGGTTGTATAGATCGTAGCGGCTCCGTGGTGGTGTTGCCCCAGTATGATGACATCGGCTTATATTCAGAAGGGTTACTGGCCGTGACCAAGCGCGAGCGTTGGGGTTGTATAGACCGCTATGGCAATGAGGTTATTCCCTTTCGGCACGAGGAGGAGCTGTTGTTTCGTGGAGGATTGGCCGTCGTTCAGGAAGCGGGGCGTTATGGCTTTCTGCGTCCAGACGATACTTGGGAAGTCAAGCCCGTCTTTGATTACGCTTCGCACTTCGAGCATGGCGTTTCGTTGGTAGAACGGGGCGGGCGTTGGGGCTTCGCCGACCGTCACGGCGCACTGGTCGTGCCGATGGACTATGAGGATGGCCATGGGTTTGACGATTCGCTTGCTACGGTCAAAAAAGCCGGTTTGTGGGGGTGCATCGACAAGAACGGCCATACATGCGTTCCGTTCGTCTATAATAAGCCCATTTTCTTCAGTGAAGGCCGTGCTCGTATATCGACACCGATTGGTGATTAGTTTCGCCACGCGCTCGGCATTTTCGTTTAAGTTTACTGCAGGCTCCCTTAGGAATGGATAAAAAAAAAGCGGCTCGCGCATAAGGCAACGGGATTGTGATCATCTTAGAATAGTTCTAAATTGCGTATTTTCCTTGCTTCATAACCCCCCTTATTAAATCTATTGGTAGATTTGCTTACCATAATTCACGAAAATAATCTATTACGACAATGAGTACATCTAAGCATGTGTTATCGTCTACGCTGGGGAAAAAGTTGATCATGAGCCTGACGGGATTGTTCCTGTGTGTGTTCCTTATCGTACACCTCGTGGGCAACCTGCAGCTGTTTTATGCAGACAACGGAAAGGCATTTAACGAGTACGCGCACACGATGACCACGTTTGCTCCCATCAAGATCGTCTCTTACCTGTTGTATGCGTCCATTGTATTGCACGCGATCTACGCCTTAGTACTTACCCTTCGCAATAGAAAGGCGCGACCGGTGCCGTATGGCATGTACCGTGGCTCTGCTAACAGTCCGTGGAGCTCGCGCAATATGGGTATTTTAGGAACGGTACTTCTCGTATTCTTGGTTACGCATATGAGCAATTTCTGGTGGAAGTTCCACAACGACCAAGTCCCGTACATTGAGTATCGGACGGATTTAAATACCGGCCAAACGACGAGCGTGGAGCTCGTGGCGGGCGAGTTTAATGGGTTTGTTTCCTATGTCGAAAATGGGGTGGAGGTCATACGCGCCAAGGACTTGTATAAGCAAGTTGGTTTTGCGTTCAAAAACCTGCCGCTCGTGCTGTTGTATCTTGTGGGTATGGCGGCCTTGTCGTTCCACTTAATCCACGGGTTTAGGAGTGCGTTCCAAACTCTCGGTTTTGATCACAAGCGCTATGTCGGAGTCATTCGTGGCATCGGCATTTGGTTCTTCGGCGTGCTCGTGCCCCTTGGGTTTGCGGCGATGCCGTTATATTTCTATTTTTTTAAGTAAGCGATTACGGACGCTTATTATCAGTCGTGCGTACAAAAATAATTGACACAGTATGTTAGATTCAAAAATACCGGAAGGGCCATTGGCTGAAAAGTGGTCGAAGCATAAGTTTAACCTTAAGCTGGTAAACCCTGCTAACAAACGGAAGTACACGATTATCGTCGTGGGTACGGGCCTGGCAGGGGCGTCGGCGGCGGCCTCCTTGGGTGAGTTAGGATATAACGTCAAGGCATTTTGCTACCAGGATAGTCCGCGCCGTGCACACTCCATTGCAGCGCAGGGTGGTATCAACGCGGCAAAAAACTACCAAAACGATGGCGATAGCGTCTATCGCCTTTTTTACGACACGATCAAAGGGGGGGACTACCGGGCGCGCGAGGCCAATGTTTACCGCTTGGCCGAGGTGTCTGTCAATATTATTGACCAGTGCGTTGCCCAGGGCGTACCCTTTGCCCGCGAATATGGAGGCCTGTTGGATAACCGCTCCTTTGGCGGCGCCCAAGTGTCGCGTACGTTCTACGCTCGTGGTCAGACAGGACAGCAATTGCTGTTAGGAGCCTATTCAGCCCTCAATCGGCAGATTAACAGAGGTACCGTCAAGATGTACAATCGGCATGAGATGCTGGACCTCGTCACCATCGACGGCCACGCACGCGGCATCATCACGCGTAATATGATTACTGGTGATATCGAAGCGCACGAGGGCCACGCAGTCTTGCTTTGTACGGGGGGCTACGGCAACGTGTTTTTCCTGTCTACCAATGCGATGGGATGTAATGTCACGGCAGCGTGGCGGGCGCACAAGCGGGGGGCATTTTTCGCTAATCCATGCTATACCCAGATTCACCCGACCTGTATCCCCGTGACGGGCGACCACCAGTCCAAACTGACGCTAATGTCGGAGTCACTGCGGAACGATGGCCGCGTTTGGGTTCCCAAAACGGCGGAACTCGCCCAGAAGTTGCGAAAAGGAGAAATCAAGATATCGGACCTCAAAGAAGAAGATCGCGATTATTACCTCGAGCGCAAGTACCCATCGTTTGGTAACTTAGTGCCTCGCGACGTCGCTTCGCGTAACGCCAAAGAGGTAGTGGACGAGGGCCGGGGCGTAGGTGCTTCCGGAGTGGCCGTCTACCTCGATTTCGAGGACGCTATCAAACGCTTGGGCGAAGATGCGGTACGGGCTAAGTACGGCAACCTCTTCGATATGTACTACCAGATTACCGACGAAAACCCCTATAAGCAGCCGATGCGGATTTACCCTGCGGTGCACTATACCATGGGCGGCTTGTGGGTAGATTACAACTTGATGACGACGGTACCCGGCTTGTACGCACTTGGCGAATGCAACTTCTCGGACCACGGCGCCAACCGCCTGGGCGCTTCTGCACTGATGCAAGGACTGGCTGATGGCTATTTCGTCATCCCGTTCACGGTGGGAGATTATCTGGCAGGGCTCGGATTTGACCCGGTAGATAAAAATCACCCTAATTTCGAGAAAACACGTCAAGAAGTGGAAGACCGCGTGCACAAGCTGCTCGCGTTGAAAGGCTCGAAGACGGTGGACGATATCCACAAAAAGCTGGGACACATTATGTGGGAGTATTGCGGAATGGCGCGAAACGCCGAAGGACTACAGAAAGCTAAGGGCCTGATTCGGGAATTGCGCCAGGAATTCTGGACAGACGCGACCGTGCTGGGCGAGAATGACGAGATGAACCAATCGTTGGAAAAGGCAGGCCGCGTGGCGGACTTCTTGGAACTGGGCGAACTCATGGTAGACGACGCCTTGCACCGCGCTGAATCCTGCGGCGGACATTTCCGTGAGGAGAGCCAAACTGAAGAAGGCGAAGCCAAGCGCGATGACGAGAACTTCCGTTATGTGGCCGCATGGCAATTCACGGGGGAAGAGCAGCCCGCTGTCCTGCACAAGGAAATGCTCGAATTTGAAAACGTGAAATTGACACAACGGAGCTATAAGTAATTTCAAGACTGAAGACTTCAGACAGGCGTAC
The DNA here is from genome assembly GCA_964423925.1 of uncultured Sphingobacteriaceae bacterium. Taxonomy (GTDB): domain Bacteria; phylum Bacteroidota; class Bacteroidia; order Sphingobacteriales; family Sphingobacteriaceae; genus CAYRGQ01. The sequence continues at coordinate 11,311 of CAYRGQ010000025.1, read as the reverse complement.
GCAGCGGCTCGCCCGCGACACGTCGCCAGCCTGATTCCAAAATGATAATACACCATGAGCGGAAACATGAACCTGACGCTGAAAGTTTGGCGCCAAAAGAATAACAAGACAAGGGGCAAGTTTGTGACATACGACGCAAAAGGCATCTCGCCAGACATGTCATTCTTAGAGATGCTGGACGTAGTCAATGACGACCTCGTCAGGAAAGGCGAGGACCCGATTCATTTCGACCACGATTGCCGCGAAGGTATCTGCGGAATGTGCTCCCTGCATATCAATGGGCGGCCCCACGGTCCCAAGGAACTGACGACGACCTGCCAATTGCACATGCGTAGTTTCCACGACGGGCAAACCATTGTCATCGAACCTTGGCGTGCGTCAGCTTTTCCAGTCATCCGGGATCTCACTGTAGACCGTAGCTCCTTTGAGCGCATACAGCAAGCGGGAGGCTTCGTCAACGTCAACACGGGTGGTGTACCGGACGCCAACAGCATCCCTATTCCTAAAGTGGTGGCAGACGAGGCGTTCGAATCGGCTACGTGTATCGGCTGCGGGGCCTGCGTGGCGGCATGTAAGAATGCATCGGCTATGTTGTTTGTGGCGGCTAAGGTGTCACAATTTGCCTTGTTGCCCCAAGGACAGACGGAGCGCGCAAGCCGAGCGCAAGCGATGGTGACGCAGATGGATGCCGAAGGATTTGGCAGTTGCACGAACACCGGCGCCTGCGAAGCGGAGTGCCCCGTAGGCATCAGCCTTTCCAATATTGCACGCCTCAACCGTGAATACCTCGGCGCCAAGCTGTTTAAGGAAGAAGAAGCGCACTGACGATAGTGCTGATCGACAGATAATCCGACAGCCTTGCCTCCATCCGGGGCAAGGCTGTCTTTCTTTGGACGCCCGTCCGTCCGGCATAAAGTGCCTCGCGCCGTATTTCCGTGGATTTTATTACATTTACGCAATAATACCATTCCTAGCGTGAGCACGATTTTTAAAATACGGGTATTGCTGGTCATCCTAACGCTCTGCTTTATTGGGACCGCTACTACCATCCACCTCACGTTTTCAGAGCGCAGCCTGCTGCTGTATGAGGGGCGCACGATCGAGCGCAACCTGCAGAAAAAAGAGAATATAATCCGTGAATTCCTAGCAGACTCCACTCAGGTAGCCAACCTCATCACCGCGGAGGACGATCCTGTCTACGCCGAACATGTCATTGATGCGGTCGTCAAACGCCACAACATTGGCGTGCTTGTATATGCCAACAATGAGTTGGTATTCTGGACGTGGGATCGCTTCGTGCCCAAGACTGACGCAGGAATCCGTCCGGGCAGCTCGCTGATGCAAGCCGATAACGGGTGGTACCTCTTTATCAAAGAGGTGAGGGGAATGACGTCCATCGTGTTTCTCGTGCCCATTAAGGCGGAGTTTCAGATGAACAATACCTATCTCCGCAACGATTTTGCCCCCGACTTAATTGAGACCAAAAACCTGGTCATCGCCAACTACGACGATCCGGATACATACCACGTGCGCGCGTTGGACGGGCGCTATTTGTTTTCCGTACAGCTGTCCGGAGGTCAATATTCTAGCTTTTATTCTGGTTTGGAGTTGACCATGTGGATACTGGCTGGATTTTGCGTACTGGTATTGGTCAACATGCTTTGCGTTTGGATTGCCAAGCGGGGGTGGGTGTGGAGTTCGGTGCTGCTATTTGCGGTCTTGCTTGGTCTCAGTCGTTATGTCGAGCTGTCTACCGGATGGCTATCCGCACAATTTAACATGGGCTTGTTTGATCCGAGATACTTTGCTTCGAGTTTCTTTTCCCCGCACTTGGCCGGGTTCACGATGAACGTGTTCGTGTTCAGTTGGTTCGTGGCATACGTCTATGCTTTTCGCCACCAACTCGATGTAAGCCGCTTTGTGGGGCGGCCTTTCTGGTCGGCCGTGCTCATGGTAGTGGCTGGAACCGTTGTCTACGGGGTTTGCTATGGGTTGGCCAGGGCTTTCGAAGGGCTGGTAGGCAACTCGGATATCAATTTCGATCTCACGAATATCCTTGGTCTCACGGGTTACAGTTGGCTGGGGATATTGACGCTTTGGTTTAGCCTTGCCAGCTTAGTGTTCATTATTGACGTGCTGGTGGTCATTGCCCGCAAATTGTATCCGCGACACCAGCGGCTGGTGTTGCTCATTGCGGTCGGTACCTTGGTTTTGCTCATTGCCCAGGTGGCACTGGATACTTTGACCATGACGCTGCCGTTCGTCTGTGCGCTCATTATCCTGCGGGCATGGTACCCCATATTCCAGGGCAAGTCTGACTTTGCCGTGCTCATCTCCACGCTGTTGCTCCTGGCGGCCATCTCGGCGGTTAAGCATTCTGAGGTGCTACGGGCCAAAACGCTGGAACAACAAAAGTTTACAATTCAAAAGGTGGTGGCGGCGGAAGATGTCAATGCTGAAATCCTGTTCTTTGACCTCGAGCGGGAAATCGCTCGCGATCCGCTGCTAATCGCCTATTTTCAAAATCCCGATGATTTTGACAGTAACCACTTAGAGGAGCACCTTAAAAAGACCTACCTGAGCGGCTACCTATCCAAATACGAATTTAGCGCGGCGGAGTACGACACCAACTTACGCCCCATTGGCAATAGTTCGACGAGTCGACTGCTGGAATACCGTGACAAGGTTATTTCAGGCGCCATCAAAGTGGCGGACAACCTCAACTTTTACCGTGCACGGGGTAGTTTTGGTAGTTTCGAATATTTTGCACAGCTACCGATTGTACACGAGAACGAACAATATGGCGTATTGCTGATCGAGCTGAAAAATCGGTCGTTTGCCCAGCGCAGGATGTTCCCTGACGTATTGATCGATGGGCGTATCGAGCAACAGCAATCCGACGCGCTTTCCCAATATGCGTATGCCTTCTACCAGGACGGTAACCTGATTAGCCAGTTTGGGAAATATCGCTACCCACTTACCGACGGCATTTACCCGCCGGATCGCAGGCGGTATGTGCCGCTGGGCAATTATGGAGGCTTTAATCACCTGATGTATAGGCCCAACGAATCGACTATGGTCGTGCTGAGCAAGCCTGAGCGCAACCATTGGGCGCAGATTGCGTCGCTATCGTTCTTGTTTCTGGTATTCCTGCTGCTTACGTTCACCGCGTATGTCATTCAGTGGGTCGTGCTCACGCTGAATAATCACGGCTTTAGCTTACGAAACTTACGTTGGAGCTGGTTGATCTTCAAAAACCGTATCTTGTACCGTACTCGGATACAGACTTTTATGGTGGTTGCTGTCGTTTTTACGCTGATTATCGCTGGCGTCATCACTTACCTCAACATCAGTCGGCAATTTCGCAAACAGCTGGAAGAAAACGCTCTCCTCTATGTGGCCGACGTGGCTAAGGGGCTGGAAGCCCGGGGTCTGGTGGAGCGTGTTGGGGCGGCCGGCACGTTTACGGACGAAAGTTTTAACGTTATCGCCGAGTCGATGGCGCGCAACCTCAACCTATACAACCTCGACGGAGAGTTGATCCTCACCACGGAACCCCGGATTTTCGATTTGAAAATGATGTCGCGCTATATGGATGCGACGGCCTATATACAACTGGCCGAGTATGAGCAAACACAGTTCGGCATCGCCAAACAGTTGGGGGACCTGCACTACTTCACGGCATACGCGCCGATTCGCAACGAGCATTACCAAGCCTTGGCGTACCTGAGCTTGCCCGTCTACGGCATACAGAAAGATTTTGACGAAAACGTGGGCATGTTGCTCAACACGCTTATCAACATTTATGCGTTGGTTATTCTAATTTTGGGACTCTTTGCAGTGTTTGTCGCCAACAAGATTACGACACCCCTCACGCTGGTGCAGCGTACCTTGGCGAAGACCACGATCGGTCGGCAGAACGAACCGATATTCTGGAAGCGCAACGATGAAATCGGCAGCCTGATTAGGGAGTATAACTTGATGATCGTCGCGTTGGAGCAAAGCGCTAACAAGATTATGCAGGCTGAGCGCGAATCCGCCTGGCGGGAGATGGCCAAGCAAGTAGCGCATGAAATCAAAAACCCCCTAACGCCACTCAAGCTCGGCGTACAGTTGCTGGAGCGCTCGTGGCGAGAGAAAGACCCTAATTTCGACGAAAAGTTCAAGCGGTTCAGCCAGTCGTTTGTTGAGCAGATAGACAGTCTTTCCCACATTGCGTCTGAGTTTTCCAACTTTGCCAAGATGCCGGATACCAAGCTGGAGAATGTCAGCATCACGGAGATACTGGCCACCGTCGTCGACGTCTTCCAAAACAACAGCGGAGTGAATATTTCCTTGCGCAGCACCCCTACGGACGACCCCTTTGTCGTCAAAGGCGACCGCGACCAGCTCCTGCGGAGCTTCAATAACCTGATCAAGAACTCGATTGAGGCGTGTGCTTCCAAACGGCGATGCCGCATCAACATTCAAGTGAGCCGCGATAGCGATCTGACGGTTACTATCATGGTACAGGACAATGGTGAGGGTATCGCACCGGAAATTCAGGAAAAGCTGTTCCAGCCCAACTTTACGACGCGGAGTTCGGGCACGGGGCTCGGCCTGGCCTTCGTCAAACAGGCGATTGAGGGTATGGGCGGAACAGTTCGCTACCACACCATTATCGGACGTGGTACTACGTTCTATCTCTCCATCCCGCAGCTACAAACGCAGAATGTGGTTGAGCCGCACGCTTAAGCGGAAAACAGCAAACAGGATTCAGGTAAGGAAGATGTTGCCGGGCATGGATTACCGCAGGACGATACTGCTGCGGCCGAGCGGTCCCTGGTCCGAATATAGCAATACAGTATAGGTGCCTTTTTGGAACGGCTGGCTGTCGCGCCAATCCAAGCTATAAAGCTTTCCATCATTGGAGAATTCGATGGCAGTCTTGTAGGTGTATTGCAGGCGATTGGTCCCGGATTGGAAGAAACCGCTTCCTTCGGGGGTCCGTAGGTTGCCATTGGGATCGATGATGCGAACGTAGATGTCAACCATCTCGTGGGGGGCCAATGGGTTGTCGGCAATCGTGAAATTGATGTCAAAGCGGTCGACGCGACGTGTCCGGTTTTCCGGCTCCTCACGTTCGCGGCTGCGCTCGCGGATGCCCACCACGCTCATATTGGACACCTTGAGTGCCGATGCCACGCGCAGCTGTTCGGCCATCACGAAGTTTTCTTCTTCTAGCGAGTCTGCGCGTGATTCAGCATGTGATATAATCTGTTGCAAGCGTCCTTGTTCGGCAAGCAACGCCGTGTTCTCGCGCCGTAATACCTCGACCTCCCCCGCATAACGGTACACTTCGGCCCTTAGCTCGTCGATTTGCTGCCGTGCTTCGTCTATTTCTTCTTGGGTGATGGTTTGTGCGTTAAGTCTATCGCGTAGGTCAGCGATGACGCGGTGGGCGCTGTCGCGATTCGATTTAATGACACCGCTGAGTCGCAGATTTTCGGCATCCAATCGATTTAGCTCAATCTCAATGCGGTCGACTTCGGCCTGCAGGCTGATTTTTTCGTGCGTGATTTCGTTCACCTCTTCGTTTGTCGATTTGTACTGGACATAGAAGTAGATGTTCGTGGCTAACAGAGCCACGATAGCGACGACGAAAAAATAAATCTTTGTAGAATCCCGCTGCACGTATTGCACCTGGGACTCATAACCTGATTCCGGCATTTCTATAGTCTAAAAATTGCAAACGTTATGTATCAAAAATTGTTCCAACATGCAACTTAGTTAACTCAGTATCTGAAACAGGCGGGATTTTACGAATGTTGAATCGCCCGGTTGTATGCTTTAGGCTACGGTAGGTGGGCATTTTCGCATTTTCGAGCCTTCTGGCCTGGCACGAAAACTCCCAGCTTTTCAGCCGAATGATTATTTCCGTACTTTTGCAAAACATTCTAGCTACGTATTCGATGGAAGGGATTTACTACGTTGACTTGCTGGGCACCATGGTTTTTGCGATTTCGGGTTGTTTGGCAGCTATTCGGCACAATATCGACGTGTTCGGCTCCGGCTTTACGGGCTTCGTAACGGCAATTGGCGGCGGGAGCCTGCGCGACATCTTCCTAAACCTCCGGCCCGTATGGGTAGACGACGGCAACTATTTGATAGCCATATTTCTCGGCGTTGCCATTGCTATTGTCTTTACGCGCGTGCTAAACGGTCTTTCGAAGACGCTCACCCTGTTCGATGCGCTCGGCATCGGGTTGTTTACCGTCGTAGGTGTGCAGAAATCCATCGACTATGAAAGCTCCGCGTTGGCCACGGTGATGTTGGGGATGTTTTCCGCAGTGATGGGCGGTGTCATTCGCGATACGCTGATGAATGAGACGCCACTCATTTTCAGGCGCGAAATTTATGCTTCGGCATGTTTTGCGGGAGCCATGCTTTTCGTTGTGTTGCATTTGCTCGGCGTAGACGGCAGCCTCAACGCGTGGGTAAGCGCTACCTTGGTCGTGGTCATCCGGGTTGTCTCCGTTAAATACCAACTGTCCTTACCGGTGGTGGGCGGATAGCCCGGCGAATCGCGGCCTACCGGACACGTTGCCGCTTGACCGGGAATTTCATTTTATAGTCGACTTTCACGTTGCCTTTCGCTATGGCGTCTAGCTTGCCCTTGAGCATGGCCTTGCGCAGCGGACTTAATTTCTCGATGAAGAGCTTCCCTTCGATGTGGTCATACTCGTGTTGGATGATGCGTGCTGCCAATCCTTCGTAAACATCGTCGTGTGTCGTGCCCGTCTCGTCTATGTATTGCATCCGGATGCGAGGTGGGCGGGATACGTCTTCGCGTATATCCGGGATGCTCAAGCACCCTTCATTAAAGGCCCACTTCTCGCCGTCTTCTTCGACAATTCGTGCGTTGATAAATACTTTCTTGAAGTCTTTTAGACGCTCGTCGTCCTCAGCGAACGGTGTCGCGTCTATCACGAACAACCGGATGGACAAGCCAATCTGGGGGGCGGCCAAGCCTACGCCGTGTGCGGCGTACATCGTCTCAAACATGTTATCGATAAGCTCCGCGAGATGAGGATAGTCCGTGTCGATATCGTCGCATTTGCGTTTTAGGATGGGGTCGCCGTAAGCCAGAATGGGCAGTTTCATAAGCACCAATGACAAAAAGATTTTATGCAAAGGTAGTTTTTTTCGGGCAGTGCGTAAAGCCCCAGAAACGACATGAAGACCCTGACTCCGCCAGATACGGCCTACAGGCCGCCCGTAACGCACTTTTGTGCTAAAAAATGACAGGCAGGTTAAAAACGCAAGTTTTGCCGATATTACTAGCAAGATGGGATGTTATTCCATATTTTTGGCACTTTGTCTTTACAACCCTAACAAACAATGAAGAGCTGGTTTAACCGTAACGCGACGCATGTAGCCATTGTCGGCATTTTTATCGCTATTGCTTTCTTGTATTTCCCAGACGCATTCCAAGGCAAGGTGCTCTACCAAAACGACGTGCTGCAGGCTCAAGCGGGGCAGAAGGAAGTTTTGGATTTCAAAGAGCGCGACGGCGACCTGCCGTTGTGGACCAACTCCATGTTTGGCGGTATGCCGTCTTATCAAGTGCTTGTCGAGCTGCCGAGCAACATCGGTACCTACATCATGCAAGGTTATAAGGGTGTTTTCCCTCATCCCATCGATGTGCTTTTGCTACACCTGCTGGGAGCCTACTTGCTCTTCAATGTCTTGCGCGTCAAACCGTGGCTTGCGGCCGTCGGAGCGCTTGCTTTTGCATTTACGTCGTATAACTTTATCTATATCGAGGCGGGCCATGCCAACAAGACCTACGCCTTAGCGTTTATGGCGCCGATTATCGCCGGCGTCCTACTTGCTTTGCGAGGGCGATACTTGGTGGGAAGCGTAGTGCTCGCGTTCGCGTTTGCGTTGCAATTGCGCGTCAATCACGTGCAAGTAACCTATTACCTCTTTCTCGCGCTGCTTGTCCTGGTCTTCATTGAGCTATATCACGCCATCAAGGAAAAGCGTGTGCTGCCTTTTGCCAAGTCGGTTCTTGCCATGGGTGGCGCGGTAATAATCGCCGTCGCAGTCAACGCTTCTTTGCTATGGCCTACCTACGAATACAGCAAGGAGACCATCCGAGGGCCTTCTAACCTAGCGAGTGACGGCGGGGAGGCGGCAGACGAAGGGCTCAGCAGGCAATATGCATACGACTGGAGCCAGGGGGTCGGCGAAACCATTACATTTTTAGTGCCCAATGCCTATGGGGGTGGTTCTAGCCCCATCCTAGATCCCGAGTCGAACATGGCACAGGTGTTTGTCAATCGGGGCGCGACACCTGAGCAGGCAGTCGAGATGCTTCGCGGCCTGCGTATACCCACTTACTGGGGCGACAAGGCCTTTACATCCGGACCATGGTACTTCGGGGCGATTGTCGTGTTTTTCTTTATCTTGGGATTGGTACTGGTGAAAGGACGTGTGAAGTGGTGGCTGGCTGGCGCCACCTTTTTGCTGGTACTGCTTTCCTTCGGCCGACATTTTCCCCTTGTATCGGATCTATTCTTCGATTACTTCCCGTTATATAATAAGTTTCGCGCCGTCGAATCCATTCTGATGGTGGTGATGTTGCTTGTACCCATGTTGGCGGTCCTAGCCGTGCATGAAATCATTACCAGCCGTGCAAACATCAAAAACTTAGACAAAAAACTGCTTTATACCCTCTATGGCGTGGGTGGGTTCCTGGTGATAATCGCGATTGTGCCGAGCTTATTGCTGAGCCTCAAAACTTCCGACCACCAACAGATCGCGCAGGCGTTGGGCCAACAAGCGCAGGACCCCGCGTTTGGTAGTGAACTGATGCGGGCATTAGTAGACGATCGCGCGGACATGGCCCGTATGGATGCCATTCGGTCATTGGTGTTTATCCTGATTGGATTTGCCGTCGTATGGCTTTTCGCCAAGGATAAGTTGCGTGCACAACCAGCCGTTATCATTCTCGGGCTGGCCGTTTTGGTCGATCTTTGGGCGGTCGATAAACGTTATCTCAACAGCGAGAATTTTGTTGATAAGGCGCAGCTCTCGCGACAATTTGTCGCCGAGCGGGAGGTAGACCAGCTCATCCGGATGGATAAAGATCCGAACTACCGGGTGCTAGACCTGACCACCAGTCCGTTTATGGACGCCCGAACCTCCTATTTTCACAAATCGCTGGGTGGGTACCATGCGGCTAAGCTCATGCGGTACCAAGAACTGATTGAACACCAGCTCGCCGGTGGAGCGATTAATGAGGATGTCCTCGACATGCTAAATACGCGCTACCTGATTACCACGGGCTCCGGCCAAGATGCCGGTAATCAGCGGATCTCTCGGCGGAATACCGCCGCGGGCAATGCGTGGTTCGTCGAGCGCGTCACTTTTGTTGAATCCAACGAAGCGGAGATGGAAGCCCTCAATAGCTTCGACGCGAGGCGCGAAGCGTTTGTGCATACCGATTTTAGAAGCGTGCTTAACGAACAGCGTTTGGGCACGGCAGAAACGGCCAGCATAGAGCTGGTGTCCTATCGTCCGGATCACTTGATCTATGATTATTCCGCGCCGAACGACGCACTTGCCGTCTTTTCGGAAATTTGGTATGATAAGGGTTGGAAAGCTTACGTGGATGGTCGAGAGCTTCCTATCGTTCGCGCCAACTATGTGTTGCGGGCGGTGCAACTACCCGGGGGTAACCATCAAGTTGAACTCAAGTTTGAGCCGCGGTCTTACCACACGGGCGAAACGATCTCGCTCATCGCGTCGATTATCCTGTTGTTGGGCTTAGGCGCGGTCATTTGGCTGGAAGTACGGCGCAAGGACGAAGAGCAAACCGCACAGCCCGTCAAAAAAGCGTAAGCTGGGGGTCGGTTACCCGAAACGACTTGCGGTGGTGCGGCGTTAGGCCATGCTCCAAGATGGCTTGGCGATGCGATACGGTCGGGTATCCTTTGTTTTGCGCCCACTGGTATTCGGGGAAATCGCTGCCGATGGTTTCCATATACTCATCCCGGTAGGTCTTGGCCAGGATCGAGGCGGCGGCGATGGAGAGGAACTTGCCGTCTCCCTTGACGATACAGGCGTGGGGTACCTCACGATACGGGATGAATCGGTTACCATCTACCAGCACGAATTCCACCTGGGTAGCGAGGGTGTCTAGGGCGCGGTGCATTGCCAGATAAGAGGCGTTATGAATATTGATGCGGTCAATTTCTTCGGGCGAGACACTAGCCACGGCAAATGCTATCGCTTCGTTCTCGATGACGGTCCGAAGATCGCCGCGTTTCGTTGCAGTCAGCTGCTTGGAGTCGTTGAGCATCTCGTGTCGGTAATCGCGTTCGAAAACGACCGCAGCCGCAAACACGGGCCCCGCTAGGCATCCGCGTCCAGCCTCATCGCAGCCCGCTTCTACCCAAACATCCTGATAAGCTGAAAGTAGCATTTTCGTTGCATCCTTTATTAAGATACGACAAAAATATACTTTTGTGGCTAAATCCGAAATCGCAGGGTTGGCGCAGCTGCTGAAGGGCGAAACGGACATATTATTACCCCTGATTTGTAATATTTCGCATACAATTAAACCGGCTTCGCTGCAGATTGTCGAAGTTCATAATTATGGTACAGTTTCGCGATACTATTCTGCTTGTTACCCTCTCGTGGTGTATGCTGGCTTTGCCGACGTGGTCGTACGGTCAACGCAAAGGCAGCCCGGAAACGGGTTTGACTTGGGCTGATGGTATCGTTGTGGATGGAAACCTGGAGGACTGGGGCGATTCGCTAACGAACCGTCACGATTCGCAAGGCTTACAGTATCAAATAAAGAACGACGGCACGAACCTGTACGTAGCCATGCGTGTAATGGATCGCGATCGGCAAATGCAAGCGCTGGGCCAAGGATTCAGTTTCATGATTAATACCGACGGCAAACGCCGTCCAGGTGCCACTATCGTCTACCCCATTGCTGACCGGCTGTCGTTTCGGTCTATTATGTCTGACGATAATGATGACAGGCCCGAAGATATGCGCGTGGCAGGACTCCAGGCTATTCGGGCCATTTACGTGCTCCGTTTTGAGGAAATCCTCGACGGGCAGATATCCCTCGATAACGAATATGGCATTCTGGCTGAGGCCAGAATTGATTCCGCCGATGCGCTTTGCCTCGAAGCCACCGTCCCATTGAGGCGTCTAGGCGTCAATAGTGGATACGACAAACCGTTAGCGTTCAATGTTAAGATAAATGGCATGATCGCGCCACGTGGCAATACGAACACCCGCAACGTAC
>CAYRGQ010000024.1:0-50407 GCA_964423925.1 uncultured Sphingobacteriaceae bacterium | reverse complement strand
GGGCCAAATTTATTTAATTTTTAAAACGTCCCGATTTTAATGGGACACTAGTGTAACACACAACAACAATCAACATGAAAAATACATCAACTTTGCGCGTTGGAATCCTGCTGCTGCTGAGTGTTTCCGCCTTATCATTTTCCTGCAAACGGGAGAATACCATTCCCGATATCCCGCCTTCGGACGGTACGTCGCTTACTTTGAATGGCGGCGTGGGAGGGAGTAGTGCGGCAAACATCGTGTTCGTCGACCTGAGCGCTGAGCGCCAGGATTCGGCAAAGCGGGCGTCTTGGGATTTGGGCTTCTACTCCGGCAGCCAGTTCAGGGTTGTCCTAAATACCTCCAAGGGTGCTGTGACGGCAAAAAGCACGGGACAGACCGATATCAATGCGGTCAATGCATCCAATGTAGACGTCAGCGAACTGGCGTTCGGTCTTAGTTTTGCGACGCTGGAAGTGTTCGGCTCTTTTGACTTGACGGACGACACAACCGGTAACCTGGCCAATACGGCTATTGCCGGAATCGGTACTGGCGATAATCCCGTGTACTTGGTAAATACCGTCCCTGGCACGACCGTAGATGCCAGCAATGTATGGAAAGTGAAGATCTCTCGCTCCGGAAGCGGCTATTCCCTGCAGTACGCCAAGCTGGATGCAACCTCGGTGCAGACGGCTGACATCCGCAAGGACGAAGCCTACAATTTCCAGTTCTTCTCGTTTGCTTCCGGGCCGGTATCCGTGGAGCCGGAAAAAGATGCTTGGGATTTCTCCTGGGGATATACCCTGTATTTCAGTATGTACCAAGGTGCGCCTATTCCATATGGTTTCCCTGATTTCGTCAAGCTGAATACCCTGAGCGGCGTGCAAGCGGCTGTTGTGCTGGCGACGGATATCGCCTATGCCGACTTTAATGAGACCCACGTGGCTGGGGTATCCCTGTCGTCGGCACAGAATATCATCGGCAGTTCGTGGAGAGCGACGACCGGTGCGCAGCTGGGTGTTTTGACTGACCGTTATTATATCATCAAAGACGCCAGCGGGAACGTGTACAAACTTCGTTTCAATTCGATGGGTGCTACTCCGGCGGGGCAAACTGCTGCGCCAGACGGCGGGAAGCGCGGCTACCCCGAGCTGGAGTATAAACTGGTAAAACGCAGTTAGTAATACGGCTTTCAGATAGATAAATGATTGACTTTAAAAACAATGTATTCCATGGTGCCATGACAAAGCAATTCATCCCTATGCTGGCAGCAGCGCTGCTGATGCTTGCATCATTCAGCGCCTGCACCGTCCCCGGCAGCGAAACAAGTGCGCAGCTAGACACGGCTAAGATCGTGTCCCTTCACGGCACGGCTTCCGAAATCCTGGTGGCCCTGGGTTTTGAGGATAACCTGGTTGGGGTCGACGTGTCCAGCACCTATCCGGTATCCCTGCAGGAAAAACCCAAGGTAGGCCATAGCCGGCAGATTGCGGCCGAAGGCGTGCTGGCGCTGGGCCCAGACGTGGTCATTGGGCTCGAAGCCGAGGTAAAACCCGAACTGGCAGACCAGATCCGCAGTGCAGGAGCCAAGCTATTGCTGTTTGCGCATGAATACAGCCCCGAAGGTGCTAAGCAGCTCATCCGTATCATGGCCGACAGCCTCGGGCGGATCGAGCAAGGCGAAACGGTAATTGCCGCCTTGGAAGCTGATTTAGCAACGGCAGATTCCGTCATTGCACAAGCCGAAAGCAAGCCCAAGGTGCTGTTTATCTACGCCCGAGGTGCGGGTACGATGATGGTGGCCGGGGAGGGTACCCAGCTTGAAAAAATCATTACGCTAGCGGGTGGTGAAAACGCGGTAAGCGGTTTTACCGACTTCAAACCGCTCACACCGGAAGCACTTGTGGCGGCTAATCCCGATGTCATTCTGCTGTTTGACAGTGGTTTGTCTAGCCTCGGAGGCATTGATGGCCTGCTCGAAGTGCAAGGCATTAAGGAGACCAATGCCGGTAAAAACCGCCGTGTGGTGGAAATGGACGGCCAGTTCCTGACCGGATTCGGCCCGCGCCTAGGACAGGCCATGGCCGAGCTAGCAACGAAAATACGGTAAAGCAGCAGGCACGCATGCGGTATTCCATGAAGAATCACAACGTCATCCTCATTGCTTTGTCCGTTTTGCTCCTGGCCGCCTGCGTGCTGTCGGCCTGCGTGGGAGCAGTCAGGATCGATGTGGGGGAACTGTGGGCCATTATCCGCCATCAGTGGGGAATGGGCGACCGGACAGGTTTCACTTCCCAGCAGGAGGCGGTGTTCCTGAGCTTGCGTCTGCCGCGGGTGGTGCTGGGCCTGCTGGTAGGCGCTACGCTGGCTATTGCCGGTGCGGCTATTCAGGGGCTGTTCCGCAACCCGCTGGCCGAGCCAGGGCTGATCGGCATTTCGTCGGGGGCCTCGCTGTTTGCGGTGATGATGATCGTGCTGGAAGTGCGCTACTTGTCGTTCATGGCTGATCTGTTTGGGTACTACGCCCTGTCCATCGCAGCGTTTTCAGGCGCGTGCATCACGACATTCGTGGTGTACAGGCTGGCAATGAGCAAGGGCAGAGCCGACATCACCACGCTGCTGCTTGCGGGTATCGCCATCAATGCGCTGGCCGGTTCGTTTACCGGGCTGCTGACTTACATTGCCGATGATGCCCAGCTCCGCAACATCACGTTCTGGAGTCTCGGGAGCCTTGGCGGTGCCAGCTGGAAAACCGTGTCGGCGATACTGCCGTTTGTCGGGGTGTCGTTGGTGGCACTGCCAGTCTTCAGCAAACCGCTCAATGCGCTGGCCCTGGGCGAGGCGCAGGCCGGGCACATGGGCATCCATGTGGGCTTATTGAAGAAAGCAGTGATCGTGCTGGCTACGTTGGGGGTGGGAGCAGCCGTCTCCGTCTCGGGCATGATCGGGTTTATCGGGCTAGTCATTCCGCACATCCTGCGCATGGCTTTTTCTGCCGACCACCGGCTTGTCATTCCCGGCTCGGCATTGGCGGGCGCGAGCGTGCTGGTGTTGGCAGACGTAGTGGCACGTACCCTGGTGGCGCCCGCCGAATTGCCCATTGGCATATTAACCGCGATTATTGGTGCGCCCGTCTTTATTTACATCATTACCGTGGAACGGCGAAAACGAAGAATGGGCTAGCGCAATGGCAGATATGGCGTAACAAAATTCATTGTTTTCGCAAAATAGCTGGCAATCAGACAAAATTGCCTATCATTAGAATGATTTTAAATAGCCGGAAAATAACAATTTGCAAAAAATCCCCGTGGCGATGATCGAGGCGAAAAATGTGAGTTATCAGGTAGGAAGCAAGAAATTGCTTGACGGTGTCAGCTTTGATGTGCCGCCCGGCGAGCATCTCGCTATCGTGGGGGCAAACGGAGCCGGAAAAAGCACCTTGCTCCGCTTGCTTTGCAAGGAATTGCGTGCGTCGGCCGGGAAAATATTTATCCGGCAAATGCCGATCGAGGGCTTTAAGCTCGATGCCATGGCTAAGTTCCGGGCAGTGTTGGCACAAAGCAATACGATTTCCATTTCCTTTACCGTGCAGGAGCTGATTACCATGGGGCGCTACCCGCATTTTGACAACCGGCCGACGGCGGAAGACCACCGGATTGTGAAAGCGGTAATGAGGGAAACAGGGTTGGAGCAGTTTGCCGAAAGGGACTACAACACGCTGTCCGGCGGCGAACAGCAGCGCGTGCAGCTCGCCCGGGTTATCGCACAGATCTACGATCAGCCACAAGGCCTGCTTTTCCTGGACGAGCCGACAAACGGCCTCGATATGCGTTACCAGCAACAGATCCTGGAGCTTGCCCGGGATCTGGCTGGCCGGGGGTACTGCGTGGTGAGCATCCTGCACGACATTAACTTTGCCTCGCGTTATGCCGATAAGGTGCTGATGCTGAAAAAAGGGCGCCTGATCGCTTTTGGCAGCCCTCGGGAAGTCATTACCTGCGACAACGTGCACGAGGCTTTTGATATCCGGGTGCGGCTGCTTGACGACAGGGAATTTAAGTGCCCGCTCATCGTGCCTGCCACGATGACGCTATGAAACCGCGAATTTGAATTTGAACACTAAGTATATACCATTATGGAAAATACCACCATTTTGCTCAAAGAGCAATATGAAACATTCAAGGCCGAAAATCCCAAAGTGCGCATCCGCGATGCCGCAAAACAACTGGGAGTTTCTGAGGTCGAACTGGTAGCCGTGGAAGCCAATAACGTGGCCTTGCGGCCAGCGTTTGAAGACATACTGAAAGCCATCCCGTCTTTAGGCTACGTCATGGCCCTGACGCGCAACGACCACGCTGTGCACGAGCGGAAAGGCGTGTACACCAAGGCCGGTTTTAACGGGCATGTGGGGCTGGTAGTAAATCCGGACATCGACCTGCGCTTCTTTATGGACGCTTGGCAATTTGGTTTTGCCGTGGAGGAGGGCGAGCGCCGTAGCCTGCAGTTTTTCGATCAGGCGGGCAATGCCCTACATAAAATCTACCTGACGGAGCGGAGCGATGCCGAGGCATACGATAGGCTGGTCAGCCAATTCCAGGCCACGGAACAAGGCACTCAGTTGCAGACGCGACCCGTGCCGCCCGCCAAAACCGAAACGCCAGACGAAGCAATCGACGTGGCTGCGTTCCGCCAGGCTTGGCTGGATCTGAAAGACACCCACCATTTCTTCGGCATGTTGCAGGATTTCAACGTGTCGCGCCGTCAGGCCATGCGCCTGGCACCTGAAGGCCATGCCGACCGAATCTCCGTTGCGTCGTTGAAGCGAATTTTGGAAGGCGTATCGGAGCGCGGCTTGGAAATTATGGTGTTCGTCGGCAACAGCGGATGCATCCAAATCCATACGGGCCCGGCCAAAAAGCTTCTGCAGACGGGACCATGGTTTAACGTGTTGGATCCGGAGTTCAATCTGCACTTACGCGAGGATGCGATCGAAAGTGTGTGGCTGGTATGCAAGCCCACGGACGACGGCGTCATCACCAGCCTGGAGGCTTTTGACGATGTGGGTCGGGTAATCGTGCAGTTCTTCGGTAAACGAAAGCCGGGCGAACGTGAAAGAGAAGATTGGCGCCAGGTAGTATCGGATTATGCCACCGCGTAGCGGCGCTTCCTATCGCCAGCACCGCTTGTTGCGTTAGCTTTTCCCTAAATTGCGTATGTTTGTTTGTACCATATTCGAACAGCACACATGACGCCCATTCTTATTAAATCCGCCACCGTTGTTAACGAAGGGAGGACCTATTCATCGGATATTCTGATTCGCGACGGATTGATCGAGCGTGTAGACCCGAGCATCGATTGCCCCGGTGCGCGCGAAATTAACGCCGAAGGCCTACATGCTTTGCCGGGTCTGATTGATGACCAAGTGCATTTTCGCGAGCCTGGCCTCACGCACAAGGCCGACATTTGGCACGAGAGCCGCGCCGCGGTAGCCGGTGGCACCACCTCCTTCATGGAAATGCCCAATACGGTTCCTAATACGTTGACGCAGGCATTGCTACAGGATAAGTACGATATCGCGGCTAAAAGCTCACTGGCCAATTATTCCTTTTACATGGGCGCCGCCAATGACAACCTGGAGGAGGTGCTAAAAACCAACCCGAAGGATGTCTGCGGCATCAAGGTGTTTATGGGCTCCTCCACCGGGAATATGTTGGTCGACGACGAGCGCACGCTCGAAGGGATTTTCGCGCAAACACCGATGCTGATTGCCACGCATTGCGAAGATGAGGCCACCATCAAGCGTAATTTGGCTGCGTATGAAAAGCATTTTGGGGAAGATCTCAACGCGGCTATGCACCCGGGTATTCGCTCTGCCGAGGCGTGCTATATCTCGTCTTCCCATGCGGTAGCCTTGGCGCGTAAACATGGGGCGCGGTTGCACGTTCTGCATATCTCCACAGAGCGGGAAACGGAGCTCTTTGACCACCAAATCCCTTTGGAGCAGAAAAAAATTACGGCAGAAGCCTGTGTACATCATCTCTGGTTTTGCGATGCGGACTATGCCGAAAAAGGCAATTTCATCAAATGGAACCCTGCGGTAAAGACCGCCGAAGACCGGGCAGGTATTCTGGCGGCGGTGCGCGCCGGAGCCATCGACGTGATTGCGACGGACCACGCGCCTCATACACGCGAGGAGAAAAACCAGCACTACAGCCAAGCACCGTCGGGAGGTCCGCTTGTGCAGCACGCCTTGCTGGCCCTCCTAGACATGTACCACGACGGGCGGCTGGCCCTGGAGCAAATCGTCGAGAAGACAGCGCATAATACGGCCATCTGCTTCAACGTGGCTAAGCGTGGTTTTATTCGCGAGGGCTATTGGGCTGATCTCGTTTTGGTAGATTTAGCCAAGCCGCACACGGTCGAGGCGGGGAGCCTGTTGTCTAAATGTGGATGGTCGCCATTTGAAGGCCATACCTTCCGCTCGTCCGTGAATCGCACATTCGTTTCGGGGCAACTCGTGTTCGAGAATGATAGAATAATCGAAACAACTCCGGGTCAGCGTTTGTTGTTTGACCGGGATTAGCACATACGACCATCATGGATAAACGCCGATTCTTAAAAACCTTAAGTGTGCTTGCCGCGACAGCAGCGGTGACCCCTTTTCGAGGATTCAGTAGCGTACGCGGCGTGGAAAAGACCCTGCTCGCGCCGCCCCGAATCCAGCTGGGCGATACGATAGGTTTCGTGAGCCCCTCGGCAGCGTTGGTCGATCCGATGGTTGTGGGGCCCATCAAGGCTTGTTTTGAGGGCATGGGATTTCGAACCAAGTGGGGCGACCACATTACGGACCGATACGGCCACTTAGCCGGAAGGGATGAGGATCGGGTGGCAGACATCCATCGCATGTTCGCCGACCCGGAGGTACGCATGATCGTTTGCCTGCGGGGCGGATCGGGTGCGGCACGCCTACTCGACAAGTTGGATTATGGCCTGATACGCGATAACCCAAAAATTTTTCTAGGCTACAGTGATATTACCGCACTTCATCAAGCAATTTATACCCAAGCCGGCTTACTGACCTTCCACGGGCACGTCGCTACGAGCAACTGGTCGGCGCCCATCTGGGAACAATTCTTCCGCATTTTCGTCGACGCGGAAACTCCACATTACTCCAGCGACCCGATTTCGGAAGACGGGATACGCCATTGCGAGCAACCCATTTCAGTCATCCGCCCCGGGATAGTCGAGGGGAGGTTATTGGGGGGCAATCTGACCGTGCTCACGGGTATCGCGGGGTCTTCATATTTTCCGGACTTTGAGGATAGTATTCTTTTCTTGGAAGATGTCGGCGAACAGCCTTATCGCGTCGACCGGATGATGAGCCAGCTGGCATTGTCCGGCGCCTTAGCTAAAATAAAGGGCTTTATTTTTGGCCAATGCACGGACTGCGAGGCGGGAGATCCCGAACGCTCATTGAGCTTAGAACAGATTTTTCACGACCATATCTATCCGTTGGGGATTCCGGCATACACGGGAGCGCTGATCGGCCACATTGATGAGCAGTTTATCGTGCCGGTGGGGGCCCGGGTCCATTTGGATGCGGGTGGCGGCGCATTTTACCCGATCGAGCGGCTGATAGTATAGTTCATTTAACTTAAAGCTTATGGAACGGTTCATGAAAGTATGGCTTTGCGTGTTCGTTTGGTTTGTCACGTCCCAGTGTACCGGGCAGGCGTGCGTGGAATATGTCCCGGATACGGCTTTGCTGGAAACCGCCCACGCGCGATATCGAGAACCGTCAATTAACCACCGC
Source organism: uncultured Sphingobacteriaceae bacterium (assembly GCA_964423925.1). GTDB lineage: Bacteria > Bacteroidota > Bacteroidia > Sphingobacteriales > Sphingobacteriaceae > CAYRGQ01. The sequence goes on along the minus strand of CAYRGQ010000024.1, from coordinate 42,615 downwards.
CGTTTTAAGCATGCGGATATCGAGCCGCTTGTCACCAAGCGAATGGCTGACAGCGTGTTTGAGGTCGTTCAGTTGGGTGTGTCCGTATTGAAGAAGCCTATTTATCAACTACGTTATGGTCACGGTCCTCGGCGCGTCATGATGTGGTCGCAGATGCACGGCGACGAACCCACAGCGACTATGGCGCTCATGGACCTCTTCAATTTCCTGGAGGGTAGTGACGACGACATGGACAGCATTCGGCAGCTCTTGCGTGAGAAAACGAACATTTACTTTATTCCGATGCTTAACCCCGACGGTGCAGATGTATATACCCGACGCAACGCGATGGACGTAGACCTTAACCGCGATGCCCGCGAAGGAGCCACGGTAGAAGGCAGCATCTTGATCGACGCCGCCAAGAAGGTACAGCCTCGTTATGCATTCAACCTACACGACCAGAATATTTACTACAACGTGCCTGGTACGGCAAATCCCGTGACCATCGCGCTACTGGCACCGGCGTATAACGAAGCCCGCGAAATTAATGAAGTGCGGGCGGGGGCCATGCAAATCGCCGTGGGGATGAATCGCGTGCTCCAGCAGTTTGTTCCGGATGGTGTGGCTAAATACGATGATACCTACACGCCCCGCGGTTTTGGCGATAATTTCCAAAGCTGGGGGGCTAGTACGGTGCTGATTGAGTCTGGCGGTTATAAAGGCGATCCAGAAAAGCAATACATCCGCAAGCTCAATTTTATGATCATCCTGAATGCTTTGATTGAGATTGCCCAGGGCAGTTACCAATACTACGATATCGCGGAGTACCACGCGCTACCATTTAATCAAGCCGGTATGACGGATCTGATGCTGCGAAACGTGCGTTTGCAGCGCGATGACATACCGTTGGTGGTCGATGTGTCAATCCGTCGCAGTGAGATCACACAGGACACGGCGTATTATGTCCGCTCGCGCATAGACGATATCGGTGATTTACAGGATAATCATGGTTATGACGAGTTGGACGCGTCGGGCTACGAATTCGTACAAGGCCGGATTTATCCTACACCCTTCCCTTCAATCGACCACATTACGCCCCAATGGGTTCGCGAATTATTGCGGGGCGGATATATCGCTGTACAGGTGCAGCAGATCCCAGAGAACCGGATACATGGTCTGCCCTTGCAGGTTTTTCACGAATCCTCGCCTACACCGGCTAGCATCAATCTGGGACGTGAGGCCTATTTCTATTTGGGCCGTGGGGACGAGTTGCACTACGCCGTTGTGAACGGATACCTTGTCAATCTGGCAGAGGAGGAGTGGGGAAATTACTTTAATTATATCCAATAGCACCTTGTGTCGAAGAAACAATCGCAGCGCTACGGATCCGCGGCGCTGCGATAAGTAGGGTAAAAGCGCTGTCCGCAGCTTAGGGCTGGTCCCACCACAGAGGGGTGTCTAAACCCACTTCGGCAGGCACGTTCAGACCATTTTTGTTTCGTTCGCCTGTGGGGTACGCCACCCGGCGGATAAAATTGGAAAGCACGGCGCCCGTTGGAAGCGTAAAATCCTGGTAATTGTAGTCGTTTCGGCGTGCATCGTTCCATGCTTCGGCGTTGAGGAAGGTAGCCACGTACTTTTCCTTAAAAATTAACTTCTTCGTCAAGTTATTCGCGCCTACGGATACTGAAGGGTGGGTGACGTAAGCCTCGCGGGCATCCGCCGATACGTCCAGTTTGTCCATGTTGGCACGAATACCTGCCAAGTACGCGTCATAAGCGCGCTGCATGTTGCCCGCTGCCCAGGCGGCTTCCGCTTCGATGAACTTCACCTCAGCATGGGTGACGATCCACAGGGGCGCCTCGTCGTTTGTCCACACCGAATTAAACGAGATATAGTTCTCATCGTGTACCGTATTGTTGTGCGGCGGGTTGATGCGGTTGCCTTCGCCGTTGACGGTCCCGATCCAAGCTGGATAATCCGATGTGGTGGAGAGGCCGGTCGGGTCGGTCATTTGCGGGAGCCGTGGGTCAAACAAACCGTAGGTTGTGCCGTTCATGTGATCGATGAACTGTTCAGAAAGCCAGCCACCGAGCAAGAGTCCCACATTGTCTCGTGACACTTGTGCCCAGTCATTCCGCAGGGTGAATGCTCCCATGCCGGCATCCTGGTCATTGCTGGTATAAGCGTTGTCGACGGCACTTAATACGGCGTTCGGATTGTATGACGCTTTCTTGCTTATTTTGTTGAGCAACCTGGCTTTCAGGGCATGGGCCGTGCGGAGCCATGCGGCGAGATCGCCACCGTGGATTAAGTCGCTCACCGCGTCCAATTTGATCGTGGCGTCGGTTTTGGATAACTCCGCGATTGCCTCGTCAAGCAACGTCAGGGCGCGCTGGTGATTTTGCTCATGCGAATCGTAGACCGGTGTAAACGTCTGGGTAAACGCCTCGGAGAACGGCGCATCGCCCCATAGGTCGGACACCAGCGTCAGTTGGTAGGAAAGAAGGAGGTTTGCTACCCCTAAATATTCGCTAGATCCTTGCTCGATGGCTAGCTGCTTCATGTCGCTCACGTCGGCCATGGCAAAGTATAGGGCATCCCAGGTACCGGTGTAGTCTACAATCTGGTAGGTGTCCGCCGAGCCGCCCGCAGAAGGGTTGGCGGTGTATTGCACGTAGGGAGCAACAACCGAAGCCGCCGAGTAGCTGACGTTTCCGGTCTTTTTGGTAGCCGTTGTCAGCAGGGAGGGCAAGGAGGGTGTGCTCACCTGGTTGGGGTTAGTGTTGAGGTCAAAATAATCACCACAGCCCTGCAGGAAGACGAGCGTGCTGGCAGCTACGATTAGGCATATATTTAGAATGATCTTTTTCATGTTCGTGTTTGCTTAAAATCCGACATTGATGCTGAATAAGAATGTGCGCGCCGCAGGGTAGGTGAAGCCCGCGAACCCGTCGATGTTGCTCCCGCTGTGCGTGGAGGTGGATTCGGGGTCGAGGCCGTAGTAATCCGTGTGCAGCCACAGGTTATTGCCTGTAACGGATACTTGCGCCGTCTTGATAAACGAGCGCTGCAGCCATTGCGTCGGCAAGTCATAGCTGAGATTCACGGAACGGAGACGTATCCAGGATGCATCCTGTACGAAATTTTCCGAAACCGTGCGGTAAGAGATGCGGTAGTAACCTTCACCGTAGTTCTTGCCCGTTTGGGGATCTACGCCTTGGTCTAACCACACCTGTTGAGTATTGGGTGTGCCATCGGCCAAAACACCATCGAACACAGTATACGATCGGCGGTTTGCGGTATAGTCCGCAATACCGAAAGCTGCATTGAAGTTCTCCAGCTGATCATACTTCTCAAAGCCCCAGCGCGCATCGAACAACGCCGTCAGGCTGATGTTTTTGTAAGTAAACGTGTTGCTAAATCCACCAATCCAGTCGGGCTGGGTATTTCCGAGTAGTTTTTGGCTGCTCAGCGGAGCCCGGACGGGGAAGCCGTTGTCGCCAATAACGATAGGCAGGCTTTTGTCAATGTGTATGCCTTCCGGCTCGTTGTAGCGAAGGTGATGGGAGCCGTAGATGTTGCCGTATGCCTCGCCCTCGATCAATTTCATTGTCACCGTCGCGCCTGTATAACCAAATTGTTCGGCATATTGGATCTCGCGCAACTCTTCCGGAACGGAGAGGATTTTGTTTCGGTTCGCCGACCAGTTAAGTGTGCCCGTCCACTGGAAGTCATCGCGTTCTATCGGCGTTCCCCGCAAGACGATTTCCACGCCGCGGTTGCGCATATCGCCCGCATTGATACTGGCTGTCACAAAACCCGTCGACGAGGAAAGCTGCGCACGCAGGATTTGGTCCCGGCTGATGGAATTGTAGTAGGTGAAATCCAGTCCTAGGCGGTTCTGGAAGAAGCTCAGATCCGTCCCGATATCTACTGTGTTAGTGTATTCGGGTCGCAGTTCTATGTTTCCCAAGTTAGCTGCCCGCGTGAATCCGGTGAATCCGGGCGGTAGGCCTGTATACGCCGCGTAACCAGACACGGTGGAATACGGCATGGCATCCTTGCCGATTTGGGCGTAAGAGGCCCGCAGCTTTATAAAGGAGATGTAGTCCGGTAGGTCAAAGTGACTGCTCGGAATGTAGCTGAGACTTACCGAAGGATAAAAAAACGAGTTGTTGGGTGCGGCCAAAGAGGACGTGATGTCTTGTCGCCCCGTAACCTGCAAGTATAGCATGTCCTTGTAGTCTAGTGACGCCTCCCCGAAGATGCCCATGAGTCGATATTCCTCGCGATTGGGTGCGGCCGTTTGCAGGGTGGTTGCGTTGGCGAGGTGAAACCAGTCATAGATTGTTAAGCCCGTGCCGAGCACGCCTACGTTTTTGATTTGTCGGTCGTATAACTCGTGCCCTGCCAGAATTCCGAGTGTGAACGCTTCACCCAATTTAGTCCGTGCCGAGGCAACAAACGTGGAATTGATTGCTCGGAAGGCCGTATTGTATTCGCCCACCGAGCCATCCGCATTATCGTACAAGCGTTCGCCTTCAATGCCTCGAGGGCCCGGTGCCGTGATGAACCGGTTGTCGGAATACGTGTCGTATCCTAGTCGGTAGTCGAGGCTGAGCCATTCCAGCGGTTTGTAGTTGAAGTTAATGCCGCCCACAAAGCGGTTAACGTTGTCGAGGAAACGGTTGGTGGCCGCCCCGTAGATGGGGTTGTTCGTGCCGCGCCACTTTTGGGTGCCGTCTTCGTTGAGGTAATCCCGTACGTCCCAACGGCCAGAGAAATAGGTCAAGCTTTCGCCGAATCGATCCGCATTGTAACGGTATCCGCCCGAGTTATTGTAGGCGAGGCTGGCGCCCACCGAAAATTTGGGGCTGATGGTGAAGTCGTTGTTTAGTCGTACACTATAGTTGTTGAAGTCGGTAAAGGGTAGCATACCCTCGTGGTTGAATGCACTCAACGACAGGAAAGTCCTCACGAATTCATTGCCTCCGGACATAGACAGCGAGTTGCGAAACTGTTGACCGGTGTCGAAGGCGTTGCGGTAGTTCTCGAAAAGCTTGTCGGGATGGTCGGGATCGATGGCTTTTGCTTCCGCAATGGTAGGGCCCCACGCAGGGCCTAAGCCAATCGGGACATACTCTCCCAAAATACCCGCCGTGTAGGTGGTTTGTACCGCCGGGACCTTGTTGACGTTTTCAAAGCCGTAGGTCGACGAGAAATTGACGTTGAAACCTGACGATCCTTTTTTGGTGGTAATGACAACGACGCCATTGGATCCACGTAGTCCGTAGAGTGCGGTGGCCGCGCCGCCGCGCAGGATGTTGATGCTTTCAATGTCATCAGGGTTGATGTCGGCTGCACGGTTGCTCATTCCGCGGAGCGAAGTGTTGCCTGGACCAAAGTTATTTGTCGAATTGTCCATCAATACGCCGTCGATAACAAACAGGGGCTCGTTGGGCCGTAGCGGGTCAATGGAGTTTATCCCGCGGATGCGAATGCTCGCACCCTGTCCCGGTCCGCCGCCCGCGCTGGAAATTTGCGCGCCGGCCACCTTACCTTGAAGCGCATTGAGTAAATTGGGTTGACGGTTGTAACTCAGTGTGGCCGAGTCCACTTGCTGCGCGGCGTAACCCAACGACCGTTGGCTACGCTCGATACCCAGCGCGGTGACCACCACTTCGGAAAGTTGGGTTTGGTCGGGTGCGAAGCCTACGTTAATGACACTTCGGTTGCCCACGGTAATCTCTTGGGTCGTGTAGCCGATGGCATGAAAAACCAAGATGGTTTGGTTGTCCGGCACGTCGATGCTGTAGAAACCCCGTTCATCGGTGGAAGTGGCCGTGCGGGTGCCCTGAATGGTAATCGTGACTCCGGCAAGCGCGCTCCCGTCGGCGGCGTCAGTAACTATCCCCGTCACAGTCCTGGACTGGGCATGCGCCCAAATGGCGGTGCTTAGTATGGCGATACAAAGCAACAGCGAATTTTTAATGAGTCTGTACTTTTTCATGTTGGTTGGTTTTTTCATCTGACTAGGTTTTTTATACTGGGGGGACAGTTAAGCGACAAAACGTGTCAGTGCGGCGGAAAAATCTGCCGGGCGAGGAATGTCGTGTGCCAGCAAGGCGGAGGTGGAGCTAGTGCGTCATGCATCATCGTCTATAAAGGTTGGTGTAATTTTCATTGCGAAGCCGGTTGCAATTGAATTGATATGTTTTCTGTCGGGAAGTCAGCGCGCAGCTGGGTTTGAATCCCGTTGTCTGCCGTTTGTTGACCCGGCTGGCCGTTCTATGTGGGCGTTGGTAGGATTTGGCTGTCCGTTTAGCCTGATTTCTCGCAGACGCCTCGTTTGTACGCTATGTGCCTCGTCGCATTATAATTGGTTGTACAAGTATAATATATTTTCTGCCAATTTATGCATGTTTATACTTGATGTGGAGGGACATACGGAAATTTTCGGCCGAATTCGGCCTAAAAATACGTTTTTGTTCGTTTTTGCGGTTTAAACTGGGATGTGGGAAAGGAAGGATGGGCCCTCGAAGCATGTTAGCGTACGGAGACGCCTATTCCGGGCGTGTGGGGCGGAATGATTCGGCCAGCAATGACTTCCATACCTCGAAATGCATCGTTGTCGATGAGCAAGGCTCCGTCCAGGTCGGCCCAGTCTACCGCGGGCGCTAATTGGGCGGCAGCCGATATGGCGCATGACGTTTCTGTCATGCAACCGAGCATGACCTTCATGTCTAGGGCACGAGCCAATTCGACCATTTGGTGTGCTTCGCGCATGCCCGTGCATTTCATAAGTTTGATGTTGATGCCACTGTAGGCACCCCATACCTGCCGTACGTCTGGCAGTCGCTGCACAGCCTCATCGGCCACGGTAGGGATGGGGCTGCGCTCGGTAAGCCACGCGTTGTCGTCTACCTGCGCCTTTGGCATGGGCTGTTCGAGGAATATCACTCCGCGTTCGGCCAGCCAATGGGCCATTTCCAGCGCGGCCTCACGGTCTTTCCACCCTTGGTTAATGTCCGCGCAAAGCGGCTTGTCCGTCACTTCCCTGATGGTTTCGATCATCATCTTATCCGTGTCCAGCCCCAGTTTTACCTTGAGAAGTTGGTACGGCGCAGCTTCGGCAACTTTCTGCCGCACCACGTCGGCTGTGTCGATGCCAATCGTAAAGGAAGTATGTGGGGCTTTCCCTGGATCATAACCCCATATCCGGTGCCAGGGTTGGCCCATAAGCTTACCCAGCAAGTCATGCAGGGCGATGTCAAGGGCTGCTTTAGCGGCCGTATCACGTTCGGATAGCCCATCGATATGAGCTAGGATGGCTGCGGTTTGGAACGGGTCGTCAAAACCACGCAAGTCTACTTTGCTCAAAAATGCCATGACCGACTCGTGCGACTCGCCCAGGTAAGGAGGCATGGACGCCTCGCCATAACCCGATAAGCCCTCGAAGTCAAGCCGTACCAACACGACCGGCGTCGTGCTTCTCGAACTGGTGGCAATCGTGAACACGTGGCGCAGCGCTAAGGTGTAGGGACGGCTGTGCAGGGTGAACTTCCCCATCCGGCGAGTTATGGTTTGCTGTGCGAACAAGTTGTCGGCGGTTGGATTTCCTTGGGGCATACGAAACGTTTTTGAGCTGATTTTTGTAGGCTAGTTGTGTGACGTACTCACATACGCCGGATGAGCGTGCATAGGCTTCAAGGCGTCGGACTCGTGTCCGATGTATCGGCGCGCCGTTACCAAGGTACGGTTTTGGTGCTCGTCGAAATTAGGCGCCTCGGGCAGGAAGCTGTTAATGCGAACCAAGCCTGAAGCATGGATGAATTCCCCGTTGCCCTTGTAAATAGCGACGTGTGTGATGCGTGCGTTGGGGTTTTCTTCTTTCGCCTCGGCAAAGAAAAGCAAGTCGGCGGGCTGCAAGTTAGCGAGTATTTTCGCAGGGTCGGTCTTTCCGTCCGTCAATACGTCTATCGGTTCGCCAGTCAGCACCTGTTGCGAGGCATCGCGGGGGATGACCAATCCATTCATGTAATAAGCCGTTTTCGTAAAGCCGCTACAATCCAACCCTTTGTTGGAGGTGCCTCCCCATAGGTAGGGCACCCCGATCATGCGTTCGGCTACGGCTAGGATATTCTCGGGCAACAGTTCGCGCGTGGTCAGCCATTCGTCGAAAGGGCGTACTTGGTCTTCGCGGACGAATCCCGTCCGGCCATCGGGGTAGGTGACAGCAATGTAGCCGTCAGACGCTGCGCCACCCACTAGGATATTTCCAAGCACGAGGTCCGAAATGCGCTGGGACTGGTCGTTAGCGTCGCGGTAGGCAAAGCCATAGTCGCTTGTGAAAATGACCTTGTCGCTATCATTCCATGCCCATGCTTCTTCGGTGGTTTTCGGCGTGACCGCCGACGCCGGTATCCAAGCAATATAGCCCTCCGGTGTACGGACACGGTAATTGGCTCCTTGCCGGTGTAATAAATCAACTGGAGTACCCATCAGCAGTTGCGTGGCCATTTCGGCTTGATTGCGAGGTTGCGTTCGGAGGTTGGCCACCGACAGGTTCACGATGCCTTTGGTTCGGTTGCCTACGGTATGGTCGGGCATTAAGGTGATTTCCACATCGCCCGCGAGTTCGTGTTGGGCCAGTTGGTGCTCGAAGGCGGTAGCTGCAGTTGGTTCGGTGGTGAATAACGCATGCTTGCCGATGGCTTCGTGATTAGGCAGCAGTTCGAATATTGCTGTGCGTCCGTCGGGCGCGTACTGTTTGCGAATCTCACCGTGAACTTGCATGATTGTAGTCAGTTTGGCAGAATCCTGCACGGAGAGTTGGGCATGTCCGACGCAGGGGGATAACATGACGAATAATGTTATCAATACGTTATGCGCTATTCTCATCTGTATTGTCCTTTTTACTAATGTAGCAAATTTATGCTGAACGACGAATTTTCGAGCGGGTTGGCAACATTCGGCATGCTGTATCCGTTTGCGACGCGCCTGCTAATTTCGATAATTTTTACGTTATTTGACTACGCCAACGACGGCCGTTTGCAGGTACGGACTAAAGAAATGGTGACAAGACGAAAATTTTTACGGCGAGGCGCGCTGGGCGCATCCTTACTGGCATCCACTAATTTTTTGGCCTCCTGTTGGGAGGGACGCCCTGATGGTGGTAAAGCGAACAAGCCTATCGTCATATCGACGTGGGATTTTGGCGTGGCGGCCAATGCGGCAGCTTGGGAATTATTGTCGGCCGGTGGGTCGGCCTTGGATGCCGTAGAGGCTGGCGTCCGCATTGCGGAAGCCGACTTGGATAACATGACAGTAGGAAAGGGCGGTTATCCAGATCGGGACGGACATGTGTCACTCGACGCATGTATTATGGATGCGCAAGGCAATTGCGGTTCGGTGGCTGCCCTAGAGCATATCGCACATCCGATTTCAGTAGCCCGTTTGGTGATGGAGCAGACGCCCCACGTGATGTTGGTCGGCGAGGGAGCCCTGCAGTTCGCCTTGGAAAATGGCTTCGAGAAGGAAGATTTGCTGACGCCCGCCGCTAAGGAAGCTTGGCAAGAGTGGTTGAAGGAAAAGAAATACGAGCCCGTCATGAACATCGAAAATCGCTCCTTTGCGGCAGAACGGCTTCCGGGTAACCAATACAACCACGACACAATTGGCATGCTGGCACTGGACGAAGCGGGCAACTTATCAGGCGCCTGTACGACCAGCGGCATGGCCTTCAAAATGCGCGGACGGGTAGGCGATAGCCCCATTATCGGCGCGGGACTGTATGTCGACAACGAGGTGGGGGGCGCTACCTCTACCGGTGTGGGTGAGGAGGTGATCCGGACGGTAGGAAGTTTTCTCGTGGTCGAGCTGATGCGGCAAGGACGGACGCCCGAGGAAGCGTGCCGTGAGGCCGTGGAGCGTATCATTCGCAAGAAGCCTGAAACCGCAAAAGAAATCCAAGTGGGATTTTTGGCGTTAAATAAAAACGGCGAATATGGCGCTTATGCGTTGCAACCCGGTTTTTCGTTTGCGGTATGCGACGCTGTCCAGCAAGATCTGTTGGTTCCGGGAAAAAGCGTATACACGCAGGAGCAGGGCTAGTAGGTGGCGATAAAATCACCCTGCCTTTTTTGTATATTTGCGTAATCAAACACGAAATGACATGGGGAATGTAGCGACATTTGGCGGTGGGTGCTTCTGGTGCACGGAGGCGATTTTTCAACAGTTGGAGGGGGTGAAGGACATCAAGCCCGGATATATGGGCGGGCAGCGTGAAAATCCCACCTATGAGCAAGTGTGTACTGGGGCTACCGGGCACGCTGAGGTTATCCACATCACCTACGACGACAGCACGATTAGCTACGAGTCCCTATTGGGCGTGTTCTTCAAAACGCATGATCCCACGACCCTCAATCGCCAGGGAAACGACATCGGTACCCAATACCGGTCGGTGATATTTTACCACGACGAGCGCCAACGGGAAGCGGCTGAGGACTTCGTAAGGCGTTTGGAGGAGGAGCAGGTCTACGATAGTCCCATCGTCACCGAAGTTTCGCCTGCATCAGCCTTTTACGTAGCCGAAGACTACCACTTCAACTATTTCAATACTCATCCTGACAATCCGTATTGCGCGGCGGTTATTGCACCGAAGTTGCAAAAGTTTCTGGCCGCTCAGAAGATTCGCTAGCAGTCAGTTACTGTATGAAGGGTGACGATAGTTCGTCCTCACTTACCATGTGCTGCAGCGCTTGGCCAGCCTCTATGGGACGATCTGTAGAAAGGATATCCGCGCCGCGCCGTACGTACTCGGCATAGCGTCGTTCGCCCTGCCGGGCTGCTTGGGCATCGAGGTTGCCCATGGTCCCGAGGATGGTACTGATACCCGCATTGTGAAGCATTTCGTACGTGTCAGGATCTGCCTCGCGCGTGCCCACAAAGGCAATAAGTACATGGTTGGGGATGCCAAGTTGGTTAAGGCGGAGCAGGTCTGCTTCGGAACGAATCGAGGCCGAAATCATCAGTTCGGGTGCAAGCGCGTGCACTTCCGCCGCTTGGTTGGCATTGTACGTAATGACCACGGAAATGGGCGCTGCATTATTCTTCTTGATCTCCTCCACCACCAGGCTGTACGGTACGCCACGTTTTACGTCAAGCGTAAAAATCACGTTGCCCATTCCCCATTGCAGCGCTTCCGCCAACGTGGGGATACGGTAATCCGTACGCTGACCATCATTGTCGCGCAACCGTACGTTCACCAATTCGGCGTAATCCTTATCAGCTATCCGGCCGGTAGCGTCCGTCGTACGGTCGAGGTCGTCGTCGTGCATGAGAATAAGAATCGAATCGCGTGTCATCTGGATATCGCACTCTATGATGACGGGCTGGATGTTTGCCATGCGTTGGAAAGTCGCCAGTGCATTCTCCGGATAGCCCGGTGCAGGACCGCCGCGGTGGGCGCTCACCAGCGGATAACGACCTTCACGATATCTAAGCAGCTCGTATAGGTCGTCGACCGTTTTAGGCACGATTCGCGACATTGCCGTATCGCCGGCACCGGTAACGTGACGATTGTCTGTCGCTTGTTGAAAACAGGCACTGAGGCACCCGATGATCAGCGCAAATAGTGCTAAGGCAATAATCCGACGTATGTTCATAAATTGTTGCTGGGATGACGGGGCGGGCGGGCAATCTGCTGGGCAAGCTCCGCCAGCTCAATAGCCGATTGGTCGACGATGAGCTTCGCTTGGCTATAGAATGGTTCCCGTTCGTTCAGTTTTGCAGTGATAAATTCCAAGAGCTCTCCTTCGGTCAGTCCCCTCAATGCAGGTCGGCTTTCGATGTGTTTTGGCTTGTTCAGCCGTTGCCATAATTGCAAGGGCGATAGCTTGAAATAAATCGTGTTGCCATGCTCGTTCATCCATTCCATGCTGTTGTGATAGCATGGCGTGCCACCGCCCGTGGCTACGATGGTCGGAATATCCTTAGGGATCGTCCGCAGGGTCTCGGCCTCGAGCAGACGAAATTCAGTCTCCCCTCGGCTTTTGAAGAATTGGGGGATGTCCATCCCAATCTTGTCGACGATCAGGTGGTCTAGGTCAATAAATTGATGGCCGGCGACCTGAGCCAGTTTGCGGCCCCACGTAGTTTTGCCACTACCCATAAAGCCTAAGACGAACGTCAGGTTAGCCGTGGGCGTTTCCTTGATGTCTTGCACGCTGTTGTTCACTTATTTGACGAAATATTCGCTCTCGAGCCGTTCGAAATTGGGCACCGTATGGTGGTGCCATTTGTTAATGATGACACCGTTTTGCATCAGCATGACGCCCGGATTAGCGCGCACCATGCTTTTGAGAGGGACAGCGTCGGCGTAGAATACTTCGGCCAAAAGGTCGTGCTCGCGACTGAGGGCGACGGCTTCTTGTGATGAGGATGACGTGAGCAATATGGCGCGGATATTGTACATTGTGGCCGCTTCGCGCACGAGCTCATTGATTTTGCCCAATGCCTCTTTGTTGGTGGCCTGCAGATCGTAGGCGACGATAATAAGGTTGTAGTAGGGGTTGGTGATGATGTTTTGCGTATGATCTTCGCCGCTTTCGTCGGTGATCATCAAGTCCGTAATCGGAATAGTATACCCTTTCTTGACTAACCTGCTAGTGGGCTCACCGACGATTTCCCATTTTTCGTCCTTCCAGATTCCTTCGTCCAGGTATGCCTTGTCGGAAATCGTGCGTTCTTCGCCTGTGTCGGCATGTTTTAGCGTATAGATGATTTCGTATTGGTCAGGCTCGGCCCCCTCAGGCAATACCATCAGTTCGGGAATGTTATTTCCTTTCTTGTAGGGAAGGAAGTCGACGACTGGTAGGTAGTTATACGTGTAGATGCCAACGCCTAACGAAATGACGACGAGCGCCGCCGTGGTAATCGCTTGGGTCTGCCCGTCAGCCGTTACGGGGCGAATATGGTTGCGCAGCGCAAAGATGATCAAGATAAACGCTAACAGCACCAAGTCTTTGATAAACGACTCCCAAGGCGTAAGCGGAATGGCGTCGCCGAAGCAACCACAGCTAGTCACCACTTCGAAAAATGCGGAGTAGAAGGTGAGGAACGTGAAGAAAATAATCAATATCAATAATCCCCACGCCACCGCGCGACGATAAAAGCCTAAGAGCAAGAGCGCGCCTAGCAAAATCTCCAACGCACAGATGACGATGGCAATCGTAGCGGAATGCGGCATCAGGAAATCAGTGCCGAACACGACCCAATATTCCTGTAGTTTATAACCGAATCCGATCGGGTCATTCGCCTTGATCAGCCCGGAGAAAATAAACAGTAAGCCCACGAATATTCGGGATATCCAGAGGAGGGACTGCTGCAATCCATTTAATTTCGCTGTCTGTTTTTTACTCATATTGGCCTTTGTTTTCAATAACCTTTTCTTCCAAATGATGTACTTCGGAGCCACGCTTAGGAGGCGGTGGTGTCGTCTTCGGCCACGCCCAGCATAATCAGTGCAAACACCGCGTAGTTTAGCATATCCTGGTAGTTGGCTCGGATGCCTTCCGACGCGATGGTGATGCCGTTGTTGGTCTCGATTTGTTTGACACGATTGATTTTCATCAGAATCATGTCCGTTATTGACTCGATGCGCATGTCGCGCCAGGCTTCACCGTAATCATGGTTCTTGGCATACATAAGCGCTTTGGTTTCCCGTACCGCATTGGTATAGCGTTCGAATACGATTTCGGGAGCCAGGTTGATGTCGGCGTCGGTACCCAAATCGAGCTGTAATATGCCGATCACGCAGTAGTTGACGATGGCGATATACTCGTCGACCACCCCGTCGCCCACTTTGGATACATTTGTCTCTTCTAGCGTACGGATGCGTTTGGCCTTGATGAACAGCTGATCCGTTACGGAAGGTAGGCGCATGATGCGCCACGAAGTTCCGTAGTCGGTCGCTTTCTTAATGAACAAGTCCTGGCAGTGTTTGATGACGCGGTCGTATTGAGCGGAGGTATCCATGTGTCGATAATAGCGGCGATTCGTTAATATTGGGTAAAGATACGCAGAAATAGACACGAACGGCAAGCCGGCGGTAAAAGATCCTGTCGATTAGCCGCGAATTTGGGCGCGATCGGCGTTTGTCATTGACGCTTCTAAATTTAACTAATATTGGGATTTTTGCGAGATTTTGATCAAGTTTGGCTTAAAGTAAAGAAACCATGTTTGCAGGACAATTACGAAGGGTGAAGGTGACCCGATATGTGACGCCGTTGCGCGAAGGCGGCTCATTGCCGGCAATCGTGGAAGCGGACGATGGCTTTCTTTACGTGCTTAAATTCCGCGGCGCCGGGCAAGGCGTCAAGGCGCTCATCGCGGAGCTTATCGGTGGGGAGCTCGCCAGGATAGTGGGATTGCGCGTGCCCGAGTTGGTATTTGCCGATCTGGACGAGGCCTTTGGCCGCACCGAACCCGACGAGGAAATACAGGACTTGCTCAAGTTTAGCACCGGGTTAAATCTCGGTCTTCATTACCTGAGCGGGGCCATCACCTACGATGTCACGGTGGATGCACTGGATCCGCGCACAGCATCCCAGATCGTATGGCTTGACGGCCTACTGATGAACGTGGACCGTACCGTTCGCAATCCCAATATGCTCGTCTGGAACAAGGAATTGTGGCTGATTGATCACGGTGCAGCGCTATATTTTCATCACAATTGGACGCAGTGGCGCGATCAAATCAACAAACCTTTCATCCAGATCAAAGACCATGTGCTCCTGCGCCAGGCGACCGATTTGGAAGCCGTGGATAACATGGCGAAAGGGTTGCTCACGACTGAACGTGTCGAGGCGGTCGTAGCAGAGGTGCCCGACGAATGGATAAGCCATGCATTTGAGGGCGAGGACATCCAAGCCATCCGACGGATGTACGTGGAGTTTTTGACGGAACGTATGGCGGTTTCTTCTGTATTTGTAAATACCGTACACGATGCCCAGCATGGACGTATTTGAGTATGCCGTTGTCCGGTTTGTTCCTCGGGTCGAACGAGGCGAATACATCAACATTGGCGTGGTGCTGTATTGCCGTGCGCAACGATTTGTCGACGCGCGTATGTTGTCCGACTGGTCGCGTTGCGCCGTGTTTTCCCCCGACGTCGACCTTAAAGAATTGCAACGCCATGTGTCGGCTTTTCGGGAGATCGCTCAAGGGCTTCCTTCCGGTGGGCCCATCGCCGAATGGGCGCCCGCGGAACGCTTTCGCTGGCTCACCGCCAAGCGCAGCACCATCATCCAGCCCTCACCGGTACATCCCGGACTGACCGCCGATGCGACTCAAACGCTGGCAAACTTGTACGATAAACTCGTGAAATAGACATGATGAATGATAACGGGAGGCAATGGCCCGAAACGATGGGAACGGAATTTTATGCTTACTTGTGTGAGCGCCAACGTCTTGTGGGCTCCGTGCCGCCGAACGATGAGATCGCGCGATGGGCCATGGCCCTGCTCGATTTGCTTTTTCCAGAACGGAGGCCGGCGGCGAGCAACAGCACTATCGAGATCGAGTCCAGGTTCCAAATGTCGGCATCCGACTTATTGGGAATTTTGGAGCGCACACAAGCTTGCCAAGAGATCGACCATTCGGCCATTACGGCCACTTTCTTTGAAGGGTTGCCCCGTATATACCGCGTCTTGCGGACAGATTCCGAAGCCATTTTCGATGGCGACCCGGCGGCCACCAACGAGTTTGAGGTAATTCGCACCTACCCGGGCTTTCTGGCCATAGCGCTGTATCGGGTTGCTCATGCGCTTTTACAGTTGGGTGTCCCCGTCATTCCGCGGGTGCTCACCGAGTATGCGCATTCCTGCACGGGTATCGATATCCATCCAGGCGCCCGTATCGGCGAATACTTTTGTATCGACCACGGCACGGGTGTGGTCATCGGGGAGACTACCCAGATTGGCAACCACGTGAAAATATACCAAGGGGTAACGCTCGGCGCGCTGAGCGTGGACAAAAATGGTACGAACCGAAAACGGCACCCGACAATCGGCGACCGGGTAGTGGTGTACGCCGGCGCGACGATTCTCGGGGGCGATACCGTCATCGGCAACGACAGTATCATCGGGGGAAACGTATGGCTGACATCCAGCGTGCCGCCCCATTCCACGGCTTATCACCAGCCTACGGTAAAGATTGTTGACACTAAAAACGGAAAATAACATGGCCGGAATAATCGACAGCATTGGCAATACGCCCCTTGTAGAACTCGCTCGGATTAACCCCAACCCCCATGTACGGCTGTTTGCCAAACTCGAAGGCAATAACCCAGGCGGTAGCGTCAAGGACCGTGCGGCGCATAGCATGATTCAAAACGCGCTTGATCGCGGCGACATCAAGCCCGGGACCAAACTCATCGAAGCTACCAGTGGTAATACCGGTATAGCATTGGCTATGATGGCCAGTATCTACGGGCTGGGGATCGAGCTTGTCATGCCCGAGAATT
Organism: uncultured Sphingobacteriaceae bacterium; assembly: GCA_964423925.1. Taxonomy (GTDB): domain Bacteria; phylum Bacteroidota; class Bacteroidia; order Sphingobacteriales; family Sphingobacteriaceae; genus CAYRGQ01. Next base: position 26,108 of record CAYRGQ010000024.1, on the reverse strand, counting down.
CAACCCGCGAACGGACACTGACAATGGAGGCCTTTGGTGCCGAAGTGACGCTGTTGGAGAGTATCGAAGCTTGTCGGGATTATGCAGAAGAGAAGGGTAAACGCGACGATTACTACCTGCTCAACCAGTTTGCCAATGCCGATAACGTGTTGGCACATTACCGCACGACGGGTCCTGAAATTTGGCGAGATACACAAGGGCAGATTACGCATTTTGTGAGTGCAATGGGCACCACGGGTAGCATCATGGGCAATTCAAAATACCTCAAAGAGCAAAACGCTGCGGTTCAAATCGTGGGATGCCAGCCTACCGAAAGCTCCTCAATTCCCGGAATTCGGCGCTGGCCAGTCGAATATCTACCCAAGATTTTCGAGCCGGAGCGTGTGGACCGGATCATGGATGTTTCGCAAGCGGAGGCTACGGCTTTCACGCGGCGATTGGCGCGCGAGGAAGGGATATTCGTCGGCATGAGTACGGGAGGCGCTTGTGCAGCCGCGGTCAGGCTCACCGAAGAACTCGAAAACGGATTCATCGTGTTTATCGCCTGCGACCGCGGTGATCGTTACCTCTCTAGCGACCTGTTTAGTTAGGAGCCCCGGCAAAAACGTTGAGGCGGCACGTTCCTACGAGCCGAATTTACTCTTCAGAGCAGCTAGTTTAGACGCCATGTCGTCCTCCTTACGTTTCTTGTCGTTTGGCGGACGCCGCCCCCCTTGCTGTTTAGTTTCTTTTTTTCGGGTAGGTTTCGGGGCCGATTGTTGTTCGGACTTCATTGATAGCCCGATGCGCTTGCGTTTCTCGTCGATTTCCGTCACGGTCACTTCCACCTGTTGCTGTACCTTCACGACTTCGTTCGGGTCTTGTACGAACCGGTTGGCTAGCTGGCTTCGGTGCACTAAACCATCTTGATGGACGCCGATGTCTACAAACGCGCCGAAGGCCGTGATGTTCGTGACGATTCCGGGCAATTTCATACCGATACGAAGGTCGGCGATACTGTTGACCCCTTCGGTGAAGCTGAACGCTTCGAACTGCTCCCTAGGATCTCGCCCCGGCTTCGCCAATTCGGCGAGGATGTCCTTGAGCGTGGGCAAACCCACATCGTCACTCACATAGCGTTTTAGGTCAATTTGCTTACGCAAGGCCTCGTTGGCAAGCAAATCGTCGATGCCATGACCGAGGTTGCTGGCCATGGTCTCCACGAGTGCATATCGCTCGGGGTGCACAGCACTGGAGTCAAGCGGATTGGTCGCATTTCGGATGCGGAGAAAGCCTGCAGCCTGCTCAAAGGCCTTTTCGCCCAGGCGCGGTACATTTTTCAATGATTCGCGATTTTTAAAGGGGCCGTGTGTATCCCGATAGGTAATGATTTGCTGGGCAATGGCTGGTCCTAAGCCGGACACATAAGCCAGCAACTGCCGCGAGGCGGTGTTAAGCTCTACGCCAACCGCATTGACGCAACTGGCGACGGTATCGTCGAGCGCTTGTTGCAATTTGGTTTGGTCGACGTCGTGTTGGTATTGTCCGACGCCGATCGACTTCGGGTCGATCTTGACAAGTTCGGCGAGGGGGTCCATCAGGCGGCGGCCGATGGATACGGCACCGCGGACGGTAACGTCATGGTCTGGAAACTCTTGGCGCGCCACGTCAGACGCCGAGTAAACGGACGCACCGCTTTCGTTGACCATTACGACAAGGACGCCTTCAAGATGCAGCGCATTGATAAACTGCTCGGTTTCCCTACCGGCCGTCCCATTGCCAATGGCGATTGCCTCTACCTCATGTTTCTGCACGAGTTCGTGTATAATGGCCTTTGCTTCTTCGGCTTTAGCGGCGCTGGACGCGTGCAGAAATAGCGTAGTGTGTTCTAATAGCTTGCCTTGCGCGTCGAGTACGACCGTCTTACAACCCGTTCGGAATCCGGGGTCGATGGCCATGACGCGCTTTTGCCCCAGCGGGGCGGCCAGCAGTAACTGCCGTGCGTTTTCGGTGAACACCCGAATGGCTTCATCGTCGGCGCGTTGGCGCGTCACGACGCGTACTTCGGTTTCCATAGCGGGGCGCAAGAGTCGCTTATATCCGTCAAGCATGGCCATGCGTACCTGGGTGGCAGCCTCGCCGGCGCCGTGCACGTAAGCGTGGTCCAGCAAAGGTAATATGTCGGACTCTTCCACCGACACATCCAGGTAAAGCATTTCTTCTTTTTCACCGCGCCGCATCGCCAGGATACGGTGCGACGGAGCCGTTTTAACGGGTTCTGACCAGTCGTAATAATCCTTGTATTTTAGTGCTAGTTCTTCCTTTCCCGGTACGACCCGAGAGACGAACATCCCTTTATCCAGAAAAACCTGCCGAGCCTTGGCGCGGATGTCAGCGTCCTCGGCAATCGTTTCGGCAATAATGTCGCGGGCACCCTCCAGAGCGTCTTCGACGGAGGTCACCCCCGTCTCCGGATTGACGTACTTGGCAGCCTCTTTCATGATATCACTCCCATCCTGCAGCAGGATGAGCCGTGCCAAGGGATCCAGTCCTTTCTCACGGGCTACGCTGGCCCGAGTCCTGCGCTTCGGTTTATAGGGGAGGTAAATGTCCTCAAGCCGTGCCATAGTGCCAGCCTCCCGCACCAAAGTCTCCAGTTCAGGAGTCAGTTTGCCTTGGTCAGTGATAGACTTCAGCACAACCTCCTTGCGTTTTTCCAATTCTCTCAGCTGCGTAGCGCGATCTCTAATTTGGGCGATTTGTACCTCGTCGAGGCCACCGGTCATCTCTTTTCGGTAGCGTGCGATAAATGGAATGGTGCTCCCCTCGTCAAGCAGGGCTAGGGTGCTGCACACCTGCTTACCCTGCAAGGCAAGCTCGGTGGCAATAATTTGTTCCTGATTCATACGGATAAATGCGATTGGATATATCGCATGGGAAAGGGTAGTTTGCTTTATTGAAATTCCTATGATACGAACCCGTTAGGCATTTTTGTTTTCGCTCACGGGCGTGGTGTTGGTCACCTCGGAAGCATCGTTGGCGGATGGTTCCGTGGGCGTATTTTCGCCAGACGGTTGCGCGGAAGTAACGGGGTCCGTCGCCGGATAGCCGCCACCGTAGTGCACATCTTGATTGTAATAGTCATGTTGGTTGGTAGGGTGGTGCGGGTACGTGCCCTCGGGCGCGGTGAACGTCGGATTTTTCTGCATCGGATTTTTTTCTGCCAATTGTTTGGTCGGCAGGTCTTCGTCCTTGATAAGGACGTCTTTAACTTCCAAATCCTTTTCGAAATTATTGATTTGTTCGCTGATGTCGCGTTTAATGGTTTCTGACGCGTCTTTAAATTCGCGAATACCACGGCCCAACCCACGCGCCAACTCCGGGAGTTTCTTGCCGCCAAACAGCAAAAGCGCGGCCCCAATAATCAACATCATTTCTGGGGTTCCGATATTCAAAAATGCGAATACTGCACTCAACATACAAACAGGTCCTCTCTATTTTACAAAAGCTAAGGTAGCGTATAATTTTCTCAAATCCATATTTTGGCGAAAAAACCTAAGCTCGATACTTGGCGGATAACACCTATTTTGCTGGCAAGTATCGTATAGGCCCCGCGCGCCGCTCGCCGAGTCTAGCCCATCATCGCGGCTGGTACAACGTGTTGAACAATAGCTTGAATGTGCCATGGGCTTGGGCGCGATAGGTAATCTCCGGGCCAAAGGCGTAGAGTTTTCCCTGGCCTACTGGCGCCACAAAGGCCGTCACACCATTCCTCAGGTAGGAAGCGCCCCACGCCCAGCCGCTGCGCAAGGGGTTTTCCGTGCCGAACCATGCCAAAGCTTCCACGCCAGCGGCGGCGGCGAGTGGTTCCAATCGGAATACCGGGCTATTGGTAAACATGACGTCTGTTTGTGCGTTCATACCCGCGTTGGCTGGATGTTGGGTGTCGACTTGCATGCGCAGCACGCTGCCGGGCACAAAGTACTTTTCGCTAGGCAAGCGAACCAGTTCGCCATCGACTATCTCTGTCAAGGCGTCCGACACGGGCAGTTGGAAATGGTAAGCTAAACTCGTGCTTGCTCCAACCGTGACTACCGTGCCGCCCTGCTCGGCAAAGGATCGTAATGCTGGGACACTTTCCGTGGCGGTGAGCGAGCCGACCATATGGGCGTACGCCTCGGGTATATCGTCCAGGTTGGTTGCGCCCTGTTGCTGTCCGCGTGTCGCGTTGCCGGCGTTGAAGCTGGGTATCCCCGGTCCGATGAAAAGTATAACATCGTATTTTTTGATTAGGTCGCCCGCATTGATTTCTGCGGGATATATTAGCTGGTAGTCGTACCCATATTGTTCCAATATCCAACGTACCCAGCCGGATGGCATAGAACCACCATAACGATCGTAAAGTGCAATTCGCGTGGGCGCAATAGGCGAGAGGCCAGCCGGGCGCGAACTCGCCGGAACGGCCACAAAGCCGTGGTCGGCGTTGATTGACCGAAGCGTGGCCATTCCATTCGCGGGAACGTAAAACGATCCTGCGGCCAATCCCTGCACCTCGTGCGCTGTTCGGAAAACGTCAACGCCTGCCTTGAGCAGCGCGTTGACGGCGATATAGTTGTCATTAATGCCCCCACTTAGGAAGTAACCGTGTGCCGACGTGGGTATCTCAGACGCAGGCATAGCTTGTACCTCGCCATGCGGCAGCCGCTCGAAAGGGCCGTCGAAATCGTCTAAAATCCGATCGAACTCGATGTTCATTTGATAGGCCAACGTCCAGCCGGCTACGTCGTAGGGCCGCGTTGGAGGTGCGCCAGGATACAGGAAGTCATTCGGATAGTCCTGCGGTTCAAACATGTCGAGGATATGCGGGCGAAAAGCCTGGTCGGTTTTGACGACGAACGATCCGGCCGGGTAGGTCTTTCCATCGACCGAGAAATCTGCGGTAGCCTGATGGATGAAGATTCCAGATTTTGCCAAGGCGTTGACAAACTTGACGGCCGTGGCGAAATCGTGCTGGCTAGCCGGAATGATGTATCCACGCGCATCGCGAAGGGCAGGGTCTTTAAAGACGCGCTCGTAATAGCTATAAGGAATGCGGTTTCTGTTGGCGAAAGCCGTGGTTTCTTGTGCATTTTCTATTTCTCCGGCCTCCAAATCCTGTCGATACGTTTCTTCCAGGCGATCGATGGTCCGTGGGGTCAATATCCACGAGTCTTGGCTGCCTTTTTCGATGGAATTCCGGCCCATTCGGTAGATGTTGTATAACACTTGGTCGCGGTGCCGCGCCGCGTAGTCTAACACCGCGTAATTCATGGACAGGGAGTAATCAATGGATTGTTTGAAATGCCAAGCTTGTTGGGGCATTACCGGATTAGGCGTGTTCCCTGATGGCAGCATACGGCTAGGTACCACGGGGATACTCGCTGGCGTAGGCCCGCCGATAATCTCCGTCAATATACCCACGATGTTATGGAAGTAGGTTGTTGTACGCAGCCCGCCGTTGTACCAGGTGCTGAATGGGGAGCCGCGTAGGCGCGTGAAACCCGGCCGTCCTTCGGTATTCAGTCGATTGATCATATTGGCACCCACGGCGTCGATACCGGTCATCAGCAACGGGTCAATCGCGTAATTGAACGGATCCACGTAGGGAGGACCCGCCACGACGGCGCCAGCGGGGGCCGTTTGGTGGTGATTATACATGATTTGCGGCATCCATTCCACGAACAGTTGCCGGCTCATGTTTTGGCTTTCCTTCATGTTGGTGATGTAGAAGTCCCGGTTATTGTCGTGGCCGATGTACTTCTGGTAAAGCACGGGAATATCCATGCGGCGCTTGGTCGAGTCAGCCCGATGCATGTACCAGTTCCCGGTCAGTTCGTGCCCGTCGGGATTCGCATGCACAAGCAGGATAATCGTGTTGTCGAGAATAAACTGTGTTTCGTCGTCGGTGCGGCTCGCTAGCTGATAAGCAGTTTCGATTAGCGCATGCGTACCCACCATCTCAGTCGAATGCAGGGCGCCGTCGATCCACACCACCGCTTTTCCTTGCTTAGCCAGTGCGCGCGCGTCCTCCTCGTCCAAGTCTTCGGCCAAGGCTAACTTCAGGGATATTTCCCGGTATTTTTCCAATTGGGCAAGGTTTTCGGGCGAGGATACGATGAGCATATATTGCCGCCGGCCTTCCTCCGTCTCGCCGATATCCACGAGTTGTACTCGGTCCGAGGCAGCCAGGCGTTTGAAATACGCCTCCGTATCCGTGTAGTTGGTGAGGCGGTAGTCCTGTCCGATGTAGAAACCAAAATGCTCCTGTGGCGTGGGGATTTGTTGGGCTTTGCTGGTCGTGATGCTCGCGAGAGACAAAAAGACGAGAATGTTGCGAATGTACTTATGCATACGAAGGTATTTGCCGTAGTCGAAATTAAGGCGTTGTGTATAATGCGTTAAACAACCACTTGAAAGTGCCGTGTGACTGTGCGCGGAAAGTAATCTCAGGGCCGAAAGCATAGAAAGTCCCTTTGCCGACGGGGGACGCGTACGCTGCCACGCCGCCACGCAGGTATTCCGCTCCCCATATCCAGCCGCTTTTCAGCGGGTTGTTGTTACCGTACCAAGCCAGTTTTTTGATGCCTGCCGCCCGTGCAGCGTCATCCAGGGCAAAGAGGGGGCTGTTGCTTGACATGACATTCACAGTGGCAGGCAGCCCCAACGCGATGGGTTCGTCAGTCGCGATGTGGACTTCGTGGACGCTGCCCGGCGCATAGAATTTCTCGCCAGACAACGGTTTGGTGTTTCCTTCCTCGTCCGTTTCCACTAATGCATTCTTGACGGGGAGTCCGAGGTGGTAGCCCAATGAAGTCGCGTTGCCGACACTCAGCACGGTACCGCCTCGTTCGAGGAAGTCACGAACTGACGGCAGGGAATGGTCGAGCGTAAAACTGCCGAGCATGTGATGGTATTCGTCCGGAATTTCGTCGGTTCGGGTATTAGCCGTGCGCGATCCAGCACTTGAGCCTGCGGAAGGGATGCCAGACCCGATAAACAGCAGGACGTCGTATTTCTCATGCAGGTCGCCTGCGTCGATTTCTTGGGGGTAGACCACCGAGACATCCGTATAGCGATATTGTTCCAATAGCCACCGAACCCATCCCGAAGGCATCGAGCCTCCGTAATAATCATAAAGACCGATGCGACGGGGCTTAATCGCTGCCGCGTGCGCAGGTTTCCGAGGGGCCGCTTCGGGACGTATGCCAAGTGTTTGCGCTGCGCTTTGGAGCACGCGATGACCTGACGCCGGTACGTAAAACGTGCCGGCCGGTACGTCTGCAGCGGGAGCGGTGGTGCGGTACACGGGGATTCCCGCGGACAGCAACTCGTTCACGGCGATGAACGTGTTGTTGATTTCGGTGCTCAGTAGATACCCGCGGTCTGATTTGGGCAGGTTGGTCGCTGGCGGGTGCTGCAGTTCGCCCAGTGGGAGCGGTTCAAAGGGGCCATCCAATCCGTCGAGGACGCGATCCACATCAATCCCGAATTGATACGCGAGTGTCCAGCCGGCGGCGTCATAGGGGCGCACGGGCGGCCCGCCGGGATATTGAAAGTCGTTAGGGTGGTCTTGGGGCTCTAGCATATCCAGTAAATGAGGCCTGAAGGCCTGTGCGGCGAAGATAACGTACGAGTCTTTCGGGTAGGAGGCGCCATCGACTGAAAAGTCTGCCGTAGCTCGATGGATCTGGATGCCCGACTTGATCAGCGCGTTGACAAAGGACACTGCGCGCGCAAAGTCCTTCTGGTCAGCGGGGATGATAAAGGCCCGCGGATCGCGTAGGGCCGGGTCACTAAAAACGCTCTCGAAATAGGTAGCGGGGATGCCTCCTCGGCGCACGTTCGCCTCTTCGGTCTGGTCAGCCTCGTAGTCGGCCTTAATCCGTTCTACGTACGCGGGGCGATGTGTCCAGTGGTCACGACTACCACGTTCGATTGAGTTGCGTCCCATTTTATACATGTTGTAAAGCAGCTGGTCGCCAAATCGGCTCGCGTAGTCCAGTATGGCATAGTTCAACGAGACGGAGTAGTCGATTGATTTCTTGAAATTCCAGTCCGTCGGTATGACGGGGTTTGGTGTGGCATTGTTCGGAATAAGGCGGTCGGGCACGAGTGGCACCTGGGACGGAGTGGGGTCGCCGATGATCTCCGTCAAGATGCCGATGCTATTATGGTAGTAAGGTGTGGTGCGAAGGCCGCCGTTCCACCAGGTAGAGAACACCGAACCGCTGAGCCGCGTGTAACCGCGACGGTCTTCCTGGTTAAGTCGATTGATCATAGCCGCCGCAACACCGTCAATGCCCGTAATCAGAAGGGGGTCAATAACATGGTTGAATGGATCACGGTAAGGCGGGCCAGCCACGACGGCTCCGGCCGGCGCTGTTTGGTGGTGGTTGTAGATGATCTGGGGATTCCATTCAATGTATTGCAAGCGGGAAATCGTCGTCGTTTCCTTCAGGTTGTTCATGTAGAAATCGCGGTTGTTGTCGTGGCCAACGTATTTGTGGTACATGGTTGGCGTACGCTTGTTGCGCTGGGAGACGTCCTCGTCCTTCATATACCAATCCGATACCAACTCATGCCCATCGGGGTTACAATGGAAAATCAAGATGATGACCTCGTCAAGTATACGCATGGTCTCGGGATCGTTTCGACTTAACAGCTGGTAAAGTGTCTCGATTAGCTGGTGGGTGGCCACTGTTTCGGTAGAATGCAAACCGCCATCAATCCATACGACAGGCTTGCCGGTTTCCGCTAATAGGCGGGCTTGGGTTTCTTCCATCTCCGCGCGCGCCATTTGTTGTGAGATCTCCTTATACTGCTGGATGTTAGCCAGGTTCTCGGGCGAGGACACGATAATGAGGTAATGGTCGCGGCCCTCGGAAGTTTCGCCCACTCGCTCCATCACGGCCCGATCCGACGCAGACACGAGTCTTTTAAAATAGGCTTCCGTCTGCGTATAATTTGCCAACTGGTAATCTTCGCCGATATCGAATCCGAAATGCGCGCGGGGCGAAGGGATTTCCTGAGCGGGGGCGTGCGTAGCGAAAAGAAGGTTAATTACTACGAAAAGGGAGACTATTCTCATGACGGTAACGTTTTGCGTTGGTTTTATCGCCGACCCTCGCCACCCGGTGTGTTGATCGGCTGGGCTTCATTGATCTAGCCAGTGGTCAGTTTACTGAACGAATATAGCTAATATGATGGGAATAGCGGAGATTGTATTAAAATCGATACCAACGTTTATTCGCGTGTCTAGGTGCTCCGAAACCAGCATGGTATATCGCCAAAGCCCTTGTGATATCCGTGCGAAATCACTAAATTTGGTCACCTATTTTGGATTGAGGAACCCGTACAGATATGATTTTAGTTGCAGATAGCGGCTCGTCCAAGTCTGACTGGATGTTAGCACTACCAGACAGCAAACCGCTTGCGTTTTCCACTAAGGGGCTGAATCCCTTTTTCGTGAGCGAGAAAGAAATTGCCCGTGTTATTCAGGATGTGCCGGAAATCATACCCTATTCTCAGGAGATTAGCGAGGTATACTTCTTCGGCTCTGGATGCTCGAGTCCCGATCGTCGGGAGATGGTATCTAACGCTCTTTCCCAGTTGTTCGTCAACGCGTTTGTGTCCATTGAGAATGATTTACTAGGATCAGCCTATGCTACGTGTGGCGACCGGAAGGGATATATCGCAACACTAGGCACGGGTTCGGACGTGAGCTTTTACGATGGCGAAAACGTGGTGCCTAGCAAGCAGGGCATCGGTTATGTGCTGGGCGATGAAGGTTCTGGCGCGTGGTTTGGCAAGCACCTGATTACACAATACCTCTACGGGACTATGCCAAAGGACTTGTATGAAAAGTTTGGCGAGCGTTATCGAATCACGAAGGAGGTCGTTATCAAGAACGTATACCAGCGACCCACACCCAATGTCTTTCTGGCGTCGTTCGTGCCGTTCATGGCGGATAATATCGAGCATCCATATGTCACGGATTTGCTGAAGACGGGGTTTCGCGAATACATCCGTACGAACATCATCACGCTTGACGACCACAAAGAGTATGTCTGTCATTTTGTGGGTTCCATTGCCTATCATTTCCAAGGACACCTACGGCCGGCCTGCGCTCATTATGGCGTAGAGGTGGGCACCATACTCAAAAGCCCGATTGAGGAATTGTTTAAGTTTATATTTGAGCGCGAGAAAAAATACGAAATATCCATGTGAGTGGAGGTCTCGCGGGTGACAGCCGAGGGTCGAAGCTATCTAAAAACAACATTATTATGGCGTTATTCATCGTTCTTTTTAGCCTTTTTTTGGCTCAGGACAAAAGTGTACATGATTTTACGATTACATCGATCGACGGCGAAACAATAAATCTTTCCAAATTCAAGGGTAAGAAAATGCTGCTGGTCAACACGGCATCCGAGTGCGGCTTCACCAAGCAATACGCCGGGTTGCAGGCACTGGCCGAGCAGTATGGCGATGAGGTTGTGGTCATTGGGTTTCCCGCCAATAATTTCGGTGGGCAGGAACCTGGCACCGCTGAGGAAATCCAAGCGTTTTGCGAAAAAAACTTTGGCGTTACCTTTCTGCTGGCCGAAAAGTCTAGTGTCAAAGGCGACGACATTTCGGATCTCTTTCAATATTTGACCACTGCCGAAAACCAAAGCTTTTCGGGTGATATCAAATGGAACTTCGAGAAATTCCTCATCGATGAAAACGGGCGACTTACCCATCGGTTCCGTTCGAAGGTAGAGCCCATGAGCGAAGAGATCGTATCCTTGCTGTAATTTCGGGTTTCGGGGCCGGATTCTTTCAACGACACGGGCATGGATGTAACCGTCAGCGTGCTGGGATGTGGAGACGCGTTTGCGTCAGGCGGGCGGCTGCATAGCTGTTTTTATGTCCGAAGCCCAGCGGGCGGTGTTCTCATCGACTGCGGAGCAACGGTTCTGACCAGCCTTGCCCGCCACGCTGTGGCACTGGACGACATCGATACAGTGCTCATTTCGCATTTTCATGGCGACCACTACGGGGGCCTTCCCTTCCTGTTGTTGCGGTATGGCGTAGCGGAGCGGCGTAAGCCCCTTACGATTGTGACGCCACCCGGCGGCAAACAGCGGGTGACCGATTTGCTCGACTTGCTCTATCCTGAAACCGACGGTTGGAAATCCCTCGACCTGCGTTTTTTAACCTATCTGGAAGCTGGACAACTCCTGGAAGTTCCGGGTGCACGCGTGGCAGCTTATCCAGTTATCCATACGCCGGCGGCATTTCCGCATGGTCTACGGGTCGAAGTAGGAAACAGGCTGTTAGCCTATTCGGGCGATACGAGTTGGACACAGGTATTGGCGACGCTGGCGCAGGATGCGGACTTGTTTATTTGCGAATGCAATTTCTTCGACCTGAAATCGGAAACACACCTAGACTACGTGACACTCGTCAATAACGAGCACCTGTTGTCATGCAAAAGACTTTTGCTTACCCATCTGGGCGACGAAATGTTGGCTCGTGCGGCGGAAATCAAGTATGAGCTGGCCAGCGAAGGCATGCAAATCGCACTTTGAAGCAGCACGCCTAGGCATAAAAAAAGCCCAGACGAATCCGTCCGGGCTTTTTTGTTGTATTCGGTTTTTGATTACTGAGTAATCGCTTCCAAAGAGTCGATAGCTTCGTTAGACAAAGAATCGATAGAATCTTGAGCAGCTTCTACTTCGCTTTCAATGATGGCTTCCAAAGAGTCAGTGTTTGTTTCTTCTTCCGTAGTAGAAGTAGAGTTACAAGCAGCAGCACCTACAGTGATGAACAGACCTAAAAAACCGAATTTGAATAAATTTTTCATTGTTAATTTCCTTTTTTGGTTAAAACAAAATTTGTTTGTTACTGCTTAATACGGTGCCGTCAAAAAGGTAACCCGACGATTATAAAAAAAATTATTTGAATCGGTCGTCTGATGATATCGTTCGAGCGGGGCGGGATGCGCAGGTCTAGACAACGCTGTTGCGTAAGACCAACAGCGGGATGGAGTTCCCGCTCGGTCGATCTTAGGAAATGTTTTGCCAATAACGTATCTTGCAGTCAATGATAGACTTAGAATTTAACCAGAACGAGGATCTGAACAAGCAAGCCGTTTCGGCATTGAAACGGAAGCTACGCAAGATATATGCCGGAGGTGGCGAGAAAGCTGCGGAAAAGCATTGTGGCAAAGGTAAGATGCTGGTGAGGGATCGCGTAGCCTATTTGCTTGACGAGGGTCGCCCGTGGCTTGAGATCGGCGCGCTGGCCGCCGATGGCATGTATGTGGACCACGGAGGATGCCCGTCGGCTGGTGTAGTGGCGGGTATTGGTTATGTGTCCGGACGACAGTGCGTGGTCGTGGCCAATGATGCGACCGTCAAAGCGGGTGCTTGGTTCCCAATGACCGCCAAGAAAAATTTGCGGGCGCAGGAAATAGCCATGGAAAACCGGTTGCCGATTATTTATTTGGTGGACTCTGCGGGTGTGTACCTGCCCATGCAAGACGAAATATTTCCCGATAAGGAGCATTTCGGACGCATATTTCGCAACAACGCACGCATGAGCAGCGAAGGGATTGTGCAGATAGCGGCCATTATGGGTGCGTGCGTGGCCGGGGGAGCGTACCTGCCCATCATGAGCGACGAAGCGATGATTGTGGACGGAACGGGATCCGTGTTTCTTGCAGGTTCCTATTTGGTGAAGTCCGCCATTGGCGAAACCGTTGACAACGAAACACTCGGCGGAGCGACCACGCATTGCGAAATCAGTGGCGTAACCGATTATAAGCATCCGGACGATAAGTCGTGTCTCGACGCCATCCGTAACATCATGAGCATGCTGGGGAAGCCCAAAGACGCGGGCTTTGATCGCATTCAGCCGGCTCCACCTAAGCACAACGAACAGGAAATATACGGCATCCTTCCCGCCACACGTGAGAAGCCCTATGACATGATGGATATCATCCTCCGCCTTGTGGACAAGTCTGAATTCGAGGCGTACAAAGCACTGTATGGCCAGAGCATCATCTGTGGCTTGGCCCGCATAGACGGATGGGCTGTCGGCATCGTGGCCAATCAGCGTAAGGTCGTGAAAAGCAAGCAAGGCGAAATGCAATTCGGTGGCGTCATCTATTCGGATGCTGCGGATAAGGCTACGCGTTTTATCATGAACTGCAACCAGAAGAAAATTCCGCTCGTCTTTTTGCAGGACGTTACAGGCTTCATGGTAGGCAGCCGTTCGGAACATGGCGGCATCATTAAGGATGGCGCCAAGATGGTGAATGCCGTTGCCAATTCTGTCGTCCCCAAAATTACCATCGTCATCGGCAATTCCTACGGAGCGGGCAATTATGCCATGTGTGGCAAGGCCTATGATCCGCGGCTGATCTTTGCCTGGCCATCGGCAAAAATTGCCGTTATGGGCGGGGCTCAAGCAGCCAAAACCTTGCTGCAGATTCAAACGGCATCGATGATGGCCAAGGGAAAGGAAATCGACCAAGCCGAAGAAGAACGCATGTTAGCAGAGATTACGGATCGATACGAAACACAAACCACGCCGTATTACGCAGCAGCAAGGCTGTGGGTAGATGGCATAATCGATCCCCTTCAAACGCGGCAGGTAGTTTCCTCGGGCATTGAGGCTGCCAATCAAGCGCCCATCGAGAAATCCTTTAATGTTGGGGTCATCCAGACGTAGTCCTGGCGGATAAACTTCTCCCGCGCATACTTGTTATATCTAGCGAACCAAACGTCGATATATGTTTTCCAAAATCAGAAAAGCCTACACCTTGCTCAAACAGATTGACTTTGAGCAACTCGACAAGCTCTCGCGCAAGGTAGACTTGCCAAAAGTCATGGAATCCTTCTCCAAACTGGACGACAAACAGCTTGCCGGTCTAATGAAGATGATGGAGGGCGGCAATCCTAAGCGTGAGCTTCCGCCTATAAATGGCGATTTTTATGACGTTAGCGCCCGTCTCTCCGAAGAAGACCGCGCGTTGCAAATGCGTGTGCGTGCCTTTATGGAAAAGGAGATCGCCCCGATTGTGAATAATTACTGGCTGCACGACGAATTTCCCTTCGAGATTATTCCCAAACTGGCCGAACTCAATATTTGTGGGTTGACGTACGAAGGCTATGGCTGTGCGGGCAAGTCGTCGCTCATGGAAGGTATTATTGCGATGGAAATCGCGCGCGTGGATGCGTCCGTAGCCACGTTTTTTGGAGTGCAAAGCGGCCTGGCGATGGGCTCGATCTATCTGTGCGGGTCGGACGCCCAGCGAGAGGAATGGTTGCCGCGTATGCAGCGGATGGAACTCATCGGCGCGTTCGGGCTGACCGAACCCGAAGTGGGCTCGGGGGCGGCCGGAGGGTTGACCACCACCGCCCGGCGAACACCGGAGGGATGGGTGCTCAATGGGCAGAAAAAATGGATAGGTAACGCCACGTTTGCGGACGTTACTATCGTCTGGGCCAAGGATATAGACGACGGCGAAATCAAGGGTTTTCTGGTGCGTAAGGACACGCCGGGCTTCGAAGTTGAAAAAATTAAAGGTAAAATGGCCTTGCGCATCGTGCAGAATGGACTGATTACGCTTACGAACTGCGTCGTGGCCGAAAGCGACCGTCTGCAACAAGCCAATTCGTTTAAGGATACCGCTAAAGTACTGCAGTTAACGCGCGCTGGCGTGGCTTGGATGGCCGTGGGTTGCGCCCGCGGAGCCTACGAAAACGCCTTGGACTATACCCGTAGGCGCAAACAGTTTGGAAAGCCGATCGCCTCGTTCCAATTGATTCAAAACCACCTGGTGGAGATGCTTTCTAACCTAACGGCCATGCAGACCCTCGTGTTTCGCTTATCCGAACTGCAGGACGAGGGTAAGCTTAAAGATGAGCACGCTTCGCTAGCCAAGGTCTTCTGTACCCTGCGTACGCGCGATATCGTGAGTCAGGCCCGCGAAGTGATGGGTGGCAACGGCATTCTTCTCGAATATAATGTCGCACGCTTCCTTGCCGATGCCGAAGCGATTTACTCGTACGAAGGCACTAAGGAAATCAATTCGCTCATCGTCGGACGTGCCATCACGGGTTTCAGTTCGTTTGTCTGACGGAAACGTGAACTATTTCTTCTTTTGAGCAGGAGGCCGGGTTTTGGCCATTTCCCGCACTTGCTTGATTAATAGATATTTGGCGTAAACAAGAAAGATGGCGATAACCACCGAGATAGCCAGGTAAACGTATTGTTGGCTGTTATAGGCCGCAACGGCACTAAGAATCATTAGGATGAGCCCCACGTTGAGCAGGGTGTTGTATAGCAGATTTCTCTTCAAACTCATAAGGAGGTGTAGCGTGAGGCGCCGGCGGCTGCCGCCCCGGGGGGCGACGTGGGCTGGTCGACCAAAAAAATTAATAGACTTGCATCTCGGGATCAAACGTGTCGCGCCAAGCTAAAATTCCACCTTGCAGGTTGGATAGGTTGTCAAAGCCTTCCCTCTCTAATAGCATAATAGCTTGTGCACTGCGCTTGCCGCTGCGGCAATGTACGACTACGGGCTTGTCGCGCGCGATTTTGCCAGCCTCCAAGACGACGTCCGCCAAGGGGATGTGCAAGCCGTTGATGTTGGACATTTCGTACTCGAAATCCTCGCGTACGTCAATCAACTGAAAATCTTCGTTGTTGTCGATCTTCGTCTTTAATTCCTCAACTGTAATCTCTTTCATGATATTGCCAGGGTTTTGACGGATAAAGATACAGGATATCTGGCAATTCCTTAACGCTCGACGCAATTAATTTGCCTGCTTTGATTTGCTCTCCGTAACTTCATGGTTACCAGATTAGTGATTGTATCATTATTTTATCATATTTGAGTTCCCATTGCTACACCCAGTATGAATCCCATGAGAAAGACATTCATTAAAATTGGCAACCTGGTGATGCTAACGGGCATCTCGTCGTTGCTCATGGCACAGGAAAACCTGACCTACCAAGTGCCTCACCAGAATATCCGCGAATTAGTTGAGGCGCCTACGACGCCGTCGGTGACGTTTACGCGTTCTGGCGACAAGGCTTTGTTGCTCGAACGTCCCGATTATCCGACGATCGTGGACGTATCCCAGCCCGTTATCGGCTTGGCAGGCCTACGTCTCAATCCCGCCAATACGTCCTCCGCGGTGGGATCTGCGTCCACCAATATCCGCGTGAAGGATATCAAAAGCGGGGTCGAAAACCAGATTGCAGGCCTTCCGGCATCGGCACGCATTAGTAACTTGTCGTTCAGTCCGGATGAACAGCATATCGCATTCACGCACAGTACTGACACTGGCGTAGAGCTCTGGGTGGCCGACTTGCGCACGTTCCAAGCGCGCAGGCTTATCCCTGATTTTGTCAATGATACCTACGGATCGACGCTGGCCTGGTCGCCGGACGGAACGTGGCTATTAGTCAAGTTGGTACCCCAAGGGCGTGGCAATATGCCCGAGGCCGATCCTGTGCCCACAGGTCCGGTCGTGCAGGAAAACCTCGGCCAGACCTCGCCTTCACGCACCTACCAAAATCTGCTGCAAAATCCGTATGACGAGGCCCTTTTCGATTATTTCCTGACTTCCCAGCTGGCTGCGGTGACGCTAGACGGTAGCGTAAAACCGCTAGGTAAGCCGGGCATATACCGGTCCGTGTCGCATGCGCCGGGCGGTGAATACCTCTTGGTCAATCGCATTGAGCGGCCATATTCTTATCTCGTGCCGATCAACGCGTTTCCCTATCACGTACTGGTGTGGGATACGGACGGCAACGAGGTAAGCAAACTATACGAAGCTCCGCTGGCGGAGAGTGTACCCATTGGGTTTGACAATACCGTGCCCGGTCCTCGAAGCTATGCTTGGCGGCCGGACATGCCGGCTACTTTATATTACGTAAATGCGTTGGACGGTGGCGATTCGCGCAAGCGTGTGGCCTACCGGGATGAGGTTTTACAACTCGAAGCACCATTTGATGGCCAGCCTGAACAGCTGATTATGACCAATTACCGGTACAGCGGTATTAACTGGATTGACGCGGAACATGCGGTGTTAAACGAATCGTGGAGGCAGACACGGACCTCTAAAACGGTGCTTTTTAATCCCGAAACCGGCGATACTATCCGGACGATCCGCGTGCGTTCCACCGAGGACGCCTATACCGATCCGGGGCGGTTCGTCACGACTACTAACGCCTACAACCGCTCGGTGGTGCTGCGCGACAAAGGTGGAAGTCTCGCCGTATTCACCATCGGTAGCGGAGCTTCACCTGAAGGCGATCGCCCGTTCCTGATGCGGTGGGATCTTCTGACCGACCGAACCGATACGCTGTTCAAATCCGAGGCTCCCTACTATGAGATGCCCGTGTTTTTCGATAATTCGGGACACTTGATCATCAGCCGGGAATCCGTGGAAGATGCCCCGAACTATTTCTCCGTGAACCTTCGCAACCGTCGGGCTTCGCAAATCACGTCATTCCCCGACCCGTACCCGTCATTGAAGGGTGTGGAGAAACGGCAGTTGCAATATCCACGAGCGGACGGGCTGAGCCTGAGTGCCACCCTGTATCTCCCCAAAGGCTATACGACCGATGACGGTCCACTACCGATGTTGCTATGGGCCTATCCGCGTGAGTATAAGAGCGCTGATGCAGCGAGTCAAGTAAGAGGCTCCGCGTATCGATTTACCCGTATCTCGTGGGGCTCGCCCATCTACTGGGTGACACGTGGGTATGCCGTGCTCGATAATGCCGACATGCCCATCGTGGGAGAAGGGAACCAGCAGCCGAACGACCTCTTCGTTCCCCAATTAGAGGCCAATGCCAAGGCAGCGATAGACTACGTCGCTTCCCTAGGTATTGCCGATCCGAACAGGGTAGGCGTGGGCGGCCACTCGTATGGCGCCTTTATGACCGCCAATTTGCTGGCGCACACCGACCTGTTTGCTGCCGGTCTCGCGCGGAGCGGTGCGTATAACCGTACGTTTACGCCTTTCGGATTCCAAGCCGAGGAACGAACGTATTGGGAAGCCCCCGAAGTGTACTACCAAATGTCGCCGTTCAGCTTTGCCGACCGCATAAAGACACCGATTCTACTCATTCATGGGATGGATGACGAGAACTCAGGGACATTCCCCATCCAGAGCGAGCGCCTGTATAACGCAATAAAAGGGCACGGGGGCACCACGCGCTTGGTGTTTCTGCCTAAGGAATTTCATGGCTATCGTGCCAAGGAATCCATTTTGCATACGCTCTGGGAAATGGATCAATGGCTCGAAACCTACGTGAAGAATCGGAAGATAGAACCTTGATCGAACATCTTCAGCAAAAAAAAACGGCGGGAAAACTCCCGCCGTTTTTTTTATGGCATTCGTCCTGTATTATGGCCAGATACCCAAGTTTTGGTACGAATCGGCCACCTTATTGATGGCCCCCACCAACGCAGCGGTGCGTAAGGTGTCGATTTTTGGGTTGCTGTTTTTTACCTCGCGGATTTCGTGGTAGGCGCGAATCATCGTGTCCTCCAATCCTGAGTTTACCAATTCCTCTTCCGAGGCGCCCCTTACAATCATATTGCGCTGCACGTTAGTGAGCGATACGCCAGTTATTGCTTCCACAGTGTTGGCAATGTTCATGTTTGACGTTTCTTCGTAACGCTTGCCCATGCGGCCGAAAGCGACGTGGGAAATGTTCTTTAGCCACTCGAAATACGATACAGTCACACCACCGGCGTTGCAGTACATGTCCGGAATAATAATGCCACCGCGCTCGTAGTGGATCTCCTCGGCTTGCGGTGTGGTGGGCCCGTTTGCGCCCTCGGCAATGATTTTGGCCCGAATCCGGCCCACGTTTTCTTCCGTGATTTGGTTCTCAAGTGCAGCGGGTACGAGCACGTCGCAATCCTGCTCGAGTCCTTCAGCGGGATTCTTAAATTCCGTCTTAGCGTGTTTGAAGCCGAGTATGGTGCCCGTATTCTTGCGATGCTCGAGTATGGCATCGGGGTCTAGACCATCCGGATGGTACAATGCGCCATCCCACTCACACACGCCCACGATGATAGCGCCGTATTCCATCAATATCTTGGCAGCATTGTAGCCCACGTTTCCGAGTCCCTGCACAATAATGCGCTTACCTTCTAAGCCGGGCTCCAGGCCGATTTGCTTCATATCTTCAGCCACGCTAACGCACTCCTTGATGGCCATGGCTACGCCGCGCCCGGTGGCAGCACGTCTACCAGCGATGCCATGGAGGGAGAGGGGCTTGCCCGTGACGCACCCGAAGGCATTCATTTGGCCTGGGTTCATCGTCGAATACGTGTCGGCAATCCAGCTCATCTCACGCTCGCCAGTACCGTAGTCGGGCGCTGGTACGTCGATAGCGGGGCCAATGAAGTTTTTCTTGATCAGTTCTACCGTATAACGGCGCGTGATGGTCTCCAGCTCCGCCACGGAATAGTTTTTCGGGTTGATGGCGATACCGCCTTTCGCACCTCCGAACGGCACGTTGACGATCGCGCACTTATAAGTCATGAGGGCCGCCAGGGCCATAACTTCGTCCTCGTTGACCAGCTCACTATAGCGAATACCGCCCTTAGTGGGTGACATGTGCTGCGAGTGCTCTACCCGCCAAGCGTCGATCACTTCCAGCTTATCGCCGCGACGAAACGGGAAGCTGAAACGATACACACTGTTGCATACCTTTATCTGCTCCAGCAGGCCCTGCGGGTGGTTCGTGAATTGGGCGGCGTGATCGAAAAATTTCGTCACGTCTTCAAAAAAATGAGGTCTTTCGTTCGTTGTTGCTATTGACGTTGCCATAACAAAATTGGAAAATATAATAAAATGGGTTTCTAACAAATAGCTCTCAGGTACGTGGGCTATGTGCTGGTTAGCAGGTGTTGGTTGACAATAACGCGTTATTTACGCTCCTTTTCCAGCTTACTTACTTTGCGATCAATGGAAAACAAATAAATCGCCAAACCGACAAACAAGATGGTCATTACCAATACCACCACGTAAATCTTGCCGGAGCTACGTAATCCCGTAGCCATCTCAACACCAGATCCACTGGACTGCGCAAAGCTAACCATTAAACTAGTGAGAAATGCGGTAATAGACAGAATTATCTTTTTCATACGTTAAGTGCAAAATGGATTAGAATCTGGAACCAGTCTTTATTGCGGCGAGGTGATTGATGTCGCCGCCGATTGTTTTTTCAACTCGAAAATACGGAGCCTGTAGCGTAGGGTCATGATCCAGATACCTACCAGGATCCAGCCTACGGCTGCGGGGTAAAGCACGGCACGCATCTCCGCATCCATCTCGAATTCCCCGAAGCCCGAATTCCCGCCGGCGCCGGGGTGGAGCGAGTCCGTTGTTTTGGGTAGAATATACATCAATACAATCATAATCGGGAATGCGAATATGTTGTACACCGCTGATATCCGCGCGCGCTTTTGCTCCTCTTCCAATGCGTTGCGAAGCACCAGGTACGCCAGGTACATCAGTGTAGCGATAGCCGAACCGTTTAACTTAGGATCATTGGGCCAAGGGTCACCCCACGTAAAGTTCCCCCAAATCATACCGCTTATCAAGCCGAAAAAGCAGAAGATAACGCCTACATTGACGCTCTCCACGGCTACCAGATCGTCCTGTTGCCTTGTGGAAGATAAATATTTGACGCTGTAAAAGACAGAAATGCCATAAAGCGTAAACATGGCGAACCACATGGGCAAGTGGTAATATAAGATTCGGATGGTTTCATTGACGATGGGGAGCACCGGGACAGGCCCCAACACACCCGCAATGACGCTGTACAGCACCAACAACAAGCCCAATATTTTCCACCAATTTTTTCTCATTATTCGCAAAGCGGTTTTATGCTTAGCCTCTCCGTACTTGAACGTCCACCAAAGAGGCTACGTGGCCAAGGCGTACGCCGTGCCATTACTCCCGCCAAAGGTAAGGAAATAACAATAAAGAAACAGCGATTGTGATAACATTAATCGCCAATAGTACGGCAAGCTCAGGATAGCTCGCACTGCGCTCAAGGCCCTGCATCGCGTTTTTTGATAACTTAATCAGGACAATGAGCAGCGGAATAATGATTGGGAAAGACAATACGGCCATGAGTGTGCTGTTGTTGCCGGCTTTGGAGCTGATGGCGGCCACCAGGGTGAAAACGCTCGCAAAACTAATGGCACCAAGCAGGACGGCTATAAAATACAGCAGCGGGTCGCCCACGGGATTGCTGAACACGAGCGAATAAAAAGCAAACGCTATGGTCGTGAGCAGCACCATGATACCCATGTTGTAGACAATCTTGGCAAGGATAACCGCCTTGGCGCTGACAATCGAGTAGTAGTACAGTTGTCGGCCTTCCCCTTCCTGCGCGAAGCTCTTGTTGATGGCGTTGACCGACGCAAAGAGCATGATAATCCAGAATAATACGTTCCAGGTGTTGGCCTCAGGCGATTGGAAGGCCTGGTAGCACACGAAGATCGTCGACACAATGTACAACAGGATGCTGTTGATAGCCGCCTTAGACCGCCATTCCAGCAGGATGTCTTTGTGAATCAACGCTTGTACTTCCTTTCGCAGGCTCATTGCGGCAAAGATACGATTTAAGCGCAAAAACGTGGTTACTTTCGCGCGTACGCCACGTGGTACTACGGGCGCTTGCGGCTGGTCACCATCCGGATAACGGAATAAATGCTAATGCACACACCGACCAGCGCGAAGACGGCCGTGAATAAAGGCTTATCGGCTTGTCTTGACTCGTCGAGGCGGTGCCCTACATACGCGAATATCCCGATGATGGCCAGCATCTGGAACCCCACCCCCGAGTAGTAGGCGTATTTGGCCAAGGATGTGTTGGTAAAGGGCTGTCTACGCTTATTCATGGCTTCAGAATTTGGTCAGAAGGCAATATGCGCCGTAGGATCCACCGCCGTGCCGTTGTGCCACAGCTCAAAGTGTAGGTGAGGACCAGTAGAGAGTTCCCCGGTATTGCCCGCGAACGCAAGTACTTCGCCCGCACGCACGAAGTTGCCTACTTTCTTTAGAATCGACGAGCAGTGTTTGTAAACCGAAAGGAGGTTGTTGTTGTGCTGCACCATGACGACATAGCCGGTTTCGGGGGTGTACGAGGCGAGCACGACGTGGCCGCTGAGGGTCGCCCGTACCGGCTCGTTCATCTTCACCGCAATGTCAATGGCGTAATGTTCTTCCTGGGGGCTGAACGTAGCGCTGACGACACCGTTTACTGGGCTATAGAAGGTGTACGAGGAAATGCCTGAACTCCGGTTTTGCTGGTTTTCGGTTACATCGTAGGGCGCACCCGATTCCACCAGTTCGCGCAATGCCAGTTCATCCTCCGATGGGCCAACGACGGGTATCTCCGTAGCGGGCATTACGCTCTCTACCGTGCCGGTAGGAGGTGCCACTTGGTCCATGGTTTCGCCTGCCTCGCCGCGCAGCACGCGCCGCAGATTGTTAAGATATAGCTCGTTGGCTTGAGTAAGCTGCTCCAGTGAATCCAGTCGGGCGTAGGTTTTGTTTAATTCATTGCGCTCCGCAGGACTGAGCGCGGTGCCAATCACGTACTCGCGTAGCGGCGTGACGCGAATCATCACAATCGTCAGAATAGTGGCCACGGCACCGATGCTGATGGCTGCCGTGATCCAGTACCAAAGCTTGGCGGTGAACGAGGCGCGTTCTTCAAAAGTATCTTCGTGCAGGACGATCACTTTGAAACGGTCGTTCAGCATTTTCCGGACTTTGCTATACATTGTCACGATTGGCGGTGTTTCTTATCCATGCCCAATGACCATACCAAATGACCCTAAGCAGACCCAAAGCTAAGGAACGGAGAGGGGATATACAAATGGGAAACTGCACGCAAGACTGATCCTAGCCGCTATATACGCGGAAAAAAATACTATTTTCAATAGCCAAAATATAATGATATTTTTGCCTGTTGGGCAGGGTATGCCTAATGTTCGTCTCGCCGGCTAGCGACCTCCCTGGATGGTACGTAATTTGTGTTACGGGAGGTAGCTATAACCCATTCGAAACGGTTTGACGAGAGTGGTCAACAGCTAGTCAAGATAGTTAACAGGATTGAAGAATTTTCCAGCGACGATTAGACAAGTATTGAGGGTGAGCATGCTCGGCGTCGTGGCCGTGGTCATTTGGGCCTGTGCGGGGCAACGGCGTGCCGAACCCAAGTATGACATCATGGAAAACCTGTCGGCCCGTTATAACATTATCCATCACGGTCGGGAAATCATCAACGAGGTGCGCCGCAGCCAGTTTGAAGCACACCGCGACAACTACCAGCGGCTACTACCGGTATTTGTGGAGCCGCCCGAAGCCGCGGCAGCGAGCTATGGCCCACTGATGGATTCTGTGGCCGGCAAGGCCCGTGTTGTCATCAACGAGAAGGCGAAGAGTAAATACGTCGGTGAAGCCTGTTTTTTGACGGGCCAGGCAAACTATCTCAAAGGAAATTACTTCAACGCGCTTGAATTTTTTACCTATACAGCCAATACGTATGCCGACGAGCCTGTCCACCGGCAAGCCGCGTTGGTGTGGAAAGCACGGGCACTTATGCAATTGGGCAACCAAACGGAGGCCGCCTTGGTACTGGATACTGTGTTTCTCAGGCTTGAGAAAGACCGGCAGTCTATGGGCATGGCGTTTGCCGCCCAAGCCAGCCACTATATCCACATCGGTGACCATGCCTCGGCCATCGATATGTTGCGACAGGCGATCGAGCATACCCGCGATCGGCGCATCACGCGACGATGGCATTTTTTACTGGGACAATTACTCGCCGGCGAAGCCCGTAGCGAGGAGGCTTACCACCACTATACCCGTGTAGTCCGGAGCAACGCACCGTACCTGATGTCGTTTCAGGCCGATCTGAAACGGGCGTTTCTCGTGACGGAAGACAATGCAGACCACGGCGCCCGGGTCGCATTGTTGCGCCGTATGCTGCGCGACGACAAGAACAAGACATTCAAAGACCAGATTTACCACCAAATCGCCGAGCTGTACGCACAAGATGGCCACATGGAACAGGCGATCTTGCACTATAATTTAGCGCTGCGGCACCAAGGTGGCAACCGTTACCAGACCACGTTGTCCTACCTCAGGTTGGCCGACTATTACTTTGATAGTGGCGATTATGACCGCGCCCAAGCGTATTATGATAGCACGGCGGCCGTATTACCTCCCGACTTTCCGGATATTATCCCAGTGCAGCGCAAGATTGCCAACCTGGATGCGTTGGTGGGACAATTGCGGATTGTTGCATTTCAGGACAGCCTTCAATATTTGGCAAGTTTATCCGAGCCCCAGCGCATGGCAGTAATCGATTCGGTCATCGGAAGGAAATACGCGCTGATGGAGGCCAGTGAGGCCTTGCAAGAGCAGCTGGCCCAGCGCGGCATCCTTTCGCAGTCGGGCCGCCGCACTACAAGCTTTGACGACGACTTCCTCGATCCGATGAGTACCTATTCCGACGGACGATTCTATTTTAACAACCCTGATGCGATGGGTATGGGCGTTGCGGAGTTTAGGCGGCGTTGGGGCGACCGGCCCCTCACTGACAACTGGAAATTTGCCAGGACTGCCAACGTCGGCGCTACGCCAACCTCCACTACCGGAGTTGCGGCTCCGGGCACGTCTGCCGATACCGCACAGCAAGTCGGTGCATTGGACAGCCTAAGCTGGGCAGCGGGTATCCGCGATCGTTATCTCGGACAGCTGCCAAGCGATGCGGCACAGCTGGATTCCTCTAATCACAAAATCTATACTGCGCTCGTCAATACCGGTGATATCTACCGCGATGGACTGCGGGACATGCATGCAGCGGCCCGTACGTATGAAGAAGTTTTGGCGCGTTTCCCCGGTCACCAACAGAAGGCCCTGCTTTACTACAACCTATACCGCGTGTATGCTGACATCGATGCCGCGCGCTCGACGTATTATCGCGATAAGTTGTTGGCCGAACACCCTGATGCGCTCTATAGCCACATCATCCGCGATCCGCTGTACCTCCTCAAGCAGGAGCAGGAGCGCGCGGTCTTCAACCAACGCTACGAGCAAGTCTACATGCAGTATGTGGACCGTCAATACGCAGACGTGATAGAGGCGGTAGGGGATGTGTTGGACAGAGGGAATCCGCCAGCTGGAATATCGAGCCAATTGGCTTACCTACGCTCACTCGCCGTGGGACGGACGGCAGGAATCGAAAAATTCGAAACTAGCCTGAGCGAGTTGGTGGAGCGTTTCCCCGAGGACAGCTTGGTGACGCCATTGGCGAAACAGCATTT
Organism: uncultured Sphingobacteriaceae bacterium; assembly: GCA_964423925.1. Lineage (GTDB taxonomy): Bacteria > Bacteroidota > Bacteroidia > Sphingobacteriales > Sphingobacteriaceae > CAYRGQ01. The sequence continues at coordinate 718 of CAYRGQ010000024.1, read as the reverse complement.
GGCTTATATCGATCTGCATCGCGATACCTTAGCTACCCGAATCGTTGCGCTGCATGAGGTGGAGCCGACGCGCGAACGCTTTGTTGATGAGCCCGTCGTGACGCTGTGGCCTCAGCTAATGATGGAGAGCCGGCGCGTGCCTACGAGTGCGCCCCGCAGGCTAAACGTTTCGGGGCAGCGTCCGGTTAGCCAGCAGCTCACGCCAGGTCAGGTTTCGGGTGGCCAGTTGACGGGACAGCAGATTGCGCAGCGCGAGGTGACGGCAGACGTCAACGAAAATGCGTATCGGGACATGGCGCTGCTGCCGGATTCCGCTACCTACTTCTTTGTCATCAACGTAATGCATGGAACGGTCAACCTCGCACCCTCGCGTTTCGGGATTGGGCAGTTCAACCGGACACGCTACGCGCGGGCCGCGATTGCCCACCAAGTCGAGAACGTGAACGATGAAAACCAGCTGCTGTATATCGGTCCGTTTCGTAGTTACGAAGAGGTGAAGCTGTATGAGACACGAATATTGCCGCTATTGCCCGACATTATGAAGGTGCCGGCAGACCTCTACAATACGTTTATCATCACAGAAAGCAATTTTGGCACGTTATCTGATTTTGATTCTATCGACGATTATTACACAATCTACCGCGAACGACATTGACAATAACGCTAAACTAGTACGTTAAAATGAAGAAACAGGCGAATAAGAAAAATGAATTGACCA
>CAYRGQ010000023.1:0-50449 GCA_964423925.1 uncultured Sphingobacteriaceae bacterium | reverse complement strand
GTAGGTCGGTGCCGGATTTTATACGCAGAGCCCTTGCTGGAAACAGTCAAGGGCTTTGCTGTTTCTGGTCGGTAGACAGTAGTGTATAGTACACTACTCGATACCTTCTTGCTTGTAGTCCCCCGCTGCAGGCATGGCCTTCGCTTCCGTGGGAATATTAATCCTAACCAAGTCATTTGCGCGTATGGTAGCCATGGCGTCATGCAGCGCCTGATAGCTGTCCGGCGGATACCGGCCTTCACGCAACTGCAACATACGTCGGCTCGTCAACACGCCATTTTCAACCGTAATCTGTAATTCATACGTCGCCATCGGTGTCTCCACGGTATGTGAGATGGGTGGGAGGTTTTTGCTGTATCCTTCGGGGAGTGCAAAGTGCAGAACATCGACGTCGGTAAATCCCCTGTTTATATACACCTCCTTCACACGGTTTCGGGTTGCGGGAATCGCGTCGGTGGTGTTAAATATATTGGGACGCAATATGGCAAAGCCATCGGCATGGACTACATAGTCGCGAATGGTTAGTTCCAACGATTCGTTTACGCCGAGTGTATCTCCGTTCGTCGTTTTATAGCCAATGGCGTCAAAGCTGATTCCATTGACATTATACCAGCGCATGAGATTTCGGTTTTGTTCTTGTCGGCTTTGGTAGGCATTGCTGTAATGGTTGTCTAGCTGATTGCCTTTAAACAAGGTTTCCATCGAGCCAGTCACGGATCCGTCGGCTTCGATTCGCAAATGGGCCTCTCGATATTGTAGGCTCTCTGCATGGTCAAATCGAGGCGTACGCAATAATTTCCCACCTGCAGGCGTACAAGCGACCACCGTTCGGTCGTCGGTAAAATCGCCCAAATACCCGAAAGGCAACAGCTGGCTGGTACACTCCAGCCACGTCGTGTCATTCTCGAACGGAATGCATAGAATCACATGATTGCCGTCGGAGATGTTGGCAAACTCGGCCGTGATATCGCGCTTGATGGGGCCTGCCTCGACAATGCAATAGTAAGACGGAATTCCCACCGCCTCCAGCAAGTTTTGCATATAGATAACGAGCGCTTTGCAATCGCCATAACCCAGTTGCTCGACAGCGGATGCGGGAAACGGCTCAAGATCGCCGATGCCGATTTGTATGCTGATGTATCTGGTTTTTTGCTGCAGGTATCTGTAGAGGATTTCGGCCTTTTCGCGGGGCGTGCTGGCATCGGCGGTCAGCGCTCGGGCATGGGCCAGGGCACTCGCTGGTAAGTCTTTTTTGTCGGCGAGAAGTTCGTCATACATCCATTTTCCATAGTCCTGCCAATTGGCGATGCGGCCTTTCTTTTTATAGTATTGGAAACTCTCGGGCACCACCCGCACGACGGTGGCTTCGTTGTCTCGCGGCGGGCTTAAGGGCTCTGACCGTTGGGCTGCTCTGTCAGATAGTGCCCAAGTGTAGCTTTTGGTTTTGGCATCTTCGGTTTCGGTGCGGTCGCCGCCATAGTTCTTCTCATGTATACGGAGGTGCTGGGCGCTAGGCACCGTGATGGTATAGCTGCTACGCTCGACCGATATATCATACCGGTAGTCGGGCGCCCAATGAGGAACGAGTAGGCTTTGTTTGTCGCGGATTTCGATTTCGTAGCTGATGGTGTAAGGATAGTGGTGGACAACGGGTTGGTAGCGTTTTACCCGCGAATCATCATACAGGTTGCTGGCCCCCGAAGCGCTGCTGTCTTGAAAGTCGCGCATCGAAAATTTCCCCACCGTTTGTCCATGCTCGTCCATTATTTCGCCATTGATCCGTTGGATTTTCCTAGACTTGTCATAATATACGCTGATAGCCCCATGCTCGTCCCCGTTCCGGTTGTGTACGGTTACGGTTCGTGATATACGGACCGACATATTCGTTAGGCTTTGCAAGTCGACACGGATGGACTCGTCGCGTACCGTTGCGTTGGCTCGTTCCAGCAGTTTGGGCGCGATTGCCCCAGCGGCGCGGTTCTGGCTAGAGGCTGTACCTACCCCCGCGAGCAACCAAAAAAGGAGGGTTAAGATTTTATAATTCATGGGCTTCGTCGAATACAAAATCGACCATTTGGTGCTGGATAATACGCGAAAAGAATTCTTTCAGATGATAATACTCATCTACTTCATAAATCGGTTTATTCAGCGCCATAGTTTGGCGCATTTGCAATAAATTCAAGTCATAATTCGCTTCGTAGCTGTAAATTGCGCTTTTTTCTGGCAGAACGAAGGATACGTTTGGAGGCCTGTTTTGGAGCGTATAGCCTTCTGGTAGCCGGATCGCCACCGTCAGCGTTTCTCGCATGCGCGAACCCAAGTCGACATGATAATTTCGCTCTTCGAGATTGAACGGATTCGTCGTCGTTCGGTTGATGAATACAGGGTTGAGGTTGAACTTCCCGTTTTGCAGTTGCGCTGAAAAATCCATTTGAATCTCGTACCGCTCTCGCAATGGTTGTTCCAAGCTGTCTAGCGAATGGACTTGCCCGTCCTGTATCCGAATCGCAGTCACACGGTCCATCCGGTCTTCGATGTATTCATCGATTGTCGGAAAACTTCGAATATGGTTTCGCTGATTTAGGGCGTTTAAGCCTCGGTGCGAGACAGTCAGCATGCCCGTAAATTGACCTACGCTGTCCAAGCTCCCGGATATCGTGTAGCTGGTTTGGGATTCGATATGGTTTTCCAGGGTAATCCACTCGGAGGCCTTTTTCGAGTAGATGATCCGGCCATTGCCATTTATACAGCGTAGAGGCAATAGGCCGAAGGGTAGGTTCTGTTCCGAGGCATCCAGAAAGTAATCCTGTCCCGCTACGTTGACGTGGGCCACCACGTAATTGAAGTCGGAAAGGACGGGGTGGAGTGAGTTGGGTAACCCGTTTTCCCGAGTCGACAGCACGACGGGATAGGCGTCTAGACCGACAACGCGCAAGCAGGCGATCAATGTGAGGTTGATATCGCCAATGTTTCCATGGCGTTGAATCAATGCTTCCTTAACGCCATGTTGGGCGTATTTGCCGTAAGTTTTATTCCAACGGATTTGGTTCTGTACGTAGGCGAAGGCCTTTTTGGCTTTGGTCAGATCGGAGTCCGAAGGCTCGATCGTGTTCAGCACCGATTCGAAATCACGGGTTCGCTCGAGTTGTTTGCCAAAGGACTTGTCGCCCAGCAACTCACGATCTACGTTCTTCCACTCCTTGGTAAATACCTCCTTGCCGCCGGTCGGGAGGTGGTATTGGATAAGTTCGAAATTGATGGCAGCCATGTAATTGACCGGGGCCAACATGTACATTTCCTCGCGAAAAGCAGGGATGTCGGTCATGGTGTAGACCAGTTTGGAGCAATCGTAGCGGCGGCCCCCGGCCAGGAAGTGTTCCCTGAGTAGTGAGGTGTTGACATCGTCCAGTGTCCGACCGCCCTTTAGCGTGACGTTATATTCGAAAAGGGCCGGGATGATGGCGGTGTATTCGCTATGTACTTTGGGGATGTCGGTCTGATAATGCCATTTCCTGAAATTAAAAATATCCGGCGACACAATTTCATAGAAAATATCGACGATTACTCCCTCGGATATGTTCGGCAGGGTAAAGCGGACGAGGTTCATGTATTCGTTAAGTTCCTCGTTGAAAACCGCGTCCCTACCCATGGCTACGGTCTGTATTTGGGAGTCATAGGTGTGCGTGTAACCTTCAACCTGGTGTGCAAATTCAAAATGCGGTCCGATTTTTCGCAGTGGGATGGTATAGTTGGCATTTTTGAACCCCTCTTTGTCGAGTATTTTTATACGTACGCCATAGCGATGGATGACGCGGAGGCCACGCACTTCTTCGTGCACGACGATTTCACTGTGGCCTTTTTCCCATAGTACGACAGCATGGGTGTTGGAGTCGATGACGGCCGACGCTGTGGTGTTGAAGTCATTGGGTGATATTTTCGGGAAATCCACCGGTTGGGCGTGTACGGTCCATTGTGATACAACGAATGAAGCGAACACCAAAATAATGGTATTGCGCATGGTTTAATTGGTTGGTCTTTGTGAAGGTACACAAATAATCAGCATATTTTAGAAAAAACAATACCGAATAATTCCTATATATCGAGCAACCCAAAAATCGTTCTTGTCCCGTAACCCGCTGGCGAATGTTTGCCCAAAACGGGATTGGAATCAATATATTTGGGCAATATCACAAAGCAAATTGATTACCATGTACAGGTTTTTTACCGTTATCCTATTTTTTATCGGGTTAGGGACACCAAGCCTAACCCTAGGCCAAGTGGATTATGTAAACGTGTTTTTGGGTTCTTCCGGCGATCACGGACAGGTTTCCCCAGCTGCGTCGTCGCCCTTCCGCCAGTTGAGCATTTTGCCCCACACTTATCCGTCAACCCATACTGGGTACGAATTTCTGGCTAAGGATATATTGGGATTTACGCATAATCGGATGGAAGGCGTAGGATGCCAGGGTGCGGGTGGCCTGTTGCTGGTGCGGCCCTTTGTCGGGGAGTCGGATCCTGGTGGCCGGTTGACGAAACGCACGGAATCCGCAGGCCCTGGGTTTTACGAAATTGGGCTAAGCGAAGGCATACAGGCAAATGTAGCGGTTGACGGCGATTACGGAGTACACGAGTATCAATTCCCGGCAGGACCCAAAGGTCTCGTATTTGATTTTGCGCATTCCTTCAACAATGCCTTCGTCGACAACGAATACGTACTCGACGGCGAAACGATCGTCGGCAAGGTACGCTCCAAAACGACCTGCCATGCCGGCATCTATACCATATACTATGCAATTCGCCTATCCGAAGCCGTGCGCTGGGAACCCGACGGACAGGTCCTCACGGCTTTCATGGACAGTTCGCCCGATAAGGTCACGCTACGCATTGCGTTTTCCGCAGTGGAAACGCGTTATGCGCAAGCGCGCCTGGCGGAAAATGAACATATGGGTTACGATGAGGTGAAGAGCAAGTCGCGCCAAACGTGGGAAGCGTATTTGTCAAAGGTATCGGTGGAAGGCGACGAGGCACGTAAGGGGTTGTTTTATTCGTTGTTGTACCGCACGCTCCAATCGCCCTTTCTCACATCCGAACCGGACGGTCATTATCGCGGCACGGACGGTGAGATACACGCCGCACAGGGGAAGCGCTATCATGGGTGGGCGATTTGGGATAATTACAAGACGCAGCTGCCATTAATTGATTTGGCTTATCCTGAGGTATACAAGGACATGGTACTCTCCATCAGCGATCTCTACCGGTATGGAAAATACGATTTTGCTGGTCCTTATGAACCTGCCAACACCGTGCGCACGGAGCATGCTGCAGTTGTCCTGCTGGATGCCCAGCGGAAAGGCTATGACATTCAGTTTCACGCGATACGTGACTCGCTGATTCGCGATACGGCGAGATTCGATTTTTCAAGGCCGGACAAGTATCTGGAGGCGTCGTACGATATGTGGGTGATGAGCCAGCTTTTTGACGGAGGCGAGGCCGCGCACTATTTAGCGCGCGCCCGCTCATATACGAGCGTTTGGGAAAAGGAATTCAAGGATTTAACCCGCAGCGATGTAGACCGTATGTCTGCGCGAGGGATGTATCAGGGCACCATCCGCCAATACAGGTGGAACGTGCCGTTTGACGTGCAGGGCTTGGTTAGGCTAGCAGGCGGCAAGGACGCTTTCACCGAGCAGGTAGATGACTTCTTCGACAACCATTATTTCAACCGAGCCAACGAGCCTGACCTGCAGTCGCCCACGATGTACTATGCAACCGCCAAACCGTGGCGCTACCAGTCGCTGGTACACGAATTGGCGCTCGATACGGTGATTCAATTTTACTTCAATGACAACAGTCGCGGCATCGGCGCGCACATCGACAGGATATACAAAAACGAGCCTAAAGCGTTAATTCGTACGATGGACGACGATGCCGGCGCCATGTCCGCTTGGTTTGTGCTAACAGCCTTGGGCTTACACCAACCGCTGATCGGGGAGCCTATTTATTACCTCAATGTGCCGCTTTTCCCAGAAATCAAGCTGGATAATGGAGGAAAGCCGTTGACCATCCGCACACGTGATTTTGCATACGAAAATCATTATATCGCGCGTGTGACGCTCAATGGCAAGGACCTCGGCCGCGTGTGGTTGCGTAAGGAAGAGCTTGCCGAGGGGGGACTATTGGAAATCCACGCCTCTCGCCAGCCCACATCGTATGGGATGGACAGTATCTGGGTCTCCTCCATGGATTGAACAGTCATCCTAAAGTTGCTTGACTATTCCCGTCCGCGGCGCACACCTAGGCTATGGAGCCGCGAGGGTCACCTCAACTCGGCGGGCTAAGTCTTCCCGTTTGGTGTCGTCCGGGCCGTGGTGCAGGGTGATGATATTCGCTGGGTCCATTCCCAACTGGATAAGCGTGTTCTTCACGGCCTCTGCACGCTTGGCCGACAGCCGTACGTTATATTGCGGATTACCGGTCGTGCTTGCGTAGCCACGAAGAAGGACCTTTATTGCTCCGGGCATCGTGCGGAGTTGTTCATAGAGTTCCCGTAAGGCCCGGATATCTTCGGTGGCAATGTTAGCGGTGTTATTCGCAAAATAGACGGTATGCTTATATAGGTCAATCGCGGGGTTGAGCGATTCGCTAGCAGGCGCTACGGTGGCGGTTTGTGCCGCTGCCGTGAGTGTCTGCTCCCGCAATTTTTCGACTTCCAGCGCTAACTCGTTTAGCTCGGCCTGTAGCGTAGCTTCGGTAGCCGAGTCGGAAAGGGTGTCGCGCTGATGCCCTTGTAATTTTTCGTATAGCTGGTCGATCTGCGCCTGAAGCTGGAAGTTTAACTGGTTAGACGCCTGGAGCCGTCGTTCCAATGCTGTGTCCGCCACTATAATCGTCGCACTTGGAGACGCTGGGGTGTTCCCGGCGAGAGATGGTGACGGTGCTTGCACGACGAGGGGCGGGACGTTAGTTCTTGCTAGACCTGGCGTATTTTCGCTCGGCATCACGATGGGAGCCTGACTGCCAGTTTGGTATGCTTGTATCGCAAGTGCGCGTTGGAGGGCGTCTATGGTGCGCTGTGCTTCCGCAATTTGGGCGCCGTACGTTCTTAGGCCACCGTCTCTGCCCGCTTGGCCCGTCTGCAGACTAGCGGTCAGTAGCGTAAGCTGGCGGCTGAGCATGTCGATCTGCCTTTGCAAGATCACCGCTTCTCCGCCTATGTCAGCGCCTGTCGGCGTAGCCTGCCATGCGGTACTAGTCGTCGGGGCGATCCGCGCCCGTTGTTGTTCTGCTTCTACACGTTGCTTTTTGCGCATTGCGATGCGCGTAAGCAGGGATTCCAATTCAGCTTCCGTCATCAAAATCTCGCTGGTATCCCGAGGCGCGGTTTGCGCTTGCGCAACGCCCGTTGATACCCACGCTAAAGCGACGAGAACAAACGCTATCTGTGATTTAAATCGTATCATGCCCCTCCCTTAGAAATTGAACCGGTAGCCCAACGCTACTTGGTGGTTGTCAAACAATCCACGCGTCGTATAGTCGGCGGTAACGACGCCTACACCCAACTGGTGGGATACGCCCACAATCAAGTTTGTGGCGAACGTCACATCACGCCCTAGCTTGTGCAGCCCCACACCTACACCTGCGTACGGGCTGGTGACCCATCGCCGAGGCAGGAAGGGGATTACGCCATTTGCACTAACTCCGAAGCCCGTGTGATCGCCAAGCGCAATGTAGGCCTCGGGCACAAATAGAAGCGTGGTGCTGTCAAATCCATAGTTGGCCCGTACTCCGGCGTTAAAAGTCGTGGCCGTCCCAAAATTTACACCCGCATAGGGGCTGAAGCCCATGCGCCCGCTGCGGCTGTAGGCAGGTATGCGGTTTGCCATCACGAAGACGGGTCGATTCCTCGTGCCATACGCGTTTTGTAGGAGCTGCGATGTAGGAACAACAGTAGTCATCCCCGGTGTTTGCTGCATCTCCTCCAGCTGCCTTTGTTGCTGTTGCAACTGCCGGTTTAGGTTTTCGATCTCCTGACGCAAACGCTCTTCGGCTGCGCTCGATTGCACTACTGTGGGTTGTGGCGTGCCTGTGCGGATGGTGTCATAAACGATGGGCTGGGCAGCGGGGGAGGGCGAATAGAGGGGATGATACAGCTGCTCCAGTCGTTCGAGCCGTTGTTCGATTGTCAGCGTATCGCGCTTGTCCATACCATCCAACACCCGGTCGATGAGGCTTTCCAGTTCGGCTGGTGTCAGGCGGATTAAGCCATCCTTTTGCGGCGTCTGACGCAGGGAGTCGATTGCTTTTTTCTGCTCCATGACGTTGATAGCCTTTTCCGTATCGCTGTTTTCGTAAGCTTTTTTTAGCTCTGCTTCTAGGGCTTCTACTTGGCTGTCATAGTCTGTTATAGTCGGGTAGGTAGTTTCTGGTGCCCTGTCGCGTCGCTGCGCCGCGGTATTGGCACGCTTACCGAAATTGAGCCGGAGACCCACATCATACATGGTGTGTTTGCTAAGCTCGCTCGTGCTACGCACCTGCGTCAAGTCCTCCACTCCATCGTTCATGGTATAGAGCAAATTCGCTGCCCCGAACGCATGGACATACCGCGAAAGCGGAATCTCTACACCTATCCCCCCCTTCGCAAAGTAGCCAGAATTCGCCTCTCGGTATAGTAGCGGATCGTCTTCAATGGCTGGCAAGATGGGTTTGCCCTGATAGGCGTCCTGTGCGCGGAGGTAGCCGCCACCGATCGATATATATGGAACGATGCCACGGGGAACGTTTAATTTGCCGACGAAATCGGCCCCGTACATCGCAAGTTTGTCAAAATCCAACGATGCTTTTTCGTCCTGGGTAGCTTGGTAGTAGTACGCGCGCAGGCCAACAAAATCCGTGAGTTCCACGCCGAGTAAGCCTCCGGCCATGTAAGTATCCCTGTAGGGACTCGCTTCATCAAATCGAACGTAGCTGCCCACGGGCGACAAGGTTACTTTCGTGCCCGAGAGGCCACTGCTGAATCGCTGTAAGTAGGCTAGGTCGGTGGCGCTCAACTCGCTGTCACTGCGTCCGCCGAAATAAAACTGCAGTCCGGCCATCACGCTCCAGTTATACATGGTGTGCTGGTTTTGGCTGTTGATCCACTCGTCAAAAGCTGACGACCCCCCTTCGTTGTACAGCAAGCTGCCCGGATTCATGTTGTAAACGATGGCTCGGCCTTCGATATTGAATGTCGTACGCGGTCCCATATTGAATTTGACGCCCAAGCCGCCGCTGCCGTAGAGATTTTCAGACTTGTAATCAACGCCAGACTCCAATGTCCGCTTGAAGGTCTGCATCCCTGTTCCCAAGATCAGATAAGGCGCAAACCGGCGCGAAGGGAGGTTGGTCTTGAATTCACCGCCTACCCGCTTCACATCAATCGTTTGCTCCGCAAAGTTGAAATCCGGAAAATGATTTTGGATATCGCCTTCGTATTTGCCGAAATGCTGCTTCAGGTTAAGTGAATGTTCGTAGATACCTCGCAGCTCAATGACGCGCCCAAATCCGAAGCCCGCTTGGATGCCCCACATCGACCCGTTTTCGACGGTCGACTTGGAGTCAAACCAATTGTAGCCAATTGTGGGGGCAAGGGTTACGCTGATATCGTCCACTTGGGCTTGGGCGTTTAGCGCAAAAACGGATGTAATGATAGCCAGTAGTCTTTTGTTCCTCATTATTCGAAATATTTTTTTGGTTTCTTTGCCGCTCAAATGTGCTGGCAGCCATCACTAATCCAATACAATGCCGCAGATTGCGAAATGGCCGGGTTTCTCTATCTATGTAGCTTAAAAACTACACAAGTAGGGTGTATATGTCGTTATTGGAAAATAATGCCGCGCATTGTGACTTCTGGTTCATCCGAATTGACTGCCGGAGGCCGGTTGTGGCTATTCCGACCACCGGTTGCGAATGCCCTAGCGAGACGTCACTAAGTGGAATGCCTAGGGCAACCCTGCGCAGGGCTATCCACTGCTCCGTGGGAAACAGGTCATCCACATTTTGGAATAGAGTCAGGATTTTTTCCGCCCTTGCATCTCGAGTTAACCGTGCCAGGTACCGGACAAATTTCGCTCTTGTGTGCGGGTCGTATGCGCAAATAGGTACGACAGAATGTGAATGGGACGGTTTCCCGAGTGGTGCTAGACCCTGCTCATCGCACTGCTGCCCGTGAAAAGTGGTGTTATTCCCGGCTTGTCCGAAATAGATTCATTAATAAAAGAGCCACCTACTTATTTGTGGTAATTTGCTTAATCATAGTTCGTTAGTTGCGTGTGGTCTCTGTCTTTTTGCCGTAGGTACTCGTATCTTTCGGACAGGTTCGCTATTTTTGCTCGTATGGATACGTTTGATGGCGCGATAGCCGTGTACCTGGAGCAGACCTGTGACGCAGAGGATACCCTACTGCATCGAATAAATCGGGAAACCCACTTGCGCGAGCCGGCGGCACATATGCTTTCGGGTCACTACCAAGGGCGTGTACTGGCCATGCTGAGCAAATTGGTGGTCCCGCGATGCATCCTGGAGGTCGGTACGTTCACAGGGTATGCGACCCTATGCTTGGCCGAAGGACTACGGGAGGACGGTGTAATCCATACCGTGGATAACAACGAAGAGTTGGAAGACCGTGTTCGTGGCTATTTTGAGGAGTCGCGCTACGCAAGCCAAATCAACTATCATATTGGTGCTGCAGAAGACGTCATCCCGACGATTGAGGACGTATTTGACCTGGTATTCATCGACGCGGATAAGAAAAATAACGAACGCTACTTCGAGATGGCGCTGGTGCAGGCACGCCCCGGTGCCCTCATCCTGATTGATAACGTGTTGTGGAAAGGCAAGGTGGTTGCAGGAGCGACAGACCGACAAACCCAAGATATCGCCCAACTGAATGCCAAGTTGGCCAGCGATAGCCGGGTTGAAAAGTTGATACTTCCTATACGCGATGGGCTATTTGTCCTTCGTAAAAGATAATGAATGGATTAACGCAGCATCCCCATGAAATTATCGTTATTGACACGCATTGCAATTTGGACCTTGCTTATAGGCACGCTGGTTTTAGGTAAGGAGGCTGCGCACGCACAGCCTCCGGAATACACCGCTGAAACGTATATCGAAACCTTTAAAGACGCCGCCATCGCCCACATGGAGGCGCATGGATGCCCAGCAAGCGTCATACTGGCGGTAGCCATGCATGAAAGCGCCAATGGCAACAGCCGCATTGCCAGGCATCTCAATAACCACTTTGGAATCAAGGGGCCTAACAACAGTACGGCCATCCGATCGGCGTATAAGGGCTATGCGTCCGTAGCCGAATCCTACGAGGATTTTATCGCATTTTTAAAGCGGCGAACTGCCACGCAGCGACTGTTTGAGGCTTATGCGCCCTACGAGTATGAGCAATGGGTGCGGGGTATCGCGCGTTCGGGCTACGCGGCCAGTACCAGTTGGGCATCCAAGGTGCTGGCTACCATTCGGCGGTATGATCTGCAGCAATACGACAATGCGCCCCCGGAGGCCGCGACAGCGGTCCATCCCGCCGAGCCCGCCGCTGGCTCGCTATATATCGTTAAGAAAGGAGATACATTAAGTGCGATCGCCCGAAAGCACCGTACCACTGTGAAATCCATCCAACAAAAAAACAACATGCACTCGACCCGCTTGCAGATCGGGCAAGAACTGATCCTGTAATGAAAATGAAGCGAAACTACCTGATATACCTACTAGCGTTGCTTACGCTGTCTTCATGCTTGTCGCGAAAAGACTCGCACCCGCGTCCGACGCGCAGCACCTACCAGAAACCCAAGCCTACACGTCCCCAGCCTAGCGCTACGGCCTCGAGCAACGGGGCACGCACCAGCCTATCGGGATGGGAATACATTGAAAAGTACAAGGACATTGCCATAGCCGAAATGGAGCTTTACGGCATACCCGCCAGTATCAAGCTCGCCCAGGCCATCTTGGAATCGGGAAGTGGTAACAGCGAGTTGGCCCGCGTTTCTAACAACCATTTCGGTATTAAATGTGCTTCCGGATGGCAGGGACAACGCACGTACCATCGCGACGATAACCCCAACGATTGCTTCCGCGTGTATGACGACCCTGCGCACTCATTCCGCGATCATTCCGAATTTTTACTACGCCCCCGCTACGCCAAGTTATTCGAGTTGGATAAAAACGACTTCCGGGGCTGGGCACGCGGACTCAAAGCGGCGGGCTACGCCACAAACCCCCGCTATGCCGAACTGTTGGTTGACTTAATCGAGCGCTATGGGTTAGATCAATACGATCGCCCCGAAAGCCAGCGCGAGAAAGATCGACGGGAGGCCATTGTGAAGACCGAAATCGAACATGCTCCCATCGAGCGGGAGCTGGCGGCAGCAAAACCGCCAGTTGCCATGGTCATCCATGAGGTGGCTGCCGGAGAAACGCTCTACTCAATTGGGAAAAAATACGGCATGTCCGGCGACGAGTTGCGCGCGATAAACGGGCTAAAGAACGAATCGCTGGCCGTGGGTCAATTACTCATGGTTAGCCCTTAAGCCATGCGAATCCTTATCATCGCCGCCACCGAAGGAGAGATCGCCCCAATACTCGCTCAGGGCGCAGTGGGTGGGCATCAAGTCGATTATTTGGTAACTGGCGTGGGTATCGCGGCTACCGCGTACCATTTGGGACGCGCATTGGCACAACAGCAACCCGATCTTTTGCTCAATGTAGGTGTATGTGGCAGTTTTGATCGTACTCGTTTACTCGGAGAGGTGGTCCGTGTATCTACCGATGTATTGGCCGAGTTGGGCGCCGAAGACGGTGAGGCATTTTTGGCAGCGGACGCGCTGGAGTTCGGACCCAGTACGTTCGTGGAACGCGTCGATGGGCAGTATCCGATGCTGGACCAGCTACCGTCGGTGAGAGGAATCACCGTCAATACCGTGCACGGCCACGAACCGAGCATCGCGCGTGTCATGGCACGGCTATCGCCACAGGTCGAAAGCATGGAAGGCGCCGCCGTATTCTACGCTGCTTCTCAGTCGCAGGTGCAATGTGTGCAAGTGCGTGCTATCTCCAACTACGTCGAACGTCGTCAGCGGCACAATTGGCAACTGGAAAAAGCCGTCGCCAATCTAAATAACTGGCTCGACCAATTCCTGGCTACGCTGCCTGTCTGAGTTTTGTAATATCCGCCTATAAACAGGCACGATTAAGGTGGGTGCTGCTTCAAAATGTCAAAAAAATATGGTAGGTTTGCGTTCAATTTTAAAGTATACAGTAGACCCGTAATGAGAGAAATACAATTCAGAGAAGCGCTTCGCGAGGCCATGAGCGAAGAAATGCGCAAAGACGAGAAGATTTTCCTGATGGGCGAGGAAGTGGCCGAGTATAACGGTGCTTACAAAGTAAGCCAAGGGATGCTCGACGAATTTGGCCCCAAGCGGGTGATCGATACGCCGATCTCGGAACTTGGGTTTGCTGGTATCGGTATAGGCGCGGCCATGAACGGGCTGAGACCCATTATTGAGTTCATGACGTTTAATTTCTCGCTGGTGGCGATTGACCAAGTCATTAACTCGGCGGCCAAAATGTACTCCATGAGCGGCGGGCAATTTCCGATTCCCATGGTATTCCGTGGGCCTACCGGTAATGCTGGCCAATTGGCAGCTCAACACTCCCAGAATTTCGAAAATTGGTATGCAAATACGCCTGGTCTAAAAGTCGTTGTGCCAGCCAACCCATATGACGCCAAAGGCTTGCTCAAGCAGTCAATCATCGATCCGGATCCCGTTATTTTCATGGAGTCCGAGGTGATGTATGGCGATAAGGGGAACGTGCCTGAGGAGGAATACTACTTGCCTTTGGGCAAGGCGGAGATTATGCGGGAAGGAAACGACGTGACGATCGTGTCGTTTGGCAAGATGTTGCCACGCGTCGTACAGCCTGCCGTTGCGGAATTGACGAAGGAAGGCATAGAGGTTGACTTAATCAACCTGCGGACCGTACGGCCGATAGACTACCAAACAATCGTTGACTCGGTGAAAAAAACTAACCGCTTGGTGGTGGTGGAAGAAGCTTGGCCGTTGGCATCCATTTCGTCCGAACTCGCTTACCATGTACAACGAAATGCGTTCGACTACTTGGACGCGCCCGTTGTACGCATCACCTCTGCAGACGTACCGCTGCCCTACGCACCTACTTTGATCCAAGCTGCGCTTCCCAATGTGGAGCGCGTAATCAAGGCCGTCAAGGAAGTGATGTACATTAAAAAATAAACACGCTATACTCTTGTGGAAAAATCCGTATTCGGCTGGGGCTGGATGCGGATTTTTTTTATGCCTCCCTTGGGATGTGGCCTAGCGGCATGTAGAAGCAGGCTGGCAATCGTGTGCGCCATTTGGTAAGAGCGTGTCCGGTGTGATAAAATTTCCGTAGTTTTGAGTAATACAAAACAAAAATATCATGTACGAAACCCTTCAGCCCGTTTTGCAAAAAGAGTTGGCCGCTATTAAGGAAGCTGGCTTATATAAAACAGAACGTGTCATCACGTCGCGCCAGGGCGCTAATATTAGCGTGCAGGGAGGTACGGAAGTCCTCAATTTCTGCGCGAATAATTACTTAGGGCTCTCATCCCATCCCAAAGTGATCGAAGCGGCTAAAAATGCAGTCGATTCTCATGGTTACGGCATGTCATCCGTCAGATTCATCTGCGGTACGCAGGATATACACAAGACGCTGGAGGCCAAAATCTCTCAGTTCCTCGGTACCGACGACACGATCCTGTACGCGGCGGCGTTTGACGCTAACGGCGGGGTATTCGAACCCTTGTTCGGGCCGGAGGATGCCATCATTTCGGATGAGCTGAACCACGCTTCCATTATTGACGGCGTACGTCTCTGCAAAGCGCAGCGATTCCGCTACAAGAACTGCGATATGGCGGATCTGGAAGCCCAGTTGAAGGCGGCACAGAGCGCCCGTCATCGGATTATCGTAACTGACGGCGCATTTTCCATGGACGGAAGCGTAGCGCCGTTGGATCAGATATGCGACTTGGCCGACAAGTACAAGGCCTTGGTGATGGTGGACGATTCGCATTGCTCGGGCTTCGTCGGCAAGACGGGACGAGGGACGCATGAACTTTTTGGCGTAATGGACCGCGTGGACATCATCACCGGAACCCTGGGCAAGGCCCTGGGCGGCGCTTCGGGCGGCTTCACGTCCGGCCGCAAGGAAATCATCGACATGCTGCGTCAGCGTTCCCGTCCGTACCTGTTTTCCAACACGTTGGCACCCGCCATTGTGGGGGCATCGATTGCCGTGCTGGATATGCTGAGCGAAACGACCGAACTACGCGACAAGCTGGAAAACAATACCGCTTACTTCCGCGAAAAAATGACCCAAGCCGGCTTTGACATCAAGCCGGGCACGCATCCCATCGTGCCGGTGATGCTTTACGATGCTAAACTGGCGCAAAAATTTGCTGCGAAGATGCTTGAGGAGGGAATCTACGTTATTGGCTTCTACTTTCCGGTGGTGCCGCGCGAGCAAGCACGCATACGCGTTCAGTTGTCGGCCGCTCACGAACCGCATCATCTTGACCAAGCAATTGCCGCCTTCACGAAAGTAGGCAAGGCGCTTGGCGTGATTAAATAGACAACCCACCGTGGAGATTATCAAAAACCGAAGCGATTTGAGCGCTTGGCTGGCACCGCACCGGAAAGCGGGCAAGCGTATTGGGCTGGTGCCAACCATGGGGGCCTTGCATGCCGGCCACCTGTCCTTGGTGGAATATGCCAGGCCACTCGTCGACGTCGTGGTGGCCAGTATCTTCGTCAATCCCACGCAGTTTAACGATCCGGACGACCTGGCCAAGTATCCCCGCCCGGTGGAGCGCGACATCCAGATGTTGCAGCACGCTAAATGCGACCTGTTGTTTATGCCGGAGGTGGAAGAGATGTATCCGACTGGCGAGCCAAGCTGGCATTTAGATTTGGGGGAACTTGACAAAATTCTGGACGCCAAGCATCGGCCAGGCCATTTTCAAGGCGTTACCCAGATTGTCCATAAGCTGTTTGAAGCGGTAATGCCAGACATCGCATGCTTCGGCCAGAAAGATTTTCAGCAATGCATGGTTATCCAACGCATGGTAAAGTCGCTCAACATGCCTGTTAGACTGGCCATTTGTCCGACCGTACGCGAGCACGACGGCCTCGCGATGAGTTCGCGCAACACGCGCCTGTCCGATAGGGGGCGCAAGCAAGCGTTGGCCCTTGTAGAGGCCTTGCGCGCCGCGAAGGCAGATAGCAAGCACCTGCCGTTGGCCGATATTGTGCAGGCCGCCACGGAGCGACTATCCGCAAGCGAGGGTGTTCGTCTCGAATATTTTGAGGTAAGGGACGCTTCCACGTTGGAGGAGATCGAGGAGGTCAAGACCGGCCAAAATGCAGTGGCGCTCGTCGCGGCGTGGATAGACGGCGTCCGCTTGATCGACAATATGCTGATGGATTAAGGCCAATAGGCGCTGAGGTTGTCGATAGTGCGAACTGCGTTTTATAGAATTTCCGTATCTTTGTATTATGATGATTGAGGTGTTGAAATCGAAGATTCATAGGGTACGGGTGACACAGGCCGAGCTCAACTACGTGGGGAGCATCACAATAGATGAAGACCTCATGGATGCGGCTAACATTATTGCTAACGAGAAGGTACAGATCGTGAACAATAACAATGGCGCGCGTTTCGAAACGTACGTGATCAAGGGCGAGCGTGGGTCAGGTACCGTATGCCTGAATGGGGCCGCGGCCCGCTTGGTACAGGTGGGCGATATCATCATTGTGATTTCCTACGCATTGATGGAGTTCGAAAAAGCCAAGGAATATAAACCCATCCTACTTTTTCCGGATACTAACAACCGGATATCCTAGTCTTCCCGAATTTATCTTCTCCAACGTGACGCTGGTATGTCCGCTAGCGGGCAAATTCGTTGATGTTGTCCTGCGGTCGAGACGAGGATTTCCCGCACGGCCTAAAATTCGATCTTTTCCTACCTTTGTCTTATGGATTTATACCTAATCGCTATTTCCGTGCTTTTCATGCTGATAGCCTTGATTTTATTTGTCAAGCGGAACACATCGCCCGGACAAGGGCAAGAACTGACGACCCTGCGCCGAGAGCGTGAGGAACTCGCTTTGCAACTGGCACGTATGGAGCAGCAGGCGCAGTCCCACGCCGACGAGAAGGCCCGCACGGAACGTTCCCTCCAATCCGAGCGGGAGCAGTGGCGCGCAGATCTTGAACGCTTGCGGACCGAGCATTTGGATGCGCAGCGCGCCTTAGAAAGTATGCGCTCCTATTACCAGTCGCAACAGGAAAAAATAGCCGAGCAAAAAGAGGAAATCAAACAAATACGCGAACAGTTTAATCTCGAATTTCGTGGGCTGGCCGACCGTATCCTGGAGGAGAAGACCCAGAAATTTACCGAAACGAACAGCAAGTCGATCGAAAGTATCCTCAACCCGCTCAGAGACAAGCTCAAAACGTTCGAAGAGAAGGTCGACAAAGCGTACCGTGTCGAGGCCGCTGAGCGCAATGCGCTGAAAGGTGTCGTGCAGCAATTGATGGAGCAAAGTCTGCGGATCCAAGATGAAGCAAGCAACCTCACGCGCGCGCTCAAAGGCGACAGCAAGAAACAAGGTAACTGGGGGGAGGTTATCTTAGAACGGGTATTGGAGCGTTCGGGCTTAGCGAAAGACCGCGAATATCGCTTGCAACAATCCATGCTGGACGAGGACGGTCGCCGCCTGCAGCCGGATGCGATTATCGAGCTGCCGGACAACAAACACCTCGTTATAGACGCTAAGGTTTCGCTCGTTGCCTACGAAAAGTGGGTCAATGCGGAAAATGAGGAGCAAGCGGAACTCAGCGCTCGGCAGCATGTTCTGTCGGTGGAAAACCATGTAAAAAGCTTGTCGGCAAAAAATTATCAAACGCTGTACGGGATCAATTCCCCCGACTTCGTGCTCCTTTTCATGCCAATCGAATCGGCGTTCAGCATGTCGGTCACCTACAAGCCCGAAATCTTTAGCGACGCATGGGATAGGCGGGTGGTCATCGTCAGCCCGTCCACCCTCTTGGCTACGTTGCGCACTATTGCCAGTATGTGGAAACAAGAACGTCAGACGCGCAACGTGTTGGAAATTGCCAAGGAGGCCGGTGCGTTGTACGACAAGTTTGTGGGATTCCTAGACGATATGGAAAGCGTAGGTCAGCATTTGGGGCGTGCGGTGCAACACCATGAGGCAGCAACGCGCAAACTGGGGACCGGACCGGGCAACGTGATTCGAAAAGTGGAGAACCTCAAGAAGTTGGGTGCGCGGGCTAATAAACAACTAAGCGATAAATACGTCGACGACGATTTGGACCAAGCTTAACCAGCGCCGCCGTCGTCCCGCAGGAATCTATGGGCGGTCTCTCGTTTTAACCAAACGGAATGGTAGCCGGCATCAGGACCTGTGATAAACAGGACCGACTTACCCTTGACCCAATCGATGACTTGGTGGTTGACCGCGTGCGATACCGCAGGGCATCCTTCGCTGTTGCCCAAATAACCCAGCGCGTCGATGGTATCCTGGCTAACGTAATCTGCGCCGTGCATGACCACGTACCGGCGCCTTGCGTTGGTGTTGAATCCTTCGTCCAACCCGTCCAACCGCAAAGACCGTCCGTTCTTGCCGATATATTCCTCTGCCGTTAGGTAGAAGCCTAGGCTTGTTTGCAGCGAGCCCGGCCTGTTGGAAAAGCGGGTGGCCATCTCGCGCCCGCTGCCTTCCCCATGGGCCGACCATGTATGGAGAAGGAGGGAATCTTGGGCCAATTCGACAATCCACATCCGGGGCTGGTCGCTAGGAACGTTGAAGTCGACGATGGTCAATATCGAGCTGCTGGTCTGGTCGGCAGCGCGGAGATTGAGGTAGCCCGTGTAGGCCATGGCGAACACGCTCGTGTCCAAGTTATAGTTGGCAAGCCCCATTTGGGTGTACTTATTCATCACGGCCGCATGGAAGGTGTCCACCTCAGCTGCCGACGCTGCTGACACAACGCTACCCGTGTCGATAGGGACCGAATCCGATGCGCGGGGAGCATGCGGTGAATAGCATGCTGCCCACATCAGGATGCCAAAGGGACTAAGCCACAATGATTTCAGTAAGGTGTTCACGAAGCAAAGATAACGGAATTGAGTGAAGCCGGGTTACGTACGAGCACCTTTCTTGCTCTCCCATTTTTTGCGACAGCGAATGTTGCCTACCTTAGCCACGGAATTCTCGTACATGTTAAAAAAGCCTTTATCTACCCAAGCCGGTACGGTCATAGCCGGACTGGTGTTTGCTGTCCTTTGGGGATCGGCATCCACGGCGACCAAGATCGGTTTGGAATCGGCCCAACCGTTCGTGATTGCACTTAGCCGATTCGCTATGGCCGCTACCCTCATGTTGGTACTGGCACACGGTTTCTTGGGGTATCGCCTGCCCAAAAAGCAGGAATGGCGCCTGTTATTCGTGTACGGATTGCTCAATGTCGGCATTTACCTAGGGCTTTACGTCATCGCCCTCCAACAGGTGTCTGCCGGTCTTGGCGCATTGCTTGTAGCAACCAATCCTGTACTCATTAGCCTGATTAGTGCCCTGTGGTTTCGTCAACCTTTCGGTGGACGTATGGCGCTGAGTATAGCTTTTTGTTCGATTGGACTGCTAATTGTCGCCATACCACTCATACAGGGCAGTTATACGACGCCCCAGGGATTGGCTATCCTGCTATTGAGCATGGCCTCCTATTCGGCGGGGGCGATTTATTTTGCGCGTACCTCTTGGAACGGATTACATATGCTAGTTATCAACGGATGGCAGACGCTCTTCGGAGGGCTGTCATTGCTGCCCGTGGCGCTACTGGTCTTTGAGCCATCGCTAAATATTTATGATGCGAGTTTCTGGATAGCGACTACCTGGCTGGCGCTGCCCGTGTCGATCGTGGCGGTGCTACTTTGGCAATACCTCTTGCGGGAGCATCCCGTCAAAGCGTCTTTTTGGTTGTTTCTTTGTCCCATAGCAGGGTTTGCTATGGCGGCTGCCGTGCTCGGCGAACCGGTCACGTGGCATACCTTTGTAGGCGTGGTCCTGGTGTTAGCAGGTCTTTACATCGTGCAGTGGAAACGTGGCAAGCGGGAGGCTTAGGCCAATACCATCACGTAGAAATACACCATCGGCGCCGCAAGTAACAGCCCGTCAAAACGGTCGAGCAGCCCGCCGTGGCCGGGCAGGATATTTCCCGAGTCCTTGACTTCTAGGCTCCGTTTGAGCATGGATTCCACCAAATCACCAAGCGTACCGAATGTTGAAATCAGAATGGCAATGACCAACCATTGCGTTAGCGTGAATGCGTCAAAGTAGTGGTGCGCAATCAATGCGAGTACGATAGACAGTAGGACGCCTCCGCCCAAGCCTTCCCACGTTTTGTTTGGCGAGATGCGCTCGAAGAGTTTGTGCTTGCCCAATGCCCGACCGGCCAAGTATGCGCCCGTATCGTTAGCCCAGAGAATCAATAGGAAGCCCAGCGGAATTTCGTAGTTGAAACGACCGTCGATAAACGCCAACGAAAAAAAGCAGAGAAAGGGCAGAATTACATAGGCCAAACCCAGAATAGTAAAGCCTATACTCGTAAAGGGCATGGTCGATCTGCCGAATAGCTCGGTGATGAAAACGGCCGGCAACAAGGGAAGTAGCCAGATTAAGTAGGCCAGGGAGAAGATAATCCCGTATTGGTAGGCGGCTACGGTGGCAAAGATGCCGCCGGCCAAGGCAAGACCCAGGATGCGGCCAGGCACGGAGATGCGAGGCGCCACGATCTGGTAAAACTCTCCGGCGCACCACACGCTCAGCAACATGAAAAACAGGGTGAACGCATGCGCGCTGATCATTACTGCTGCCAGCATGACCGCCACAAAAACCACCGCTGTAATTGCGCGAACTCTCATACCCGTTTAGGCTTTTTCGTCGTTATCGGCCATCAATCCCAACGCGAGGTCGACCTGTTGCTCATGGACGTATAACTCGACAGTGCCGAGATTATAAGGCGATATCTGCTTGTTCATCAACACGGCATTCACCTCGTTTTCCAATAGCATTTGCTTGATGATCTCTGCCTCCATGAGGTTGGTCGTCGTCCAAATTTTCTTCCAGTTCTTTTCCATAATTAATCTTTTCCGGTTCGTGCGGTCTTGCGATATTGGTAAAGCAACAGCGTAGCCATGGCAATGCTCAGCAAGTATACGTAAAACGGTATCTGGTCGCCAAAATTAATCTCATCCAAGCTTTTGCCTTGGCGCTGCAGGTAGAAGGCCGAAACGGTAGCCGTCGCATTGTTGAGGAAGTGGGCAAAGATGGCGAGCCAAATGTTTTGGCCCCAAAACACGAGGTACCCAAACAGTGCGCCGAGTAGCATCCGCGGCAAAAAGCCATAAAATTGCATGTGTATGGCGCTAAACACAATGGCACAAAGCCAAATCGCGACATGGGGATTGCGGAGCCAGCGCATCAGAATTCCCTGTAGGCAACCTCGGAATAGAAATTCCTCGCCGATAGCGGGGATGACGGCAATGACCACTAGATTAATTACTAATCCGGCGTAGTGCGTGTCAGCCAGGAAAAGATGGGTAAGGCGTTCCATTTTGAGCTCCTGCTCTTGCATCCACGCCTCAATTCCTGCCAACGCTGAAGGCAGGCGCATGGCTTCGTTGAGTTGGATGCTAAGTTCAATGATGGGCGCGGCAAAAAACATCAGCGCCACCACAATCAGCCATAGTGAGGGCGGTACGGTTGTGGTATGATTTAGGTAGGTCGTTCGCCTACGCTCAAGGACGGACAATAGCAGTGGGGGCATGACAAACATCCCGATGCTCGAGCCAGCCTGTATGACTTTCAGGGCGGCGGCATTAGTTCCCGTGCCTTCTAAGTTAGCCATCAGATCATTGACGCTCGACACGTCCGTTGCTGCCAAGGCTACGAAAACGGACAGCCCACCAAACACGAAATATCCCACGGCCATCAAGAATAGCAGCAGGATGAGGGATACGCCCGGGTGGTTTGGCTGTACCACATACTGTCCGCGTGCTGCCCCTGGATGCTCGTCTATGCGCATAGATTGAATTATGCGGTGAAGATAAGGATTGCTGGGCGTTATTCGAAATGTGGTCCGGAGTCCTTTTTAGCGTGAATCGGCTTGACGCTGTCGCGCGTTTTTTTTTCGTATATTCGACGATAGGATAACCCAATGACAGAAAGGAGGGAACGATGCAGGCCCTCAGGTCCATTTCCGCTTTGCTGATGCTGTGCGCCTGCTTGCCGGGAGTGCTCGGGCAAGAGATTTTTGCGCCGCCTGCGTCTCAGCACGTCACCACCGTGCCGTTTCGGCTGGTGGCGGAGAGCGTGATTCTCATTAGGGGGCTTATGCCCGGTCACGCGGATAGCCTCACTTTCGTGCTCGATACGGGCAGTAGCGGCATATCCCTCGACTCAGCCGTGGCGGCCCGCATGGGGCTGACGCCCGAACCCAGCGCCATGAATATCCGGGGCATCGCCGGCGTACGCAAGGTATTTTTTCTCTACGATAGGCGGCTCCAGCTAGGCGATGAGCTTATCGACAGCCTCGATTTTCATATCAACGATTATGAGTTTCTGTCTTACGTCTACGGCGAGCCTATCGACGGCGTGATTGGCTACGCCTTGTTCAGTCGGTACATCGTCAAGATCGACTACGACAATAGGGAGTTGCAACTCCATACCATTGGTACGCTACGCTACCCACGGGGCGGTCATTTGCTCCGCCCTTTCATACGGACACTCCCTGTCCAATCGGCCCAGCTACGTGACAGCCGGTCGATTGCCGCGCGGTATTTGTTCGATATCGGCGCTGGGCTGCCCCTGATTCTTTCGGAAGATTTCGTCGAGGATAGTGCGGTATTCAGAAGAAAGCGAAAGCGTTTCCCTGTCAATGCCTACGGCGTGGGCGGCCAGTTTCCCATGGCGCTGACGGTAGCCCGTAGTTTTCGCATCGGACCCTATCGATTTCGTAAAGTGCCGGCCATGATATTCGATGATGAGTATAACGTTACGTCCTATCCGTACTTAGGCGGATTGATCGGGAACCAAATCCTAAAGCGGTTTAATCTCATTGTAAATTATCCAGCGCGAGAGATCCACCTTCAGCCCAATGGGCTTTACCGCGAGCCGTTTTCCTACGTGTACTCGGGTATCGAGCTGTACGCGATAGACGGATACATCACGATAGGTTCTGTAGTGAAAGGTTCGCCTGGCGATCTCGCCGGGCTGCGCGATGGGGATGTGGTCATCGCCGTGGACAATGATGTCAGTCAGGATTTTGCGCAGTACAAGCGCTTGCTGATGTACGGACGCCGACGCGTGCCGATGATCATTAGTCGGAACGGAACGCTGGAGACCGTAACCGTGAAACTTCAGCGCATCAAGTAGCGATTCGTTGTGCTGCGCTTATCTGTGCGTGGCCTACTCGTAAACTACCAGCGTTTTTATGCCCGTAGCCAATGCCTGCCACGGCGGAACTGCGATCAGGATCCGCAAGACGCACGTGGCCGTGTGAATTTTTATTCAAACGTAGTCATATGCACTCCATTCAGCGTTTTATCCGTGTTAAAAATTGTTAAATGGTCGCCCTGACGGTGTAGTTCTCGTAGATTTGTAGAAAATGAAGCGTCGGAGCATAGCATTGATTGTTGGACTGATGACCATCGCCCTGCTAGGGGTAATGGGGATGCAGTATTACTTTATCCGCCAGTCATACGCCCAGAAGGCGCAGCTATTTGACGAGTCGGTCCGGGCGTCGTTGAGCGTGGTGGCCTCCAAGGCTGAAAAGCGCGAAGTAAGCGAGTATGCGCGCACCCAGCAAAAGAAACGCGAGGAATTCGAACGCGAGCAGCGCAAGCTGGAGGATCAATGGCGGCTTAAAACACTGATCGAACAGAAACGGCAGGAGCAGGCCCATTTGCTTCAGGTCTTCGGCCAGCAGGAATACGAACTCAGCCGGCAATATCCATGGGTGGTGCCCATTGAGAATGATTTTTTCGAAACCTACATCAACATTCCCCGAAACCACAACTTGGTAACCGTCTCGTTTAAGCCCGTGCGCTTTAGCGATGGCATGGTTGAGCATGATATTGAGGTATTCGCCAGTCGACCTGCCGCTCAGGTGGTGCGCGCCAAGGATGACAGCCTCCGTTATATGGTGTTCAAAACCATCAATCCCTACGGGCCGCTAACATTGGACTTTGATATTAAAGTTCTGCCTCCCCGGGTCGATGTGCGGCTCGAGCGCGAAATCCGGAGCCTCGAGCGGGAACTGGCACTATTGCAGGCGCAGACCTTCCTCGATACCATCGCCGTTATTGGGGGCAAGAACCCCACGCTGCTCCAGGATTACTCAATCGGGATGGAACTCGCCCAAAAGCCACTGTCGGAACGGATCGACATTCAGTATATCAAAGGAGAATTGACGGATGAGCTGGCAAGTAGAGGCATCACTTCTCCGTTTAACCTACAGGTGCGCGATGACAACACCATTCTATATCAGTTCGCGTCGTTTGGGCCCGGGATATCCACCGACTGGCACGCCGAAAACAGTTATTCTGCAAGGCTCTTTCCGGAAGACCTGGACCGTTCTACCGGCTCGTTGATGGTGTCGTTTCCCAATAAGGATGCAATCCTAATGAGTAACATGTCGATGATGCTTCTGTCGTCAGGTGCGCTTTTGGCAATATTGGTGGGTTGTTTTGCGTATACCATCTTCATCGTGCTACGCCAGAAAAAGATGTCGGAAATGAAGACCGACTTCATCAATAACATGACGCACGAATTCAAGACGCCGGTGGCTACGATCATGATAGCGAGCGAGACACTGCGCGATCCGGAGATAGCATCGGACGAGAAACGCATCAACCGGCTGGCGAATATCATCTATGACGAAAACGTACGGCTGGGGAATCACATCGAACGCGTACTGAACATCGCGCGCATCGAAAAGGAAAACATGCGGCTCGACTGGCAAACAGTGGATGTCAACGAACTGGTGAAGACCGTGGTGGATAGTATGGACCTCCAGTTCAAGAAGAATAACGTGGAACTGGATATGTTGCTGGAGGCAGATCCGGGCTTGGTGCGAGGTGATGAGCTACACCTTTCCAACGTGTTTTTCAATTTGGTCGACAACGCCATTAAGTATAGTAGGGAAAATCCCAAAATATCCATTGCGACGCGGCGCACCGCTAAACATGTAAGCATTGTGGTGGCCGACAACGGCATTGGTATGGGGCGCGACCAGCTGTCGAAAATATTCGACCAGTTCTATCGCGTTCCGACCGGCAATCGTCATGATGTCAAAGGGTTCGGTCTCGGCTTATCGTACGTGAACGACATTGTGAAACGCTTAGGCGGAAAAGTCCTCGTCAAAAGCGAAAAAGAAAAAGGTACGACTTTTGAAGTCGTTTTGCCAGGGTACAAGCGCGACGCGTAGCCGTTGCCGGCCCCCAGTACTTCTCTTGCGCACCTCGTTTGAGGTGGCGAGAGGCAGCCGATGCCGGTAATTGACTGATTTAGTAGACTAGCCATGCAGAAGATTTTATTAGCCGAAGACGACCCCAATCTGGGCGATATCCTGAAAGACTACCTCGAGCTAAAGGGTAAGTTTGATGTAAGTCTTGCCAAAGACGGTGAGGAGGCATTGCGCATATTCAACAAGGAGACGTTTGATCTTTGTATCCTTGACGTGATGATGCCAAAAAAGGACGGATTTTCACTCGGAAAGGATATCCGCAGGGCGAATCCGAATATTCCCATCATCTTTGCCACCGCCAAGGGTATGATTGAAGACAAAACTGAAGCCTTCGGATTGGGCGGCGATGATTACATCACCAAGCCGTTTCGGGTAGAGGAGCTTTTGCTGCGCATTAATGCCTTGCTGAAGCGGGCGACCAAAGAGTCGGTCGATGAGGAGGCCTTGCCCACCAATTTCGAGATCGGGTCCTATACCTTCGATTATACCGCGCAGGTGATTACGCGCGACGAGCAAAAGCAAAAACTTTCTACCAAGGAGGCTGAGCTGCTCCGTCTGCTTTGCCTCAACAAAAACGACGTGCTTACCCGCGAGGAAGCCCTCCTCAAAATCTGGCACGACGACAACTACTTCAACGGCCGTAGCATGGACGTGTTCCTAAGCAAGCTGCGCAAATATCTCCGCGAGGACCCCAAGGTGGAAATCGTGAACGTCCATGGCAAAGGGTATAAGCTGCTGGTGGGTTGAGACCTACATTGGAAGGCGAAATCCTTATCGACGAAAGCACACGATATGATAAGGGGCGCTATCTATGACTATCCCCAACACAAATTTATACGGTTACGTTTATTTTAGGTTGCTGAACGTGAGGCTTCTGTGTAAGTTTAAGGAGACGTGTTGGTATTTTGTTTTTATCGGGTTGCGGTAGCTAAACGGAAATCGAAATCGTTGTTAAGTGAGTCTTTCCGGGCGTGGTGAGGCTAGGAAAAGACTGCCAATCTGTCACATATTCCGAACTTTTATTATTATCTTTGTCGTTTAAAAATCGAACGAAATATGTTTGACGTACCTCATGATACCAAAGTCCACGACGAAGCGCGCCAAGGCGAAGCCCTGTTGCTGGAGAAGGACCCGCAGAAGGGCAGTGGACGAAAGTTATACATCGAAAGCTATGGCTGCCAGATGAACTTTTCGGACAGCGAAATTGTCGCTTCCATCCTGTTGGATAAGGGCTTTGAAACCACGGGCGATTTCAACGAGGCGGATGTGGTTTTTATCAATACCTGCTCCATTCGGGAAAACGCCGAACAGCGTGTACGCAACCGGCTGAAGGAGTTTGAAGCAGCCAAGGCAAAGAACCCCGGGATGGTGGTGGGTGTGTTGGGCTGCATGGCCGAACGCCTGAAATCCAAATTTTTGGAAGAGGAGAAGCTGGTTGACGTGGTGGTGGGCCCCGATGCCTATCGGGATTTGCCCAATTTGATCGAAAAAGTCGACGACGGTGCTCGTGCGGTCAACGTGTTGCTTTCGCGCGAGGAAACCTACGCCGATATTAACCCGGTGCGCTTAAACACGAACGGTGTTACCGCATTCATATCCATTATGCGCGGATGCGATAACATGTGCTCGTTCTGCGTGGTTCCGTTTACCCGGGGGCGGGAGCGGAGCCGGGATCCTGAGTCCATCGTCCGGGAAGCTCGTCAGCTCTTCGAAGCGGGATACCGCGAGGTAACCTTGTTGGGCCAAAACGTGGATTCGTACAAATATGCCCCGCCGGTGGCGGCAGACGAGGAGCCGCGTCCCGTGGTCAACTTTGCTAACCTGTTGGAATTGGTGGCGCAAATCGACCCACTCTTACGGGTGCGTTTTTCGACCTCCCACCCCAAGGACATTACAGACGAAGTACTCTACAGCATGGCGAAATACGAAAATGTCTGTAAGTATATCCATCTGCCCGTGCAGTCTGGCAGTTCGCGCATTTTGGAACTGATGAACCGTACGTACGACCGTGAGTGGTATAAGGAGCGAGTTGACGCAATCCGCCGCATAATGCCCGAATGTGCGATTTCTACGGACATTATAACGGGCTTTTGCACCGAAACGGAAGAAGACCATCAAGATACGCTAAGTATGATGGACTACGTTAAGTATGATTATGCCTACATGTTTGCCTATTCGGAACGCCCCGGTACGCTAGCGGCTAAGCGTTATGCGGACGATGTGCCTGAAGAAGTGAAAAAGCGGCGTTTGACCGAAGTGGTCGATCGGCAACGCGAACATAGTTTAATCCGTCTGCAAGAATATGTGGGTAAGGTACATACCGTGTTGATAGAAGGCTTTTCGAAGCGCTCGGATCAGGACTACTGCGGACGCAACGACCAAAATACGATGGTCGTATTTCCGATGGACGAGCGTTATAACGTCGGAGACTATGTGAAGGTGTTAGGCGAACGGTGTACCTCCGCCACGCTAATCGGACGGATCGTTGACTAGGATCCACGGACCGCGAGCAGGGCGCTTGATTAACCTGCCGAGTGGTTATTGGCAAGCACATCGCAGATGGGCAATGCTCGCCTGAGGCAGACTATAAACGAAAGGAGAGAATGGATATTCAAAGCATCAAAAATAGGTTTGGAATCATTGGGAACTCGCCATTGCTCAATCGGGCCATTGATATTGCCCGGCAGGTGGCGCCCACCGATATTTCTGTGCTGGTGACGGGTGAAAGTGGTAGTGGAAAGGAAGTGTTTTCGCAAATCATCCATCAGCTGAGCGCCCGGAAGCACGGTCCCTTCATCGCGGTGAACTGTGGGGCCATCCCCGAAGGAACGATTGACTCCGAGCTTTTTGGCCACGAGAAAGGATCTTTTACAGGTGCGCACGAAGCGCGAAAAGGGTATTTCGAAGTCGTTAATAGCGGTACCATATTTTTGGATGAAGTGGGTGAGCTACCCTTAGGTACCCAAGCGCGGTTGCTACGTGTACTCGAAACTGGTGAATACCTTCGCGTCGGCTCGTCAAAGGTTCAGAAAACGAACGTGCGGGTTATCGCAGCGACCAACGTTGACGTATTTGAAGCGGTACAACAAGGGAAGTTCAGGGAGGACCTTTATTACCGGCTCAACACCGTCCCTTTAAAAATACCCGCGCTGCGCGATCGCAAGGAAGATGTCTATTTACTGTTCCGTAAGTTTATCGCGGACTTTACGGATAAGTACAGAAGCCCTAACATCCAGTTGACCGAGGAAGCCCAGCAGATATTGGCTAACTACGCATGGCCTGGCAACGTGCGGCAGCTCAAGAATATCGCCGAGCAGATTGCCGTATTGGAAAGGGAGCGTGTTGTGGATGCCGATCGACTCCGAAGCTACCTGCCGGGAGACGGAACACCGAATCTGCCCGTGCATGTGTCGTCGGCGAGTAAAGACGATTTTTCCGAGCGCGACTTGCTATACAAAGTCCTTTTCGACATGAAAAAGGATATGGTGGAGCTGAAAAAGCTGGTGGTCGAGATTATTCAGAAAGGTGTAGACGGCGCCACGCTAGATACCCGCTCGCCGTACATCAACCAGCTCTATCAGGATGTGGACAAACTGTCGTCTGACCTTCCCGTTTCTAACCCTACGCTGACGATCCATCAGCCTCAAATCGGCCGGGGCGAAGAGTATCATTTGGCAGCTCAGGAGGCCGAAGAAGTAGAGGAGTCATTATCGCTGGTCGAAAAGGAGTCTGATCTAATCAAAAAGGCACTGAAAAAACATAAAGGCAAACGCAAGTCGGCAGCCCAGGAACTAGGGATATCCGAGCGTACCCTGTATCGAAAAATCAAGGACTTGAACCTTAACTAAGCCTGCACGATGGCATCGAAGATATATTTAAAGAGGTGGCTTTGGTTTTGTGTTGCCGCGGTTCTGTTGCAAGGATGCGGCGTGTCCTACAGTTTTACCGGAGGATCTATTCCTGAGGGAATGAAAACCGTGACCGTCCGATTTTTCGAGAATACGGCGCAGATCGTGGTTCCCTCGTTGAGCCAAAGCTTTACGGAAGCGCTGAAAGAAAGGATCCGAAGCCAGTCGAGCCTAAGCCAAGTAGACGATAACGGACATGCAATTTTCGAGGGGCGCATCACGGCCTACACCATCAACCCTGCGGCCGTGGAGGCGGGTACGGACCGGGCCGCGCTCAACCGTCTGTCCATCACCGTACAGGTCAAATACACCAATACGCTGACCCCGGAGGACAGCTTCGATCAGTCGTTCACTCGCTTCAAGGATTTTTCCACCGCTGCCGCGCCGATACAGGCGCAGGAGGAAAACCTGATCCGCGAGATCAACCAAATGTTGACGGAGGACATTTATAATCGGGCATTTGCCAATTGGTAGCCCAACTTTTTTATCTTTGTTAGATAGGTGGAAGATAATAACCATAAAACGCAGTTTAATGCCGCCTTGGCTGACCCCGCGTCGGTTGGGTCGGAAGCACTGTCGGCTTTAGTAAGCAAATATCCTTATGCCCAGGCACTCCGAGTGGCGCAGGCGCGCCACGCATGGCACGTTTCGCAAAGCCTTCTCGACGGTCCGCCGCTGCTATACGTTGGGGAACCCCATCGATTGAAGGAGTTGGTGGAAGGTAGCGGAGCCGATGCCGGCGATGACGACGACCTTTTGTTTTTCGGCGGTACGGATGCCAACGAGTGGCCGGGCGAAAATCCTACGGAAGCCGTCGGTGAGGCGAGCCACCTACCCAACTCGGAGTTGCCCCAGCCCACACCGACATTCCAGATTGATGACCCCGAGGCCGCGGCTGCTGACCAGCTTTCCGTGGCGGAGGAGTACCTCGACCCGAGTCCCCAGCTTGAATCCGCGGACAGGGGCACGGAGGCAGAAGCGTCGTCAGAAGAAATGGCCAAAGCCATACCAGTGGCACCTTTTACCATCGAGACGGTGGTTCCCGATTCGCATGATGAAGAACGATTTGCTGTCAGTGAGGAAGAAATGCCCGAAGAATTGGCGTACGAGGAGCCAGAGCTTGAAGAGTTTTGCGAGGGCGCTGCGGAGGAGGAAGAAAAGGCATTGCAAGAAGAACAGGTCGTCATAGGCGAGGTGTCCACCGATGAGGCGTCAGTAGCCACATCGATAGACGACACGTTGGAAACTTCCCAGGCATCGCCAGCGCAAGAGCCCGTTGAGGAAGCTTTGCCCGCGGAGGAGCCTACGCACGTCCAAGATGAAGTATCTGCCGAGCAGCAAATCGTACCCATTTCGCAAGCGCGGCCCCACGAAAAGATGTCCGTCTATGACGATGAGCATCTTCCCTATTCGTTTTTGTGGTGGCTGAAAAAGGCACGTATGGATCACGCCGCAACGTACCGACCATACGCGCAGGAGGACGAGCGATCCATGACACACGGGGTTGGCACGTCGGATGATCCTGCCGAACAAGCCCTGCTGGACCAGCAAATACGAGAGAACATCTTCCATCTGCGGCCGCCCGAAGAGAAGCTGACGGTAGGTAATGATGCGCAGACCGTGTCTTTCAAGGTGCCCAAGAAAATCGACCCGATTATCGAGCGCTTTATTCGTGAAGAGCCACAAATTAAGCCGCCGAACCCCGAGAAGCTGACCCTGAAGAATATGGCGAAGCAGAGCGCCGAAGACGTGCGGGAAATTGTGACCGAGACATTGGCGAAAATCTACGCCGACCAAGGGCACTATAACAAGGCGATAGAGGCTTACGAAAAATTAAGTTTGAAATATCCCGAAAAAAGTAGTTACTTTGCCGAGCGAATTTCCGAGCTGGAGAAGAAATTCGTTTAATACGTATTGATTATCATGCAGACTTTACTTATCATATTGATCATATTAGCCAGTATTTTGCTGTGCTTTTTTGTGTTGATCCAAAATCCAAAAGGCGGTGGCTTGGCAGCGGGTTTCGCTGGGGGCACCAATCTGATGGGGGTGAAGCGGACAGGCGACATCCTCGAAAAAGGAACGTGGGCTTTCGTGCTGGTGATTATCGTCTGCTCCATGCTGCTTAACGTGATGGCTCCGAGCGCCAGTGGCGGCGGTGGCCGTGCAGACCAGATTAACACCACGGCGCCTATGACCGCACCTCTGCCTTTGGAGAATGCTACGCCTCCTGCCACCACGCAGGAAGCGGATACCAATCAGTAGTAGGTTAGCCTTCGATATGCAAATAGAATAGGGAAGTCCCAAGCTTGACTACAAGCTTGGGACTTTTCTTTTTGGCACTATCGCTGCCATCCTGACAGCCTAGCGACGGAGTGTAGGCGGGAATTCGCAAGGCATTGGTGAAAAAGTGGCAAAAAACGGTCTTTTTTTTGCGTTGGCATAGTTGATGAGTAATCGACTAATGTAATACGAACAATTAACAAGTATCAATTAACAAGTATTAATTATAGCAAACTCAATTATGGCATTAAGTATCAAACCTATCGGAGACAGAGTGGTGGTAGAACCCGCCGCTGCGGAGGAAAAAACAGCATCCGGAATCTACATTCCTGACACTGCGAAGGAAAAGCCCCAGCGTGGTACTGTAGTAGCCGTCGGCGCCGGAAAAGTGGACGAACCTTTGACCGTTAAAGTAGGTGACGAGGTGTTGTATGGCAAATATTCGGGCACGGAGATTACGTACGAAGGCAAGGAATATTTGATCATGAAAGAGTCTGATATTTACGCGGTGTTGTAAGCTGTCATATCTCGAAAACATTTCTGTAAACATTAATTGAAGGCAAACGGGTTTAGATAGCGGTAAAGCAAAAGCGTATAGGCTATCGCCCGGAACATTAATCTAATTAGTAACATGGCAAAACAAGTTAAGTATAATGTCGAAGCACGCGACGCCCTGAAAAGAGGCGTTGACACACTGGCAAACGCAGTGAAAGTAACCTTGGGACCAAAAGGTCGCAACGTCATCATCGAGAAGAAATTCGGTTCGCCGGCCATCACGAAAGACGGCGTTACCGTAGCCAAGGAAATTGAATTGAAGGACGCCCTCGAAAATATGGGCGCCCAGATGGTTAAGGAAGTCGCTTCGAAGACTGCTGATCAAGCCGGTGACGGTACTACTACCGCAACCGTATTGGCACAAGCGATCATCGCGCCAGGCTTGAAAAGCGTGGCAGCGGGCGCAAACCCGATGGACCTGAAGCGCGGTATCGATAAGGCTGTGGCTGCGGTCGTTAAAAGCCTGCAGTCTCAGTCACAAACGGTAGGCGAAGACAACAGCAAAATTAAGCAAGTAGCGAGCATCTCGGCTAACAACGACGAGGTAATCGGTTCGCTCATTGCCGAAGCAATGGAGAAAGTAGGCAAGGATGGCGTCATTACCGTAGAGGAAGCAAAAGGTACCGAAACCGAAGTGAAAACGGTAGAAGGTATGCAGTTTGACCGGGGTTACCTGTCGCCATACTTCGTTACTAACACGGACAAGATGGAAGCCGAACTGGAAAATCCTTACATCCTGATTTACGACAAGAAAATCAGCAACATGAAGGAATTGCTTCCCATCCTCGAAAAGCAAGTACAAACGGGCAAGCCGTTGTTGATTATCGCCGAAGACCTGGACGGCGAAGCATTGGCTACGTTGGTGGTTAACAAGATCCGCGGTTCCCTGAAAGTGGCTGCTGTAAAAGCGCCTGGCTTCGGCGATCGTCGCAAAGCTATGTTGGAAGACCTCGCGATCCTCACCGGTGGAACCGTCATCTCGGAAGAGCGTGGCTACAAGTTGGAAAACGCCGAGTTGGAATACTTGGGACAAGCCGAAAAAGTTGTTGTTGATAAAGACAACACGACGATTATCAATGGATCTGGCAGCGCGGACGACATCAAAGCACGTGTTAACCAAATCAGAACCCAGATCGAAACGACAACTTCTGACTACGACCGCGAGAAATTGCAAGAGCGTTTGGCGAAATTGTCAGGCGGTGTAGCGGTTCTGTACGTAGGTGCAGCTACTGAGGTAGAAATGAAAGAGAAGAAAGATCGTGTAGACGACGCGCTGCATGCTACCCGCGCTGCAGTAGAGGAAGGCATCGTAGCCGGTGGAGGTGTAGCCTTCATCCGCGCTAGCGCTACGCTGCAAGATCTAAAAGGTGTTACCGAGGACGAAAACATCGGTATCGACATCATCAAGCGTGCTGTCGAAGAGCCTCTGCGCCAGATTTGCAATAACGCTGCCATCGAAGGAGCAGTTGTGGTACAGAAAGTAAAAGAGGGTACGGGCGACTTCGGCTACAACGCGCGTACCGACAAGTACGAGAACCTGATCGCAGCAGGTGTCATCGACCCGACGAAAGTGTCGCGGGTGGCATTGGAGAACGCAGCATCAGTCGCGTCAATGCTGTTGACGACAGAGGCCGTATTGGCCGACGAGCCAGAGGACGACAAAGGTGCACCTGCAGCTCCCCCCATGGGCGGCGGCATGGGCGGCATGATGTAATCAGCCATTTGCTGTCTTATAAATTACGAAGAGGTTGCCATTTGGCAACCTCTTCTTTTTTGCACGCCAGCCGACCCTTGGGGCGGCGCGTTCAGTTCCGCGGCTTATAGATTAAAGGTAATCCCTTGGGCAAGCGGGAGCTGGTTTGAATAATTGATGGTATTGGTCTGCCTCCGCATGTACGCCTTCCATGCATCCGATCCCGATTCCCGGCCGCCTCCGGTTTCCTTTTCGCCCCCAAAAGCGCCTCCGATTTCAGCTCCAGAAGTCCCTATGTTAACGTTTGCAATACCGCAATCCGATCCCGATGCCGACAAGAATAGCTCCGCTTCCCGCAAGTTGAGCGTCATGATGGAAGAAGATAGTCCCTGAGGTACGCCGTTTTGTATGGTAATGGCTTCTTCGAGGGTGCAGTATCGCATCACGTATAGTATCGGTGCAAATGTTTCGGTTTGGACTGTTTGAAAATGCGGTTCCACCGCGGCAATGCAGGGCTTAACGTAGCAGCCCGATTCGTAGCCTTCGCCGCTCAGTACACCGCCCTCCACCACGAAGACACCGCCTTCTTGTTTGCAAGTTTCGATGGTTCGTTCATAGTGGGCCACCGCGTCCCGGTCGATGAGTGGGCCAACATGGACGGTGGTGTCCAGCGGGTCACCGATTCGAAGCTGTTGGTAGGCGTTGACTAATTTTTCGAGGAAGATCTCGTAAACGCTCTCGTGGACAATTAGCCGGCGGGTCGTGGTGCAGCGTTGGCCGGCCGTACCCACCGCGCCGAATACCGCCGCGGGCAAAGCAATGTCCAAGTCGGCGTCCGGCGTAATGACGATGGCATTATTGCCACCCAGTTCCAGAATACTCTTGCCTAGCCTCGCGGCCACCGTCGTGGCCACCTCCTTGCCCATGCGGGTAGAGCCCGTAGCCGAAATCAAAGGGATACGTGTGTCAGCAGCAAGGCGCTCGCCCATTGCTCTGCCTCCCTGTACCACGCAGGAGATCCCTTCGGGCATACTGTTTCGGGCCAGTACCTCAGCAATGATGGCTTGGCAGGCGACCGCCGTTATCGGTGTTTTTTCAGATGGCTTCCATACGCACACGTCGCCACATACCCAGGCGATGGCGGCGTTCCAACTCCATACGGCAACGGGAAAATTGAACGCAGAGATAATTCCCACGATACCTAATGGATGCCACTGTTCGTACATGCGGTGTTGCGGGCGTTCGGATTGGGTAGTCAGGCCGTACAGCTGCCGGCTCAGGCCCGTAGCGAAATCGCAGATGTCGATCATTTCTTGTACTTCGCCCAGGCCCTCCTGTAAACTTTTGCCCATTTCGTAGGAGACTAGTATGCCTAGGTCTTGTTTGTGTTTTCGCAATGCATCGCCAAACTGCCGAACAATTTCTCCGCGTTGAGGAGCGGGCACATTGCGCCAGATGCCAAAGGCCTCCTGGGCGGTCGTGATGACGCGTTCGTAATCCGATTCGGATACGGGGCCTACCGATGCGATCAACTTTCCGTCTACTGGCGAATGGCTAGCTAGTGCAGTTTCGGTTGGCGTTTTTCCTGTGATGGTTCCCGTGCTCCAACCGGGGTTTATATCGTTTACTGATAGGCGCTGTAGCAGAGCCGAAATAGTTATCGTGGTCATGGCTAAGTGTTTTCCTGTTAAGTAATTGGTGTGGTTGCAAGGTACAAAACGTTTCGAAAATACAGAATCCACTATGCGGTTTAACACGGGCGAGCGGCTACTGGGGGAAGGTCAGGGTATGGTCCCACGGTTCGTTTTGTCTCAAATCGCGTGTTGTAAATCAAGTTTGTTTTTGGGTGACCTGAAGCCTTCGTTTGTTACAAAAAAAAAGCGGTGTAACAGATGCGTTGTCGAGTCGGGCGAGTGGGGTGTCCCGGTGTTTTGTTTTTAGGTTATTGGTATATAGTATGTTAGTTGTTTCTTTAATTTTTTGGACGGGCAGTGGGTGGCGGTTCTTTTTTTGAATTGCACAATTAAATCGATACTTTTACCACGTTCATACCTATGAGAACAATTTGGATTTGGTCTGAAATTTGCTTATTAGCGTTATTAATCAGTTGTATAAGTCCACGCTATCGGTCGTGACGTGCGTATGGCGCACTCTCCGAGGCAGAATTTGGGTGGACATGACGCAGTTTCGTATAGGGTTTGTCAAAAACGCAACGGATTGATGTTAACACAATTTGTACCGGAATAATGAAAAGAAATCTAATACCCGCGGTCGTCTTTGCGCTTGCGTCATTGCTGTTTTTCGCCTGTGCACCCGGGAGAGGAGAACTGGTTGGCGTGAAGCGCGATGCGTTGAAGACTAGTCGATTGCCTCATGGAATGGTCTTTATTCCCGGAGGTACGTTTATCATGGGTCAGTCCGATGAGGACATTACCTTTTCGCAAATTGCGCAAAATCGGCAGGTAACGATTTCCTCGTTCTACATGGATGACACGGAAATCTCCAACAGCGAGTACCGGCAGTTCGTGAATTGGGTGCGAGATTCGATCTTAATTTACAACTACTTGGGTGACGATAGCTATTTCGTCGAGGTAGAAGGTACTGGTGAGCGTTATATAGACTGGAACAAGGTAAATAGCGGTCGGCGTTCCTTGTGGAGCACTAATGATCCGGCGATACGAGAACGCATACGCGACATGTACTACCAAGGCGAAGACCGTGTGTTTGGCAAGGATGAGCTGGACGTGCGCCTACTCCGCTATCACTATGACACATATGACTTGCGCGCCGCCGCTGCAGCTAAGAATGACCCGACGCGTGTACGTTCAGACTTTATCCGCCGTGATACGATTTTGATTTATCCGGACACCACCGTATGGCTCAACGATTTTAGCTATGCGCAGAACGAACCCATGACATCGGGTTACTTCTCCCATCCTTCCTTTGACGAGTATCCCGTGGTGGGTGTGACGTGGCGTCAAGCCGAGGCGTTCAACGCCTGGCGGACACGTTTGTACGAGAACCACGTCAATAGTCAGAGCGGTTCTCGCCGCCAACATCGCCTCCCCTACAGTTTGCCTTCCGAGGCGCAGTGGGAGTACGCAGCGCGTGGTGGCAAGGTGGGTACCCAATATCCATGGGGTGGTCCCTCAGCGCGAAATGCTAAAGGATGTCTGATGGCGAACTTCAAGCCCGGCCGTGGAAATTATATCGATGACGGCGCGGCTTATACCGCACCTGTTTACTCTTATTTTCCGAACGATTTTGGCCTATATAACATGGCCGGAAACGTAGCTGAGTGGACTTCTTCTACCTTCCATGAGTCAGCGACGGCGTTTGTTCACGACCTTAACCCGACCTTTAGGCATGATGCCCGGGCAGGCGACCCCGTGTCGCTTAGCCGAAAGGTAGTTCGCGGGGGATCGTGGAAGGATATCGGATATTTTTTACAGAACTCAGCCCGTTCCTACGAATATCAAGATACGGCCCGGTCGTATATTGGCTATCGTAGTGTCGTGGCCTATCCCGGCGTAGATCCCGCTGGGCAGTAGTCCGGGCGGCGCATCCATTGAAAAACAGATAAAAACGAATACCAACGTACAACAGCTTGTAGCACTATGGCACAAACAAAACGCAAATTTAGAATCGGCATTAATTCGGTGATTTCTTGGGGAGCATCGGTGGTTATTATCGGGTTGATGTTCAAGATATTGCACTGGCCGGGAGGCGAGTGGATGATAGCCGTGGGACTGGTGACCGAAGCCATCCTGTTCTTTATCTTAGGTTTCCAGGCAGACAATCCTGAGCCTGATTGGACACGCGTTTATCCGGAACTGGATGAGGACTACAGTGGCGAACTACCCAAGTCTTCTGCACACGTAGCTGCAGCGCCCGTCGCTGTCGGCAACACGGCCGCACTCGATAAGATGCTGCAAGACGCTAAGATTGGTCCAGACCTAATTGGTAAACTAGGAGACGGTCTACGTAGCTTCGGCGATAAGGTCGCGGCCATCAATAACGTGTCGGATGCGTCGCTTGCCACTAACGCATTTACACAGAAATTGCAGTCCGCTTCCGCCGGATTCGACAAGTTGAACGCGTCATTCGAGCGTGCTTCTGCCGACTTAGCCAACATTGGCAGCGCCAGCACGGATGCAAAAACCTATCAGGAACAAGTAGGCAAGTTGGCTACGAACCTGCAGCAACTGAACGCGGTGTATGAGTTGGAGCTCCAAGAGTCGCAGACCAAGCTGAAAGCCATTACGCAACATTATAATAGCATTGCCGACACCTTGAAAAACTTCCAGGAATCGGCAGGCAATACCCAAGAGTTCAAAGAGCAAGTTAACCACTTGAATAAGAACTTGGCGTCGCTCAACGCCATCTACGGCAATATGCTTGCGGCGATGAACCAGCCGCGTGTTTAATCGTTAGATACTGGTCTGAAAAGTAAAATTATCCGTTAAGCAAATCTGAAAGAGCACGATGGCAGGAAGAAAAGAGACGCCCAGACAGAAAATGATCGGGATCTTGTATTTGGTGTTGTTAGGGTTGGTCGCCTTAAACGTGAGCGACTCGATCCTGGATGCCTTTAAGAACCTAGCTGTCAGTCTGAGGACGTCCACAACGAATACGCAAGCGAGCGTAGACAATATGTTTGCGGCATTTCGGGCTACAAAACTGCAGGAAGAACCCGAACGCGCCGCGCCTATATTAGCACGTGCGGAGGAGGCTAGCCGCATAGCGGCCGAACTATCCGGCTACGTTGATTCACTGCAGACAATGCTTACCGATGCCGGGGGAGGCGAAAATAGCACAACGGGCGACTTGAAAAAGCGAAGCAGCACCGACGTCAGCATGCGCTTGATGATCAAGGAAGGCCGTGCAGAGCGCCTACGGCAACGCGTCAACGAAACGCGAGAAAAGTTATTGGAAGTATCGGACAACCGGGTTTCCTTTTCACTGGAGGCACAGGATCCACCGGTAAGGGGCGGTATACGTAAATCATGGGAAGAAGCCAACTTCGGTCAGGGCATTCCGCTCACTGCCGCCGTAACGGCCCTAGAGAAGATACGTGCCGACGTTAAAAATGCTGAGGCAGCAGTTGTTCGCCAGATATTTGGGGAAATGGATATGGCTGTGGTTAATCTCGATCGGTTTGCGGCCGTAGCGGTTGCGCCTTCGTCTTACATCATCCAAGGCCAGCCCTACACGGCGCAAGTGTTTCTGACCGCGTATGACTCCAAGTCTGATCCCGAAATTACGGTCGGCGGTAACGCCCTCCCCGTTAATGAGGGGGTGGCCACCTATTCGGTGAACACCTCCAGCGAAGGGGTGTTTAACTGGGTAGGAACGATACGGGTCAAGCAAACGGACGGAACGGTTAAGGAATACCAAACGGCTCCGCAAACCTATCAGGTAGCGCGTCCTTCGGCGGTCGTGTCCCCTGATGCGATGAACGTGTTGTATATCGGTGTAGACAACCCCATTTCGGTATCGGCGCCAGGTATTCCGAAGGAGAGCCTTCGGGTCAGTGGAGAAAACGTGACGGTAAGCGGTTCGGCGGGAAATTACGTCGCGCGGGTGACCGCGCCGGGTACGGCTTCCATATCGGTGTCGGCCCAGATCGGCGATGCGACCCAGTCGCTGGGGACGTCGAACTTTCGTGTCAAGCGCATTCCTAAGCCACAAGCCAAAGTGGCGGGGCGGAGCGGTGGCGCGGTGACCGCAGCCCAGATCAGATCCCAGAATCGTATCTTCGCGTCGCTCGATGATTTCGAATTTGATGCGAAATTCGATATATCGCGATTCTCGATGATTGTGATGAGCCCTCGTACGGATCCTATAGGGCCGTTCCAAGGCACAAACGGTACGTTTACCCAACAGATGCAAAATGCGTTGAACAACGTAACCCCGAACTCCGTAGTATATTTCTACAATATCATAGCGGTAGGGCCAGACAAAATCCAGCAGGAGCTGGCAGATGTCACTCTTCGGGTAAATTAATGTAAGGAGGAAAAGCCATGAAACGAATCGGAATTTTTCTTTTGCTCGCTTGGTGTGGCAGCATCGCGGTGGCCCAGCAGCAGAACCTGTCTAATAGCACCACGCCCATTCCGCTAGACGAGCCTCCCCTGGACGGGTACGTGGAATCGGAAGTACTGGACCGCGTGGTAATTCCCTACGCGACGATTCGGGCGTCTGATGTTGCGTATTCGAAACGTATTTGGCGGGAGTTTGACCTGCGCGAAAAGATGAACTCCCTGTACGCTTCGCCCCGTGCCAATTTGACCAAAATCCTTATGGATGCGGTACTGGCGGGCGAGCTAACGGCCTACGACCCCACGCCCACGCCGGACGACCCTACGGGAGACTCGTTCAAGACACGCTTGCCCGTAGACCAGGTGCTGACGCGCTTCGGGGCCGACAGCTCCTTAGTAGAGCAATATGACGAAGATGGAAATGTTATTGGTTCTTATTTCGTAGCGGCGGATTTCAATTCGGACGACGTCGTACGTTACCGGATTAAGGAAGATTGGATTTTTGATCGGCAACGGTCGGTGTTTGAGGTGCGCATCATCGGCATCGCGCCACTGGTAACACCCCAGATTGGCGGTGCTGCCGGCGATATCGGGTTGGGTACCGGGGGATTTGGTGGATTTGACGCCTACGTTGAAGATCTGCAGGTGCCCGAAGAGATTGCGACGCTTCCCGAATCTCCGGTCGGCGCCACCAGCAATTTGGAGGTCGATGCCTATCCGGCATTCTGGATTTATTTTCCTGAAGCCCGCCATATTTTAGTAAACAAGGAAGTCGTATCGCGCCATAATGACGCCACAGGTTTAAGCTATGATGACGTGTTCATCAAGCGTTTGTTCTCGAGTTATATCGTCAAACAGTCAAACCCGGAAGATTTGCGTATCCGCGATTACATCAGCGATGGCTTAGAGCGCCTCTACGAAGCCGAGCGGATTAAGAAATCATTGATCGATTTCGAACAGGATCTTTGGTCGTACTAATC
This sequence comes from uncultured Sphingobacteriaceae bacterium, assembly GCA_964423925.1. Classification (GTDB taxonomy): domain Bacteria; phylum Bacteroidota; class Bacteroidia; order Sphingobacteriales; family Sphingobacteriaceae; genus CAYRGQ01. The sequence continues at coordinate 9,333 of CAYRGQ010000023.1, read as the reverse complement.
CGTGGAGAAAACCATACGTAAAGGGTTTCCGGCACTCCCGCGGGAAGCCCTTTTTTTTGGCACGCAAATCGCTTAACGCTTTGTTGACAAGAGTTTAATTTTTGTGTAAAATTGCATCGATGATGCATATTACCTCGTGCAAGATAATTAAGTTTGTATTCGGCATTTAAAATCCGCTTTTATCCACAGTAATTCGTACAGTCGTGAAGCTAAAACCAGTAGAAAAAGTCTCCGGAATGAGTTCCGCCGAATTTATCACGAACCACCTCAATAAGGGCGTGCCGGTGATATTGAAGGATTTTGTCAGTAAGGACAGTCCGGCGTGGACGAAATGGAATTATGACTATTTCAAGGAAATAGCCGGAGATAGCGTGGTGACCCTCCATGGCAAGGAGGATGCCTCCAACGACCGGGCCGCTAGCGCACCGGTTGCCAAGATGAAGTTTTCGGAGTATCTCGACTTGATCAGCCGAGAGCCGACCGACTTACGCATCTTTTTGTTCAACTTGATGAAGTTGAAGCCAGAGCTTAATAATGATTTGGTTTATAATGATTTGACGGGCGGCAAGGTGCTCAAGTGGCTTCCTTACCTGTTCTTTGGCGGTGAGGGATCGAGCACACGAAACCACTTCGATATCGACATGTCCCACGTATTTCTGACTCAGTATAAGGGTATCAAGAAAGTGTGGCTGTTTCCCTTGGAGCAATCGGACCTGATGTACAAGCTGCCCTACAATTTTCACAGCATTGCCAACATCAAGAACCCAGATTACGAGAAGTTCCCCGCCTTGAAGTATCTCGATGGGTTCGAAGCGGAGATTCACCCGGGCGACACGTTGTTTATGCCATCTGGTTGGTGGCACTACATCCAGTATGTCACCGAAGGATATTCCATTTCAGTGCGGGCATTGCCATCGAAGGCATATGACAAGTGGAGAGGATTTCGAAATATCGTCATCACACGCCACTTTGACAATACCATGCGCAAAATATTCAAGGACCGTTGGTTTAGTTACAAAATCCAACAGGCTAATAAGCGGGCACAACGCGCGCTGACGAAAGTAGTACGGTAGCGCAAACTCCTCCTGTACATAAAAATAATAAAGCGACCTGAGAGTCGCTTTTTTTTTGCCGGTCAGGATACAATACGGTAGGGAGCAGGTTCCGGGCAGGCTTTGCAGTAGGGAGTGTTTGCTACAGAAAGGATGTCGTGGTTGACCGCGAATCCGAAGTAAACTGGCGGCCCATGCCCACCTCAACACATTAGGGTACGAGGGATTTGCGAACGATGACGAAACGGGAAATAATCCCGTTTATCCTACTATGAGCGACATTCCACGTTTGCGCTAGCGCTTTCCAAAGACTGACTGGTCTGTAAAACAAAAAAACGGCAAGGGAACATTGCCCTTGCCGTTTTCATCTTCGTGTCGGTGCCCGGGAGCAGGGCATTTGCAGCCAATACTGGGTCCCGCTCTACCGCACAGACGGCTATCAGTAGGTATACACAGCGAATTCTGCCAAGAAGGAAACGTCCTGACCGCCTTCCAATAAGTTCAACCGAATTTTCTGCAAATATTGCGCTTCGATTGGGTACTCTTGGAAGGATTTGTTGCTGGGATCGAATTCCAGCTCGTCACTTAGGTCAAACCAGGTGGTTCCGTCGGCACTTCCTTCCAGCTTCAATTTGGTTGGCCCGTTGGCATTATTTTGCCGCGGCGCCACCGCAACTTTCGTCACGTATGTCGGAGCCGGCATCTCGAAGCTTAACCAGTGCGGGTAACCCGGGCGCGCCGGACTGTACTGCGAATGCCAGATTGTGTTCAGGTCCCCGTCTAGGAGCGCTGACGCCAATCCTGTATTCTCCCAGCCATTGTCCTGCTCCGAAGAGGCTGTGCCCACCCAACCGCTCGTGTTGGCACGGCGTTCCTGTAGCTTGGGCGCAATGAAGAAAATGGTTTTCGTAGCGGGGTTTATACTATAACCCGATGCACTTTCGATGCTCAACGGCAGGAGATAGTCCGTCTCGGGGTCAAACGCCTCGGGCATGTAGGTCAATGTCGTCAAATCGGACGATAGGCCGCCTTTCGGAATCGTCAGGTTTAACTTATCGATTTGATAAGCCCCCTGCGGGAATCGCTCATAGGGAGGCAACCCGTTTAGCTCCCGGATCACGTTTAGGCTGTCAAACGCCTGTAGGTCCTCCGCCAACGTAATCCCAATGTCGGACGCGGGCAGACCCACTGCGCCGAAGCCCACGCCAAACTGCACGCTTCTTTCGTCGGTATACGGGAAAATGGTCAGGTGCTGATGGCCGTCGTGGGCCTTTGCAATAAACACCGCCGCGCCCTCCTTCGAGTCCGTCAGTTCCTCATACGGAGGAACATCATCGTTGCATGCAAAAAATGCCGTGGATAGGCCCATAAGCAGCCATGTGTATATATTCTGTGTTTTCATGATTCGTTTTCTTTTAAAAACTACACGTTTCCTCTGTTAATACCCGGGGAATTGAACCAATTGTTTGTTGCGGTCCATCTCGTTCTGTCCGTACGGCATAAAATAGTATCGGCGCTGCCATGGCGTGCGGGAGAAGGCTGGTACGCGTGTATGGAACGCAGGGTCGGAAAGGGAAGTTCCTGCATCCATGTTCATGCCTTCGTACACGCCACCTTGGTTAGAGCCGGGTAGGTTCGGGATTTTCCACCTGCGCACGTCGAAATAACGGTGGCCTTCGAATGAAAGCTCAATGCGCCGCTCGCGGCGTATTTCGTCCCGCATTTGGGCTTGGTTAAGGCCAGCTGGCAAGTCGGCCAATCCCGCACGGTTTCGCACAGCGTTCAAGTAGGTAAGGATGTCGGGATGTCCGGGTTCTGCTTCGTTGAGCGCTTCGGCATAGTTGAGGTAAAGCTCGGCAAGCCGTATGAGCATCGCCGGCCGTGCTACGTTAATACCGGGGTTGACGCTGAACGTCGGATGTAAGTTTTTCCGTGCGGTGTAGCCGGTCTTAGGCCAATCGCGCGGGGAAGCGGATTTGCCCGAGGTGCCCGTGTTGAAAAACTCAACGCGTGAGTTCTCCACGCCCGGCTTCGGAGCGGTGGGGCTGACCGAGCCGTTAAACGTTACATACGCGTAGAAACGCGGTTCGCGGTTTGTGTACATTGTATTGGTGCCCGCTGCATAGTACGCATTACCTTCGTTAACGTAGGTATTCTCATTGTAGGCGCTGTTCTCCGCGATGGACGTTCCATCGGCCATACGGAAATCGTCGACGAGTTGTTGCACCACGGCAAGGCCATTATACGCTGTTCCGGCCGTAGAGCGCGGAGCGGCGTGGATTTCCCACTGATAGTTATTAGCGCTAGGGCGCAGCCAGAGACCCTCCGTGCGCCAACCGTCCCAGAATAAATCGCGGCTGGACAGGAAACCTGCGCGGAAGGGATCTTCGTGGGCCACTTTAAAGAGGGCTTTTCCGTTCGCTTCGGCGAGGTCGATGGCTGTCTTAGCTGCGGTCGCTGCCGTAGCCCAGCGCGACGCGTCATACGATTGGTTGATTAGCACCGTACCGTCAAGGTTTCGGAAGTCGGCCAGCTCCGTATTGCCGTTAAACAGTGGGCTGGCATGATAAAGCAGGATCTGAGATTCCACCGCTGTCGCGATGATCTGGTTGATCCGTCCTACCTCCACGCCATCGATTTGGGTGGTGCCTTGCAAGTAATAGTCGACCGGCAGGTCCTGTTTGGCAAGGGCAATTTCTGATAGTACGAATGCGACGCATTCGTCCCAGGTACTGCGGGGTACTTGGAAGTTGTCTTCTGGAGACGCTGAGACCGTAGGTGCGATGACGATGGGGCCCAACTGCTTCATAAGTAGCCAATGGTAGTAGGCGCGCAGGAAACGGGCCTCGCCTTTGTAATTGCGGATGATCTGGTCGCCATTAGCCATGCTTCGTATCTCTTGGTTGTCATCGACACGTTCCAAGAAGATGGTCGCTAGACGGATGCGCTCGTAGAGCGCCGAGAAATTTGACGGCGTCCCATCAGCGTTGATCGCCCCACTGTTCATGCCTGGGTTCGTCCAGTTGCTGGCATCCATCTCGTCGGTGATGATGCTATAGAAAAAGTTATAAGGCTGGTCCCATATGTCGGGAATGTTGGTGTATAAACCAGCCCACCAGCGCTCCGTTTGGCCCCTGTTAGCAAAGATTTCCTCTACGCTGACAATATTGTCCGGTTGGGTGTCGAAATACCCTTTTTTGCAACTAACCGGAAACAACAACAGTGATCCGCATAGCGCATACAATGTTGATTTTATAGTGTTTTTCCTTTTCATGGCTGTCTATTATTGAAAGTTGATACGAACACCCAGGTTGTAGGTGGTTATGTTGGGGTAAACCGCGCCACGGCCATCTCCCAATTCCGGATCCCAGAATTTCCAGGGCGAAATGGTGAAGAGGTTCGTGCCGTTGACGTAGATACGCAACCGTTGGATGGCCAAGCGCTGCAGTAACGCTTTGTCGGAGAATGTATAGCCCAGTTCCGCCTGTTTCAGGCGCAGGTAGTCTGCTCGCTGTATCCACCACGTGCTGGTATAATAATTTGTCGTAGCATCTTGGCTAGTCGATAGTCTTGGATAAAAAGGTCTTGGGTTCGGATTGTCTGGTGTCCAGCGGTCGAGTACTTGACTGTACATGTTGCCGTAGGTGGCGCCCTGGGAGAATGGTGTCGTGCCGAAACCGCTTGCGTAGTTGAAGTCGACCATACCTACGCCTTGGAAGAATAGGCTGAGATCAAAGCCCGCTACGCCAGCACCGAAGTTGAGGCCGTAGACGATACGAGGCACATGCCCGTAGCCAATAGCCGTTTGGTCGTTGCTATTGATTATCCCGTCGCCATTGAGGTCTTTGTATCGGATATCGCCCACGCGTACATCGCCTGCCTGCGCGGCCGCGTTGTCAATTTCTTCCTGGCTTTGGAACAAGCCCGTAGCGATGTAGCCGAAGCGTTGGCTGATGGGTTGGCCGATGCGATCCAGATAAGGGTATCTCCACGGTGGCAATCCATCAAAAACCGCCAAGTTCTTGTTGTAGTTGAAGGTGCCGCGGAATGAAAAGAAGTTCTTTTCCGTCCAGTTGTGGTTGTAATCCAGCGTAGCGTCGATACCGCGGTTGTTGGTCTTACCAATGTTGTTATACGGGATGTTGCCAACGGTGAATCCGGACATGTAGGGAATCACATAATTGGGGAGGAGGATGCCTTCCCGTTTTTCGCGGAATAGTTCGACAATCAGTTGCAGGTCATTATTCAGGAAGTTCATTTCCACCCCCAGGTTCTGACGATATGACGTTTCCCAACGTACGTTGCCTCCCACGCGCGACTCGTTATAGCCGGTGAAGCTGCGCGTCGATCCGGGCACGCCGAATGTGTAGCCACCAGCGCTGCCGATTGTGGTGAGGTAAAGGAAACGCAAGTTCGGGTTATCGACAGCGGCGTTGCCGGATAGTCCATACGTATAGCGGAGCTTGAAGTGCTGCATGACGTCACGGATCGGTTCAAAGAAGGATTCGTTCGATACGACCCAGCCTACACCAAACGAAGGGAAGAACCCGTAGCGTTCACTAGGCACGAAGTTATCCGAGCCGGAGTAGGAGAAGTTGGCTTCCGCATAGTACTTGTCGGCATAGCCGTAGTTGGCACGGCCTACGATGTTGCGCTGGCGGTAAGGGATGGCTGCCGTATAGGTACCCACGCGGCTGGTCGCATCGCTATAGTCGGACTGGTTGAAAAGCAACATACCGGAAACATCGTGGTTATCGAAGCGGTTGCTGTAGTTGACGGCGCCCTCGGTGTAGAAGCGCCTGTCTCCATAGCGGCTGAGGGCAAAGCCGAGTGCATTTGATCCCGCGTGCGTGATATCGGTGATGAGCTCGCCTTCGTCATTACGCCCAGTAGCCCAATAGGTCTGTAGCGTTCGCGCCCGTGTCAGGTTGTTGTTCACGTTAACGTCAAACGCAAACATACCCGTAGCGCTCAATCCGTCCAGCAACATGTTAAGATCCTGTGTCACGCGGATGTTTGAACGCACCGTGTTATCATACGAATTGACGACGCCCGATTGCGTGAGCGCCATGTAGGGGCTTTGCAGGGTGCCTGCCAGCTGCGGCCATTGTCCGTTTGAGTACTGCGGAGGGATGATATGTGGTGCAGAGCTCGTCGCCAGCCCGAATATATCATTAACGCCGAAGGCCGGTCTATTTAAGTTTGTGATGAAGCCGTTGACGCCGAGTGCGAGTTTGGTAGTGCGCGTGACGTTAACGTCTACGTTGCTGGTAAAGTTGAACCGGTCTAAACGTAGTGTTGAATTGTAGGTTTGTACGTCGTCGCGCTTAAACTGGCCCACCTCGCCAAAATATCCTGCGGAAATATAGTAGGTGGCGTTTTCGGATCCACCATTCACGTTGAGGGTTGCGCGGTTGTTGCTGCCGTATTTGTTGAACAGCACATCGTACCAGTCCACGTTGGGGTAGAGGTCCGGGTCTTCCCCGCTAGCGTGGCGCGCAATGCGCTCCTCCGTATAAAGGGGCGCACGGCCACGCATCTCAAGGCCTTCATTAAACAGATCCATGAAGGTGGGGCCATCGATAAAGTCGGGCAGGAAGGTGAATCGGTTGACGGCTTGGTTTACTTCGGCATTAATCTGCGGCTTGCCAGCACGTCCTTTTTTTGTATTGATGAGGATTACACCGTTGGCTCCCCGGGTCCCGTACACAGCCGTTGCGGTTGCGTCTTTCAATACCGTAAAACTCTCGATGTCCTCTGGGTCGATGTTGTTGATTGCGCGATCAGGGACGCCGTCAACGACTAGGAGCGGGCCCTGGGGGCTCGAGGCAAATGTTCCTACTCCCCGGATGAACAGGTTAGCACCGTCGTTGCCGGGGCCGCCGCCCCGTTGAGTCGCCACTACACCGGCCAAGCGTCCGGCAATCGCTGTGGTAAGGTCTCGTACCGGCACTTTTAGCTCTTGGGGTTTAATGGTAGCTTGGGCGCCGACTACACTTTGTTTTTTCTGTGTCCCAAAGCCTACGATTACAACTTCCTCTAGTCCGGTAACGTCTTCGGAGAGTACGACGTCAACAACTTCCCGCCCATTGACGGGAACTTCTTGCGTCAAGTAGCCCACAAAGGTAAAGACTAAGGTTGCGCCCGTAGGTACATCTAGGATGAAACGTCCGTTAATATCGGTAGTTGTGCCTTGTCCCTGGTGGTTTTTTACTAGGACGCTGACGCCTTGAAGGATAGCGCCGGAGGTGTCCCGAACCGTTCCCCGCACCTCGGTGCTTTGCGGCCTCGTCTCATGAACAGCGGCGGCAGGGCGTACCTCGATGGCTAGCGCCTGCGCTGCGAAGGACAGTGCGAGGCACAGCAAGAGTACTGGCTTCATTACTGGAATCGCACGCGATGACCGAGCCGGGAATTGCCCCTGTCCCTGCGCCTTAGCGAAAAGAATGTGTTCCATAATTGTTAATAAGTAACTAAGGTGAATTTGATAGTTTGATGATGTCGCTGGCCGTGAAGGCCGTGGGGCCGCGTAGCTAACTGCTATGTAGTGCCTTGGGTGTGGTGTTCTGTAAATGTTTCGTCATACATTGTTTGAGTTTATGATCGGTTTGTCATTCTATTTCAGGCGTATAATTTGCTGGTGTGTCGCGTTGCCCCTTGGGGTATTGATTCTGCACGTGTCGGCATAATCATAAAACAGGTACAGCTTCTAAGAAGGCACGCATCAACTGCTCACCGTCTCTTCTTTTTCGCGTGTTTGTCTAGATACAAGGCTAGTTAAAACACGATAGTGGGATGGTTGCCCAAAAGCAATTTTATACAAACAGCACTGGACTTCAAAGTGGGCGATAAACTCAAACGGTTGCGTAAAATGCGCAATCGGTTGTGTAAAAGCAGGAAACCGGGGTGTGTGCAGAAGGGGCTTACTGGGTAGCGAGCTGCTGGCTTATTTGATGGAAATCCACGGCGTTGACCCATTGAATCGAAATACCATCTTTCTCCATTTTTCGGAAGTAGGTCATCTGCCGCTTGGCATATCGGTGGATTTCCGTATTGAGCCGGGCAAAAAGGGTTGGGTAGTCCAATTCGCCCAGTAGGTATGCGGTTACGTATTTGTATTCGAGCCCATAACGAATGAGTTGTTCGGGTGTGAGTCCGCGGTCAAGGAGGCCTTGAACCTCCTCGATCAAGCCGTGCTGCAGGCGTTGTTTCAGACGGGCTGTAATTCGCTGCCGGCGTTCTTCGAGCGACACGGCAATGCCAAACACGCGGGCGTTTAATGGTGGGGTATCGGCGATGCCTTGCGGGTTTTGCTCGTACCATGCGGCGACCTCAAGGGCTCGGATGATGCGTTTTCGCGTGCTGGTGTCGGGTGTGTAGTTCGCTGGCAGCGGAAGTTGCGATAAGCGAGCGGTGAGCTCGGGCGTAGGCAGATATTCCAGTGCTTCGCGCAGTGCTTCGTTCACGGGAACGTCACTGTAGGGGAGGCCTTGCAGTAGCGTTTGTATATAAAGTCCGGTGCCGCCGCAGAGTATCGGACGCTTGCCGGCCTGCAGGGTATGCCGGATAGCAGCGGAGGCATCCTGGCGGTACTGCGAGACATTGTACGGGGTACCCGGCTCGACGATGTCAATCAGGTGGTAGGGCACGGTACCGTATTCGTTGAGATCCTTTCCCGTACCGACGTCCATGTGGCGGTAAATTTGACGCGAATCGGCGCTGATGATGACACCATCGAACCGTTTGGCCAATTCTACGGCTAAGCGTGTCTTGCCCGAGGCGGTCGGGCCGAGAATAACAATCAGCGGGCTCGGACTATCCATCGCAAGGTGGATTAAAACGACCAAGCGCCCCGAAATAACAAAGGGGCGCTTGGGTTATGTGTGTACGACACAATGGGATTAAATCTCAAATTTTATCCATTTCTGGGTGCTATTGCTGCTTTCGACTACTTTGTCGATAAAGGCCATGCCGCGCACGCCTTCATGCACCTGTGGGAAATCCAGCATTTCAGGAGTCGGTTGGCGGCCTTCTATTTTTGCCGATACCGTCAGGGCGAAGTTGCGGTAAATATTACCGAATGCTTCGAGCAGGCCCTCAGGGTGTCCGGAGGGGATGCGCGTATTGTGGGTGGCAAAGGAGCTTAGCGTGTAGGGAGCTGCGTAGCCCACGGCTGTGCGATAGTGCTGGCGAGGCTTATCTAATGGTTTTATAATTAGTGTATTGGGTTCTTCTTGCGCCCATTCCAAGCCGCCTTCTTCGCCATATACCCGTATACGCA
>CAYRGQ010000022.1:0-50605 GCA_964423925.1 uncultured Sphingobacteriaceae bacterium | reverse complement strand
CCCACGACCTCCAGCACCCCATGCTGGCGCGATACCTGGCTACGCTACAACCCGAATGTTTGATTGGGGACGCAAATATACAAAATCACCCCACATCCAACAAAAATCTTTTCGCTCCTCTTTTCTTGATCTTGCTTTCAAGCTGAAGGGCCTCCTTTCGGCTGGGCAACTCGAATAGTTTAACCAGTTCCCACGGCTTCCCCGAGCGGGTATATCGACTGTGCCCACCATTGTGTTCGGCCAATCGCTTCATAACGTCGCCACAACTCCCCGTGTAGTAATTCCCTACGGATGGGCTATATAGAATATAAACGAAATGCATAAAACCGATCTGGGATTACCGACTCGACCTTGGCGCCAAGGCGCCACGCGATACCTGGCGGAGTCTATCACGCCAGCGGCGTGACTACAAACCTAACGTTTTGGTTCGAAACAAACCATCCCAATCACCCCACATCCAACAAATATTATCTGAATCTCCTCCTGCGATATGACACACGGTAAAAAGCAATAAAAAACCCCTGCGTTAAACGCAAGGGCTGATCTATTTTTATACGGGCGACTTCCTATTCCTGGTAGGTCACTCCCAAGTTCTGAAATAGGAATGCCCACCGGTCAGCGGCTTCGGCGATGATCATTGCCGTGGGTTTGCCAGCGCCGTGGCCCGCCTTGGTTTCTATGCGAATGAGCACCGGATTGTCGCCGGTGTGGTATTCCTGCAGCCGTGCGGCAAACTTGAACGAATGTGCCGGCACCACACGATCGTCGTGGTCGGCCGTAGTGACCATCGTCGCGGGGTATGCGGTGCCTGGTTTCAGCGCATGATAGGGGGAGTAGGCGTGCAAGTAGTTGAACATTTCCGCATTGTCATCGGCCGTGCCATAGTCAAAAGCCCACCCTGCCCCAGCGGTAAACTTGTGGTACCGCAACATATCCAGTACGCCTACCGCTGGAAAAGCTACCCGGTACAACTCAGGGCGCTGGGTCATCACCGCGCCTACCAGCAACCCTCCGTTGGAACCACCGGCTATACCAAGTTTCTCGGGTGAGGTATATCCCTCCTTGATCAGGTATTCGGCAGCGGCGATAAAGTCGTCAAACACATTCTGCTTCTGCATTTTCGTACCAGCCACGTGCCATCTTTCTCCATATTCGCCTCCTCCTCGGATGTTAGGGACGGCATAGATACCACCCTGCTCCAACAGGATGATGTTGGCCGTACTAAACGAAGGCGTTAGGCTAATGTTAAACCCACCGTAGGCGTACAATAACGTGGGGTTGGTTCCGTCTAGCTCAATATCCTTGCGATGCGTAATGATCATGGGTACTTTCGTACCGTCCTTGGATGTGTAGAATACTTGGTTGGACACGTAGCGCGAGGGATCAAAATCCACACCGGATTCCTTGTATACGGTCGATTCTCCTGACGCGATGTCATACTTGAAGATCGTAGGCGGATACACATAGGACGTAAACGAGTAGTACAGATGGTCGTCATCGCGCTTGGCCCCAAAGCCACCGGCAGAGCCTACGGCCGGCAACTCGATGGTACGCTCCAGCTCGCCCGCCAACGAATATTGTTGCACCAGGGACGTCGCGTCTTTCAGGTAGTTAGCAAAGAGTTTGCCCCCACCTGCGCTTGCGTTCAAGACGTTTTCCGTCTCGGGAATCACGTCTACCCAATTAGTCGGAGCAGGATTATTGTTATCTGCGACTACCAGCCGCCCGTTAGGTGCTTGGAAATCGGTTTGGATAAACAGCTTGTCATCCTCACTATCTACCACCCAATGGTTATTATCGAAGTTATCTACCACGCGGACAATCGAGCTACCCGGCTTTGACAAGTCCTGCACATACAATTCGTTCCCGTTGGTCGTCACCGCAGCCGTAATAACCAAATAGCGCTCATCCTCCGTCAGGTAGGCGCCTATATAGCGACGCGGCAGTTCCGACCCGCCAAATACGAGGGTATCTTCCCGCTGTGGCGTATTCAAGCGGTGGAAAAACAACTTGTGCTGATCCGTCATCGCCGACAAGGCGCTGCCTTCTTCGGGCTTATCATAGCTGCTGTAGTAAAAGCCTTCATTACCTCGCCAGGCCAAGCCGCTGAATTTGACGTCTACGAGCGTGTCGCCTACCACGGTTTTGTCCTCGGCTTTGATCACAATTACCTTGCGCCAGTCCGAACCGCCTTCGGAAATCTGATACGCTACCAAGCTGCCGTCGCGGCTGAAACTGATGCCCGCCAGCGAAGTGGTACCATCCGCCGAAAAAGTGTTGGGATCCAGGAAAACCTCGACCTCACCGTCTTCGCCTTTCTGGCGGTACAATACGCTTTGGTTCTGCAACCCATCGTTTTTATAGAAATACGTATATTCACCCTCGACGAACGGGGCAGAAAACTTTTCGTAGTTCCACAACTTTTCGAGTCGCTGGGATATCGCGTCTCGATATGGAATTTGACCCAGATAGTGCTGGGTAACCTCATTTTGGGCGTCTACCCACGCTTTGGTTTCGGGTGCCAAGTCGTCCTCGAGCCAACGGTACGGGTCCGGCACCTCCGTACCAAAATACGTGTCTACGACATCGCCCTTGGCGGTTTCGGGATAGGGAAGCAGTTCGATCTGCTCCGCCGGCTCAATGGTCCGTGGATTACCACAGGCGCCGACAAGAGCTGCCAGCATTATAATTCCAATGTTTTTGTTCATCATTCGTGTGTGTTATGACGAAACAAAGCTAACAAGATCACAACACTTTACAAAAATCCCCTAACTAAACCAAAACAAAAACACCATGACTAACAATAAGTTAACCAATATTAACAAACTAAACCGGCAGCTCATCCATTAAAGATTTCGACTTCGTATTAAAAACGTCAACCGTTAAAAATCCGGATTGGCTAAGACAACAATTTTGGGTATTTTTGCCCTCCATGGCTGTTCGCGACAAGATTTACTTCGCATCCGATTTCCACTTGGGCACATTTCCTCGAGAGGAGTCGCGCAGGCGCGAGCAACGAATTGTGGCGTGGCTGGAAGCCATCCGGCACGATGCTGCCGAACTGTATCTGCTGGGCGACATCTTCGATTTTTGGTTTGAGTATGCCACGGTAGTGCCCAAAGGCTACATTCGTCTGTTGGGTAAGCTGGCAGACCTCGCGGACGCGGGTACGAAGATCACCCTTTTCAAAGGCAACCACGACATGTGGATGTTTGGCTACCTACGCGACGAGCTCGGCGCAACGATCGTCAGTAACGAACTCGTCATCGAGCGCGGAGGCAAGTCGTTCTACCTCCACCACGGCGATGGGCTGGGCCCTGGCGACCATCGGTACAAAACCCTCAAAAAAATATTCCGGAGCCGGCTTTGCCAATGGTTGTTCGCCCGCCTGCACCCGAACCTTGGCATCGGCATTGCGCAGCGCTGGTCGGCCAACAGCCGCCTAGCCAACGGACGTCGGGAGCAGTTGCTCAACGTGGACCGGGAATGGCTGGTGACATACGCGCGCGAAGTACTCGAAACGAAGCATTATGACTACTTCGTTTTCGGACACCGGCATCTGCCCCTCGATATCACCTTGGAGCACGGAAGCCGGTACGTCAACCTAGGCGAATGGGTCCATTTCGACTCGTACGCCGTATTCGATGGCAACGAGCTGCACCTCCGGTATTGGAAACACGAAGAAAATCGCCTAACTCCCGCTGAAAAACAAACAAAATGAATTGGATATTACTCATCATTGCCGGACTATTTGAGGTCGGCTTCACGGCCAGCCTCGGCAAGGCCAAACTCGCAACAGGAAATGCCGTCTACCTCTGGTACGGCAGTTTCGCGGTGTGCTTGACCATTAGCATGGTTTTACTGGTCAAAGCGACCCAGACCCTTCCCCTAGGGACGGCTTATGCGGTCTGGACGGGGATTGGCGCGGTCGGCACCGTATTACTGGGTATATTTTATTTCAACGAACCTGCCACCTTCTGGCGGGTGTTTTTTATTTTCACGCTAATTGCCTCGATTATCGGCCTGAAGGTGGTATCCCCACATTAATCGTGCGCGTTAGTACTGGATTCTTAAAAGCGAAAACACTATGGCACACGTCCCGCCGCCAACGCAACATACGCCCACCGCTGCATTCGACCGTCTGCTGACGGTGCTGCACACCCTCCGCGCGGAGTGCCCCTGGGATAGGAAGCAGACCATGCAAACGCTGCGGCACCTCACCATCGAGGAAATGTACGAACTCGCAGACGCGATCCTCGAAAGTGACTTGGATGAAGTTAAAAAGGAACTGGGTGACCTCATGATGCACTTGGTATTTTATGCCCGCATTGCCGAGGAACAGCAGGCTTTCGACATCACGGACGTACTCAACGCCGTTTGCGACAAGTTGATCTCGCGCCATCCACACATCTACGGCGACACCGAAGTGTCCAACGAGGACGACGTGAAACGCAACTGGGAACAGATTAAGCTGAGGGAAGGAAAAGGGCGTACGGGCGTGCTTTCGGGCGTGCCGAATTCCTTGCCTGCCCTCGTAAAGGCATACCGCATCCAGGACAAGGTCCGCGGCGTGGGTTTTGATTGGGAAGAAAAGGCCCAAGTATGGCAAAAGGTGGAAGAGGAACTGACGGAGTTTAAAGCCGAATTCAATGTCGAAACACCTGACTCGGTAGACCTCGAAAAAGCCGAAGCCGAATTCGGCGACGTATTGTTCTCGTTGGTTAACTATGCGCGCTTCATCGGCATCAATCCCGAAAATGCATTGGAGCGTACCAACAAGAAGTTCATTAAGCGGTTTAACCACTTAGAGAAACGCGCGGCTGAGTCGGGGCGCGAACTGCGCGACATGACCCTGTCCGAAATGGACGTGTATTGGGAGGAGGCAAAGAAGCTTTAAAACGAAGCTACAACTCGCCGTGCTGCAACAGATTTTCCCGAACACCACTCTTCTTCAATAAGTTAAAGTGAGATTTAACGGCTTTATACGCCGGATAGCAGGTATAGGGCAAGTTATACTCCTGCGCATACCGACGGATGATTGGCGTAATATACGGATAGTACGTATGTGCCACGTTTGGGAATAAATGATGCGCCACATGATGGGTAAACCCGCCAAACAGGAAATTGGCCAGGGGACTATCCGCGCTGAAGTCTTTCGTCACGAGCATCTGGTGTTCGGCCCATGTGCGGTCCATCTTACCGTCGGGAGGTGGTAAGGGAAACACGGCATCTTCATCCACATGCGTCGAAATCAACGCAATAACACCGAGCATACTACCACAGATGTGCATCGCCAGCCACGCCAACAGAATCATGTACCAGGGTTGTTCCAACACCATCATGGGGATCGCCAACAGGTAAAATAAGTTAAACGCCTTCGCCGCGAAAAGCTTGACGTACTCCACGCGCGGGATTTTGACGACGCGCTTGATGTAATTATCCTTCTTGCCAAAGAAATCCTTGAAATCTCGGATAAAAAGCCAATTGAGCGTATACATGGGATACAAAAGCCACATGTAGATATGCTGGTAGCGATGCTGTGGCAACAGCTCGCTTTCGGGAAAAATCCGAACCATGTCGCTCTGCTTGATGTCGGTATCCCAGTGCTGAACGTTAGGGTAAGGATGGTGAAGTAGCAAATGCCGCTTGGACCACAACCAACTATTGCTTCCGAAAAGTTCCAGCACGTTGGTGAACAGCTTGTTGTGCGACTTTTTCTTAAACACGGCTCCGTGGGCTGCGTCGTGGAATGCGTTGATAAACAAGGTAATCATCGAAAAGCCCAACAGGATATAAAACAGGAAAAGCAAGGGGGTGTGGTTGCCGAATGCCAAAATACAAACATAAAAACCGAAGTATGCAGCTAGCAGCAAGAAGGATTTGATGATATTTCGACGCTGAATCTTCGGATTGCCCAAAACCGATTGTTGCACTTCCTTCTGCATTTTCTTGAAGAAGTCATCCGCGGGTGCTTTCTCATACGTAGGACGAACCAAGTTTTCCATAAACGGGAATAAGTTTTCGATACGTTAAGTTCTCAACAAAATGATAGCGCGACCCCATCGCTCAGACGATGTTGCACCAATATGACATCTGACGTGTGCCGTTACCCTGACAACGAACGTAAGACCGATGAGTTCGGTGAAGATACATAGTTTCGGCGACATGCGTGGTATTGGTCAAAAATTGCCACGCCGTTTTTTACATGAACCTGACATCCGCAACGGCTAGTCCAATTGTCTTTTTTTGGACGCGGAGCACGAGCGGATTCCGATAATAATTCGTTAATTTCGCAACCATATGGAAAATGTCGTTAGTGGTATCCGCAGCACCGGAAAACTGCATTTAGGAAACTATTACGGTGCGCTGAGCAACTTCGTGAAGATGCAAAACGAGTACAATTGCTATTTCTTCATTGCCGATTTACACTCGCTCACCACCCACCCTACTCCGCAAGATTTACAATCCACGGTTCGCCACGTGGTGGTCGAATACCTCGCAGCGGGCATCGACCCTGAGCGGTCGACGATTTATATCCAGTCGGACGTGCCCGAGGTGGCCGAACTCTATTTATACATGAACATGAACGCCTA
Organism: uncultured Sphingobacteriaceae bacterium; assembly: GCA_964423925.1. Classification (GTDB taxonomy): domain Bacteria; phylum Bacteroidota; class Bacteroidia; order Sphingobacteriales; family Sphingobacteriaceae; genus CAYRGQ01. The sequence continues at coordinate 44,012 of CAYRGQ010000022.1, read as the reverse complement.
TATGGGCGAACTGGAACGATCGACATCGTTTAAGGACAAAGTGCGGGCAAACCCCAACAATGTCAACGCAGGCCTGTTGACCTATCCGGTACTTATGGCATGCGATATTCTGCTGCACCACGGCACCAAAGTGCCAGTTGGCAAAGACCAAGAGCAGCACTTGGAGATGACCCGGACATTCGGCAATCGATTCAACCGCCTCTACCAGGTCGACTACTTTAAGGAAGCGTTCGCGTTCACGTATTCAGATAAGCTGGTAAAGGTACCTGGTTTGACGGGGCAGGGCAAGATGGGCAAATCCAATGGCGATGCAGACTGCATATACCTTTCTGACGATCCCCAGGTCATCCGCAAGAAAATCATGCGAGCGGTCACAGATGCCGGCCCCACGGAGCCCAACCAAGCGAAGCCCGAGGCGGTGCAAAATCTTTTTGACCTAATGCGCGTTGTATCGTCGGAGGATACGCTGGCTCATTTCGAAGCGCAGTACAACGCTTGCGCGATCCGTTACGGCGACTTTAAAAAACAGCTGGCCGAGGACATGGTCGTAGCTACCGAGCCAGTCCGATCGCGCATCGCGGAAATATCGGCCGACGACGACTACATCCGCAAGGTAATCAAATTGGGCGCGGAAAAAGCGCAGGCAAGCGCACGGAAAACCGTCGATGAAGTACGGGAGATCATTGGCTTAAAAAAACTGTATTAATCATGCATATCGCTATCGTAGGAAATATCGGAGCGGGGAAGACGACGCTCACCAAGTTGCTGGCCGACCACCTCAAATGGGAACCCCAATTTGAAGCTGTGGACAACAATCCCTACCTTGAAGACTTTTACAGCGACATGAAACGCTGGTCGTTCAACCTGCAGATCTATTTCCTCAATAGCCGTTTCCGGCATATCATCGAGTTGCAAGAAAAGGGAACGAAGATTATCCAAGACCGCACGATTTACGAAGATGCTTATATCTTCGCGGAGAACCTATATGACATGGGCCTGATGAGTGCGCGCGACTTCGAGAACTATTCCAATATTTTTGAAAGCATTGTCCGTTACATCAAGGCACCGGACTTGTTGATTTACCTGCGCGCGTCGGTACCCACACTGGTCAACAATATCCAAATCCGCGGGCGCGAATACGAAACGGGTATCCGTCTGGATTACCTAAGCAAATTGAACGAGAAATATGAGAAATGGATCAAGAGCTACCGTGAAGGGAAGCTCCTGATCCTCGATAAGGACAAACTCGATTTTGCTAACAACCCCGAAGATCTGGGCTTTGTTATCCGAAAAATCGAGGCCGAACTGTTCGGGCTTTTCTAGTGAGCGGCGCTTACTTGCCCGCTACGATTTCCCTGAAATTCTTAACGCTCTGCGCCACGTCGCCGGCATTGTCTTCCCAGTTGTGCTCATACTCGGCGGAGATGTTGCCTTTGAAATTCTGGCGCTTAAGCTCCGCGACGATCGCAGGTACGTTGGCTACGCCTGTACCCCAATGTACGTCGTGGGTTTGGCGGGCCTTCTCCTTCAAATCCTTGAAGTGCATACTTTTAAGATGGCCTTCAAACTTTTTCAAGCTCTCTACCGGATCCAAACCAGAGCGTATCCAGTGGCCAATATCCGCGCAGGCGCCTACGTAAGGGCTATTGGCTTTCGCGATAGCGTCAAGCACCACATCCGGATGCCAGTAGGTGGAGGGCTCTGGGTGGTTGTGGATGCCGACGTGAATTTTGTATTCAGAAGCTAGCTGCCCGATAAGTGGCAAAAACTCTGCTTTCGGCTCGGTGTTGATGTAGCGGATACCCATATCCTTCGCGAAGGCGAAAAGTTGCCGCCACTCCGCTTCCGAATTGCCGTTGACAACGCCAAAAGCGACAAGCTTGATTTTGTGTTTCTTCATCAATTTCTTCACCGCTTTGCGCATGTCGGCATCCATTCCGAAATTGAAGGTTCCTTCCAAACCGCCTCCGAGTTTTTGACCATTGTAGGCCTCAATGGTACGCAGTCCAGCTCCGGCCGTCTTTTCTATGGCCTCGGCGAAGGTAAAGCGGTTAAAGGTGTACGTTTGGGCCGAGAGTGACCATCCCAGTTTCTTCTCGGGTTGCTGCTGCCCCACAACCATAAAAGGAACGAGGTAGAGTAGGCAAAACAAGGCAAGTTTAATCGATCTTTTCATAATAGTATTTGGATTTAATGTGTATTCCTCGGCAGGCCTATCGGTGGTTGTCATACGTAAACGCACGCACCGCCTGGCGCAACGTGGCAAGATGTTCGGGATCCAGTTCCCGCTTACGAGCCATGGCTCGCAGGGCTTCATCCAATTGTAAAGGGGTCCGCAGACCCAAAGCCACCGTGGACACGGCTGGCTCCGCAAAAACGTAGGCAAGCGCTATTTCCAGACTGTCCGTCCCCCGTTCGGATGCTACTGCCGAAACCGCCTTCGCTGCTTTGGCTACTTCACTATCCGTATACTGAAGGTATGACGCATGCTCTTTCCCCACCAGTAGACCGCTCGCTACAGCACCCCGCGCAATGGTACTGATGCCCCGCTCATGCAATAGCCCCAGCACGGACTCCTCCGGGCGGCGGTCTAGCAAGCTATATTGCATCATGACGCTGACGATATTTGACCGCATCACGTATTCCCGGATTACATTGGGGCGGATGGACGATATCCCGTACCAGCGAATTTTCCCCTGCTGTTTGACGATTTCGAATGCCTCAATAATTTCGTCAATGGGATCTTCGATGGTACCGCCGTGCAATTGGTACAAATCGATATAATCCGTACCCAATCGCTTCAGGCTATTTTCGACACTTTTGAGAATATAAGCCTTGGAGGGGTTCCAAGACAAGCTGCCATCCGGCTGGCGCTGGTTGCCCACTTTCGTAGCGATAAACACCTCGTGCCGCAGCGGCGCCAAAGCCTCTCCTACCAGCATCTCGTTGATGCCGTCCTGATAAATATCCGCCGTATCAAATAGCGTAATCCCCGCTTCGGCAGCCTTGCGCAATAGCTGTCGATTCGACTTGGAATTGTCCGATAGGGACATGCATCCGAAGCTGACGGTATTGACAGCAAGATCCGACTGGCCAAGCAAGGTACTCATCACGATACGCTGTTAGGGTGACGGAGGGGTCGTGGGCGTTGCTCGCGCAACATCGACTAACTCGACATCAAAAACCAATGGACTAAAGGGCGGGATCATGCTGCCGCTGCCGCGCTCACCGTAGCCGAGTTCGTAGGGGATGTATAACCGGTAATGAGCGCCTTCCCCCATCAGTTGTAAGCCCTCCTGCCAGCCCGGTATAACCAAGTTGAGCGGGAAAGTTGCCGGTTCACCCCGGTCATAGGAACTATCAAATTGCTGCCCGTCGGCCAGTACACCACGGTAGTGAACGGTCACGGTATCCTGCAATAACGGCTTTTCGGCAGAACCCTCACGAATCACTTCATATTGTAGGCCGCTAGCCGTGGTAATGATTCCTGGCTTCGCCCTATTGTCTTCCATAAATGCCTTAGCGGCCGCAATAAGCGGCTCATTGCGCCGCTCGTAGGCCTCCGTAAGCGCGCCTGTAATGACTTCGCGCTGCTCTTCCTCGCTGAGGGTACGCCGCTCCTCTCTAAAGACCGCATTAATCGCAGTCATCATTACTGCAGGATCGAGCGCTTCGATACCCGTCCGTTTTAAATCATCTCCAATGGCCAACCCAAATGCATAGGCAACGGAGTCGGCCTTTGTTTTCAACGATGTTTCGTCTGTCGCGGTTTGCGCGGTGGCAGTGCCCACTTGAAGCGCGATGGCAACGACAGAAGCCATAAAAGAAAATTTCATCTTTCGCTGTTAAAGTCGGGCTAAAGATAAGTACTAATTTCGGAAAGCAAGGGTGAGCCTACGGAATAATCCAATGGATTGAGGCCCATGCGATACACTGAGTCAAAGTTTGCCCCGCCGTCGAGGCGATCGGTCGGCTGTAGGGCATCCGTGCTTGGTTCTGCCTGCTCGGCAGGATTGTTGGGTGAGTTTTGCGTAATGCGAGACGGATCTTCGGTGGCGTGCATAACCAGGAAGCACGGTGACTTGATTGCCGCCCTGCAGCGCTATTTCTTTCGGCGCACGATCTCCACGACGCCGTTCTTCCCCTCTTCTCCGTATCGTTCTGTCGCCGTTTCACCTTTTAGTACATACATATCCTTGATGTCATCCGGCGAAAGTGCCCGGAGTTCGGCTACCGTAGCGCGCTCACCATCAATGAAAATTAATGGACTGGAGGCATCATCTACCGAATCATCAAGTGCCCTTCCGCTAACAACAACGATCGTATCTGCCGTATAAGAAATTTTGCCACTTTTGGTCGTTATCAACACCACGCCGTTATTTCCCTTTTCGCCATACCGCGATGTTGCGGCACTTCCCTTCAACACATCAACATTCGCTATTTGGCTGTTATCCAACTTCGCCAATTCGCCTTCATTTGCAGCAACGCCATCAATGAAAATCAGAGGCTTGCCCGATGCATCGGCAGACCCAGGCGGCGTCGGGCTCGCCTTCGTCGTCAGTAGGATGACTCCGTGCTTGCCTTTATCACCATAGCGCGCAGTCGCCATATGGTCTTTCAGAATCTCAATTCCTTTGATTTCCTCCGAGGACAACTTCAGCAGCTGAGCTTTACTCGCTTCTTTACCATCGATGATAATTAGACCGTCAAAGGCTGAGCGAAGGCTGTACGCCTTGATGGAATCACGCTGCTGGACTAGGGAACGAAAAGGCTCTGCCATCGCTACCCGAGCTTCGCCTTCGTTTCCCCCTGTTGTATACTCATCGTTTACAGACTGCTCCACGACGTTGAGAATCCCCTTGTCGGGCCTCGCATTGGTGATGGTAAAAATGAGCATACATGAAGCAATCGCAGGCATCATCAGGATGTACTTTCCCAAATGCAGGCGTGACGAACGCCCAGCATTCATCATCGCTATGCGTCTTTTGAGGCTCCTGATGTTGAAATTAGCGGTCAAGACCGAGTTGGACGATCCGCAAGCCGCCTTTAGGAGGCTGTATTGGTAAGCCGCCCTGTCAACGCCATCTTGTAGCACGCGCCGGTCCGTGATAAACTCCAGATTTTCGCGTACGGCATGCCGCAACAGCCATGCACCAGGATTAAACCAACAAAGAATACTACAGACCTCAGCCAGTAGGATGTCTACCGTATGCAATTGATCTACGTGCACTTGTTCGTGATGAAAAATATCCTCCAGCTCTCGAGTGCCGTGCTGTTCCACGTCGAGATAAATCGTACGCCAAAACGAAAACGGAGCGGTTTGCCCAAGCACCTGCCGATAATGGAATTGTCGCCACTGTGCAGGGGTGGACGTACGATGGATTGCCCGGAGGCTAGCCAGCCGAAGAAAAAGCCGCAACCCGAAGATCCCTGCAATGCCCCACATTAATACGGATACGTACCGCCAAGCGTTGTTTGGCGCCTCAGGCGCGCCCTGCCAATCCGGCAATACGTAAACCACGTCGGCAACGGCCACCTGCTGCTCGGCAACCCAACCACTTAAATTGACTAGTGGATAAATCGCCGAAAATAATAGCGCGAATAGCAAATAGTACCGATTCAGGTTGTAGAACGTGAGCTTGCGAAGCAATAAACGGTATCCGATATAAAATAGGACGAGGGCGACATTAGCCTTAATTAAGTATACGAAGATCTCGGGCATAGCTATTTTGATTTTTTATCCTTAATCATCCGGATAATCTCATCGAGCTCTTCCGGGGTTATTTTTTCATCCTTGGCAAAAAAACTGACCAAGTCCTTGTAGGAGTTGCGAAAATAGTCGCTAACAAAGCCATTCATAAAAAGCCTTTTATACTCCTCCTCCGAGATTACAGGTTCGTATCGGTAGGCATTTGCATACTTCACAGCCGTGACGTAACCCTTGCCCTGCAGCTTCTTGATGGTCGACGCGAGCGTGGTGTAGGGCACCTTTTCCCCCGGCATACTATCCAGCAGTTCCTTGACAAACCCACCCTTGTTGCGCCAAATTAATTGCATGGCTTCTTCCTCCTGAATCGTCAGCTTCTCCATATAACTACGTTTTAATCGTAAAGGTACGAAAATTTCGTAGACGCCAAATTTATTTTCACTTTTTTTTAAAAAATCATCTGAACACCCGTGCGTCACTGGCGTTATGACCTTAGCGCCTGCCTGCTCCCCTCGCCTGACCAGGTAACTGACCCTACCCCGCTCTTGCAGGAATTATCCAAGGATGGGACTGCCTTACGCTTCGGCAATACAACTGTTTCTTTAACGTCATAACCCAACTATTTTACCTCCCCCACCTTTGATTAATCTCTCGATTTTGACTACATTTGCCATCAACAGGAAATATTATGTCAGAAACAGCTACAATCTCATATAAGGGCAAGACGTACGAGCTACCAGTGGTAACTGGTACGGAAAACGAAAGCGCAGTTAACATTTCGAAACTTAGGGATAGCTCGGGTTTGATTACGCTTGACCCCGGTTACAAAAACACGGGGGCTACCCAAAGCAGCGTCACGTTTCTTGATGGTGAGCAGGGTGTGCTGCAGTACCGCGGTTATCCCATCGAGCAATTGGCTGAAAAGTCCACTTTTCTGGAAGTTGCGTACCTGCTGATCTACGGCGAATTGCCGTCGGCTGATACCTTGGCGGATTTCCGCACCAAAATCAGTCGGCATACACTCATCCATGAGGACATGAAGAAGTTCTTTGACGGTTTCCCGTCAAAGTCGCACCCCATGGGCCAGCTTTCCTGTTTAGTGGGCGCTCTATCGGCGTTTTATCCCGAGTCGCTCGACCCTAACCCCTCCGAGGAAGACGAGAACCTGACAATCGTGAAACTGTTGGCTAAAATGCCTACCATCGTTTCGTGGATCCACAAGAAATCGTTGGGCCACCCGGTCATTTATCCGCGCAACGACCTCAACTACGTGCATAACTTCGTCAACATGACCTTTGGCCAGCTGACCGAAGACGTCGAGATCGACGACGTGGTGGTCAGCGCGATGCACAAGCTGCTGATCCTCCACGCCGACCACGAGCAAAACTGCTCGACCTCCACCGTACGCATTGTGGGGTCATCAAACGCCAATTTGTACGCTTCGATTTCGGCCGGTATTTCTGCCTTGTGGGGACCCCTGCACGGAGGCGCCAACCAAGCTGTCATCGAAATGCTTGAAAACATCAAAAATGATGGAGGCAACAGTGCCAAATGGATTGAAAAAGCCAAAGATAAAAACGACCCGTTCCGCTTGATGGGCTTCGGGCACCGTGTATATAAAAACTTTGACCCTCGCGCCAAGATCATTAAAAAAGCCTGCGACGAAGTTCTCGAAAAACTAGGGGTAAACGACCCGGTATTGGATATCGCCAAAGAACTGGAAGCCGCCGCGCTGAAAGATCAATACTTCGTAGATCGCAAACTCTATCCCAACGTAGACTTCTATTCGGGCATTATTTACCGCGCGTTAGGATTCCCTACTGATATGTTTACCGTTCTCTTTGCGCTAGGACGCCTGCCGGGCTGGATCGCACAGTGGAAAGAGATGAAGGCCAACCGTGAGCCGATCGGTCGCCCACGGCAAATCTACGTAGGCCACACCCAACGGGATTACGTACCCATCGAACAGCGATAGCAACGGGCGGTGCCCCGGTAACGAGCAACCCTTAGCGTGACCAATCGAACACTGGAATTGCCGCATGCGGCGGATTCGAAGTGTTGGATTATTGGGCTGAAGAAACACGCTACCGAGTGCCCGTGGGCGACGTCTAGCAGCGTAGGAAATATGCTTAGTTTGACCACATTGGTTGATCCATAAATTCCTACCATTCAACTATAGATTATCCGCCCTAATCCTTATGTTTGCAAGACGTAACGCGAAGGCTACAAAGCATTGGGATTTTACCTCACATATCTTTCGGTTGGCATTCTGCTATTCGGCTTCATTGCCTTATTCGCGCTCTTTGCCGTATATGCTGAGCGCAAGATTGCCGGCTTTGTGCAGGACCGCCTCGGACCGATGGAAACGGGGCGCTACGGCACCCTCCAGACCCTTGCCGATATTCTCAAGCTCATCCAGAAAGAAGCGATAACGCCTGCGGCTGCCGACAAGGCGCTATTCGTGGTCGCTCCGGTGGTGATTTTCGCTGCCGTGTACCTAGGGTTTGCCGTGATGCCATGGGGGCCTTCACTTGTGCCTTCGGGCATCCACCTTGGCATTTTTTTCGCCATCGCCATCGTGTCGATTGACGCTATCGGCATCCTCATGGCCGGATGGGGTTCGCACAACAAGTTTTCGTTATTAGGCGCGATGCGTTCCGTGGCGCAGATCGTCTCCTACGAGATTCCGGTCGGAATTTCCCTGATAGCGGCCGTTATGATTGCTCAGTCTCTCAATTTACAGACGCTGGCTACCCGCCAAGGCATCCTCAGCGAGGAAACCCTCCTGTTTCTTGGCATTTGGGACGTCAGCGAAGTGGGCGGCATACTGGCTTGGCATGTATTCCAAGCACCTCATTTGCTGCTGGCATACGTCATCTTTTTCATCGCTTCGCTAGCCGAGTGCAACCGTGCCCCATTTGATATTCCCGAAGCCGAATCGGAGCTGGTAGGAGGCTTCCACACCGAATATGGCGGCCTACATTTCGCTTTTATCTTCTTAGCGGAATACGCAATGATGTTTTTGGTGGCGATGCTGGGCGTGGTTGTTTTTCTCGGCGGGTGGAACAGTCCCCTACCGAACATCGGCGCATGGAAACTGGCCGAATGGACCACCGGCAACGCTTGGGGCCTTTTTTGGACATTGACGAAAACATTGCTTATCGTAGGCGTTCAAATCTGGATTCGATGGACCCTTCCCCGCCTCCGCGCCGACCAACTGATGTCGTTATGTTGGAAAGTGCTCACACCGCTCGCATTTTTGTGTATGGCACTATCCGGAGTTTGGCGAATCTGGGTCATGAACTGATAAATATTTAACCGACGACTATAAGAACTAGGACTAATTAACATACCACTATTCGACTTTCGACTAAACAACAGAGTTAACCCCCATGTTCAAAACGGCACTGCAAGCATTCATCACTGCCACGAAAGGTCTAGCCACGACCTTCCGACATCTTTTTGGCGCGCGCCGTTCGCGTGGGTCAGTGGATGTGCGCCAGCCGGACTATTTCAAACAACAGGAGGGTGTCACCACCGTTCAGTTTCCCAGCCAGAAGATGCCGATACCCGAAGTGGCCCGCTACCAACTTGACGTCGAAATCGACGACTGTATCGTCTGCGACCTATGTGCAAAGGCCTGCCCCGTCGACTGCATCGATATCGAAGCGATCAAGGCAACGGATGTCATCGGCAAAACGTCGGATGGCAGCGTCAAACGTCTATATGCCGCGAAATTCGACATTGACATGGCCAAGTGCATGTATTGCGGTTTGTGTACCGTTGTTTGCCCTACGGAGTGCATTACCATGACCGACCAGTATGACCGAAGCACGCCACGGCTCAACGACCTCATTTATTCCTTCGCAACAATGACGCCCGAGGAAATCAACGCCAAGAAAGCCGAATACGAAGCATTCCAAGCCGAAAAGGGGGCGGCCAAAAGCAAACCATGACCCTGCAAGCGCTCCTGTTCTACCTGTTGGCCGCAGTTGCCATTGGCTCGGCCCTACTCATGATCATACTCCAGAATATCGCACGTTCGCTTTTCCTGTTTTTTGTCGTACTCTTTGCCGTAGCCGGATTATATATTTTTGCGTTGGCCGATTTCGTCGCCATCACCCAAATCATGGTCTACGTGGGCGGGGTACTGGTACTCCTGCTGTTTGCGTTTATGCTATCTAACAAAACCTTGCTAAACGAGCTAAGCGCGGGTACCCACCACTTTATTTCCCTCCCCGCTTGGCAGGGCCTATTGATCAGCGGTTCATTGCTCGCACTGATGATACACGCCGTCTCGGGCTTAAGTACGCATGAGCCTTCGTGGATTTCCCGCGCGCAGGAACATGCCACCATCATCGCAGTCACAGACAATACTGTCGAACAGCTGGGTATCCACCTCATGACGCGCTTCGTATTGCCGTTTGAGGTCGTCTCCGTCATGATCATGATGGCCCTCGTGGGCGCGGCGCACCTTGCCAGAAAGGAGCCGAACCCATGATTACGCTTACCCATTTTCTCGTGGTCAGCGCTTGCCTGTTCGCGATCGGACTGTTTGCGGTATTGGTACGACGAAACGCGATTCTCGTGCTGGTGGGAATCGAGCTGATGATTAACGCCGCCATCCTCAACCTTGTCGCTTTTGGACGTTACGATGCGCAATTCTATGGTGGGCAGGTATTCGCCTTGTTTGCGATCGTGCTGGCTGCCGCAGCCGTGGCCGTGGCGTTAGCCATCATCCTGAACGTATATAAACAATACAAAACGATTGACCCGAACGAGATTCGGGACCTGAAAGAATAACACACTCATAATTTAATCGCAATTTAGTCACCCTAAATCGACGAGATTTGCCTAACACGCTGCTGACATATCCTATATTAGCCACCCTGATAGCTATCCTGTCCCCCTTGGGGGCCTGTTTGTTATCCGCGTTGATGGGCAGGGGCTCGGTGTCACGCGTATTGTCCATAGGGTCTATCACCTGTAGCTTGCTGGCGGCCATCTACGTATTCGGCCAAGTATGGGAACAAGATAACTTGCACGCCCAATGGACATGGTTCACCGTAGGGGAATATCAGATGCGTATCGGTATCCTGCTCGACAACCTGTCGGTGGTCATGTTATTGCTCGTACCGTTGATTGCCCTTCCCGTACACATCTATTCGGTGGCTTACATGGCGGGTGATCCAGGCACCCATCGTTACTGGATGTACCTGAGCCTCTTCTGCGCTGCCATGTTGGGTTTGGTCGTAGCGGACAACCTCTTGGTTATGTACATCTTTTGGGAATTGGTCGGTTTTGCCTCTTACCTACTAATCGGCTATTGGTTTACCAAGCAGCGCGCCGCCCGCGCCAGCATGAAGGCGTTCATTATCAATCGTATCGGCGACGTCGGGTTTCTGGTAGGCATCGCCCTGGTGTATGCGCAGTTCGGCTCGCTCGACGTGCAGCACCTGTTTGGCGACGGCGGCGCGGTGACGCGAGCCGTGGTGCTCGACGGCGCATGGCAATTCGGGGATCACGCCATGCCCGCCCTATGGCTAACCGCAACCGGCATCGCCTTCTTCTTGGGCGCAATGGCTAAATCGGCGCAGTTCCCCTTGCACGTATGGTTGGCCGACGCGATGGAAGGGCCTACCTCCGTATCGTCGCTCATTCACGCTGCCACGATGGTCGCCGCGGGGGTATTCTTGCTAGCGCGGCTATTCCCACTTTTCGATGCCGACGTGTTGGCAGTGATCGCGTGGATTGGCACGACAACGGCCCTGCTAGGAGCCTTCTTTGCCCTCACGCAAAACGACATAAAGAAGATCCTTGCATTCTCCACTGTTTCCCAGCTGGGCCTGATGATGGTGGCCATCGGCACCGGGCACGTCGCCATTGCCATGTTTTATCTCGTTGTCCATGCATTTTTCAAGTGTGTGCTATTCCTCGGTGCCGGCGCAGTCATCCACGAGATGGCCCATGTGCGCGACCGCTATGGCCTGGTATTCGATCCCCAGGACATCCGAGCCATGGGAGGCCTACGCAAGCATATGCCCATCACCGCGGTCAGCATGGGTGTCGCGGCATTGGCGTTGGCGGGCGTTCCTTTGACGGCTGGCTACCTTTCCAAAGACCTCTTGCTCATCAACGTGTTCGAGTGGGGGCTACAACGGAACGGCCTCGTGGTCCTAATTCCATTTCTCCTCATCGTCGTTAGCGGCATGACCACATTTTATATCGCGCGATGCATCTTTAAAGTGTTTTTCGGCAAACTACGCGTACGAGTTGCGCCCACATGTGCCGATACTGGCGTTAATATGGCTCCGAAACCTATGCTCATCCCCATGTTATTCCTTGCGTTGGGCACTCTATTCCCGTTTTTTGCAAGGCAGCCTTTCCAAATCGAAGAACTTTGGCTAGTCGACGGACTTTCCACGGGGGCACTCTCGGGGATGCGTTTCGGGGTATTACATGACTTACTTCCGGTCTTTACGACAGCATTATCGACCATCTTGGTCTTTCTAGCCTGGCGATGGTACGTGCAGGGACACCAAAAAGCGATCTCGACGCCACGGCTTTTCCAGCTGTCATTGAACCACGGCTACCTCGACCCTGCTTACCAGATTATGTTCGTCCGCCCGTTTCTCGCACTGGGCCAAGCGGCCAAATCCTTTGACGCCCGCGTAATCGATGGCACTGTCAACTCCATCGGGTACGTTGGGCGCAAACTGGCCTCGGTAGCCGGATGGATGGACTTTCGCGTAGTGGACGGACTTGTTCGCTTGGTGGGGAAGGCAGCCAGTTGGTTAGGCAACGTTTTTCGCCGGTCGCAGACCGGCCGCGTGCAATACTACATGTACCTGATGGTGGCTGCCGTGTTGCTTGTATTGATCTATCATTTAGTTAATCAGGGATGAACTTACACTTGCTGTCTATTCTCATTTTCCTGCCATTGCTCGCCGCGGCGCTTATCTTGGTGATACCGACGGTCTGGCGCGCTTGCTATAAGTACATCGCGCTAATCGCTAGCATCCTGCAACTCGTCCTGGCAGGCGGTATGTACTACCTGTTCCATCCAAAGGGGGCGGGCATTACAGAAGCACGGCTGTATCAATTCACCGAGCAAATTCCTTGGATCCGGTTGGATATGGGGAGCATTGGACGTCTCGAAATCGACTATTTTCTCGGTGTAGACGGCCTTTCGATGCCTCTCGTACTGTTGACGCCCCTTGTGATGCTCTTGGCCATTGGCGCATCCTGGCGCATGCAGCAAAGCTTAAAAGGATACTACGCACTGCTGATGATCCTGAGCATGGCGGTAGTGGGTGTCTTCTCGGCCCTGGATTTCTTTTTATTCTACGTATTCTATGAGCTTATGCTTTTGCCCTTGTACTTCCTAATCGGTATTTGGGGAGGCGTGCGGCGCGAATATGCGGCAATAAAGTTCTTCCTCTACACCTTGTTTGGATCCGTGTTCATGCTGCTGATTATCGTGGGGCTATATTTTTCCGTGACGAATCCCGAAACCGGTGCGCACACGTTTAACATGGTTCACATGATGAACCCCGACAATTACGTGACAGGGTCGATATTTTCCACAATCGGCAACCCGGAATTGTTTGGGATTCCGGCGCGTCTGCTTGCGTTTATCGTGCTGTTCATCGCGTTTGCTATCAAGGTACCCGTAGTACCGCTGCATACCTGGTTGCCGGACGCGCACGTGGAGGCCCCTACGCCGGTGTCGATTATTCTGGCGGGCATTCTTCTCAAGATCGGAGGCTATGGCATCCTGCGCATCTGCGTGGGGATATTCCCCGATGCGGCCTACGACAGCGCTTGGTGGATTGGGCTGCTAGGCGTTATTTCCATCATCTATGGCGCATTCGTTGCGCTCGCACAAACCGATTTGAAACGGCTCATCGCCTACTCCTCCGTATCGCATATGGGATTCGTCCTGCTGGGCATTGCCTCGCTCACGGCCGAGGGAATATCGGGTGCGATGTTCCAGATGATTAGTCATGGGTTCCTCGCGGCAGCGCTCTTCTTCTTGGTAGGTGTGCTCTATGATCGTGTGAACGACCGGTATATCTACAATTTTCGCGGCTTGGCCTCAATCATGCCGTGCTACACCGCGTTTGTAGCTATCGCTTTCTTTGCGTCGCTGGGGCTGCCTGGATTTTCGGCGTTCATCGGCGAAGCCTTCGTGATCATCGGAGCATTTAATTCCAGCACGGCCAACGGCCTGCTGCCGCGGTGGATGGCAATCGCCGGCTCGGTCGGTATCTTTATGAGTGCCGCCTACTTCCTGTGGACATTGCAGCGTATGTTTTTCGGACAGACCAGGTTAAAGGGCGGTGATACGTGGACGGCCGCGCTGCACGACACGACGACGCGGGAGACCCTGCTCCTCGTACCCGTGGTAATCCTCGCCATAGCCCTTGGCGTCTATCCGGCCCTGGTGTTTGACAAGATTAACGCGTCGATACTGGCGCTGGTCGATTTGGTGGTAAAATAAGTAAGGGAGACGAACGTGCAATTGCTGACAACCCATATCCCTCACCTTCTTGACGACATCATCGCGTCCATACCGGGAATGTTGCCCGAGGCCACGCTCATCGCTGCATTCGTACTGAGTATTTTCTCGGGACTATTTTTTGATCGCTTTTGGCGGTATTCGACGTTATCCGTTACCGTAATAGGCGTTGCCTTGGCGAGCTATTTTGTCGTATTGCAACTAAACAGCGTGCCACACGAGCCGCTATTTATGGGTATGGCTTCCGCCGACCGATTCAGCATCGTTCCGCGAATCCTAATCGATTTATCTTGCTTACTTTTCGTGCTTTTCGTTCACTGGAATCCCCAGTTCCGCACCCATAAAAAGCAGACTTCGGACCTGTACATCGTGTTGCTGGCCTTACTCGTCGGCCTCCATTTCATGACGATGACCAGCCATTGGCTCATGCTCTATCTGACCATCGAGATGGTTTCAGTGGGTTCGTACATCATGGTCGGCTACTTGAGCCATGGGCGCTTCCGCACGGAGGCGGCGATGAAGTACGTCCTGTTTGGCGCCACCTGCTCGGCGATTATGCTCTACGGACTATCACTGCTCTATGGCCTCACCGGCAACCTAGACTTTACCTCCGCGCAGCACATCGTGGGACTAACCGAAACGCATCCCGCGACCGCTGTCCTAGCCATCGTGCTGGTGTTCGTGGGCATCGGGTTCAAGCTCTCTTTCGTACCTTTCCATTTTTGGGTGCCGGACGTTTATCAGGGCGCCCCGACGCCCATTACGGCGTTCCTGTCTACGGCACCCAAGATCGCGGCGATCGCCCTGCTGGCGCGGCTTATACAGGCTTGGCCGCGGGAGTTGGGCACCTTTGCCTCCGGCATGCACGACACGCTTCTGATCGCCACGATTGCGACGCTCTTATTCGGCAACTTGGCCGCCCTACGCCAACAAAACATCAAGCGCTTGATGGCATACTCATCGATTGGCCATACGGGTTTTCTGATGATGGCCGCGTTAGCCTACTCCGGTCAAAACCATCATGTGCTCCTGTACTACTTGGCGGTCTATGCCGCCATGAACATGGGGGTGTTTATGCTGGTCGATTACGTCGAAAACCGCACGGGTGCGTTGAACGTGGAGGACTATGCAGGCCTAGGCAAACGTCTCCCTGTAGCTTGGGTGTGTTTCGTGCTGTTGCTCGTGTCGCTTACAGGTATTCCTCCGACGGCGGGATTCGTCGGCAAACTGCTGGTGTTTTCGGCCGTGTTCGACCAGTGGACTTACACCGGACAGCTGGGTCTGTTGCTCGCACTGATTGCCGGCGCGCTGACGACCGTTGTTTCCCTGTTTTTCTATTTCAAAGTACCGCTCTATGCCTTCTTGCGCAAGGCTGAACGGAACATCAACCTGCGCGCTGCCCCCCAAGGCCCGCTTTGGATCGCCGTTTTGTTGACGGTACTCATCCTGCTCTTAGGCGTATTCCCGCAGCTGCTGACGGATTGGGTGTAAGGAATTCGGTATCGTGTTTGGAGATTTGGAGCAGAGATGTAAGGAGCAAGGAATAAGGACAAAAGCGGGATCGCTGATTTCAGAAAAGACTAATGAAGCACCTGACAAGCGATACGGAACATCTGCGTGGCAACGGAGATGACGAATAACGCATCGGGTATTTCATAGTGATTAATAGCATGCTTCCGTTCCTTTTCCTTTTTATAGATATTCGTATGAAAATAAGCCAGAAGCATGGCTAAAACGGCAAGGGCTAACAACTTTACACTCGTCGAACGGCCTATCCTAAACTACGACTTGACTTTTCCCCTTCACTGCCACTACAACAAACTCATCACCCTGCACTTTGCCTATAAACACACAAAATTTCCACTACCTTCTATAAATTTCGTTACCAGACAAATTAATATCGATGCCAGCGGGGCACCGTTCAAACTTGTGGCTGCGCATTCAGCTAAGTTGGAATTATCCGCTTTAATTTCTCAAGATAGTGTGCAGCAAGGGCAACTGATTGCATGGCTGAAAACCCCGCGGTAGTGGAGGATGCATTTCAGGTGGTGAACCTGACCGACAACTTGGTCAGTTTGTGCAAACGGGCGAAGCTGGATTTACCATTGTGCCAACGCAGGGCCAACTTATCGGACAGGTCATTCTTCCTGCTTTGGGTGCAGGTAAGGTAAAGGCAAACCAAGAAGTCATCGTCAAACTAGATGACTATCGGTATATGGAGTATGGTACCGTGACCGGACATGTAAACAAAAAGCCAAACAGCCCAAGTCTCTGTTACTTGCTCCTTAAGTACTGAGTCCATTAATAAAAAAAGAATCCCGGCAGCTCTAGGGCTCCCGCTCGAGCGCCTCCACGGCCTGTTCAAGTTCGTGATACCAGGTTTCGCCGTATTTACGGGTAAGGGCATCTTTCAGGAACCGGTACACGGGTACTTGAAGTTCGCGACCGAAACTGCACGCATCGCGGCAGATGTGCCAACGATCGTAGTGCAGTACGTCAAATTCGGGATATGCGGTGGTTCGGATGGGATACAAATGGCAGGAAATCGGCTTTTTCCATTGCACCTCGCCTTTTTCGTAGGCTTTCTCAATCGCGCATTTCGTAATACCGTTTTCCCACGTGACGTACGCGCATTCCTTGTTGCCGTCGACACACGTCGTCGTCAAATCGCCATCCACGTCAACGACATGGGTACCCCAGCGTTCGACCGCCTCAATGCCTTTTTGGGTCATGTAGGGCTTTACCTTGGGATATATCTCACGCAACGTTTCCAACTCGTCATGTGCTAGCGGCGCCCCGGAATCACCCTCAACGCAGCAGGCTCCTTTACATTTGCTAAGATTACAAACAAATTCCTCCCGAATCAGCTCCTCGCTGACCAATACATTCCCTACTTCTAATTTTACCGACACCGTTTATGAAAATTTGAACTGTTTATCCAGAATCGCTGCTGCCCGCGGTATAACATTGGGCCGCCCGCATCCCTCCGTTAAGATGGGCTTAAAATCGACGACACCCGGTTTCTTAATTTGCCTTCTTCCCGAACGGATACTTCAGGCCTTTGGCTCCTGTCAATTCCAAAATCACCGTACCAACCAGAATCTCCACCTCTGCTTTTACCGGAATACGGTTACCATCATTCGTCACCCAGAGATACAGCGCACTGTCTTTCTTAAAAATCCGCCCGGGCTTAATCTCGGGGCTGAATTTAAGACATTCCACCTTACCGAGCGAGGTTTGTATAGTTTCCACGCCGACATACTTGATACCGAGCGTAGCGATTTCGTCATTCAGAAAATAGGTCAAGGAAAAGGACTGTCCCTCTCTGACCCCGGACAAATCCAAGTTGCGGGCAAAATAATACGCCGACACCAAGTCGAAGGTCTGCGCCGATGGTGACTTGAACGTCCCCTTCTCCCCTCTCACCGTCCGATTTCGATGATCGAAGCGAACGATATCTTCGCGTCGATAACTGCCTTCCCGAATCCGTTCGGTGTAGTAATGCGGTAGAAACGTCTCCGAATCGATATACGAATCGTATTGGTTATCGACCGTATAAAACACGCTAAAGGCCGACGAGGTGCGGCCTCTGGCCGATAGGTGGAACGTATGCGGACTGCTGAACTTAATCCGTGAGTCCTCCACTTTCAGCGTGGCGGTGGCAGCGGAGATAAAGCCGTATCGAAGCCGATAAGTCAGTTCCTCACCAGCGTGGAACGCAGGCTCCTTCAGGTACGGCAATTGTTGCGCAAGCGCTGAAGTAATCGTGAACACGATCCCAACCCCAAAAGCGAGTAATTTACGTAACGCTTGCCTACCCAGCATGTCTGTTATTGCCATCTTATTTTTGCGATGAATCCATGGTTACCTTTGCAAATAAGATGCCGTTTTCGTTATGCTTTGCGTTTGAAGACGGGTACCGTCGAACACGGTTCGCCGTACATGATACTTTTGGCACATTCACTGAGTTTAGCCGTGAACTTGACAAAAGCCGATTCGGGGATGTGCACGTCGCCACAGCCTTTCACTACCACGCGCTGATCGCGAAACTGCGCATAATCAATCTGATTGAGCGCGCGTTCGAACAGTAACGTTTCGAGCGTCGCCGCATCGCCAAATACCACTTCGCGCGCGTAGGGCTGCATTCGGTTAGCCAGCAACATATACGCCCACGTTGGCACGATGGCATCCGCCGTACAGGTGATGGCTACGTACTTGCCTTCGTATTGGCTCCAATCGTAGTTTTTGACAAACTCGCGAAAATCCTTCTCGCGGAGAATCAAGCCGTGAAACAGGTTATCCTTGATGTCGTAGACCACCCGTTCGCCTTGCGGCGCATAGTCAGCCAAATCAACCGTCACCAACCCGCTCGCGGCTACTTTATTAACTATGTTTTCCTGTATCTCCATAAACAAAAAATCCGGAAAGGCCCGCAGCCCTTCCGGATACAAAGTTACGCAATTAAATCTTAAAAGAACCGGACGCGGTTGTCGGTTATCTTCGCGTTGTTTTGCAGGGCTTGGAACACACCTGAGAAGATGCGTTGGGATAATCCTTGCTGCATTTGCTGCCGTTGCGCGGTTACGTCTTCCGGCGGCGTCGGATTGACAAAGCCAGACACTTGTACCACGTACACGCCTTGGTTGCCCGTAATGGGCCCCGAAGGCTTCTGCGGCTGCAAGCCGAAAACCGCACCCACTACCGCGCTCTCCTGGGCCACGCCAGGGATAATTGGGTTAGCGAGCACAATGTTTTCGGTGCTCACGGGCACTTTGCCCAGTTTGCCAGCAATCTGCTGCAAATCGGTAGCACCCTTAGCCGCTTCGTTTATTTTCTCTGTCAACATACGCGCCTTCACGCGGTTGCGAACCTGATCTTCGATGTCAGCTTTCACCTGTTCTAAAGGCAGCTGTCCTTCGGGACGGATGGAAACCACGCGCGCTACCAAATACGCATCGTCGCCGTCGTAAATCTGGTCGGAAACCTCGCCTGCGTCGGCATCAAATGCCCAACGGAACAGGTCGCGTGGGGCAGTCACCCCGTTAAGTGCGCGCTCCATGGCCCCGACATGTTCCGCGCGATGCACGACCAAGTTTTGTTCGGTGGCTACCTCGTTGAAATTATCGCCATTTATCGCGCTGAAGAACTGCGTAGCCTGGTTGTACGCCAAATCGGAAGTTTCCTTTCCGGTAACCACCTGCTTGTCGACGATCGCGGCTTTTACCACGCGTGAAGAGCCGATTTGCCGTTCAATCTTGATGATATGGATGCCAAAGCGTGATTGCACGACGACCACGTCGCCAGGCTTGCCATCAAAGGCAGCATTTTCGAATTCAGGTACCATCATGCCGCGTGCAAACGTACCGAGCTCCCCGCCGTTAAACTTACTACCTTCGTCCGTGCTGAACTGGATAGCCAGTCCGGCCATGCTCTCGCCTTGTTGAATAAGTTGTTTGATGGAATCCGCCTTGGCGCGTGCTTGCACTAAGCCACCCTCGAGTGTAGGGTTGAGCAGGATGTGGCTCGCCTTGACCGAGTCAGGTGACTGGCGGGCGTCGACAATTTTCGCCATTTCGAATACGCCACCCGTCAATATCGGGCCTACTGTCGTGCCTACGGGCGCGCTGAAAAGCAGGGAATCCAGTGATGGTGTCAGCTCTCCGCGCTTGCGATAGATAAAGGGGTACTTTGTGTCTGAATTGACCGCAGCAAACAGCGAGTCCGTCGTAGATTCGCGCAGTTGTTGTGCCAATTCTTCCGCACGCTCGCGAGCCAATGCGGTGTCGCGCGCTACAGGGCTGGCGTCAAATATTACATATTCCAAGGTCCGCGTCTCCCTGCGGTTAACGAAGAGGGACTTATTCTCGTTGTAGAACTCGCGATAATCGTTATCCGTGATCGTGACGTCCGTGTCCGCCACATCGTCGTAGTCGAGCAACACGTAATCAAAATTCGCAAGTTTATTACGCTGGTTGAAATCTTCAATCGCCTCCAGTGACGTGACGTATACGCTGTTGCTTATCAGCGTATTGAATTTTTGGTTTAGCTTCTCCTCCACCACATTGTCGAGGATGGTTTCCCACTGCATCCGCATTTCGCTGTTGCGGGGCTGCGCCTTGGCTTGGGCCGCAAACTCGTTGAGGTAGGCGCGGTCCAACTGGCCGGTTTGCGGATTCCCAAAGTACTGCATCATTTGCATAGAGGGATTTTCGCCCGAAACCAAATCGTTGAGCTCAGATGTTCCTACGCCGAGACCGATGTTCTCGATTTCCTTGTTCAAAAGCTCGCGGCTGATGAATTGCGACCAAACTTGCTCGCTGATCCACGACTCCATTGCCGGGTTAAGGGCGCCGCCCATCTGCTGGCGATACATTTCGGTGGTCTGGTCCATATGCATCCGAAACTCGCCGTAGTCGATCGAGTTGCCATCGATGCTGCCCACCTGATTTTGCTGGCGGGCCCAGAATGGCGTTCCGTAGGTGAGTACATCACCCAATAAAAACGCGCAAATTGCAAAACCGATCACAGCCACGATGATAACACCCGCCCGGTTGCGCAAAAAATTCATTATTGCCATAAGATCGTATTACCTGTTTTCTTGATTCGTATAGATTTCGTTCAATACGTTGTTTTTGATTAAAAAATACCCGTTTTCAAAATGAGGCGCAAGATACAACTTTTATGAAAAATAACGTATAAAAATTCCAATTGGCAACATGGGGCTCTTCCAGCACCTCATCGTATCCTGCGCCTGGTCCATTACCTAGATGCTGGAGCGGTGCTTTACTGCTCCGGGGGCGTATACAGGAAGGTGCTGTTTTCGACGTCGATGTTATCAAAGTTTCCGTCAGACCGAAAGGACGAGCCTTGGAAATTACTAAGCCTATCCGGCGAATAATAGGTCAGCGGCACGTGGTTGTAGTAGATATTCTCATTTTCGTCGCGAATAACTTCCTCCGTATGGATTTCGGCGCCCGAAGGCAGCGTGACGACTACGTTGCCCTTAAATTCCGTTATTCCCCGTTGCTCGAATTGGCGTGCATAGTCTGAGGTAATGCGTTGGCCCTCTTCCCCGTTCTCGTCATACAGGATAATCGTGATGCCTTTCTGGAATTCGATGTAGGGATCGTCTACGCTGTACTGCCGCATCTCTTCTGCAACGAGCTTGGCCTTGACGCGTGCCGAATCGCTATAAATCACTGTAATGCCGTAGGAAATGTCTACCGGCTCTTCTTCTTGGATAGAGGCAATGCGATCTACTTCGGAAAGATCCGTCTCGCAGGCCGAGAGCCCTAGTAATAGGACTAGCCCGATTCCCCAGTACGAGGAAATCCTAGCCGGTGTAATATGGAATAATCGGCTACGCATGGCAGCAGGCCGTTAGTCGTATGAGTTGCGCCTAAACCAGCGGTCGTTGAGCGTGAAGCCCAAGTTGAAATTCACGTAACGCTCACGTACCAGGCCATTGGATACGGATCCCATCTGGCCGAACTCTGTAGCGAAATTGATTTTGTAAAACGAACCGCCAAACATCGATGGCAAGGGGAAGCCTAAGCCTACCGTCACCGCCATCTGGTTAATGTCTTGGTTGGCAATCTGTACGTAGGATTTGTTGTATTTAAATCCGACCCGATAGTCCATTACATTGTAATAGCGTACCGAGGTAATATCCGGTACGATCTGGGCGCCTACGGCAAAACCGTAGCTGTCGGTCAGGCCCGGGTTCGTATCGCCATCGCGAAAATCAGACCACTGGCCGTAGTTGAAATCCGCCCCCACCAACCATTTGTTGGCGCTAGCGAGCGTGAACCCGACGCTGTGCTTCATTGGCATGGTAAGCGTGCGCGTGCCACCTTCGATAACGCTCAATGAATCCGTGGGGACATTCTCCTCGTCATCCACCGCACTGGTGGGCGTACGGGTCACCGTCCGCGATGCCTTCGCGTTCAACGGTGAGCCAGCCGTACCGGCGTAACCGATGGTCAGGTTCATATTATCGCCGAAGGTCTTGAAAAACTGCGCGCCGTAGTCATATGAAAGGCCATTGATGTAATTGCGGTCGTCTATGCGCGTATTCAACGCACCGGGGTGGCCTGGGAATTCCAAGGTCCGAATGGAAGACAACGTTCCGAAGATGTAGGATACGTTTACACCCACGCTAAAATTGCGATTCAGTTGCACGCCGTAGCCCAGATACGCTTTGGACGTACCCCCGGCACCGTTATATACGGATTGTACATCAATCGTGTCGACACGGCCAGGCACGGCATAGCTATAACCCATATCGGAATACGGCATGATACCAAAGCTCATGGCTCCGGCCCGCGGAGAAAAAGGAATGCCGAAATTGATGTGGCTAAGCGCGAAATTGTATGCGCTTTCGCTCCGCTGGCTATTGGTAAGTTCGGTAATATTGCCAAATATGCCTGCATCCATCGTCGTCATGTACAAGGAGGAGTACGAGGCAGGATTGGCGACGTTGAGGTTGCTATAGCCGCCTAAGTAGCGTACGCCCGTGGCAATGCCGCCCATGCCTCGCGTCTGAGGTAACAGGTCTTGACGCAGTTCGCCAATGCCAAAGCGCGAATAGGGTGAGCTCGTGGTGGCGCGCTGTGCGGAAACCCACTGCACGGTGCCCAGCATCACAAGAACGGTCAGTAAGGAAAGTTTGTGTAAATACATATAATACCATGAATGCCACCGCACGGGGCGGGAGCCGATTGCATCGGTTTATTTAAACCCCGATGGAGGTTGTATTCAAAATGGATTCAAAGATACCCAAGCCGTCCTGGTTGCCCAGCAAACTGTCGGCAGCCCGTTCGGGGTGTGGCATCATGCCGAAGACGTTTCGGTTCTTATTGCACACGCCCGCGATATAATCGACCGAGCCATTGAGGTTTGCTTCTTCGGTCAGGTTGCCCTTCGCATCGCAATACCTGAAAAGAACCTGGTCATTATCCTGTAACGACTTTAGCGTGTCGGCATCCGCAAAAAAGCTTCCTTCGCCATGCGCAATCGGAATCTTCAACGCGCGCTGTGCATCCAGTTGTCGGGTAACGAGCGAGTTAGTGGTTGCGGGCTTGATATAGGTATTTTCGCAGATAAACTTCCGGCTTTTGTTGTGCAGGAGAGCGCCGGGAACCAGTCCAGCTTCTGCCAGAATCTGAAAGCCGTTGCATATCCCCATGAGGTATCCGCCACGGTTGGCATACGCGATAATTTCCTGCATAATCGGCGAAAAACGCGCAATGGCGCCCGAACGCAGGTAATCGCCGTAGGAAAACCCACCGGGCAAGACGACAAAGTCCGCCCCCTGCAGGTCGTGGTCTTTATGCCACAAGCGAACGACCTCCTGCCCCATTATCGTTTCCAGCACGTAAATGATGTCCTCGTCGCAGTTGGAACCAGGGAAAATGACAACGCCAAATTTCATGTTTAATGCACTCCTTATTTAACAGAAAAACCATTGTGGGTGTAGTTATCGCCAAGCTTTCCGAACCTCGAAAGCCACGCTTACACGCACTCAAATTGTATGCAAAGCTATTTATTTTTTACTACCTGCGGGCTTAGATTTTGTTAAAAAAGGTTAAAACCCTGGGGCTGACAGCCTTATAGGTACTGGAAAACAATAATGGTGATGACCAGGAGTGCAAAGGTGCTCTCGTAAAACCAACGTTTGGTCGCCAAGGAAAAATAATAGGCCGCATAGATGGCTAGCGGGGGCACCGCTAACAGAAAATGGTTAACGTCGAGCTCGCGATTGAGGTAAAAGGATCCCGAGACGATCAGGACCATGTAAAATAGCATGATAACGGTCTTGCGAACGTGTACCACATTTTTGGAAAACAGGCGGGTCAGTACCGACAGGAAAAGCACCAGAATCAGCACGACCGGTGCCAGCACGAAAGCATCATAGGTACCCATGTGCAGCGACGTGGGGAACGGATGGGAAAAAGGCGCCCAAACGGCGTAAAACTCGTCCATCCGGTCGACGAGGAAGTACACCACGCCAAGCAGAAAGTACACCGTTGCGAACCCTATAATCGGAATCACCCATTCGCGCCAGCTAAAAGGACGGAATAGATAGAGACTAATCCACAGCAGGGCCAGCATCGCAATAAACGGAAAATAGATCAGCGAACCCAATGCAACGATGACGCCCAAATCGAACATTACGCCCTTGACATCGGCCGAACGGTAGAGATGCAACAGCTTCATGATGAGCCAGATGGAAATCACATTGCAGATAATAATGGGTGATAGCACGAGAAACGGCAGCAGCAGGCTGGCGAAGGTCACATACATCAGGGCAGGCAGGTAACTAGGCTTTCCCATCAATCCGAAGCGGTTGACGGTGGCATTGAGGAATAGAGCTTGGATGAGCGTTAGCACCAGCGTAAGCAGTACGTTAGCCTCGGGCTCCAACGTGTTGGCCGTAGGCTGCCCCACCAAATTAGCCAAGGCGGGCTCGAAAAACACGGGTACCAAGCCCTCCGGCAGGTGCAGAAACGCGCCCAAGCATAATGCTGCACCTATCCCCGACAGCAACAAGACGTTTATCTGCGTGTATTTCCGAAATTGCTTAATCATTTGCCCAGCCTTGTTTTCGAGGCACAAGTATAAGATAATTTGCCTGAAAAATGGCCAGGGTCGGGCACAATGACATGTTGTTTCGACTTGGCGCGCAGCGCGCCACATTAGCGAAAGCGAAAGACACGGCCAAACGGGTCTTACAACGCAGAAGCCCGCAACCACATGGATGGTTACGGGCTCCATTTTTAAGCATTGGCAGGCGTACTAGGCCTTACGCGTGGCACGCTTTACTTTCTGCTCGGCTTCCTTGGTAAACTTATCCACTGCTTCCTCTGCTCCATCCAGATAGCCTTTGCTGTAATCCTTCACGCGTTCGGCGAGATCACGGATATCGCGTCCAGCACGATCCACGATTTTTGATGCTTGAGTGGCACCTTCGCGTGCCCGCTCACGCAACGAACCCGAAAATTTCCGGAAGTTATCGCCGGCGCAGTCCAATTGATGCCTTCCCTCTTTCGTTCCAAACAGGAAATATGCCGCCGTTCCTACTGCTAACCCGACCAATGCGAATGTCACTATGCTTTTTTTCGTTGCCATTGTGTTCTCCTTTTTTATGTTCTAAATCTTCTTGGCCGTCTCTTCTCACGGCCTGTATATTTGCTCTTTTTATACTAAATCTATAAGAGCGGTAAATTGTTTTGCACAATACAAAAATGCTGCCAGCCGCAAGCCAGGGTCCGTTCCCTAGCCTACCTTAACAACACGATACAAAACAAAAAGTTTGCGGATTAGACTTGCTTTTCGGCGAGTTGCAACTGGTACAGATGCTGGTAAAGACCTTGGTCTTGTGCCATCAGTACCTCGTGCGTTCCGGATGCGATAATCCGGCCGTCGTCGACTACGATGATCTGATCGGCTTCGCGAATCGTGGACAGGCGGTGCGCGATGATGATAGACGTACGATTCCGCATGAGCTCCTCCAAGGCCAGCTGTACTAGGCGTTCGGATTCAGAATCCAAGGAAGAGGTGGCCTCATCGAGGATCAGGATAGCGGGGTTTTTCAGCAGTGCGCGCGCAATGGCGATGCGTTGCCGTTGGCCGCCTGATAATTTAACGCCCCGCTCACCCACCAGCGTGCCATACCCCTCTGGCAGATCCATGATGAAGTTGTGCGCATTGGCCTGTTTGGCCGCCTCGATGATTTCTTCCTCGCTCGCTGTGAGGCGTCCGTAACCGATGTTTTCGCGGATACTCCCCCCAAAAAGCAGCACATCCTGCGGTACGATAGCTACTTGGTGCCGAATATCCGCAAGCGCATACTCGCCAGCCGCCCGCCCATCAAATCGGATGACGCCCGTATCGGGCTTATAAAATTGAAGAATCAGCGATGCAATCGTGGACTTGCCCGTGCCACTGGGCCCCACAATAGCTATTTTCTTGCCCGCGGGGACGTCGAACGACACATCCTTGAGCACGACTACCTCCTTGCGCGAGGGATAAGCGAAGGTTACCGACTCAAAACTCAGGTCGCCACTGATACGGTCCGCTTGATGGTGTTGGTCAAGCAGCGTGGCGTCTTCTTCTTGGTCTTCGAGGATTTCCATCACCCGCTCGCTGGCGCCCACGGCCTTCTGCACGTTAGCGTAGAGGTCGGGGAAGCTTCCCATAGACCCGGCCACAAAGATCGAGTACAAGATATAGGTTGTCAGGTCTCCGACCGAAATTTCCCCGGCTGCGACGAGCGCTGATCCGTACCAGATGACGGCAACCACTGCGCCAAACAGGCAAAAGATGATAAACGACGCAAACACCCCACGAAACGTGGCGCCCTTGACGGCAATACGTACGACGGACTGCAGGGATTTGGAATAGCGCCCTGCCTCGTACGACTCGTTGACAAAGGCTTTGACGTTGGAGATGCCCTGCAGGGTTTCCTGGAGAATGGTATTCGACTCGGCCAACTGGTCTTGGGCTTGTCGTGACAAGTTTCGGATGAACCGACCAAAAACTACCGCGGTAACGACCAACAATGGTAGAATGGCCAAATTGAGCATGGTTAACTTGCCGGATACGATGAATAGCAACACCACGCCGCCGAGGAAAAATGTTAACTGTCGTACCAACTCGGCAACGGTCGAGGTGATGGTATCCTGTATTTGTGAGAGATCCGCCGATAAGCGACTGTTTAGCTCCCCCACGCGCCGATTAGCGAAAAAATCCATCGGCATGGTAATCAGCTTGTAGTAGGAATCCCGACGCAAGTCTGCCAGGGATCTCTCTGCGACTTCAACAAACAACCGGACGCGGATGAAAGACGCTACGGACTGCACGAAAAGGATGACGAAGGAAATAAGTCCGATGGTACGGATGCTCGCAGGTAGCCAAGCGTAGGTCTGTCGACCCTGAGCCGCATCCAGCATGGACCCCAACAGCCCTGGGAAGGCCAGCGCTGTCAGGCTGGACAGAAAGAGGCAGACCATCGCCACTACAAACTTGGCCCGGTACGGGCGCAAGTAGGTCAGCAACTTGCCGGCACGCGCCAAGGTGCTGCGATTGATGTTCGATTTGGGCAATTCCGTCGGAGCGGTATTTCCACTATTAAGCCTTGCTCTCGCCATGGATCAGTAACGTTCGGGTATTTGTTTCCCTGACCAGCAAATTTAGCTGGATTGAGATGAGGGGATATCAGATTAGCGTCAATTTTTGCTGTCGCTACAAGTGGTCCACCCCGTAAAACCGCCCAAAGATAGGCTTTTGATATGATAACGGTATATTTGTGTTTAGAACCTAGTAAACCGTCATTATGGAGACTATCGTCATCGCCACCGATTTTTCCGCGGCGGCCTCGCACGCCATGGCCTACGCTGCCCAAATGGCTCCCGCGCTGGGAATCCGGCGCCTCATCCTGTACCATTCGTACCACGCCACGTCATTAGGATCTAACGAACTCGTACCACAAGTCACCGATTATCAAGGGGTCTGCGAAAAGCAGTTGGAGGCGGACAAAGAACGCCTAATACGCACCCTGCCTGATGGCATAGCGGTAGAAACCCGCACCAATGATAAGACATTGCTGGCTGAATCGGGGAGCTGACCAACGAATTTCAAGCTCGCCTATTGGTGGCAGGCGTTACCGGAAAGGGGCGTCTCGAAAAACTCCTGGTCGGCACGAAAACCATTGATTTAGCCCGCAAATTGCCCATCCCTACATCGCTCGTACCTCACCTAGCCGTATTTCGGCCCATAGAACGAATTGTCTTCACCAGCGATCTAGAAAAGATTATAGAGACCACACCGTACGCGGATATCCGGCAGTGGGTCGATCGGCTTGGTGCGCAGCTGTCCATCGTAAACGTCAGCGAGTCGGGCAAGCGGTTCAACGTCGACAGCACCCCCGAACACTACGCCTTGTACGACTTGTTTGCCGATCTGGAACCGGAATACCATTTCACGGAGCAAACCGATATTGCCCAGGGTATCATGAAATTTGTTCGGGACCGACAAGCCGGCTTAATCATTAGTATACCCAAAAGCCAAAGCTTCTTCGACAGCCTATTTGGGCGCAGCGTCACCGCTGCTTTGGCCCACCACACCGACGTGTCCCGACTCTTGCTCCGCGAGCGGGCTCAGTCGAGCTCCTGATGAGCGGGTATACCGGATTTAAGCTTTTTCGAGGCTCGTTTGGGGCGGATATAATAGGCGTATATTAGCGCCGCACTGAGCGCGAGGATAACCAAGATAAAAACCAGGGTGCCGGTGGTTTGTTGGCGGTTTGCCTGAAGCATATCCACTTGCGCACGCAGTTCGGCTTGCTCTTTTTGCAGCTTGCTAATGGTAGCAATGTAACGGGTAATCCGGCCATCAAACTCCTCCGCCTGCCGCGCGATCATTTCGCTTTCTAAATCCTTATAATCTACCAGCTGCTTAGTCTCCCGGAAGATGTCGTTATCCGTCAAAACGATCTCCTTGAGAATATCGATCGACGCCTGCATGTCTTTCTTGGTTTTGAGCCCGAAAATGCCCGTCCGTTGGCGTAGGCTTTCTTCGAATTGGCCAAACCGCGCACTGCGCTGCTGCAGAAGGTCGTTTACTTTTTGCCGCTGTTGTTCGTATCCGGTCGTATCGGCTCGAATAATCGCTTGGGCATACGATGCGCCCCAGGAGCAGATCCATAAGCAGGCAATGGCAATCAGGTACTTGTGCATCGGCATGATGTTTGGCTACGTCACGAACAAAAAACAGACCAATCTACGTATGACGCACGGGCGGGATTCAGCAATAAATATTTTAAGGGCTGGATAATTGCCTGTGAAAATAACTTAGTATCTTGCGCCTTGTTTAAAAAAGGCATCCCATTTGACGCATAAATGCTTAAACTAGACGATATCCAGCGGCCGATAGCAAGTGAGCTTTCTCTCTTCGAAGAGAAGTTCAAGGAGTCGATGAAAAGCTCCGTTCCTCTGATCGACCGTATTACCCACTATATAGTTAAGCGCAAGGGCAAACAAATGCGGCCCATGTTTGTCTTTTTTTCGGCTGGACTTTGTGGCGGAATCGGCGAGTCGACCCACCGCGGCGCGGCTTTGGTCGAATTATTGCATACCGCATCGCTCGTACATGATGACGTGGTGGACAATGCCAACCAGCGACGAGGATTCTTTTCGGTCAACGCGCTATGGAAAAACAAGATAGCTGTGTTGGTCGGCGACTTTTTGCTTGCTAAGGGCCTGTCGCTGTCCATCAAGAACAAGGACATCGACCTGCTAGCGATTGTGACTTATGCCGTGGAGCAGATGAGCGAGGGCGAGTTGCTGCAAATAGAGAAAGCACGGCGGATGGACATTGAGGAGTCGGTTTATTTTGAAGTAATCCGGCAAAAAACGGCTTCCTTGATCGCGTCGTGTTGCGCCTGCGGTGCGGCTTCGGCGGGAGCCAGCCAAGACACCGTTGACAAGATGCGCGCATTTGGCGAGTATGTGGGCATCGCCTTCCAGATTAAGGACGACTTATTTGACTTTGGACTGGACGACGTAGGCAAGCCTTTGGGCAACGACATCAAAGAGAAAAAGTTAACCCTGCCCCTGATTCACGCCCTCAGCCAAACATCGAAAAGTGAAAAGCGACGCATCATCAACTTGGTAAAAAACCACAACGAAGATAACGCACGGGTACGCGAAGTCATTGATTTTGTCCGCAGCAGCGGCGGCATGGACTACGCCACGGCAAAAATGCAGGAATACCAACAGTTAGCCTTCGATATTTTAGCAGAATTTCCTGCTAACGACTATCGCAAAGGCTTGGAAGAATTAGTCAAATTTACAACCGAAAGAAAAAAATAATATGAGTAACGAGGTCCTGTTTTTTGTGGGTTTTCTCATCTTCATCATTCTCATGCTAGCCATCGACTTAGGTGTGTTTAGCAAGGGCAATAAGGAAGTCGGCTTCAAACAAGCGGCCATCATGAGTGCCGTATGGGTAACCTGTTCCTTGTTATTTTACGTCGTTTTGCGCATCTGGGGCCACGAGCTCCACAACATCCAAGACTTCGAACACCTTGCCGAGGTCATTGCGAAGCATCGGCATAACGTCGAGGTCATTCCGGGCGATTTGGCAGCCAGCATCAACCTTTATAACAAAAACCTTTCGCTCGAATACATTACGGGTTATGTAGTGGAATACGCGCTATCGGTCGACAATATTTTCGTGATGGTACTGGTATTCAGCTCCTTTGGGGTGCCCAAGCAGTATTACCACAAAGTGTTGGTGTGGGGAATTATCGGAGCGATCGTACTGCGCTTTTTGTTTATTTTTATCGGTGCGACGCTCATCAGCCAGTTTGAGTGGATTCTGTACGTCTTTGGCGTGTTCTTGGTTTACACGGGCATCATGATGTTTTTCAATCGCGATCACGACGATAAGATTGACCCACAAAACCATACGGTAGTCAAATTTGCATCGCGCTTCTTCAAGGTTTACCCATATTTCGTAGGCGGGAAGTTCTTTCACAAGAAGGACGGCATTAACTATGTCACACCGTTATTTTTGGTGCTATTGGTAATTGAGTTTACGGACGTCATCTTTGCGGTTGACTCCATTCCAGCGATTTTCGCCGTCACTCAAGACCCCTACATCGTATTCTTCTCAAACATCTTTGCCATCCTGGGCTTGCGCTCGATGTTCTTCCTGCTGGTGAACATCATTCACAAATTCCATTACCTAAAGGTGGGCTTATCCTTCCTCCTGGTATTTATCGGGGCAAAGATGCTGCTACACCATTGGCTGAAAGATTGGGGATTCCAAACCTCGCATTCCCTGATTATCATCGTCGGCATATTGGTCATCAGTGTGGTGGCCTCCCTGGTCTTTCCGAAGAAGGAAATTCCGCAGGACGGGAATCCGACGGCTTAGGCATCGCGGCGATGCGAGGTCGGCCTTTGCTAACCTACGTAGGCTTAAAAGCGTACGTCTGCGTATTCGGGTGTTTTGTCGAACACCTCCTTCGCGAAAGGACAGAGCGGCATTACCTTAGCGCCCGAGGCACGGGCTAAGTCGACAGCGGCCGCTACGAGCCGCTTGCCTACCCCCTGGCCTGCGAATTCGGGCATCGACTCGGTATGGTCGATTATGAATTTGTCGTCGCCGGCCCACGTGTAAGCAATCATGCCTGCCTGTTGTCCATCGATGGTCGCTATGAGCATACCGCGCTTGCCATCGTCGTTTTTCTGTATTTCCATGATCTTCTAAGTTGTTTCTGATTCCCCATATCGCGCGCGGAGGAACTCCGTTGTCGTCACGATTAATTTCTTCAACGTATCGAGATTGATGTCGGTCAGTTTATTTGCGTAAATGCAGGCTTTGCCCCGCTTGAATTTGCCTAGGCCCGCAAGCAAATGTTCGTGCTCGGGATGCCCGGTAAACACATACAGCGCAATTGCAGCCTTGCGTGGAGAAAATCCCACTAAGGGCCAGTCGCCCTCTTGGCGACTCCGCTCTGAACGATAATGGTACTTTCCGAAACCGATTATGGACGTCCCCCACATCTTGGGCTCGTAGCCCGTCACGTCTTGCATGAATTCGAGCAACCGGAACGCGTCTTGCCGTTTTTGTTCGGTATTGGAAAACGCGTTGATAAATTCGTGGACGTCGGCATCGTTCTGTTTTGTGATAATCGTGGACATGGCTACAAGGGCTAGCAGGGGGTGAATCCTTATCCAAAGTTGGGTATTTTTGTCTGAAATGAGCCGAATTTTCAGAAACCAAAAAAATGGGCTGCCCAAATGTTGGACAGCCCATTTTTTTATCCGACAAAGTTTGCCTTACTGATACACGCGTACGTAATCAATCTCGTAGATGGCTTCTTCAATGGCCGGGTCGATTGCACCGCCGAAATTGCCGCCCATTGCCAAATTGAGGATGAGAAAGAAATCAGCGTGGAACGGTGTCGACGAACTATTGGCAAAAGTATGAAATACGTTGCCATCAACCGAAAACTTGATCTCCCGAGCGTCCCATTCCACGGCGTAGACATGAAAATTGGTCGTGGCGGTTGGCAACGTAGTTGTTTTGGTCACCGCGTTGCCTCCATAATTGCCTGGGAAATGCAACGTGCCGTGGATCGTATGCAGTTGGTTGCCCACATGCTCGATAATGTCAATCTCGCCGCTTTCGGGCCATCCCACCGTGGCAAAATTGTCGCCCAGCATCCATCCCGCGGGCCACGTCCCCCGCCCTTCGGGTAGCTTGGCCCGTATTTCGACCTTACCGTAGGTGAACGAAAACTTGCCTTGGGTTTTGATGCGTGCAGACGTATACGCGCTGCCTTCGTAATCTTCTTTCAGCAAACGAATTTTCAAGGTACCGTCTGACATGTACACGTTGTCTGGACGATTCGTGTAATACTGGGATTCATTATTGCCCCAGCCCCACTCGCCCGTGCCGATGTCGTAACTCCAAAACCGGCTGTCGGGACCGCCCGTACCGTCAAACTCGTCTGACCAGAGCAATTGCTGCTCCTTGATGACGGTAACCTGCTCCTTTACGGATATTGACCCGCTATGGGTTTTCGCGCGGACAGTTACGTCGAAGGTACCTCCTACGGGGTAAGTATACCGCACGATGCCCGTGGGGGAGTTGACGTGTTCGCCGTTGCCGAAATCAAAATCATAGCTCGCGGCATTATCGGCTTTGGCCGTGAAAAAAACGGTACCGTCATTCGAGTCCAACACCTCATACGAGAGCACGAGGTTGCTCGGGATAATATTGCCCCCCACACCTTCGTTATTGCTGCAGCTCACCATCCCGATGAGTGCAGAACACCATATCCATAACTTTATCATTCGGTTTTGGCTTTAATTTTTACATACCATGCGTTAGTATCGGCGCCTATGGTTTTTAGCGTCATCGTTTCGGCCGTGCGCTCCAACACGAGGAAACGGTGCCCACCAACGTAATTGCCGAGGTGACCTAAGCCGCCAAATACGATGTATTCCTCGGTGTCGCCACCGTCGTACGAAAACTGATCGGTGTAATTGGCGGCAGCTGGCCCCACTAGGGTGAAGTCGTCCGCGCCAGTTAGCGTATTGTCAAAGACGGTCAGGTATTCCTTCTTGCCAAAAATTGACCCGTTGGTGATGTGCTCAAACCGTCCATCCGCATGGAACACGTACTCGTCGTCGTAGATCCCCATCCCCTGCTTGTCCATCGGGGGTGCCGCCCACCAGTCGGGTGAGAAGCCATCCGGCGGGCCCACACCCAAGTGGCCGGCCGCCAACGAATCGACGACCCATACTTTGGAAGCGTTGCCCGTGAGAAACTCTACCAATTCGGGATTGGGTTCAAAATTGCGCAAGACGTCTACGCTGACGGATTGGCTCGCGCTGATTCCCGCCGGTCCATAGGCAGTGACGGTAATGTCGAACGTGCGCTCGCCAGTGTGCCCGTAGGTATGTACAAATATCGGATTGGTCGATCGCTTGGGCGCTGACCCATCGCCGAAATCCACCTTATAATTAATCGCGTCCTGGGCTTGTACCTGCACCGACACGCGCCCACTTCCATCGCCGGCGGGATTAGCAGCATCGCTACCCAACACAGCCACGGCTGGCTCGTTGAGATGGGGCGTACCCAGCTCCCCGAAGGTGAAGCTCTCTTCTTTGCAACCGTGCAGCGCGATGGCCAGCACGATCACCAGATATTGCAGTCTTTTCATAATCAATCAACTAATTGTATATCATCAAAATAGAACGTGAAGTCGGCCGACCCGTCGCCCATCGTACCCAATTCGAAAATAAGCACGACGTTATTAAATATTTGGCTGGCGTCGATACCACTGTAGTCAAACCGAAGTTCTTCCCACTGATTGGCGGTAGAGGAAGTAGCCTCCACCTCAAAGGCGATGCCCGGATTGCTGGCATTTTCCACTTTTAGGAGCACGCGTGCGCCTACCCGTGGCGAATACACCTTCATGCTGAAGGTCTTCCCCTCACTGAAGTCAATCGGGCCGCCCAATCCCAGCACCGACCCTCCCCATGGCTGGCCGCCATGCTTAATCATCCGGCCCACGCGGTTGCTCGTGTTTAAGCCTCCTTTGTGCGGGTTGTCGAGCACCGTTGCATCGCCGCCGTCAAAATTAAAGAAACCAAAGGTGGCGCCGGGGCTTTCGAATGTTAAGGGTAAAAGCACAGGATCGCTGATGGTCACTGTTCCTTCAAAGGAGGTAGACGCGGCCCCGCCGGATAACGCCTTAACACGGATGGTATAGGTGCCTACGGTCGCGTAGGTATGGCTGGCCGTCTGCCCCGGACTAGCGGTGACCGGCTGTTCATCATCGCCGTCGCCAAAAAGAATCTCGAAGCCGCTGGCGTAGTCGGCCGTTGCACTGACATTCACCCGAAAGTTGTTGGCAGGGTCTACTTCAATGGATACCGCGAGGTTTTCGGGCGCCACAAACTTGACGGTAACCTGTTCGGTCACCTCCTGCTGTTTACCCATGACATTGTAGGCGATAACGCGCACATCGTAGGTCCCTTCCGGATACGTGAAGGTGGCCACGCCCTCGGCGTGCAAGCGCTGCGGCTCCGTATGTTCTACGCCGAAGTAAACGTCGTAGTAGGTGGCGCCCGCGGCGCGCGGCGTGATCCAGACGACCCCAGAATTGTCGGCGGCCACGTCAATCCCCACGCTGAGACTCTCCGGCGGTGTCGCCGTCTGCGTGAAGGCCAAATCGCCATGATCAAACTCCGTGCAGCTTGCAAGAAGCACGCTGACGCTGACCAATAATACATATAACTTTTTCATGTCTTTTTCTTTCAGTGATTCTTAGTAGTTCGGATTCTGCGTTAAGTCGGAGATTTGTACTTCTTCCTGTGGAATGGGAAAAACTTCGTGCTTGCCGGTGACGAATCCTAACGGGCCTAATACGGCGGCCGCGCGCCCCGTCCGCACCAAATCAAAAAAGCGGTCGCCCTCCATCGCCAGCTCCACCCGTCGTTCATGGAGGATCGCCTCGTACAGTGCATTACCGGAGGCGTTGATGGCATGGCTGTCGCTCTGGAAAGCGCGCCGGCGCACTTCGTTCAGATAGGTTCTCGCTTTCGCGTCGTTGGGGCTGCTGCTCCGGTTATTCGCCTCGGCAGCCATCAACAACACTTCGGCATAGCGAATCGTGCGGAAGTTGTTCAGGTAGTTGAGTTCGACTTGCCCTGAGGTTTCGCCTTTGCGAGGCTGGTATTTTTGGTTGTACAGCCCCGTGTTTTTGTAGGGCGCCTCCTGGTAGCTGACGTTGAATGCCGGGTTGGCCGCTTTATACGCTTCGATATCCAAAATGGTGACGGCTCGGCGCTGATCGCCCGCCTCGAATGCGGCGGCTAAATCAGCCGTGGGCAAATTGGTACTCCATCCCGGTGCATAAGGCATTGCATCCGACCCACTGATGCCGCGGATACCGGTCTGCTGCACGGCATAATTGCCTTGCCCGCGCGTGGCTCCTCCCCAGTTGTAGTAGGGCGAGGCATTGGTGTATTGGATTTCGAATACGGACTCAGGGCCGTTCTCGCCGCTCTGCAGGAACACCGAATAGAAATCATCGACCAGCGAAAAAGCGTTGTCGGCAATGATGGCTTCCAATACGGGTACGGCTAGGTCATACTTTTGCTGGTAGAGGTACACCTTGCCTAGCAAAGCCTGTGCGGCGTATTGGGTAATACGGCCTTTCTCGGTCTGGACTTTCGGCAGGGAAGCAATCGCATCCAGCAAATCCTGCTCGATTTGGGCATACACTTCCGCTTTAGGGGCGCGCGAAAGACTTCTGGACTCCGTCAAACTCAAGCGTTTGTCGACAAACAGCGGCACATCGCCGAACATCTTGGCAAGCGAGAAATAGTAGAACGCCCGAAGGAAGTGGATCTCGCCATACAACGCGTCTTTACCGGCAAATTCGACGGTGTTCCCACGAAGGTTCGCCTCGCGGTATTGGGTCATGTAGTTGGCGCGATTGATGCCTTCATACGCGGACTGCCAAAGCTCCCGCAAGGTGGAGTTGACCGGCGTCAACGTGAAATCATCGATTTGCTGAAGCGACAGGACGTCTGATGCGCTTTCGCCCCCGGCGACGGCATCGTCTGAGGCGATGTCGCCGATGGGCACCATTTGGTTAAGCCATTGGATGGGCGTATACACGCTGGTAGCCATGGTGCGATAGTCCTCTTCCGATTGCAAGTAATCCATTTCGGTAATCCTGAAATCGTCGCGCGGATCGTAGTCTATCCAGCTTTCGCATGCGCCAAAACAAAACGCTAACGCAAGCCAGAATACGAAATAGCGCATGATTGCTGTAGGTTTTAATAAAGTCTTCATGGTTTATAATTTGAAATTGACACCCAGGGAATAAACACGCGCTTGGGGATAAGCACCACGATCGATGCCCGTTTCCAAGATGCCACCCGGAATCTCCGGGTCGTAGCCTAAGTAATTGGTGAGCGTCCAAGCGTTTTTCACCTGCCCATAGATTCGTAATTCCTTAACGGCGTTTTTGAGGAATGAACCGGACAAGGTATAGCCCACCTGGAGGTTCTTCACTTTGAGGAACGAACCATCCTCGACGTACCTGTCGGAGACGCGGCTATTATTATTCGGATCCGTGAACGAGTAGCGCGGATACCGGGCGTCGTCGGTGCTATGCGGACCGATCCATCGGTTCAGGATACTATTGGGCTTATTGGTATAGTTTGCATTCCGCTCGTAGGCTCGATAGATATCATTGCCAATGGAGGAATACAGGAACATGCCAAAATCGAACTTCTTATACGAGAAGCCGAGGTTTAGGCCCAAGGTCAGATCCGGAAACGGATCGCCGATTTTGACTTGGTCGTCGGCGTTAATTTCGCCGTTACCGTCCGTATCCACGAATCGGATATCACCGGGCTGCGCACCCGACTGGGACGCCCAATTGGCAATATCCTCCCCAGATTGGAATAACCCATCGGTTCTATAGCCGTAGAAGTACCCCGGGGTTTCGCCCTTTTCGAAGACCGTGACCGTTTGGGACTGTCCGTTGAAATAGCTGCCGCCGATAAGGCGCGCCGTGCCGTCCTCATTGGTCTTGGTGACCAAGTTCTTGGCAGTCGTCACCGTCAGGGCTGTGTTAAACCGGAAGTGTTCCGAGAAATTGTCCTGAAACGCAAGGGTAAGATCCAGCCCTTTCGTTTCGGTCGAGCCCACGTTCGCCGTGGGCAGCGGCACGGTACCCAGGTACAGAGACGCGGATGGAGTAAACAACAGCCCGTCTACATTTTTATAGAAGTAGTCTGCATTCAGGGTGAAGCGGTTATTCCAGAAATTAACGTCGAAACCGATATTATACTGGATCTGTCGCTCCCAGCGCAGGGCGTTGTTGGCAATCGATCCGACGGTAGAGCCCGGGTAAAATACACCGCCGAAGTTATAGCCGTTGCTGTTTGCGGAGGGATCGTAGCTGGGTCCACCCGTTATGATCTGCACGAATTGGGGATTGACGTTTTCGTTGCCGATGGATCCGGCGCTGCCTCGTATTTTCAGATAGTTGAAAAATGCCGAGTCATAAAAATCCTCATTGGAAACCACCCAGCCCAAGGAACCGGAGTAGAAATTCCCGAACTTATTTTCGGAACCGAAGGCATACGAGCCGTCGCGACGCACCGACAAAGAGGCTAGGTAGCGCGACTGGTAATCGTAGTTCACCCGGCCAAAATAGGACAGGTTTTTGCGAAACGACTGCCAGTAACCTCCGCCGATGGCGTCAAGCGTATTCTCGGTAATCTGGCCCGTAGCAGCGCTAAAGTCGGCAAATTCCCAAGAATTGAAGGGCACGTCCTGCCTACTGGCCGAAAGTCCGTTACTGGTAGATTTCGATATCGACATCCCCAGTACCGTCTCAAAATTATGGTCGTTCTGAATGTTGAAATCGTAATTAAGGAAATTCTCGAAGGTGAAGCTAGTATATTCGTTCTTGTTGTGCGAAACCCGGTTGTGCCGGCCCGTAACGGTGCTTCCGTCCGGATTCATGGTGTTGTCTACGTTATTGACACCGTAAAACACCAGCGGGGTAAATTCCTTGCCATTGTCATCGTAGCGCGTATACCCGAAACGCGAACTGAACGTCAAATTGTCCAATATGCCCACCTGCACCTCAGCTTTGCCGTAGAGTTTGTTGCCGCGGTTGCGGTTGTACGTATTGTCAAGTTTCGTCAGTGGGTTAAACACTTCGGAGAGCAACAAGCTACTGTATCCGTATTTGCCTACCACGTCGGGGTTATCGTTAAACACCGGAACGGTGGGGTCAAAATTCAGTGCGCTACCCAAAATCGAGTTGAAGGAATTCTCCTGAATGCCACGGCTACCCAACATGACGTAGGTATTGTTCAATATAAACTTCACCCGATCGGTGATGTCGTACGTCATGTTGGCCGTGACGTTACCGCGGTCGAAGCGCGATTTGCCTGCGCCACCCACAACACCACCTTGGCTGAGCAGGGCGCCCGAAAGGAAATAGGTCAGGCGCTCACCTCCTCCGGATGCGGAAAGGTTGTATGAATGTTCCAATGGCCGTTCGAATACCTCATTCTGCCAATCCGTGCCCGCTCCGAGGGTAGAAAGATCGGGAAAGATGAGCCCCCCACCGGCAGCGACGCTGCCCTCGTTGACCATGGCTGCATATTCGGACGCATTCAGCATATTGATTTTCTTAACCGCCTCTTGGAAACCAATGTTTGTATTGAGGGTAATCTGAGTGGGCTGGTGCTTGCGTCCGTTTTTGGTCGTCACGACGATGACGCCATTGCCTCCTTTGACACCATAAATGGCCGTGGTAGCGGCATCCTTCAGTACGTTGATCGATTCGATATCCGACGCACTAATCGAGTTCAGGTCGTCGAGCGTTTGGGGTACGCCATCCACGATTACCACGGGATCAGTCCCCGAAAAGGAAGGGATGCCCCGCACGAGGACCGTAGGCTTTGACCCCGGAGACCCGCCCTGGATAACGTTGACGCCGGCTGCCCGCCCCTGCAACGCCTCTTCGGCACGTGTTGGTCGCAGCCGTTCGATGTCTTCCTGTTTTACGGTGGAGATCGCGCCCGAAATATTGGTAATCTTCTGCGTACCGTATCCCACTACAATCACGTCTTCCAAGATGCTTGGCGCGGTTTCCTGTAGCTGCACGAAGATTTCACGTTGGTTCGTCACCGTTACGGTGGTGGGATCGAACCCGACATAGGTAAACTCGAGTACGTCGCCTCGATTTGCGGTAATGCTAAAACGGCCCGCATCGTCCGTGGCCGCAGCGAAGTTGCTGCCCACCACACGCACGGTGGCCCCGGCCAAGGCCTGGCCCTGCCGATCTTCCACGCGGCCGCTAACGGTCTGCTGTGGGCGCTCCGCGACTGCGTGCGTCCAAGAGCATGCAAGCATCATGATTAACAACAAACCGAAAGCCAAGCCATTCTTCGGCTTTCCTTCTTTGAAGTAGTAAAACATAAATGTGTAAGTTTATAATTCGTCGACTATCCGACATTCCAAAAGTAGGGCATACGCCGGCTAACGCCTAATTTCACACCCCTACTTCACCACTACACTAAAAAAATAATCTACTGTATATCAAGTACTTTAAATACTACATATATTTGCGATTCAATAACGCAATCCGAATACCGTGTTAAAACGCCTACTGTTCCCCTTCGTCATCGCCTTTGCAATCGTCCCAGTCTTGCTGCCTGCACAGAAGAAAATCGGTATCCCTAAAATTGCGAACTTGAGCCATTTCGACACAAACTCCGGCACGCAGAACTGGCAAATTGAGCAAGACGCTTTTTCGACTATTTATATTGCCAACAACAGTGGGCTCATCACGTTTAATGGCAAGGAATGGAAAAACTATCCCGTTCCTAACCATACCATCATTCGCTCCGTAGCCCTACATGACGAGCGCGCGTACGTGGGCGCACAAGGCATGATCGGATACTTCCAGGCGACCCAGACAGGCCTTGCCTTCCACGACCTCGCTCACCTGTTGCCCCAGCAGCACACCGATTTTGGGGACGTGTGGGATATTGAGGTCCTCGATAATACCGTGTACTTCCGAACGGCCAAGTACCTCTTCAGCTACACCGGTGCTGGATTTGACGTGCTACTACCGGGAGAAAACCAAGAATTCAGTTTCATGGGCAAGACTCACGATGGACTGCTCGTAGCCAACAAAGCCGAGTGGTTTGTGTTGCAAGGCGGGGCGCTGCAACCTCTCAGCCACGCCACATCGGAGTTGGCAACAAGCACCTTGGAAATTGGCAGGGATTCCACGCTCATCACCTTGCTGACCAACCATGCGCTACTTTACCATGACGGTGAGCTGTCTACCTTTGCACTTCCTTCGGAAATCCGCGAAAGCCAGATCATTTCCACGTCGCTTTTGCGAAATGGCCACATCGCCGTGGGTACGGTGTCTGGCGGCATTTACATCATTGACAAGCAAGGCCACGCCATCCAACAGATCAGCACATCCGACGGGCTCAGGCACAACACCGTGCTTACGTCGTTTGTAGACGCAAAGGGCTTGCTCTGGCTGGGACTGGACAACGGGTTGTCTATCTTGGAAATCAATTCGGCCATACGCAACATCTATCCGCAGACGCAGTCACCTACGGCTACCTACGCCACCCTGCTGGCCCACAACACCCTCTATTTAGGGTCTTCCGACGGACTGTACGCATCGCCCGTGGAGCGCGAAGCCAATGACATCAGCTACGCCTCCCAGGGATTTCGGCAGCTTGCCGGCACAAACGGGCAGGTCTGGAACCTACAATGGATCAACGGACACCTGTGGATGCTGCACCATCACGGTGGATTCATTGTCGGACCCAGCGGTACGATAGACTCGAAAATCGATATCGGCACCTGGCTAGTAAAGCCCTTTAGGGGCAAGTATTACGCAGGAACGTATAATGGGGTTTACGAAATCGACTTATCCACCAATAAAAACCACCGCCTCCTGGGCAACCTCGTCGAACCCATGCGCTTCATGGAAATCGACAGTGCCAGAAATACTCT
Organism: uncultured Sphingobacteriaceae bacterium; assembly: GCA_964423925.1. Classification (GTDB taxonomy): domain Bacteria; phylum Bacteroidota; class Bacteroidia; order Sphingobacteriales; family Sphingobacteriaceae; genus CAYRGQ01. Next base: position 2,676 of record CAYRGQ010000022.1, on the reverse strand, counting down.
ATGGACCTCCCACCCCTATCGGGGCGTCTATCGCTATGATCTGGCAGACGAACACGGTGACGCCGTCCAGTATGCGGCGGCGCAGGGGCTACCCTCCGACAATCAAAATTACGTATTCAGCATCGGTGGGCAGATCGTTGTGGGCACCCTCGATGGTGTTTATACCTATTCGGAAAGCCGGGATGCCTTCGAACGGGACAGCCTTTGGAATGACCGATTCGGGAATATCCCGATTATCTATCTCAAGGAAGATGCTCATCAACGAGTCTGGTATATCTCCGACGAGAAAATATCCGTTTGGGATCCGCGCACGCAGATGACCACCCATTTCCACGAATTGGAGGGCAACATGATCGGCGGATTCTACCATATTAACCCGATCGATACCGAGAATATCCTGGTCGGTTCGTACGACGGTGTGTTCCACATCAATTCGGAAATGTACCGCGCACATAACGGCAAGCCCCACATTTCGTTCAATGCTATCCGAGTCAGCTACAACAACCAAGACAGCCTGCTGCACAACGGTTATCACGTGGATGAGCAAGGAGCGGTCGCCACGGGCCAGCAGCAGGTCTTTCGATTGCGCCCCGAGTTTTCAACACTACGGTTTGAGGTCGCAAGCCACGAATTCATGGAATCGCTTGAGTACAGCTACAGGCTGCGGGGCAAGGAAGATTGGTCGCCATGGACGACGGCGAGCGAGCGTTCCTTCGGAAACTTGGCTGCAGGGACGTACATCCTCGAGGTGAAAGCGCGCAACAAGTTTGGTGAAGAGTCCGAATCGCTGTCGTATGCGTTCCACGTGGAGCCATACTGGTACGTGAGCAATTTGGCCAAAGCCGCCTATGCCATAGCCATAGTATTGCTCTCCTACTTTCTGTTTCTGCTATACAAACGCCAGCTGGACAAGCAACACCTCAATTTTGAGAAAAAACAACGCGAAATTGCTTACCTACACGATTTAGAACGGAAGAACAGCGAACGGATCATCATCGAACTGGAAAACGAAAAGCTGGAAAATGAGATCGCCTTCAAGAATAAGGAGCTGGCGTCAATCACGATGAGCGACTTCAAGAGGAGCCGGCTCATCAACAAGGTGAAGGAAAATATCCAAACAGTGATGGGTGAAGAGAAAAATCCCGACGCACGGCAACAGTTACACCGCATCCTCAAGGACATCATCGAAGATGAGAAGCACCAAAATGAGTGGGAGAAATTTGCGATATACTTTGACGACGTGCACAACAACTTCCTCAAGAAGCTCAAGGAAACCTATCCCACGCTGACGCCGTCGGACCTTAAAGTGTGTGCCTACCTAAAGATCAATATGTCGTCAAAAGAAATCGCCGAAGTCTTGCACATTTCGCCTAAAGGCGTGGAGATAGCGCGCTACCGGCTCAGAAAGAGACTGGAACTCCCCCGCGAAGTCAAGCTCAACGAATTCCTGGAGAATTTTTAGTGGGGAGCTGGTCCTCCCTGCTCAGAACTGCATGATGATGTCCGGATTGATACGGGCCAAGGACTGGGCAAACCCGACCTTGTCCTTTGGCGAAACAAGAATGCTGTCAAACTTCCCGTAACGAATTTCAAGCCGGTCAAAGGATGCGGCTGGCGCGGCTAACCAACTACCCGATGCTGAAATGGATTTCACGTCAGCTATGTCAATGGCCCGATAGGAAATAAACCCGCATTTAATATGGAGCTTTCCGCCCCGGATGGTGTAAACCGTAGCAAGCAACATGTGGACGACCAATAGGAATACGGGAATCAAAAAGAGCAATACTCCCAAATTGGCCGGGTGCCGCCCATTCCACAACCAATCAACCAACAGGGGCCCGAAAAATGCTAGAAAAACAAAGATAAGTAACCCGTACGAAACTTTGGAACGGAACGTGTTCATCATAGACTATCGTTTTCATATACCCCGTCTGTACCTGAAAAAAGCTGGGCATTACGCCAACTACTCCCCAACGTTTCCGGTAAAGATAGGATTTTAACAGCACCACGGTAGGACTTTTACAAAATAGCGGGCATAAATACCATAAGCAACGCCTGGAAGAAAGTAAGGGAGAAAGCGGCGTCTCGTAAACAGTTGATCGGGCCTACTCCGCTCCCGAAAGATCGGGACGAACCAGCGACCCGCTGATTAATCCCGACAGGTCGGGACGCTAACCTGCTGGGCCAACTTCGAAACATCATGCACGTCCTTGATAAGCCGCTCCACGAACTTCCGACTTTTCATCCGCTTGACACCACGCTCTATCCGCATGGCAAAACCACGATCCTCACCCAACTCCCACTGTTTGACAAGCACCCATGGCCGATGCTTCGAGGTGTAGGTAGACCTGCCCGACGTATTGTGCTGCTCGACACGGGCACCCACATCGGAGGAATATCCCACGTAATACTTGTCCGAGGAAGACGAATATAGAACGTAAAGGTAATAAGTGGCCATAAACGAGAAACGCCACGGTATTCCGTGGCGTTTGCTCCTCTCCCGAAAGATCGGGACGAACCAGCGACCCGCTGATTAATCCCGACAGGTCGGGACGCTAACCTGCTGGGCCAACTTCGAAACATCATGCACGTCCTTGATAAGCCGCTCCACGAACTTCCGACTTTTCATCCGCTTGACACCACGCTCTATCCGCATGGCAAAACCACGATCCTCAC
>CAYRGQ010000021.1:49315-51148 GCA_964423925.1 uncultured Sphingobacteriaceae bacterium | reverse complement strand
CTAATCATAACCCGGATTGTTCTCCGTAATTGCGCTATTTCGTTCAATTTCTGCGTGTGGTAAGGGGAATACCAGATGCTTATTCACATCAAACTGCACCGGGGAAGCCAGATAGGTACTGAACCCATTATTATCGCCTGTCCAGCCCGACAGATTGATGTCGCCTGCAGCATGCCAGCGTTTCAGATCCCACCAGCGGTGCCCTTCGCCGGCCAACTCCACAAAACGCTCGTCCCTAATCCATTGCATAATGATATCAACATTCGTTTCATTTACAGGATGCGCTTCAGGCAACGTTCCCTCAGCATGTTCCGAGGTTTCGCCCCAGGCTCTCGCTCTGGCCCTGATGTCGTTGACATGCCCGATCGCCGCGCCCGGGTTACCGGACTTCAGCGCGGCTTCAGCTGCTAGCAACTTCACGTCCGCATAACGAAGAATCCGCTCGTTATTTGCAGAACCCCCATGCATGGGGGGCAATTCATTTACACCGTCAGGCTTGTTGTATTTTTGAAAAATCCGGCCTTCCACGCCGTCGTCTGGGTTGAGAAATACGTTGATCCGCGGATCCGAACCGGATACTGACAACAACTTCTCGGTAACGAGATATCGGGTATTTGTTGCGTCATTGAAATCGCCCCGACCTCCGACTTCCATCATGAAACCCCGAAACACGCTCATGTTCTCAACACCCCGCCATCCGCCATCATGGGCGAGGTTTAAGTTGTTTCCGGCTCCGCTGGGCCTCGTCGCCTGAAGCTCGTAAAGAGATTCCACATTGTTTTCGGTTTGCGCGCTAAAATTATGCAGGAAATCAGGAACCAATACCGCCGTGATGGCATTGGCATACGTTAACGCTTCCTGGTAGTCGTTAACAGTTCCGCTATAGTTGCCTCGAAAAACCAAGGCTTTCGCCAGCAAACCCCGCACGGAATTTTTAGTGATTCTTCCAGCATACTCCGTTGACCAGCTCTCGGGGACTTTATCAAGGGCGGCTTTCAAGTCGGCAATGGTTTGCGAGAGCACCTCCAGCGGTGGACTCTTAGGCGTATTAGTTTCTTCTTGGGATTGGAGTCGTTTTGTAACCACTGGCACGGAGCCAAAAATGTTAAACAGCTTAAAATACGCATAAGCCCTAAAGAAAAGCGCTTCGCCTTCCATCATGGCGATTTCATCCGCTCCTTCCAAATTCGAAATATCAACGGTATTAATCCGGTCAATCAATACGTTCGCGCGCGCGATATGCTTGTACGCACTCCGGAAAATAAACTGCAGCCTCGAGTTGCTGGGGTTTAACGATCCGTCGAATAGTTCGAAGTACGTATTGCCTCCCCGGTTTTCGGTCAGGTCGTCGCCTGGCAACAGCCACGCGCCGCTGACCCATCCATTATAGCCTACGCCTGCGAAATGATAATCGTCGTAAATCCCTGCATACACCCCAACCAATTGGGCGCGGAATTCGTTTGCGTTCGAAAAGTAGCTCGCCTCTGTCGGCGCAAATGTCGGTTGGTCCACCAGGCTGGGGTCGCAGCTGAGCATCACGCAACCGATGGAACAAAAAGCTAACCTTATATACTTTTTCATTTTCTTCTTTCTTTTAAATAAGTGCAATATCCTAGTTCAAACGTGCGTGTATTAGAATCTCGCGTTTAACCCTAACGTGAACGACCTTGGCAACGGGTATTGGTCGTTAATGGGATCTAGCGTGCTCCAGCGGCTCAAATAGATATTGTTGTGTCCGCCGACGTATATACGCAAGCTACTCACGTGGTTATTAAGCGCGCTAAGTGCTGACGAGGGCAAGGAATACCCCAACTGCCAAGTATTAAGGCGGAA
>CAYRGQ010000021.1:0-49305 GCA_964423925.1 uncultured Sphingobacteriaceae bacterium | reverse complement strand
TACCCAGCGATCAGACAGGCGGTTGTTGCCTGCGGGGTCACTGCTGACGGCGCGCGGGATTTCCGTGTTCATATTGGTTGGGGTCCAGCGGTCCAAGGTGGTAGACAATTGGTTATGCACGCCCGACATGCTTTCAAGGCGCCTGCGCGAACTGTTAACCCGGTCTACGTCGCCTTCACCATAGAAATTCATGACCAAGTCGATGCTTTTCCAGCCCAGATTGAAGTTAACGCCATAGGTGTACCCGGGTAGCACATTTCCGATTTCGGTACGATCAAAGTCGTTCACCCTTCCGTCCGGTGTTGTGCTATAGAAGGGTTCGTCGTCCGTTGGGTTGCCCTGTGTGTCCAGGAAATACATATCGCCCGGAGCCACATGGCTGATATTGGTAACCAAGTTGTCCTGCGTATTGGCAAAATATTCGTCGATTTCCTGCTGGGTCTGGAACATGCCGCCTACCTTATAGCCCCAAATCGTTCCAATGGAACGCCCTTCCTCCACTCGCACGACGTTATCGCCATGGCGCCGGTGAAGTCCCGAAATCAGCAAGGGCTGGTTATTGTATAGTTTCGTAACCACATTAGAGAGGAAGCTGATATTTCCAGAAACGCCATAACTGAAATCACCGGCCTTATCCCGGTATCCCATAGAAAGGTCGACCCCTTTGTTTTCCAACTCACCGATGTTAAACAGGGGGTTGTTCGTACCGACCGTAAACGGCAGGTCAACCGTTTGAAGAATACCACGCGTGACTCGCTTGTACCACTCTGCCGTGACGTTCAACCGATTATTTAGCATCAAGGCGTCAAAGCCAATGTTTATGGTGGATGCTACTTCCCAAGACAGACCTGGGTTAGGGAAATCGTTCACCACAGCGCCTAGGTTCATGTTGCCGATGGCATCGCCATCGCCAGATCCCCATCTGTACGTCGTCGAACCGGTATTGACCCGCGAAAGGAAAGCGTATCGGCCTACCGCCGCTTCGTCGTTACCCGCTTGACCCCAGCCGCCATGCAATTTCAAATCATCGATAAAATCCACATTGAAGAAAGGCTCGCTGCTGACGCGCCACGCACCGGAGGCCGCGAAGAATTTGCCCCAGCGGTAATCCTTTGCAAAACCGTTACTCGCATCCCGGCGCAATGACAGGTCGAGGTAGTAACGCGAATCGTAATGGTAACTGGCCCGCCCAACCATACCAAACCAGAAGCGGTGGTTCCAACTGTAGATAGAGTTATTATTCGCCAAATCACCGCCATATCCGGTGTAACGAGGGCTATCAATGATGTTCGTGAGGTTTCCACTACTTACATTAATCCATTCCCGGCGGTGCCGTTGGTCCTGTACGCCTACGACTAAGTTTAAGTTGTGTTTATTAGCAAACACCCGGTCATACGTTGCCATAAAATCCGACTGGTAGTTGAACGAGTTATTGATTCGGTGCTCCATACTTCCCAGGGTATTAGGGGCGCTCGGGTTGACCAGCCGTGGATCCTGGCCAACGGGCGAGAAATAATTTTTAATAGAATATTCGTCTACTTGCCAGCGATCCTGCTTGGTGTAGTCGAAGTTTAAACTTCCACGAAGCAACAACCCTTTAAACGGCCGCAGTTCCAGATACAATTGCCCGAAGTTGCGATCTAAATCAAAGTTAAGCGTATTAAATTCGCGCTCAGCTCTGACGTTGATTATTGATCCCTGTCCGTATTTTTTCAGCCCTTGCCAGGTCGAGCCCAACAAGTAGGGATCAATGACCGTGGCAAAACCCGTGGGATGACTGGCGTCGTAGATGGGCTGCCATGGCGGTGCGACGGCCAGTTGCTCCAAATCGCCTCCAAAATTGACCGAGCGCTGATTGGTGTACTTATAGTTCACCCCGATCTTAGCCCAGTCTGTCGCTTTGACGTTCACGTTTATAGCCCCCGTCAGACGCTTCAGGTTGTTGCCGTTAATACCGCCGTCCTGGTCAAAATAGCCGCCGGACACGTAATAATCCACGCGTTGCGTGGCACCCGACACGCGCAGGGAGTGGTTTTGGTTGAGCGCATTTTTTGAGACGAGCGCATCCTGCCAATCGTAGGTCGTACGGTCACTGATATAATAGGGGCTTTGCGGATCAAACTGCGGGTTGTAGCTTGTCAATCTCACCGCATCATTTTGTTCATCGCGGCCGTACAAATTCCGCTCGATAGAAACGTCCGGATTGCGGTTGTTTTGGTACATCTCCTGTACAAACTGGACATACTGTTCGGTATTGAGCATAGAAAACTGCGGCAGGTTCTGGATGCCCATGTTGGCATCGAGTTCGATCACCGGGCGCTCAGACTTGCCCCGTTTGGTCGTAATCAGCACCACGCCGTTGGCCGCACGGCTACCGTAAATAGCTGCTGCTGATGCATCTTTCAACACCGAAATGGATTCGATGTCATTGGCATTGATCAAATTGAAGATGTTGGGTGGCGTACGAAGCCTGCTCGAGCCGATGACGTCCTCGTTTCCGTCTCTCGGCGGTTCAAAAACCTGTCCATCAACCACATATAGTGGTTGCGAAGACCCGTTCCACGTGCCCACACCGCGAATAAATATCTGCGGTGCGTCATTCGGGTTGCCCGAGAGGTTGGTCACCCGCACACCCGTGGTATGTCCTTGTAGTGCAAACTGAGGCGAGGCCTGCGCAATCCGGCCGATATCATCCGCACCGACGGTGGATATCGATCCCGTCAGATCTCCCCTGCGCCGTTCGCCAAAACCGACGACCACAACTTCATCCAGTGCGCTAAACGATGGGCTCATGGTCACTTCAACGCGGCTCTGGTTCGGGCCGACGGAGACTTGCTGCGCTTCAAAACCCAATAGCGCGAAAGACAGCACGCCATTGGCGGCGGGAATGGAGAGGCTGAAATTTCCGGCCGCGTCCGTGGAGGTGACTAGCGTGGAATTGACCAGCCGGACGGTAACTCCTTCCAGCCGTTCACCGGCTTGACTGCTTACCTGGCCTGTCACTTCCCGTTGCTGCAGCGCCGTGGCTTCTGTAGCTGGGTCAGCCTTTTTGGAAATGATGACATACTTATCGCGAATGACGTAATCCAAAGCCAGATCGCCGAAACACAGCTCGAGTACTTCGTCCAGATCGGCATTGGTTGCCTTCACCGAAATGCGCGGCGTATTGGTGAGCGCATGCGCATCATACAGGAAGTTATAGCCGCTTTGGCGCCTGATCTCTTTGATGACGGTGGCGACCGAAACGCTAGTCGTATTAATCGTTACTTTTTGGCCGAATGCAAAGACACTCACGTGCATGCAGATCATCAGCAGTATAGTACATAGTCGCATGAGCAAAGGTTTGCATAAATTGGTTGGCGTATATACATGCCAATTTGCTGTATATTTTTTATACATTTGCTTTTAGGTTTAATACAATTGGTTATTCGGTTTATTGAACTGGGCAGCAAACGTTCTAAACGATTGCGCGGAAAAGGTGGTAAACGGTGCAACGTTGACCGCCTTTTTTATTGCTTACTTCGTGATGATAATGGTACCTCCTTTCATTTCATATCGCAGTAATCCGGTATCTTTTAATGCTTCCATAAGATCTTCGACATTATCTAGCCGCGGTATACTCCCCCCGATCCGCTTGCCCGCCATGCCGTCTTGGTACTCGACTTCGACGTTGTACCAGCGGCTCACCTTTTTCATCACCTCGCTGATCTCCTCATTGTTAAATACAAACAAATGGTCTTTCCAAGACACAAAATCTTCCGGATCGACCGATTTGACAGTATAATTCGCACGGCCGCTGTACGAGCTTACCTGCTGTCCGGGCCGCAACACGACGCTTTCGAGTTCGTTACCGTCTGCCGGGTCCGTATGGAATGACACGCTCACCCGCCCCGAAACGAGCGTAGTTTGCGTAAATGCGTCGTCTGCATACGCGCTGACATTAAAGGACGTACCCAGCACCTGAATGCGTTGCTTCGCTGTCGTGACAACGAAGGGCCAGTCGGCAGCATTTATCACCTCAAGATACGCTTCGCCGGAGATTTCCACCTCGCGACGCTCGCGTGCAAACCGCACGGGATAGGTTACCGACGAGGCGGCATTCAGCCACAGCTTGCTTCCGTCAGGCAGCTCGACCTGGTATTGCCGGCCTTTCGGAATTTCAATCGTATTGGTCGCTACCTCATCCACTGTCGGGATATCGCCGCCCACATACGAAAGCACGTCCCCATGCAGAGAGATTTCCACGCCCGCGTCTATGGCCAGTTGCCCATCCCCTACGACGTCCAGATCCACCACCCGTCCGTCAGCTAGCCGCAGCAACGGCCTGTCAGAGGGTGCCGTCGTGACTGTACGCGTTATCACGACAGGTTCGTCGTTACCGTCGTACCGGTTGCCCCAACGGTCTGCCACCCATACACCGAGTATGGATAGTAACAGCACAGCCGCAACACCCCGCAACCAGCGGCGGGTACTAGCCGGCTTCTTGCGTGTGAAGCCGCGGTCATTGATGATACGCAGATATATATCTTCGGCGTTCACCGGTTGGGGACTATCCACTTCGGTTTCTTCCAATACATCTGCCAAGAGTCCATGCATGTCCTCCTGCCCTTCTTCTTTCGCAACATAATCTAACAATTCACCGAGCTCCGCTTCGGTCATGGTATCGGCCAAATATTTCGTCAAGAGTACCTGTAACCTGTCTTTGTTCATTCAGATGCTAATTTAGGTATCGCAGTATCCATCATGCAGATAGCTGTAGCGATAAAGCCGTACGTCATTGCCCGCCTCAAAGGTGGCTGACGCGGCGTTTAATAAGTAATACGAATCTCGACGCTAGTCGGGTAGTGGAATAGTGAAAAAAAATAAAAATAAGCGTAAGCGCTCCGGGCTCTCGGCTAGCCCGCTAATAGAAACAATAAGTACAAGTAACCGATATCGTACTTTTTGAGGTGTTCTTTTACAATTTTGAGCGCATTCACCAAGTGGTATTTGACGGTATGTTTGGAGATACGCAGCCGTTCTGCGATCTCTTCGTAAGACAAGCCCTCGTACCGGCTCAGCCGGAACACTTCTTGCTGCTGCTCAGTGAGCTTACGAAGGGCTTCTTCCGTCACTTTGGCGAGATCGTTGGACAAGATGTGTTCCTCCGTTTCGTTCGACACCATGCTCATGTGGCGCACGACGTCCTCGCGAAAGCGGGCAGAAACGGCTTGCTTGCGCCATGAATCAATGAGCACCCGTCGCGCGATGGTAAAAAGAAGCGGTGCGACCGGCCGATCGACGTCTAATTGTGCGCGATTCTGCCAAAAGGAAAGAAAAGTTTGCTGTACGATTTCCTCGCTCAGGTCCCTACGTTTGAGAAAATTAAAAGCAAACTGATAAATCTTGGGGTAAAAACGTTCAAATAAGTCACGGAAGGCGCGTTCGTCGCCATTTAACAACCGCCGGCAAAAGTCAGGATCGCGAAGATGCTTAATCTTCATTGTAGGTTTACGGGTGAGTGAACGCCATTGGTGACAATTTCCACGCTAACGTCCTTGCGCGTCAAATTGACACATCAAAGATATCAAATAAATTACAAAAAGGAAACCCGCTCCCTCGCCGCGGTATGATGGCCACGGTTGGGAGCGGGTTTTAACAGGCAACTAGCGCCGCGTTTACTAATTCGCTATCTCAGACACAAAGCGATAGGAGCCCGATCCGATGCTTACAACGATATGCCCATCTTCCTCCTCAAATGAAAACCCACTAGCTTCTAGGCTTTTACCGTTCACCATAACCGATGATGCCGTTTGAGCGGGCACGTATACCCGGGCGGTCGTATTTACCGGAATAGTGACATCTTGCGTTACCTCACCGTCCGTGCGTTCCCAGGAAGAACGAATCCATCCGTTGATCGAGCGGTACGAACCCGCCACCTCATTAACGCCTGCGTCCAGAATTTCAGGCTTGATTATAAGCTTACGATAACCTATACCGTCCGAACGAATTCCCGCCATGTTGCCGAACATCCATTCGTTTACTGCGCCAAAGGCATAGTGGCTGAACGAGTTCATGCTCGCGTTGTGTACGAAACCTTTGTCTTGGGTATAGCTATCCCAGCGCTCCCAAATCGATGTGGCGCCATTCACCACTTCAAAGCCGAGCGACGGGTATTCCGTACTCAAAATCAATTGATACGCCACGTCAGAATTGCCCGTAGCCGACAGTGCTGGCAGCAAGGGTCGGAATCCGAGGAAACCTGTAGCGAGCTTTCCGTCATTGGCCTCCACCAAATCCCGCAGCCATTGGCCGGCTTTGCCTTGGTGGGTAGCTTCCAGCAAATCCATGTAGATCGCATTTGCGTAAGCAGTTTGCGTATGTCCTTCGAAACCAAGTGAGCCGTCTACATAACCTGCTCCATCGCCATAAACGGCGGCATCAGTCTTGAACTTTCCTTCTTGATCGCTGTAGTGGGCAAGAAACGCCTGCATGATAGACTCCACCTCAACTTCGTAACGTTCCGAACGTGCCTGGTCGCCTACAGCCTCCAACATGTCTGCCATGAGCTGAGCGCAATAAGCATAGTACAGGGTTGCGAGCAAATCGGGGGACGTTTTCTTCCCTACCGAGAGCCAGTCACCGAAACCGCCCCGTGGACTAATTTCGTTAAAGCTATCTTCCTTGAATATGCGATCCTCGCCGGCCTTGTCACGCAAAAAGGCCATAAACCTTTCCATATAAGGTAAGGACTCGCGAACTACACGCGTGTCACCATATGTACGATAAAGCTCATACACGCAGATAATGCCCGCTTCGGACCAACCTGGTGAATAGGTGTCTGACGCCCGGATAGCCGCTTTGCCATCGGCACGCTTGGGCATGGGCGAATATACGGGATACGCGCCGTTGTCCCATTGGGAATCGTTCAAGTCCCTCACCCATTTCGTGTGGAAAGCGGCGATGTCCGTATTGAACGTAGCCGAATGGATGTAGATTTGGGCGTCGGCGGTCCAGCCTTGGCGTTCATCGCGTTGTGGACAATCTGTCGGTACATCCAGGTAGTTAGCGCGTTGCGTCCAAACAATATTGCTGTACAACTGGTTTAGCATGGCGTTGTCCGTTTGGAAGCTACCTACTTCTGGCGTGACCGAGCTCATGGCTAGGCCAACCAATACATCCTCCGAAGGCTGCTCCCGCAATCCAGCTATTTCGACGTACTGGAATCCGTGGAAAGTAAACTGCGGTTGCCATTGCTCGCCCTCGGGATCGCCCCGCAGTACGTAGGTATCCGTAGCCCGTGCCATCCGCAAGTTCTCAGTCACCAAGGCTCCGTCGGGGTGCAGCATCTCTCCATAACGCAATACGATGGAATCTCCCTCATTGCCCTTGACCTGCAGCCGAACTATGCCAGCAAAGTTCTGGCCGAAGTCTATAATGTACTTACCGCCGTCGCGTGGTGTGATTGATTTGGGCTTAAACTCTTGGATCACCTGCACGGGATCACCCGGATAAATCTGGATTTCGCGTTTAGACTGATTGGGGTAGACTTGTGCAGCATCCCATTCCGCGTCGTCGAAACCGGGTAGGTTCCACCCCTCTTGTGCTAATCGGGCATCGTATGTCTCGCCCTGCAGGAAATCCGTTTCGCGTAGCGGTCCTTGGCTCGCGCGCCAAGATTGGTCTGTTTCTACCACCTCGCGGCGTCCATCGGCATAGGTAATCTCCACCTGCGCGCGCAAGACAGGCACGTCGCCGTAAAAACCCCGTACTTGTGGCGTACCGACCAACAGGGCGTAGCCCAGGTAGCCCGAATACCAACCGTAGGACAACGTGGCGGCAAACGCATTCTCGCCGTCACGGAGCTTATCCGTAACATCGTACACGTTATAATACACGCGTTGGTTGTAGTCGGTCCAACCGGGGGCGAAATAGTCGTCGCCTACCCGCTCCCCATTGATATAATACTCGTAGACACCTAACGCGGTCACGTACAGACGAGCGGATTCGATGCGTCCGTTCAATTCATGCGTCTTACGCAAGTACGGCGCAGGAGGCAGGTGATAGATGTCGCCCTTTCCATATTCGTTTAGGTCGTAGCCAATCCATTGGGCCGACCAATCGTTATCAGATAGCAAGCCTGTTTCCCACCATGCCACGTCACTCCAGTCGCCCGGCTGCCCGTCCTTATCCCAGCTTTGCACCTTCCAATAAACGCGGGTCTTCGCGGCAATCGCGGCACCTCCATATTCGATCTGATTGGTCGCATCCGACTCGACCTTGCGGGAATCCCATAGATCGCCCTGCCCTTGGTCGAGCAATTCGGGTGAAGACGCAACAAGTATCCGATAGGCCGTCTGAAACTGTCCGGGCGTATTGGATTCAAGCTCCCAGCTCAGCCGCGGCTTCGCGACGTCAACAAACGGGTTAACTTTATATTCCGTCCGTAGGTAAGTGGGGTGTATGCCGGGGCGTTCGCCACAAGCAAAGCATATGCTTACGATGCTGATAAAAAGCAGTAATTTCCTCATTATTTAACAATCTTCACCCCTTTGGGGGCTTTGATGGTAGACTTGATTTTCCCATTTGCCAGCCGCTCGTGCTTCACGGAAAGCACGCCATACGGCGTTGGATAGGTACCTTCCACGAAGTCCAGATCGCCCAAGTTAGGTCTAACAGCGATACGCTTGGCTCCCTTTTCCAACACTTTAATGCCCAGCACGTGCTCGGTGAGCCATGCCGTTGGTCCGGATGCCCAACCGTGGCAGAGGCTGTGGCGCAGGCCCACGTAGCAATAGTCGCCGTATTCACAATGAACATCCACTTTTCCAGCGGGCACCAGTTCGTCGATGCGACCGGCATTTTCGAGCCAGTTGATATCGAAGTGCTCCCAGAAGGATGTTGCACCGAGGTCGAGCATGCCGCCCCAGTATTCGCGGATGATCTCCATAGCACCTTCGTAGTTACCAGCCTTGGCCATGGCTTGCAGCATGTAATATCCGTAGAATGTAGAGAAATTGGCGCCTCCGCCTACTGCTAGTACCTCATCATTTGCTTTGTCAGCCGGAATCATGTCACGCAGCGCCAACAAAGCTGCGGCCTGCTTCGAATCGCCTTGCACAGGTGTGTATTGCTCCATGCGCGACAAGGCATCGGTTGCTAATTGTTTGGTTTCGTCATCCCCAAGGATATCGGCCAGTTCAGCGGCGATAGTCAATGACCATTGGGTCATTGCTTGTAATCCGGCGTGCACCGCTACGGGGTCTTCACTCGTGGGCCAGTCCAAAAACCGATTTCCGTCCATCAGCTCCGTACCATCTGGGCCAACTTTGCTGGTAATCTGCCGTACCAAGCCCGCAAGATACGTTTGCTGCTCGCGCAAGTAAGCCAAATCTCCGTGATGCATGTACCAGTCGTGATGTAGAATGATCCACCACATCGAGTAGGTACTGATGCCGCTCATCCATCCGGGTAAGGGCGTGACATCGCGCGCCAAGTCGAGGCTTTTAGGCACCACTTCGTTATATCCAAATACAGCATTGACGGTGGCTACCTCTGGGTGCAGGTCACCTACCCATACGAGGCGATCGCGCTTGATGCCGTCCCACAGGTAGTCCTGCATATTCAGGTGGACCGTGTACGCACCCACCCGCCAAATCTCATTTAAGCGCTCATCGCTACTGTTGAATGAGCCAATGTATGGAATGTCGCGGTAGACGGCCATCGCCCGCACTTCCTTGAGGTGAAGCTCAGCGTCGGCATCCAATAGGTCGATGCGAACAAAACGGAATCCCGTCTCGCCGACCTGGATTTTTCCCAACCAGGGCACGATTATTTCCATATCGCGAATGGCGTGGTCATTGGTAGCGCCATTCTCCCCTAACTCGGCCATGGCTTCGCTAGCGGATTCCCCAAAGCGAATGCGCACTTTGCGCGTCGAATTACCTGGGTTCCACATGCCTGTAACGATCTCCAGTCCGCCGTGCAGCTCCTTGCCGAAATCGAGCAGTACGCTGCTTTGCGTCTGCCCTTCGTTTTTCAACACGGTAATGCTGGCATTTGTTAAATCGGCCTGGCCGTTGCCGGGTTGCAACAGTTGCTCTTCGTTAGTAATTTGGCCCGACTTCCAAAGAATGCGCGTAGGCGACAGGAATTCGTAAACGAACTCACTGGATTTTCTAGGGTTGTCGTCCATAACTTGACGGGTTTCCGCTTGTGCCACTGAGGCCCCCATGCTGGCGACCAGCAAAGCGAAAGCACATAATTTAATCATAATGGATATGTGATATACGTAATTAGTTCGAACGTGCAAGATAGGCAGTCACGCGGAAACGGGTATCCTGTACTCACCTGAAAAAGGGGCGTAGAAGAAGGGGGTGCCGGTAACTTGAGATCTCAAGTTGCCGGCACCCCCTCGTGAAGTGTACGCTATCCGAACTATTTTTTCACAAATCTTAGGTCTTTGAGGTTGAAGCCAGATTGCTCGGTAATAAAACGGATTTTGTGCTTTCCTTCCGCCAAATTAACCACCAGGCCAGGTTCGGGGAACATTCGCCAATTGCTCCAGCTACCATTGTTCGGCACAAACACCGAACCCGACACGTTTACGCCGTCAATTTCAATACGGAAAAAGCCGTCACCTGCTGCCGAAAGAGCAAAGTCGAGCCAGTATTCGCCCCCGTCAACCACTTCTACCGTATACTGCAACCACTCGCCAGCGTTGATGTACCCAATATTCGTACCGTCACCTTCGATCTCCACCCCATAGCTTCCCGTGTCGCCAAAACTGCGACGATAATTATCCTGGCCGATCGGATTACCCGCATCATCATTGAAAGCATGGCCCTGACCACCGAGGTCAAAATTAGCTGCTGGCAATACGTACGGCGTGGCGGCGGACAGAACATGTGGCCCTCTAAACGGACGTGTGTACGACACATCCACCTCCAGCTCTTTCTCCATATCGCCGATCTGGAAGATGATACTGGCAACGCCCTCGCCTACAGCCCGAATTTCACCGGCCTCCGATACGATGACAACGTCGGGATTGGACGAACGCCAACTGCTTTGCGGAATATCGTTTGCATTAACGGGCACATAGCTCACAATCACGTTACGCTCTTGGCCCGGGAATAGTTCCATGGCCCCTTCGCTAAGTTGCACATCCTCCAAGGGAATGCGAATGACAGCGGTAACCGGTACGATCATTCTAGCGGACCCTCCCTTGACAATGATATTGGTTGACCCCTCTCCCACCGCTTGGACGAGCCCATCCGTACTGACGGTCGCCACGGAGGGGTCCTCACTCGTCCATGAATACGTATAGGTGCCGTCCGTGGGGCTTGCTTTAAGTTGGCGTTGCTCGCCTACAAAAAGATCGACCGACTCTTGGTTGACGTAAATGCTCTTGGGAATTTCTTTGACTTCATAATCGTCGCACCCTACTACGCATCCGAAAAGGACGCCGGCGCATAATAAGTAAGTGATTTTCTTTCTCATCGTCGTGTCTATGACAGTAAAAAAACAGCGTTAAAGCCTGGATTCCTCTTCGGGGTCAAACTCCAGTCTCAATTCCTCTTTCATTTCATAGGTCTCGCCCCCTATCGTGAAGTAATAATGTAACAGGAACGTCTTATATGTCTTGAAGCCATCATCCTCAATATAGAATATATTGGGGTAGTCGTTGTCGCCATCAATTTGAACGACTTCGATGTCTTTGTATGGCAAAATCGTTACGCTGTTGTCTTCTTCAATTCGCAAGATAATCGCGGACCGGTTAAACGCGTTTACGTCGGATGAGTAGGTCTCATTCCCTGCCATGATTCTAACTTCACGTTCTCCGAGGGGATGCATAACTTTCGTACCCGGTAACTGCAGCTCGAAAGTAGAACCTTCTTGGCGTAGTCTAGCCCGCATGCTATAAACCGTATTCCCGTCAGCCCTCGCCCAGTAGTTTTTTGTGCGAACACGATAAAGCACATACGCTTTTTCGGGGTTCACTTCATATGACGAATGCGTTTCAACACGCAGCGGTATAAAATACGATGAGTCTGGCGACAAACCGTCCGGACGGATCCGTACGGGCAACCGTCCGCTGATCTCGCCGGCCGGGATGGTAAACGTGTAACTATCTATATCGTACTTACTTGCAGGCAGGGGGCGTACGTACTTGGAATAGTCGACGTCAAAGTTTACTCGGTTATACATGTCGATAAGCGATGGGTCTTCCACCAGGTTCACGTGGATAGGCGTCGTTGTGGGCGTCGTGCCACCCACGGATGCAGCGATGAAGCCTATCGATTCGCCTCCCAGGTCATGAAACTTGGAAGCGACATTATCACTTTCGCTGATTAACGCGAATACGTTTTTATACTGCTCTCGGGTAAATACTTCGTCCCGGTCGCAAGAGTAAAAGAACATCGTAGCCAAAACAGCTACGGCGAATGCCTGCGGCCTTAGTCGGATTCTTGATGCCATGATTTTGTTATAAGGATGTCTCATGCTAGGATTCTTTATTAGTTCTCCCATCCGGGATTTTGGTCTAACGAAGGTAATATCCGAACCTCATTCAACGGGATGGGGAGCAGTGCCAAGCGCTTGTTGACAATACGAGCACCAATTCGAGATGTATTGGGAATTACACGTGTATAGAACACGTCCTTGGTTCCTTCGATATTCATGCCCTGTATAGGCTCGCTTTCGGTCTGTTCGTAAATACCCCAGCGCCGCACGTCATAGTAACGACGGTTTTCGAAAAGGAATTCGATCATGCGCTCGCGCTCAATCAAACGCTGTACGGTTTCGGAATCCTCGTTGCCGACCAGACCAGGCAACCCAGCGCGGTAGCGTACGGGATTAAATGTCTTGCGAATTTCCGCCATATCCCGGGAAAATGTTTGCTGTTCACCATCCACCTCGATCGTATGACTTGAAGTCAGATTATTGAGCGCCTCGGCATACGAAAGCAATATTTCAGCATAGCGGATGATAGGAAAAGCCTTATCCATGCGTCGAGCATTGGTCCCTCCCCACGCATCCGACGGATGAATGAATTTTTTAATCACATAACCCGTGATGGGGTGATCTTGAGGGGCGCTTACCCCGCCCTTTCCATTCGGAGAGTCGTAGTAATATGAAATGGTCTGGTTGTAGTAGCCAGAGGAGGTGGAAGAGCTCATCGGCCAAAAAGCCTCGCTAAAACCGATGGATGCGTAGAAGCGCATTTCGCGATTGGCGTACATGTTGCTGACGCCTGCATTCAGCCGATAACCCGAGAACATTTCGGTAGATCCGGTAAAACCCTCTTCCGTGTAGGGATATTCAGCACTGGAATTATCGATTGTACGTCCGTCTACCATGGCATAATTGTCGATGACTTTCTGGGTTACGGACAGTCCATTCCATCCACCCAGCTTCTCTGGGAATGACGCTTGCGTAATGCTTGTAATAGCGCCACTTCTGCGCCCCCACACGAACTCCGGATTAGTGGGTATTACCGATTCGCCAGTAAACATATCAGCATACGACTTGAAATGGTCTATGCCCGCAGCACCCTCCGGCCAAGGCTTGTAGTAGTCGGGATCTGAGGTGACGCCAGTGGGTAACTCCGGCGTGTCAGAATCTGCGGGTACCGTGTGCAGGCGGTAAGGCAAACCACCTGTTAAACTCAAATCCATGACGCGTTTTGCTGCTGCGGCAGCCACGGCCCACCGGCGTTCGTCATAGGTTTGTGAAACGTAGTGGACGTTGTCCGTCGAACGTAGCCATGTGCCGAAATACGAGCGCGCCGCCAGCCCCCCGTTATATAGCGGGCTTGCATGGATAAGTCGCAACCTTGCCACCAGCCCGTAAGCCGCACCTTTGGTTGGCAGGCCAAAGTCCATAAGCGCACCTGACGCGGGAAGGGCTTTTGCTGCTTCTTCAAACTCCCCACAGATGTACTCCACCGCCTCGTCATAGGTGGCACGCGGCCTGTCGTAGGCTTCTAATGGCGCGTTCGACTCGATAATCTCATCGCCTAACAAGATAGGCGGGCCGTAGTCCACTAACAAGCTATAGTAAGCATACGCCCGAATAAACCGGGTGTAAGCCAGAATCTCAAAGCGTTCGTTGGTCGTTAAGTCTTTCGTTTCGTCGATACGGGCAAAAATCGTGTTGCACTTCCGAATGATTTGATAGTAATTCCCCCACGCACCTGTACCTATATTAGCCGCAGTAATCTCGCCTAACACATAGGCCATGCCGCGATAGCCGTGATGCGTAAAGAACGACGTGAACGCCTCATCGGTGGCAAGTGGGCCGGGCGTATTGCTATTCACGAAAATATTGCCTTCATCAGGAAACAAATTGGCGGCGCCCCACATATACGCCTCCAAATAGCGCTTTTGACTAAAAACCGAATCCAACTTGAGTTCTTCACTGAAGTACTGGTCGACGCTAAGAAAGTCCTTGCAGGATGACAATGAAAGGCCCACTGCCGCGATGAATGCCCAACGTTTGCCTATTTTTATAATATTCATATACTGGATATTTTCGGTTATAAATTGATATAAAGCTGCAGAATGAAGCTGGACGGGATCGGATACACTTCACCGTTACGATGCCCCTGCTCCGGGTCAAACAGCTTGATGCGATCCCACAGCGCCAAGTTGTTACCTGTGAGCTGGATATCAAGCGAGGTGATCTTTACCCGCTGCAGGAATGCTGCTCGCAGGTTATAACTAAGGGTCACTTCTTGCAGACGCAGATATCGAGCGTCGGTTTTCCAGAAGTCGGATAAACGGGTATTATTCTCATTGTATCCATACGTGAGCCTGGGGAAACGCGCGTTGGGATTTTCCGCCAAGGCAGGATCGATGCCCTGCGCTATCGCGTACTCGCGCGGAATCCAGCGATTAGCGGGATCATTAATCAGGGAAAGTACGTTACCGTTCAATCCATTGTAGAAAGGCATATAGCCTGTACCGTTGCCATTATACCCAACGTGGAACATATCGGTCTTGCCGGTACCCTTGAACAACACGCCGACCGTAAAATCCTTATAGCGGAATTCACCACCAAAACCGTACATCAGCAGGGGGTATGTGCTATAAGAGAGGGGCACTTGGTCATCCGTATCAATTCGGCCGTCGCCGTTGATATCCCTATATTTGATATCGCCTGGCATAACCTGCCCAAATTGCGGCGGGCTATTATCCACATCATCCCAATCTTTAAAGAGGCCGATCGCTTGGTAACCTCGGATGGCTCCGTAGGGGAAACCTGACACTTCCTGGTACGGATATTTGGGATTTGCTTCCTCCCAGTTTTGCACGTCGTTTTTAGAATACGTAAAGTTACCCCGAACGGTGAAACTCATGTCGTTTCCAATATTCTGTGTAAAGCTCGCGCTCCCGTCAGCACCGTAGCTTCGCATTTTCCCCACGTTTCCAAACGGCATATTGGTGAGACCTGCATAAGCAGGCACCTGCACGCGTTGCATGAAGATCCCATCGCGCTGGTCATTGAACACGTCAAAAACAAATTGTACACGATGATCGAAGAGCGTGCCTTCTAAGCCAACGTTAGTCTTGATCGCTTTTTCCCATTCTAGGTTATCAGCGCCGACGATTTCTTCTGCGACGGTCTCTACCGACGTGGTTGAACCCCACGGACTGGACAAGTACTGGTTTACCAAAGTCAAATAGGGAAATCGACGCGACCCAATCCGGTCGTTACCTACGGTACCGTACGAGCCCCGTAATTTTAAAAAGTTAATCCAAGGCAGACTTTCTTTCACGAAGTCGTAGTTCGACGGCACCCATCCCCCTGCCACCGACGGGAAGAACCCGTATTGCCTACCTGGCTGAAAGTTCTCTGACCCCGTATATCCAAAGTTAAAATCAATCATGTAAGTATCCCGAAAACCATACGTGAACCGGCTCGAAACGCCTTGATAACGGACGGGTATGGCTGTCAAATTCGTAGAAGCACGATTAGGTTCCCATGCCCATTTATGGTCACTGATATAATAGTAGACAAGTGCCGAGGCACGATGGTCCCCATTATTGCCAAACATGGTTTCATAGTTCAGTGTGCTTTCAAAATGGTACTTCCTAAACTGATTCGTATTGTAGCCGTAAGATATTGCCCCAGCTTGCGAACGTTCAATCGTGATCAGCTCACCTTGCTGATCGCGTCCCACCGCTTGGAAAAGAGCCGGCGCCGTGAATCTGGACTCATTAAAGTTACTGGTCAGGTCATACGCTCCCTGGGCGCGCACCTTCAGCCCCGTTAAGAACATTGACAGATCTTGCTCTAATTGGAGAGTGAACTTGCCCCGATATTCTTGGTCCGAACGCCGCCCCATATGGTTAATCATGACATTGGGTGAGCGGAGCGTTGCCATGTTTGACGTGGCCGGAAATTGGCCATTGGAATATACGGTCGGCAACAGTAAGGGGTTTAGATTGGACTGTGCATACCAAATGTAATCTGTGTCAGCTACGCCGGGATTATTACGAACAGCCAAGAAACCGTCGGTTCCGAAAAACAAGTTTGTGCTGGGTGACAGCTCCAAGTCGATGTTGGCGCGATAATTATAGGTTTTGTAACCCGTGTTGGCCGCATAAGGGCTATTTTTTTGGTACTTATACGCCGCTTGGTCGTCAGTAAGCCCTAAGCTGAGGAAATATCGAGCCACTTGTGCCCCGCCACGCGCACTAACATAATATCCTTGGCGCCATGCGCTCCTGCGCAGCACCTCGTCTTGCCAGCTTACATCCGGATACATATCGTGATCCAACCCATCCTGAATGATGTCCAATTCTACCCCCGTATACAGTGGACTCTCGCCCCGTACCATCCTAGCCTCATTAGCCAACAACGCATAGTCGTACGCACGAAGATATTCGGGAACGCGGTTTAGGTAAGAAAGCGTGGAGTTCACACGCCCTGTAATTGTCAAGCGCCCAGACTGGCCTCGCTTAGTCGTAATAAGTACCACCCCGTTTGCACCCCGAACCCCGTATACCGCCGTCGCCGACGCGTCCTTCAAGATCGAAAAACTCTCAACATCGGCGGGATCGATGGAATTAATATTTCCTTCGAGGCCATCGATTAGTACAAGCGCACTTGCATTAGCCCCGAACGTACCTATACCGCGGACCCAGAATTCAGAAATATTTTTACCGGGTTCGCCGCTGGTTTGCATCGAAATAACTCCCGCAGCACGCCCCCCCAGCAAGTTGGCGATAGAGGCAGCGGGCGTTTGCAAATCTTTCGGATTTACGGTGGTGATAGCGGCCACGTTCGATATTTTACGTTGCTGCCCGCCTATCCCTGTGACAACTACTTCCTCCAGTTCCTCCGACTTCTCTACAAAACGGATTTCCAGATTCTGAGCCTCTTCTGTCACAAGATGTTCCACCTGCTCATAACCTACGTAATTAAAGATGATCATGTCGCCCCGCGATGCTCGGATAGTAAACCGACCATCGTCATCGGTAACCGTACCAATCGTTATGCGGTCGCGCAAATAAATCGATACGCCGCGCAAGGGCTGCTCGTTCTCATCATAAATCACTCCCTGCATGGTATAAGTGGGCTGCTCCTGCGCAGTCACCTGGTAGGATACTAACGTCAGTATCCACAATAAACACCCCAAATAGTATTTCATTAGGCTATTTTTTTATTAGTTGACAGAAAGTTTTCTTACCCGATTGTTGTCAAAGTCAGCAACGTAAATCGATCCGTCGCTGCTGATGCCAAGACCCGTAGGATTATTAAACAAAGCCTCTTCCCTGCCGCCATCGCGCCATCCCGCCGTACCCGGCATGCCCAAGACCGTCTCGACCATACCTTCGGGTGTTATCCGACGGATACAGTGGTTGCTCCTGTCGGCGACGTACATATTTCCATCCGCATCGCAGAAAATTTGCTCGGGGTTTCTAAACTGGGCTACTTCCAGGCGTCCATCGCGGTGGCCACCGGATGTTGAACCAGCCAGTTTGGTAAAGGTATTTTCTGGATCAGTGACGTCGATACTACAGATGCTGTGCGCATTCACTCCGGCATTCCCAAAAAAGGACATATACAAAATATTGGGAGTAAGCGGGTTAAATGTCATTCCGAAACTATCGCCCTGCTCGGTTTTATAGATGGTTTCCACCTCATACGTCCTCGGATTGATCTTCACGATGTGTCCATGGTAGTAGCGCGTGTAGATGAAGCCATCTAAGGGATTATAGACCATACTGTGCTTCCAGCCCTGTTCGGGACGGTCTCCGGAGGGAGGCCATTTCATTTCACGTATCCGGGGCGCCCAGAATTCCTGAGGATCCATCGTGATGAATGACCCGACCGTCTCTTCGGTAGCAATACTTACCATTCCCGTTAGTGGATCAGCGGCTGGCACATTGCCAATAATATTTCGTCCCACAGTCACTAATTCATTGTTCTCTTCATCAATGCGGGCGATGTGATATTTATCTACATCGCGATTGATCATGAATACGTTGTCTTCCCTATCCACACACAAGAACCGCGGCGTAACAATAGTTTGTGTCAGATCACCGTCGCGGTATTCAGCGCGGCTACCATTCCCTGCAATCGTCGTGACCGTTACTGATGTGCGGTACAAAAACTTCTGCTGAAACGTAACCGAATCCGACCCTATGGCAACAGACACCACGCAGGTATCGCCTGGCAAACGTGGGGCTAACACGTACATGCGCTCGCCGGTAGTCCCCACCACTGCTGCGCGTCGCTGGTTAAACCACACCCGAATCTGACTGGGGTCAGTACCGAAATTCTTCCCTGTTAATATTACCTTCTCTAGGTACCTGCCAGAATCCGGATACATCGTGGCCAGTTCAATGGGCTTGCTGGGGTCGTAAAGGTCTCCTGTTGAAATATCCTCCTCCTTGCAGGAAGAGAACGCGAACACGACCACTAGCAGGATTAAAGTGGATAGTCGGCCGATAGGAAAACTGTTTCGTCGGTTTACATTCATATGGTCTGCGATTAAAAGTTACAACTTTACAACGTACGGCCTCGATCCTTGTCCTTGCTCAGCTTTCTACACTGGGCCTCCCGCAACGCATCCTACCTAGCCTCGCTTAGCTAAGGGCCTATAAACGAAGATCTGCGATCACAACGACGGTCCCTGTTAAGAAATGGGCGCTTTGCAACAAGCAATGTGGCCATCTCTCATCGATGACGGGACGATTGTGACTAATTCAATATTACCTCAGGTCAGATGCATAGAACTGCATGCCATACCATCTTCATTGGGAAATTAAAATCGTACTTGTTTATTATTGGTTCCTTTGTAGGACAATATTAACCAACACACCTAAGTTTAGCATCCTGCACCATCCTGCCACAAGGGGCGTAGATTATCGATAGCTATGTTTACGCAGCGATAATGGACGCTAAAAGGAGACCAAGAAGAATAGCGGCTACAGGAGAATATGTATAAAACGCACATATGCAACTCGAATACCGTTTCTATCTGACAAGCAATAGCTTACCCTCCTTGCAATCCGCCCCCTACCTCTCCGAAAAAACGAAATTAAATCGACCGCCCGGCGCGGTATCGCCATTCACGTAGAAGTCCATGATATTGCCATTCTCTTGCATGTTGTCGTTCCACTTGAATTCGATGTCCACCAATTCGCCATCGAGAGCCAGTATGCGCCGAGCCACCTCGATCTCGAGGTAATTGTCCTTAACGGAATAAGGAGTTTCGGCTACCTTTTCCCATTCCCAGCGGTTGCCCACATTCCTTTCGACGATGGCTCGCCGAGACGACGGAGAAACGCGGTTGATAATGTAATCATAACCATTCCAACCGGTCGACTTGTCCCTGTCAGCATCGATAAATAGCATCATCCAGTTCCGATCTTTGTACGGGGTCAGTTTTTCCGCGGTTTCTACATAGAAATAGACGTTATCCTCATCCCGAGCCGTCTTGGCCAGCACGATATCGTTTCTTCCGGTGTTATTGGTATAATACATGTTATTACGCCCGCGGTGGTCGCGATGAAATGTATTGCCTGCGTAGTGGCGGTACTCGGGCATGACCGAATTCCATTGATCCGCGCCTTTACCGATTTTTATTGACTGCGGACCGGATATTGGATCGGGAGGGGTCATTCCTTTGAACATACGGACGCGGTCCACGAGCTGCAGGTAATAAACATCGCCCTTGTCGCCCCACCCTTTATTCGGTTCGATATCGCGGCTTCGATCCCAATCAAACTGGTCAACAAAGGAGAAAGGCTGTCCGGTCCAGCCATGTTCGGGCAACCATTGGCCCGCAATAAATTCATTCCACCCGGTCACGAACACCAACTCTGGATCTAGCTCGTACGCGCGTTCCCATTGTTCCGAAAAATTCCAGCCATAGAGGTATCCTTCCACACGCGGGTCAAACCCGTGACGGTAAGAATAACTGCGTCCTTGGGCTCCGGGGAGATTGAATGCGCTGCAATGGCCTTCGGTTTCGGGTGCTGCATTTTGCGCTACGCCTACGGTCACCTGTTCAAAAGACCCGTCGGCTTGCTTGATGTAACCGTGCTGCGGATAATTCTCCAGCCAGCCCCATTGGTCAGGCCGTTTAGGACCGTCCACGTAGTCCGGCTGCCCGGGCCTAAACGTAAAAAACTCGGCGATTTCCTGATCCTGTGCATCGTCGGTCAGGTTGTCGGGGTAAGCCATGATACCGGGCTTTCCTTTCCAGTAAAACCAAAGGTTTTCGTATCGGCGGGGTTTGTACACGTCTCGATATAGTTGCCGCAGCGAGATAAGCGAATTGTCGGAATACCCGAAGGGCAACATAAACGCTATTTTTGGCACATTAACTCCATCTTTTTGTGCTTGGTCCCAAGTCGCCATCAATGCTTCGTACGACTCTTGCCACGTAAGGCTACCATTGGTACAGTCAAAGAAGACTACATCGACTTTGGCGTCCGCAAGCATTTCCGCATGCTTCCGCAACACCCACGGATCCGTTGTTTTATAATAACCCAATAGCGGTTCTTCCCAAAAAAAGAAACCGGGCTTCTGCTTCCCCCAAGCCGGGTGATTGTAGTCCTTCATAGCCTCGGGATGATTGCGGACAATCTCCGTGACGTTCTTCACCGTGGTGGTGGTGTCGTCGTTGCCCTGGTGCCAGGTCCAGTAAAACATCGCGACTACTTTGTCGCGCTTGGCGGGGGCATCAGGATGTTCAACTACTTTCCTTGCCAATGCGTCGGTGGCCGACCATTGGTCACTGTCTACGTTTTGTGCCCAAAGCCCGTGGCTAGAAAAAACAGACAGCACAACAACACACAGTTTAAGTGATCTTTTTTGCAACATAACAACTGGTTTTTAGGCCTTTGGTTAAAAGCCGTACAACTTATGATTGATAATCCTCTAAAACGATGGTGCCTACTTTATAGCGTCGTTTTCCGTCATCCGTGCCATAGGGCAATTGATAACGAGGCGTGCCGTCTCGATCCCCTACGGATATGTAGAGATCATAGGTGCCGGGCAAGCAGGTGCGGGAAAACACTCCCTTTCCGTCCCGATGGGCCGGAGCGATGACGAACGTGGACGACAAGGCATGCGCCGCCTGCTGGCCTAGCGGGGCTACCGTTAAGCTCTTCACATCAAACGACGTATCAACGAGCACGGAAACTAAACCGTCCTGTCCGTCCTTAAGCGTGAAACAAGGATAGCCACCGCCATAGCAAGGGGCTACCCCGGCATTGGCCCACTTGCTCTGAATAATAAACGGGTCGCCTTTCCTAATGACCGTCGGCCAGGTTACCTCAGGCGCTTGTAGCCGATAACCAATCCGCCGGTTAACGCGCGCGATGAGCTCCTTGTTTTTTTCGTAAAACTCGTCTGGCCACCAATGAATGGAAAGGAAAGATGCATGATACTCCTCGATTGCTTGCATGAGGAGGTCATCGTCCCAGGCACCACGCGTCACCGAACCGCCAAAATGCTCATGTTCGAGCACAACGGGCAAGGTAGGCCAGAAAAGCTGCGCCATTTCTCCGTGGTACCAATGGTTAGGACTCGGCTGCACGAGGATACTATCGTCGTGGATAGACACACCGCGCGAAAACGCATAGTCCGTAATAGGAAATCTATCCCCGCGTAGGTCATGTCCCACATAGTCGTCGGAAATGCAAAGCAAGGTGTGCTTGAAATGCCGACGATAGATGTCGATCATTTGCTTTTGCGTGTCATATCCCCACGAATGGCCGTGCTTGGGTGTGGTGAGCTCGGTATGGCCCTCGCCCCACATCCCATAATGCCCTACAAACACGTATGCGATGCGGGGATTGCCGTCGTATCGTTCAGCAAGTATCTGTACGAATTTGTCGACTTTTTCGAGAAAAATGGGGTCGTCATAGTTCGGCTCCAAAAAGCCGTCCACCTCGTAGCATTCGGCGCCGGCGTCAAACACCCATCGTGGCGTACCGGATTCCATCCAATTTTCCGTGGCCGTAATGCAAAGCGCTACCTGTCCGCCCGTATCTATCCAGCGCTGGGCAGGTGTGTCAAGGATTTCCCAAACGAACTTGCCTTCTTCGGGTTCGACGAAAGACCACGGAATACGGAGAAACACGGTGTTCATGCCTGGAAAATACCGCACAGTGTCAGATGGCGCTAGCTTTGACCCATAATTTTGGTACAGGTTAGAATAAAAATAGGTGACCCACCCCATCCCGGGATTGATCAGCGCTTGGCCGTGGTCTTGGAGAGTTGCCCGGCAAATTTCGGTTGGATTTGGATACATCCTGTTCGCAACGGGCGGCTTGCTCCCCACGCGCGACACATCAGTCGCGCTCTTTCCCGCCAGCAAATCGGTATGGAGGCCGGCGGCCAAACCCGCCGTGGCCAACCCAGCTTTCTTAAAAAATGTTCTCCGATCGGTACTCATACGTATGGGCATTCAGGCTAACGAGGCTATATCCAAGGCGCTAAATCCATAACCGCTGCCATGTGAGGAAACCAATAGTCTAGATTTATCAACTTGACTCCTCACTTGCAAAACGACCGTTTACTTTAGCGTCGCTACACTCAATTAAAAACACTAATAATTTGTAAACTCGGCGTCCAGCCAGTTCATATGACTAATAAAAAACTGTCGGTCTACTTCCACCTCCTTCTCGTACGACCCCATGGGTATTCCACCCACACTCACACGTTGGTTTAAGATATCCCAGCGCTTAAAATTCAGCTCCTGCGACTTGGCAATCAGCTGGGTCGTCTCGTCAAAGTGAGCGAGGATGTCGTCCGTGACGGAAAGGCTGTTCCACATCGCTTTCACACGGGCAGCGAATTGGGGGGCTTGCAACAAGCGGTCGTAGTAGAAAGCATTGGACTCCCATACATAGTAGTTGGCGGGTCGGGGCCTCGGCCCGTCATACCAACCTATTCCCATCGACCATTCGAAGTCCCATACCGGCCCCATCTCCAGTTTTGACTCGTGCATATCTTCCTTGATCAAGTATACGTTGGTATCCATGTTAGCCAGGATATTTTGGAAAATAAACCACCGGACGAAACTCAGCTCGTCGATATAGTTTCGATAACCGACTGAAGGCTCTGCAAATTCCTCAGAAGCCAGCAATGTTTCAAACTCATCCATGTAATTCTTGATATAGTTCCATTGAGCATCGGTGAGGTCATCCTCTGCATCGGGATTTTTGAAGGAATAGCCGTAGCCCCGCACCGCCGTAACGAAATAATTGGGCTCCTGTTCGTAATAGCCATCACGTTCAAACACAAATCCGTCATCTGGAATATCGATCCGGTTACTTCCTTGTTCGATTGACTCTACTAGTTGATAATTGCCAATGTACTCACCATTTAGCACGACGTCTACGAATCGATCATCGGGCGTCCAAGGAAATCCCATAAGGCGGCTCAGCTTAAAGGCTGTACTCGTCCTGAGCAGGGTTTTGTCACAGTAATTTGCCAACAGCACCCAATCGTGCGACTCCGCCATACCCAATATGGACGCTTTCTGGTCTAGTTTGATTTTATAGGGCTTTTTTGGATAGGACCAAGTCGCATTTCCCCTACCCCGGATACGAAGTGAATACTCCGAAATGGTGTTACCGCCGTTTTTGACAGTCATTTGAGCATTAACGTACTCGCTTTTCGAGTCGACTGACTTCTCGTCATCTGTGTTGATGTATAGGACGGGCAATCCGGTATCCACCAATTCGTCGGTAAATGTGATTTCAAAGGTCGCCTCGCGATCGCGCGTCAGTACCTTAACCTCCGACGTGCCCTTCTTGAATATGTCGCCCGTCCATTCGGTGGTATAACGGGCCGTTGGACTGCGGGTATCGTCGGTATAGACCTCTACGACTTCCATGCCATCAAAATCCGGCGTTTCTCCGAGCTTGAAGACCGTACGGTCAGGCAATTTTGCCACCTCCGCATCGGTAAATATTTTAGGCTCGAGCTTCCTTTCTTTTTCGCATGAGACGAACACGAACGACAGGGCGAGCAACGCCATAAAGGTACGGATGGATTGTTCTTTTTTAAACGCGATATGTACCGACGATAGGTGCGTCGGTCGGGCCGGAGCGGTCCGGCGATGGATACTGTACATCAGAAGGATTGGTTTATAAAAAAAGGGAAGGTTCCGTTACCGGTAACCTTCCCTTACGTTAAAGATTAGTAGGGTGTAATCTCGCCGAAATACGTCCACTGTCCATTTGCCCAATTCGACAGGACCTCAACCTTTAGGTAACGTCCTGGCTGGGGGTTGGTCGTCGGATAATCCAGCTCTTTCGTAAAGTCATTGGACATCTCGTTCAGTTCAAGGACGGGCGTCCAATTGACATTATCCTCACTGACAGAGAAAACAACATGCTTTGGCTCGTTGCCGTGATCGTCTTGGCGGTGCCAAACCAAGAATCCCTTGATGGCGGGCCTCATCTTCTTCATGTCGACGACAAACCACTGTGGCATGCCATTCTTACTACCGTCGAAAGGCTCACTGTGCCACGGAGTATCCTTGTTACCGTCGAAAATGTTGCTGACAGCCCAGTCGGCATTCCATTGCGATTTGTAATCAATCACTTCCCACGTGCTCTTTTCCCAATCATACTCACCCGTCGGTTTTTGACCAGCCCAAATCGACACGTCCGCTACATATGTATATGGCGCATCTGCCCAATTTGACAACACCGATACGCGCAGATACTTTGCAACAACCTTCTGGGGCAGTTCCAATATCTGGAGGGTGCGGGAAGCCGGCAGTTCGGGCACGTCTAGCACCTCGGTCCAATTGGTGCCATCCATACTAGTCTCGAACTTGACATGCTTAGGTAGTGCGTGTTGGTCGGGGTCTTGACGATTAACCCATGAAAAACCCTCGATTAGCTTATAGCCGTTCATGTTGATCGTGAACCACTGGGGCATGCCGGTCAAATCACTATGCCAATACGAATTGCGGTTTCCATCGAACACCTTCGTTACCTCGAAATCGGGCTGCCACACCGAGGAGGCCTCGTGCACGGTCCATAGGTTTTCGTTGGGCAAGGGGTCTACATCCCCCTTGAGGATGAGGTAGACGGTTTTGAAATCTTCATTGAGGGGGATCTTGTCGCCGGAAGCGGACTGGATGACGATCGGTAACAGATACTCGTGGGCGAAGTCTACCAACGATGGTTCTACCGTCACATTGGCTACATCCGAAATTCGGTTTCCATCGAGGATGGTAATTGCCGTTTTGTCCAGCGCCCACGCTCCATTGGGCAAGGGCAAATAACTCGTCCCGTTTTCTTCGTTATAGGCGTCGACCAAAGCATTGTCAACTACCAAATTGGCGGTGATATCGCCCTGGTTATAGTTAGTGGTACCTCCATAGGAAACCGTTAGCGGGTATGTAAAGGCCGCATCGAGGTTAACGGTTTGCTCTATCGGACCATCAGCCGCCCCCGACAGAGAAAGGTACATAAACCTTTCCAGCTCGATGGACTCCGCATAAGGCTCACTACAAGAATGAAGCAACAGCGCTCCACATACTATCGTGGTCGTAAATTTTAGAAAATGTTTCATACACTCATTACCTTTTGGTGTGATTAATTCCATCCTGGGTTTTGCCAGTTCGTACCCGTATGGCTTTGCATCTTATTGATTTCTCCTTGCGGAATGGGATACAGATACAGCTTATCGCGGTACGAAGCCCGCGCAAACCCAATTCGCTCATAGGAGAACGAATCATCACCCGTCCGCGTGATGCGCATGCCCGTGACGTATCGCTCCACGCTTTCCATGATTTTCCAGCGGCGCACATCGAAATAGCGATGGCCTTCAAAAGCCAACTCTACACGACGCTCATTGCGATACCGCTTCTCAAACTCTTCTTTCGATAAGCCTGCAGGAAGATCCGGCATATTCACGCGCCTGCGAATGGCATTCACCGCATCGCGCGCGCTCATGGAAATGCCATTGCCGATATCGATGGCTGCGTCGGGGTTGCCCGTCGCTTGGTAAGATGCCTCGGCAAAGTTCAGGTACATTTCAGCCAGGCGGAACATGCGTATTTCGCCGTCCGCATCATTATCACGACCTGACCTCCAATTGTTGTACTTCCGCAGGTAATAACCCGTGTGAGTTGCCCGCCGATCAGTGTTCGAGATAGCATCCTTACCACCCACGTAGCTTTGTACGGGATCGGCTGGCACAGTTTCCACACGCACGTTGATTTCCATCTCCTTCACGTGGACGACAGCTCCGGCATCGGGTCCCACGTCAAAGCGCAGGGAGTGGTTAGCGGCACCCCAACGCCACCAGCTTTCGCTCCGGTAAGGTGTCAAGTCCAATTCGAATTCCACCCAATCATCAGACTTATGCAACACGACGTTCTCCGGAGTGGACTGGCCACCAGCCGCGCCCGGAGACTGGAAAAAGAACTGGGCGTTGGTAATCTCGCGATTGCTCTTGTATTTGAACTTTAGCAGTATCGAACCCGATGAAGCATTGATATCCGTACCCAGCGTCGTAGTAGCGACGTAGGGATCTCCCCCCAAGGTTTCCAGCCGAAAGCCGCCGTCTTCTTCGGTCACCGTAATATTATTTCCGGCAGACGTCATACTCAATGGATAATGATCGTCGCGTGCCAAGCCTGATGAGGTACCTAAGTCGCGCTTAGCGCCATTGAAATAAATGGTCGCATAAAAGCGTGGGTCCCTACCGACATAGGGATTCTCTGGATCATATCCCGACGCGGGATTGATGATGGGCTGCAAGTGCTGCGGATCCGAGTAGCCGGTGATGGGCGAAAGGCCCGTCGCCTGCATTTCGTAGGCATCTACGAGCTCTTGCGTAGGGCTTGCACCGGCCGAATTTTGGCCCGGGGTGGACGGCATACCGTGACTTCCCCACACGTTTACTTTAGGCCCTCCATAAATGGTCTCCTTGTCGCGAGCGCGTTGCTCGTCGTGTTGCGTAATGAAATACAACTCATACGCATTTTGCGCGACGTCCTCCGAAGGCTCCTCCGTCCAAAGCTCGTATCCATTGGTCAAAAGGTTAGACAACGCACTGCCAGTAATTTGAGCCGCATCGTTCCAAGAATACGTACCGTCAGCAAACAGGGGGCTCGCGGCGTATAAAATTGCCTCCGAACGTATGGCCTGCACCACCGCCCTATTCATAATCCAGTTTTCGCCGACGCGTACGGTCCACGAAAATCCTAGCGCCGACTCAGGCGCGCTCATAGCTGCGTCACAGTCTGCCAAAATCTGTGCTACGACCGCTGAAACCGGAGAACGGACGTCTTGGCTGAAGTCGTGATCGATCTCATACGAATCCGTCAGCAATGGAACATCTCCATAACGTTTGATCAACTGGAGGTAATACAATGCGCGCAAGGTGTGCGCCTGCGCTTTCCACGAAGTTAGCTCGTCCTCTAGGGAGGCCAACTCCTCCGCTGTGACGCCCTCAATCCGTTGCAGGAAGATGTTACACTTACGAATGGATTGGTAAATTCCACCCCAAGGTTGTCCGTCCACGTTTGTGTAATTGTTGGCTGAGAAGGCGTCAGCATACCAAAGGGATGGCAGCGAGCCTTGGAAGACGCGTTCCGAACTTTGGGCTTCGTCCGTGAGTGCCGAACGGTTGATATCAGGAAATATCCGCGAATTGTAACACGAATTCAAGTAGCCACGCACGCCGTTCTTGGTGGCGAACAGTTCATCCAGTGAAGAACGCCCGTCGTACTCAAGTTCCAGCATGTCATTGCATGATGGAGTAATAAACGCAACGGCGCCCATCATTAGGAAGACAATATATCTTTTCATGATCATCGTTTTTAAAATTTAACACTTAATCCCACGTTGTAAAAACGATACACGGGGATTCCTTCCAAGCCTCCGCTGTAGTGTCCCTCCGGACCGTAGATGTCGTGGTCCAGCTTATCCCAGGTAAATAGGTTCTGACCGCTGAAATACAGCCTAACGCCCTGATATGCGTTAAAGGTGTATCCTACCTCCAAGTTTTTCAGTCGCAAGTAGGACTTGTCTTCCACGAAGAAGTTGCTAGCCTCGTGATTCGAATTCTTTTGGGCCGACAGCGCCGGGTAGCGGATTTCGTCACCGTTTGCGTAACGCTCGGCGGTCCATGCGCTTTTGTGCCAATCGGTGTATACGCCCTCAAAGGCGTACTCTACCCGACCTTGTGACATGTCGACCGCCCAATAATCAGCTACACCTTGGAACATGAGGTTCATGTCCAACCTTTTGTATTTAAATCCACCGTGGAACGCGTAGAAGAAGTTCGGCAGGGCTCCATGTCCAAGTGGTACTTTGTCCTTGTCGTTGATTTTCCCGTCGGCGTTCATGTCGTAGTACTTCAGGTAGCCCGGCTTTGGCGTACCAATTTCGTACATCAATCCGCTATTGTCGATTTCCTCTTGACTGTTGAAATAGCCATTGCCGTTATGGTCATCCACCATGTAGCCCCACTGCTGGCCAATGGGATATCCTTCCTGCCGGATGCGGTAAGCGAAATCTTCCGCGCGTTCGCTCTCGTCCCAAAAGATAATCTTGTTTTTATTATTGGCCAGCCAACCGCCCACATTGATCGTGAGATCGCGCGAGATATCTCGGCTATAGTCCAGCGCAATCTCGTAACCCTTGTTTTCGAAGACACCAACGTTGGTACGCGGATAATTGCCAAGTGCAACGCCTTGGTACTCGGGCGTACGGGAGATGGCACTCGTCACCCCGTTTTCGGTCCTTTCTGTATAAGCATCAAACGATAGCGTCAGGTTATTTAAGATGGAAAGGTCAATACCGACATTCTGTTTGGTAATAACCTCGGGGTCAAGAAACGGGTTGGCAACCTGACCTTCGTTCACGTTGTGTCCGCCGAGGAAGCCGAAGCCGCCGCCGGTCAGTGTCACGTTATCCAAGTACACGTATCGGCCTATCCCCCGGTCGTTGCCGGTTTTTCCCCATGACCCGCGCAATTTAAGGAACGTCAACACAGGGTTGTCGGCCAGGAACGATTCGTTCGTGGCTACCCAGGCCGCTGATACCGCTGGGAAAGCAGTGAACCGGTTTTGCCGCGAGTACTGCTCCGAACCTGAGTAGCCCAAATCGAACTTCACCAAGTAACGGCCATCGTACCCATAGGCAACGCTTCCGCCTGAGTTCAGCCGCTTATACGGCAGACCTCCTCCAGCTTTATTCAGGTGCTGGTAATAGCTGTACAGCATGGCATTGACGTCATGCACTCCCTTAAACTGACGCTTATAACTCAAAACGCCTTTATAGTTTAAGTTATAATAAAATTGCGTGCTGCCTCTGTATTGTAAGGGGGTGTTTACCTGCGTACGGATTTTCTCAAATTCAAGTGCTTCGAAGTCTCGGGTTCGTATCCACTCTTCGTAGGTTCGGTTTACGAACAATCCCTTTACGGCATTAGTCTGATAGCCGTAGTTGCCGCTCAGCGTCAAGCCAGGGGTCAAGAAGCTCAGATCGAGTTTGGGGGCAAACTGCGCGTAAATGTTCGTCACCGTGTACTGGTCATAACCCAGCCGATTGATTACTGCCCACGACGTTATCGGTTCGGTCTC
Organism: uncultured Sphingobacteriaceae bacterium; assembly: GCA_964423925.1. Classification (GTDB taxonomy): domain Bacteria; phylum Bacteroidota; class Bacteroidia; order Sphingobacteriales; family Sphingobacteriaceae; genus CAYRGQ01. The sequence continues at coordinate 19,241 of CAYRGQ010000021.1, read as the reverse complement.
AGTTACGACCACTTCTCCGCCCGTAATCTCGCCGGTTTCGGGGTCCTGTACCAACGGCGTAGTCGGACCATAGTTATAGGGTGGCAAAGAGAAAAAGCGATACCAAATGCCTCGAGCAAATCCATCCCAGTTGCCGCCATGTGCCAATTCCACAGCACGGCCGCCCGGCGTCCTTTCACGTTTGACGTTTCCACTGAGATTCACCCCAATGGAGAAATGCTTCGTCAGGTCGACATCGACGTTTGATCGGATATTAGCCCAAAGAAAATTATTGTTGGGATTGTAAGCCGTGGTCGACGGATCTACCTTCCACATTCCATCCTGATGCAATACGTTCACGTTGGTATAGAAGACGGCATTGTCACCTCCGCCCCTCAAGTTGACATTTACACGGTTCATGTGGGTAATATCGCGGGCATTCATCTCGCGCCAGTTATTGTCGGGATAATACTCCCTATCTTCACCGGAGATAAATGCTTCCTCAGCTGTTTGGCTAAAGTAGGAATACCTGCCGTTGCCATCATTAAAGCCAGCTTGGTTGCGCATGTACACGAAGTCGCCCGAACCAATGTGCGGCGGCGTAAGCGTCCGCTGTTCGAAGGTGTGGTTCACCTCGGCATCGATACGCAAAGGCTGCTTGACGCCCCGCTTCGTGGTAATGACTATGACGCCGTTTCCGCCATGTATACCGTACAGGGCCTGCCCTGCTGCGTCTTTGAGTATGTCGATCGACTCTACCTCGTGGGGGGTGATGTATTCGAATAGCTCGTTCGCATTATAGTCGTAGGGAAATCCGTCGATGACGACGAGTGCAGTACCGCCATTCGGCGACGATGAACCGCGCACCCATAGCTCCGTGTTGGTACGCGCGGGCTCTGAATACGTTTCGCGGGTCAATAGGCCCGGCAACCGTCCAGCCAAAGACATCGACATGTTGCCAACCGGTGAGCGGCGCAATACATCGCTCGTGACTTTGCTTGTGGACGCCGAGGAGGCTTCTTTGCGCTGCGCGTAGTTGCCAAAGTATATCGTTTCGTCCAGGTCGTAAGTTTCGGCACGTTTGAGAATCACAGCTAGTGCTTCGCTCGATACCGGATGGGTTTGCGACACGTACCCATTCTTTACAAACGTTACGTATTCGCCGTTATCATCGATCCGCAACTCGTAGTGACCGTGTTGGTCGGTCGCTGTCGCATTTTTGCCGTTCACTGAAGTAATGACGACCCCTTGCAGCGACGCGCCATACTCATCCTTTACTGTGCCGTTTATCTGCGCATGGAGCAACCCGCCCCATAGAAACAGCGACAGCAACGACAGTATAGCTTTATTTGGTAGCTTATCCATAAAATCAATCTCGCTTTTGAATTAACAATCTAGTTACCAACCGGGATTCTGCCAGGTCTCTCCGGTCAACCCGAACATGATATTCGCCTCGTCCAAGGGAATCGGGAACTTCAAGAACTTATTCGAATAGCTCAATCGTTCGCGCGATACGGGCCCACGGGCATACGTGTACGTTCCGTCGGCATTACGGGTGATGTGTACGGCTGTGATCCAGCGATCCGTTTTCTCGAGATCAGCTTCGGGCGTGCTCCACCGACGCACGTCGAAGTAACGATGCGCCTCGAATGCAAGTTCCACACGACGCTCGTTGCGGATACGGAGCAACAGCTCTTCTTTGGAAAGACCCTGCGGCAAATCAGGCATGCTTACGCGCCGGCGAACGGTGTTGACCGCGTCATATGCTTCGCTGGTATAACCCGCTTCCGCTGCGGCTTCGGCGAGGTTGAGGTATACTTCTGCCAAGCGCATGACCTTAGGATAAGCCATAGGTACATTCACCACTTCTTGCCCGGTATTGGGGTGAAGGAATTTCCTCAGGAAATATCCCGTACGCGTAGCTTTCCTGATGGTAGGATGCCTACCCGTTTGGGGCTCCCCTTCCCAGGTCGCAATCACCCGTGCACGGTAGCCTCGGCCAGCGGGATAATTTTCGGCACTTTCCGACGTCTCGTCGAAGGGCCAGTAGGCCTTGCGCTGCGAGCCGTTATAATAGATGGACGCATAAAAGCGGGGATCCCGGTTCTCATAGGGGTTCTGCTCGTCATACAGCGTATTGTTCGGATTGAAATTGGGTTGAAGATGCGTTACCTCGTCAAGGTACGGCCGCGCTAGATTCAAAATGGGCTGCCCATCAATCGTTTCGAAACAGTCGACGATCTCTTGCGACGGGTTTGTGCCGGATTTATATCCTCCTTGGGCGCCCACGCCTTCCGTACCGAATCCGTCCTGTCCTACGTTAGTCTGATAAATCGTCTCCCTATCCGTCGGATTGCTCTCGTAGGCCATGCTGTTGCTAAAATATTCGTTGAATAGCTTAGCCGCATCGTTCGGCAAAAACACATCGGGGTTATCGCTCCATGACGGGAAATTCACTTTATTATACAGTTCATAGCCGTTCGCCTGCAAATTAGCAAGCGCCTGTTTGTTTATTTGATAGGCTTCTTCCCAGTAATCGCCTCCTTCATTATACAACGGGCTAGCCGCATAGACCGACATCCGCGATTTGATGCCTTCGGCAACGGCTTTCGTCAACCGGAATGCCTCTGCACCTGTCGTGATGCGCCATGGCAATTCGGGCGTGGCTAACGCTTTGTTGCAGTCTTCAATGATAAATTGGACAACACCGTAGTACGAACTACGGACCGCTTCGGAGAAGTCATCCTCGTAGCCAAGCGGCTTATCTACAATAGGTAACGGGCATCCGAAAAACTTCAGTAATACCATGTAGTAGTATGCGCGCAACAGATGCGCCTCAGCCTTCCATCTTGCCCGATTAGTTTCGCTCTTTACGTTGGCCTCGTCGATATTGTCGAGGAAAACGGAGCATTTGCGAATACCTTCCCACATACGCACCCAATAATTGCCATTGCCTCCCTCTGCCCATCGTTGATTGAAGTGCCCATCTGCTGATACGTTGCCGCTATACAATAGGCCGGAGGTGATCCATGATTCAGCTTCCGCGTCGGCATCCCAGCTTTCGTCGCTCCAGTCCACCGGTCCGCGCATATGGAAAAAATAAGACTTGCCTTCGCCGGGAATGTAGGCATAGCATGAGTTCAGGTAGGCCGCGGTCTGTTCATCATCCCTGAATACATCCTGCAGGGAGATTTTGCCGTCGGGCGCTTGGTCCAAAACGTCAGAACATCCGCCGAACAGCATGATGGCAATGATCAGGGCCAGCGTCTTCGTGGTTTTTATTATGTGATTATTCATAGAAATATCGTTAATGCAGTGAAATTGTCAGAATTTGATGTTAGCACCAAAGCTGAAGATTGCTGTTTGTGGATAGCCAATTGAGTCGTCGTTCTCCGGGTCGAGGTGGGTCGGACGAAACTTTGGCGACCACGTGAACGCATTCTGGCCGCTCATAAAAACACGCATATTAGAGATTCCTAAGATCCGCAGCGAATTAGCTGGCAGCGTGTAGCCCACTTCGAAGTTTTTAAGCCGGAACAAATCACGGTCAAAAATAAAGAAGGAGTTCGCTACATGGTTCACGCCGTCTTCGGAGTGCAATGCCGGATAGCTGATTTCTTCGCCATTGGCCCAACGCTCCTCAGTCCAAGCATTCTTGTGATAGGGATAATAGGTGCCTTCGAGCGTGGTTTCATAAACACCCTGCGGTGCAAAGCCGGAGTTAAACTTGGCCAAACCTTGGAAGAAGATGTAGGCATCGAAGGATTTCCACTGCGCAGATAGCGAGAAGCCATAGCTATAGCGCGGAATATGGCCCACACCGATAGGCGCTTGGTCTTTATCGTCTACGACGTTATCCCCGTTTAAGTCCTTATACACAAAATCTCCTGCCCGAGGCGTACCAAATCCGTAGGTCAACCGGTCGGACTTGGCCAGCGCCTCCTCCGTCCAATAACCGCCATCCTGCTCCCAATCGATGAGGTAGCCCCAGTTTTGACCAATGGGATAACCCGTCGCCCTAAACTGGTAGGCATAGCTTGGGTCCCGGGGCACTTCGTCTACGTTAGCACGCTTGTTCCGATTATACGACAGCTGGCCTCTGAACTGAAGGGATAAGTTGCTATTAACCTGCCTGTTGTATCCCAATTCGATTTCGTAACCTTGGTTACGCACCTCGCCCATATTCACTTTCGGGATATTTCCCAAGGAAACTCCTTGCCAAGCAGGGATGCTAGCGCGTTCCAAAAGAATCTGCGACCGGTTTTCACGGAAGAAATCGATCTGGCCGGTGAGATCCTTGAAAATCGTGAAGTCAAGACCTAAATTGTATTTATTGGCAATCTCCCAAGACAACATGCGGTTACCCAACAACCCCTCGTTAACTCGCTTTCCGGCAGCCAGGCTTCCTGAGAATCCACCACCACCCACGGTGATATCATCTAGGTAAAGAAAACGCAGTGGTCCCATCTTATCGTTACCGACCTTTCCGTAAGAGGTTCTGATTTTAAGAAACGACACATAGGGATTATCCTGGAAAAACGGTTCTTCGCTCAAGACCCAACCGATTGAGCCCGACGGGAAAAAGCCGAATCGCCTGTCTGGTGAGAACTGCTCCGAGCCATTGTATCCGAAATTGACCTCGGCTAGGTAGCGGTTGGCGTAGTCATACGTCATGCGTCCGGCCATCCCGAATACGTTGAACGGAATGTCGGCGCCACCCGACTCCCAGTAATCGCGGTCGGTACGTAACATCCCCCCTACGTTATGATTTCCGAATGACTGATTGTAAAGGATTTGGGCCTGTGCGTTGATGTTGTAACGCGCTCCTTGTCCATAGGTCAGCCAAAAATTGTCTGGTTTTAGCTGGAACACCGAAAAAGTGAGCTCGTCGGTTTCGGGGTTAATGAAAGCTTGGTATTCAGTCTGGTTCCTATTGCCGCGGACGAGGTTGTTGCCCACCGCGTCATAAGAGATCATCGTTTTCATCTTGAGCCCACGCGCGATTGCATCTAGATTGAAGTCCAATCCAAAGGATGAATTCAAGTTGGACCGCGTCTGTAGGTCGTATCCATACCAGTTCATAATCGACAGCGGCGAGCGGTCAGCATAATGGCCACTGGTCAAGAAAGTGGGGTCAAGTGGCAGGTTAGGCGGAACACCGTATCCCGGAATCGTTACGGGGCCTGGCGTCATAGGTACCAAGGCATGTGCTTGGTACATCATGTCTCGAACCATCCAATTGCGATCGCCTCCGTACATTATTCCCGCATTGGGCATATTTACCTTTTCGATATACGTGCCTAGGTTGAGGAAAGCATTGAGCCAACTGTTTACCTTGTAATCAACGTTAGAGCGGAAGGAATAACGATCCAATTTGAACGATGGATCGTACTTAAGGATATCTTCCGACAAGGTGTGCATGTTTCCTCCTTGGTTGAGGTAGCCTACGTTCAGGAAGTACGATATCCGCTCCGTCCCTCCACTCAGGTTGGTATTCACGTTAGTCTGTGGCGCCCAACGTTTCACGAGCATTTCGTACCAGTTATTATCGGGGTACATCCATCTGCGAAGCTTGGCCTGCTCTTCGTAATCAGGAGCGGCAGGATCCAACCCGGCCAATGGATTCTCAAATTTGGCAATGATGCCGGGCGAGAAAGGCGCTTCAAAACCATCGTTTTGCATAGCTAAGTTGCGCAGCTTCATGTATTCGACAGAGCCGGGCAGGTCGGGCTCACGGGTGAGGCGCGAGTAGCTTTGCGTTACGTTAACAGAAAGCTCTGGTTTACCCGCCTTACCACGCTTGGTGGTGATGATTAACACGCCGTTTGCACCACGGACCCCGAAAATAGCGGTCGCCGATGCGTCTTTCAGGACGGAAATCGACTCCACTTCATTGATGTCGAGCGTGCGAATGTTGTCGCGCGGCACACCGTCAATCAGGATAAGTGGGTTGGTGCCGTTAATGGTAGCAGCACCCCGGAGATACATGGTTGCATCGTCCACTCCAGGCTGTCCGCCGACGCGCTGCATCGAGGTCAAACCCGCTACGCGCCCAGCCAACGCATTAGCTAGGCTGGCAGAGGAGGACACGCGTAGCTCCGCGGTACTCACGGAGGATACCGCCCCAGTAACTGTCGCTTTTTTCTGTACGCCATAGGCCACAACGACAACTTCGTCCAGCCCAACATTGTCGGGCTCGAGCTGTACAATGAGTGGCGAATTCTGTGGCACGGGAAGTTCCTTGTCCAGATAGCCGACTAAGCGGAACAACAAGGTATCCCCTAACCGCACCTGCGTTAGGGAGAACGAGCCGTCCTCGCCTGTGGACACCGCGGCGGAAGTGTGCTTGACGCTGACCGTTACGCCGGCCAATGGGCCTTGCTCGTCGCTCACCGTCCCGTGGACATTCACTTCTTGCGCAGCGGATATAACCGGAGCCGCAATAAGGATGAAGGCAGCCACCAGCGCCAGCATCCACGGCTTTGTTTTATTCGGTAAACGCTTTACCATAATTACATGATTTTTTGATTAAGTTGGACATTATATTGGTACGTGTGGTGTTAGTTTGCTTGGTTATCAATTAGAACGCATAATGAATGTTATCTCTCAGCGATTAAATTATCTATAAAGGCAGGCGTCATGTTTAGGTTTAGAACTGCACGCGAGCAGCTTATCGAATCTTCATTCTAAGAAAGCTCGAGACCGACCAGAAGTCCTCAGTCTGATGGTAAACGCGTGCTTCAGTTCTTTTGGCATCGTAGCGGCCAAACCACGATCAACCCGTGATCAGCACGACGCCGTAAGCGCTTACTGCCTTTTGACTTCTAACTAAATATTATCCTATTTGGATCTATAACTATCCAACAAATTTAGACGACATGCTGGCGGCCGGCAACCCGTCCTATCCTGACACACCCTGCTCCATCCTGTACGACCTAGCGAATAAAAAGCTCCTAGTAGCGTACTTCTAAGCTAAATCGCCCTCCTGGTGCCGTGTCACCGTTAATATACCAGTCAAGAGCATCCGCCTTTTGCATATTGTCCGACCATTTGAACAAGAGCTTTCCTCCTTTTGTGGGCAGAGCGATGTGGCTATACGGGATGGTAAGCATCAGACGTTTGCCGTTTACTTGGCAGGCTACTTCCCGCAAATCGGCCCAGTACCCATTGACAAAGCGCTGCAGCCGCCCGCCACGAACGACACGGAAATCGTAGCCATTCCAGCCCGTTTGGTGTGACTCGTCCACGTTCAGCCAAAGGGTCATCCAGTTGTCTCCAGATTCAGGAGTAATATCGTCTACGGTCTGCGCATAGAAATACAGGTGTTCCTCGCCCACCGCTAACTTTATCGTCTCAAAGTCGTTTCGACCCGTTTCATTGATATACATTACTTCTGGCTCCGTTTGCGCACCCGGATGGCGACGGTGCAGCACATCGCCGGTATAATCCTTATACAGCACCTCGATGCCATCCCAATCGGCCCAGGTCGCAATCTCTTGTCGATCACTAACCTTAGCAGTCGGCTCCAGGCCTTTGTACCGACGGATATTGGCCACGAGCTGCATGTAATAGTTATCACGCAGCCCCGCCGTGAAACTGGGCTCGATATCGCGGCTATATTCTGGGCTGGCTTGATCGACAAAATACGAATGGTCCGAATTTGCATTATTGTGTCTCCATTTGCCCGCAATCCACTCGTTCCAACCCGTCACAAAGACAAACGGCACGTCTTGGCTAAGCGCGTAGTCCCATTGTTCCTGGATATTGTAGCCAAAGCGGAGATCCTCGGCGGGATTGCCAGGCGAACCGTTTCGGAAACTGCGCCCCCAGTTGCCCGAGCGCTCGTAAAACGCCGATCCGCCCATGGATGCGTCGAGGTTGGGGTGTTGGGACGCCGACACGTTGATGATTTCGCGCTCGCCGCGATGGTTCGTGTACACTTTTTGCGGGCGCTCGAATTCGATCCACGGCCATCCATTCACCTTTTGGGGTTCGTTCGGCCATTGCGACTCGCGAATGGTAAAGAAATCAGCATAGTCACGTCCTTCCGCCTCGTTGGAGTGACCAATGATTAGCGGTTTGCCATCGAGGTAAAACCAGCAATCCGGATAGCGGTATGGCGCGCCCTCCTTGTAGTGGTTTTCGTAAATTTCTTGCATCCCCTCTCCCGATCGAGTGTTGGTATAAAACACTATTTTTGGCGGATTTTTGCCTTGGCTACGCACATGCTCCATGGCCCGCATCAAGGCGTCCGACTGTTGAGCGTAGGTCAGTCGATTGGTTGCGTCGATAACCAAAAAATCAACGTTAGCGTCAGTCAGTAACTGAATGCTCTTCAAATGCACCCAATAATCGTCGCCTCGGTAATAACCGTATATTGGTTTACCCCAAAAATAATAGCGACCGTAACCGCCACCCCAGTCTGGATGTTCAAACACTGGAAAAATCTCGGGTGTATCCTCAAACATCTCCGACAGGTCCCAGCGCCTTTCAGATGTAGGCGAGCCCTTGTCCCCTTGCCAGAGGAAATAAAAGATGCCGACATGGCGATCTGCCCGCGGGCCTCCCACTTCGTGGTACGAAGGCAGCACGCGTCCCAATTCATCTGATCCGCTGAAAGGCTGTGCTTGCAGGCACGATATGGCGGCGGTCGTCAAAAATCCTGAGAGTAAAAGTTGTTTAAGCATGGTTCACTATTTAGGTTCGGAGCTAGTCCTGTGGGTTAGTCAATACATAGTTAAATCGGCCCAGCGGCGCTACGTCGCCGTAGAGGTAAAAATCAAGTATATCGCCTTGATGCGGCACGTTATCTGTCCATTTAAATTCGATGTCCAACGTATCGCGTTTGCCTATACCCAACAGCTTGCGGTCGATGCGAAGCTCCATGCGGTTGCCGTTCACCGCAAACTCCGCGTCACCAACGGCTTCCCATTGCCACCCTCCTGCATTGCGTTCGACGGTGACCCTCCCATTTTTCGAAGAGAGACGGTTTAGAATAAAATCATAACCCTCCCAGCCTGTACGATGGTCGCGGTCGACGTTAAGCAGTAGGTTCATCCAATTTGGGTCCGTGGATGGCGACAACGGCTGCGCTGTTTCCACCATCACGTAAATAAAGCGCTTATCGAACGTGGCTTGCGTAGCAACGATATCATTTCGTCCGGATGCGTTACGGTAGTGCAGCCTCCCCCAGCCTGGTTCATCGCGGTGGCGTGTGTTGCCCTTATACGCCGAATAGCGTAAGGGGACGTCATTCCAGTCGCTGAAATCGCCGTCAATACGAATCCTCGCGGGCGTTGTTGTGTGCGGAACGGCGTCTGTACCTTTAAACCGGCGAATGTAGTCGACCATCTGATAATAGTAGGCGTCTCCATGCCCACCTTTCATCGGCTCGACATCGCGGCTGTTTTCTTGGTCAAAGAGATCGGGGAATGCATTTTTTGTACCCATCCATTCTTCTTGTCGGCCCGCCACCCATTCGTTCCAGCCCGTGATAAACACAAATTCGGGATCGAGCTCGAGAGCGCGCTCCCACTGTTCCTGGAAGTTTAACCCAAAAGCGACCTGCTCGCCACTTACTGCGTGACCGTGTCGGTCCGTATAGCTTCGCCCGAAGGCTTTGGGCGCATTCATGGCACTCAGGCCGTTCGCCTCGGTCCAATTTTGGCCTACGCCCACGGTCACCTGTTCGAACTTGCCATCAGCCGATCGTACGTAGCCATGCTGTGGATATATCTCAAGCCATCCCCAGTCATCGGCGCGTTGTGGACCCGTATTGTATAAAGGTTGTGCGGGACGGAAGGTAAAAAACTGCCGGATTTCCTGGTGTAGGCGGTCTTTCACGGGATCGCCCGTTTGGTGGTCCAGATGTTCATAATAAGCCATGATCAAGGGCTTTCCCTTCCATTCGAACCATAAATCGCGGTAAAGCCCTTTGGCGTAAAGGTTTTCGTAAATCTGCTTGATTGCGGCCAAGCTACCTTCGCTCGGCGCAAAAGCCAACATAAAGGCAATTTGGGGTGTGTTGATACCCGCGGCCCTCGCCTCGGTAAAAACTTCGCACAGCGTCATGTACGATTCCTCCCAGGTATACGATCCGTTGGTACAATCAAAAATCACGACATCGACGTCTGCCGCGGCCAGCATCTCGGCATGCCGCCGCAACACCCAGCGATCGGTACTGCGGTAGTAACCGAACAGGGGCTCGCCCCAGTGGTGGTATGACGCGTCCTTAGGCCACGCAGGGTGGTTATAATCGTCAAACATGCCATTTTCCAGCTTCTTCAGTTCCGGAACACTGTATGGCGGGCTGTCGGCAAAATGGTTATGCCAAGTCCAATAAAATAACCCTACATATTTATCGGACTTCCGGTCTCCGGCATCACGATGAGTAGCCACCTGCCGGCCGAGGCCGTCAGTTGCGGGCAACCCTGCCACTGAAGCAGTTTGGGGCGCGACCTGTTGCGCACATACCGTCGACGTGCTTCCTGCAACCGTTAGTAAAGCTCCCCATAGGCATTGTCTGATCATTTTTATAAAAGTCAGTTCGTTAAAAAAAAGCCCCGAACAGCTTGTGCACGTGTAAAACCCTGCCGTCGCAATACTTCGGATATGCTATATAGGTGCGTAAATTCGATAGCGGCTTACAATAGTCCCAAATATAGGGCTCCTGACTCCGCATGGCATCCCGCACCATACTGAGGCAACCTGCACCATCCTGTCCGCAGTGAGGCAAACCACGTGACAGTGGACTGAAGCATATAATAACCCAATCTTACACATATAGCCTCGGGCATGTTTCGTCTCAGGCCTGATTTTGCTAAAATATCGCGAATGCCTATCTTTAGGGCAAACTACGGTGTGAACCTTTCGATCCGTATTGAAACCATGACAAGCCTTATTCGACGCGTTTTTTATCGCGACCATCCAAGAAATTACTTAGTACAAGATCCAATCAAAGGCGCTTTATTGGCGTTCGCGATTACGCTGACGTTCATGTTGCTGTATCGCCCTTTGGAAATCAACGACAGAAAACTGTGGGGTTTTGAAGGAGCCATGGTGGTCTACAGCGGACTGGCTTACCTGTCCTGCCTCACGGTCATTGCCTTGCTGAAGCATTTACCCACCTTTGCTGACGACGCGCGCTAGACCGTGGGCAAGGAATTTGTTACAGTATTGCTGTGTCTATCGGTTATGACACTGGTCGTATTTATCGCGGGCTTCCTCATCGAAACAACCGGAAGCCCAAAGTTCTTCCTGACGGCGAAGTTTACGTTTCTGCTGGGTATCCTGCCTTTTGTTGCCTTCAACTTGCGCAACTTCCCCCGTATTTTCGATCGCGCGACGCCAAATCTTCCCCAATCCAGCACCAACCAGGGTGCGTACGAACACAAAATCCATCTCGTTTCAAAGCTGAAAAGCGAAAAACTCAGCTTCCACCCCAGCGAACTTGTATACGCCGAATCGGTAGGAAATTACGTGACGTTTCACTTCGATGGTGGCGAGCACAACGGCACTGCCTTCATCCGGAACTCGATTAGCGATATCGAATGGCAACTCGCTCCCTACGCCATATTTTTAAGAACGCACCGCGGCTTTATCGTGAACATGGAACGAGTGAGCGATAAATCCGGCAACGCGCTTGGTTACCGCTTAAAACTTCGCGGAACCGATCAGGAAATTCCAGTATCCCGTCAAAACATTCGCCGTTTTGACGACTACATTCCACCGCCCCCGACCAGTCGCTCAGTTGTAAACGCCTAACGCGGGGGCGACATCGCCGCGCGGCATCATACCCCCTTTGCCGTCTATACCACGCCCCTTACCTTTCGTCATCAACTTCCGGTGTGTCTTTGCCACTGGCAACAAAGAACCAGCTTTCCATACCAAACCTGCGAAACGCTTGCCGTCCGTTGCCTATCCTTGCATGCAGAAAATACCCATTCGAGATAAGCTATGACGAGATTTTTCAAAAGCAAGCCGATAAGATCACTAATCATTCTCATGGGAGTGCTGGCTGTACCCGCCTGCGCTGCAGGCCAACAACCGCGTCACTTACAGGGTACCCTACTAGACAAGGAAACGGGCGACCCGGTCCCCTATGCCACCATCACCTTACATGCCCTACCAGATTCAGTAGTGATTGGCCAGTTCTATTCGCGTGATGACGGAAGCTTCAGGCTGCATGAGTCATACATGCCGCCGGTTCTGCTTGTCATCAACGCTGTGGGCTACGGTCCATGGATGCAGGCAATGGAGAGCAGCGACACGAGCAGCGATGGAATGACGATTTATTTGCACCCGATCAGCGTAGCCCTAGATGAAGCACAGGTGTTCCGCAAGAGGCCGCCTGCGATTAGCGGTGTCGACAGGACGACCTATTCAATCAGCAAGGGAATGAAGGATGCCTCGCACCGAGCCACAGATATTCTTCGCCTAATCCCGGGCCTACACGTCGACCTGATGCACAACATCCGGCTGGACGGCAGTGCGAACGTACTCATCTTGGTAGATGGTAAAGAGCGCGATCGAAACTTTCTGCTCCAGCTAAAGGCAGAGCAAATCGATAAGATAGAGATCGTACATTCGCCAAGTGCCGCATTCGAGGGTAGCGTTACTGGCATCATCCACATTCTACTGAATGCCGAAGAAAGCCGAGGCTTTAGCGGCAATGCCGTTGTCGACATCCCCGCGCGCAAGAAAGAGATGTACTTGTTCCCGGTCGCCAACCTCCACTTTGGACTTAAGCAGGTAAACCTGCATGCGTCTTACAATGGCGAATTTGCCTATTTCGATTTGGATGAGTCGACCATCCTTCGACAAACACCCGTTAACAAGCCCGCCCGGCAGCTCAGCACGCGGCAATCTCTGCGACAAGAAAATTGGGAGCATCGCTTTACATATGGAATAGACTATTTGATGGACAACAAAAACGTACTGAACTTCTACGCAAACCATCGTATCTACGCCAATGAAGCCAGCGGAGTCATCCATCAGTATGAAAACGAGGACTTGTCTTGGACGTCGGACAAGATTGAGGCAGACAGGAACCATTCAGGGTACTATTCTCTGTATTACCAGCGTCGAGAACAGGCGGGCGAAGAGCTATCCGTCGACGCTCACTACTACCACTATGATCGGGTAAATGTTACGCGATACCGCGACCACCACGGCGTCGTCGGCCCGCACTTTGCCAACCATTCGGCACCAGCGCAATATAGCCTAGGCCTAAAAGTCGACTACGCCCGACCGATCAGCGAACCGTTGTCGACTACTACGGGCTTCAGGTTTGGATTGACCGGCATGCGCGACCAACGGCTATCCGACTTTGACTATGACAAACGCGTGGCTGCCGCGTACGCTACGCTGACCTATGCCCCGTCAAGCATCAACACCCATGTAGGATTGCGGCTAGAACGATCCTTCGCGGGGATAGTGAGCCATTTCGATTACGATCGCTTGGATTGGCTGCCTCATGCGGGCGTCTCCTTTCAAATCAACCCTACCCAAACGCTGACCCTCAACTATTCCCGAAAGATAACACGACCGCTTATCTATCAGCTCAACCCCACTACTTACCGCGACGATCCGTTCATCTTGCGGAGCGGAAACACGCGATTAGTGCCTGAGTTGATAAACCACGCATCCCTAACTCACGCAGTGCAGTGGGGAAACAATTACCTATCGGCACAAGCATTTTATCAAGCAGCGGCGAATACCATTGGGCAGCTGCTACTGCTCAATGAAGCTTAGCAGTTAGCGAGTCGCTTCCACAACCTAGGTACGGTGCGCACGGGAGGCGTCCACATAACGGCGGCCGCCAACCCTGCGCAACGACTTGACGTAAGCGGATACATCAAATTCTTTCTGGAACATGCGTTACCTACTGAACAGATAAGGGGTGTCTACTTAAAAAACACCAGAAACCAGGGAATAGCGTTCGGTCTCTCGTCCGCACTCACATTCGACCATGCGACTACAGCCGCACTCTCCATGCAATACAGCAGTCCAACAATTGGCGTGCAAACCAGGTCGTATAGTGGCCTTCTTTATTTTCTTACAATCGATAAAGCTGTCCAAACGAACCTCAAACTAGGGGTTTCACTCGCGCCACTTTTTGTCGGGCAGTATACCTACCGCGGCATGGAAACAAAAGTCGCCGATTTTGCATTCGCAAGCGAGGGAAACATCCAGCTTCCTAAACTGCCGCTCTTTTTCAAGGCAAGCTATCAATTTGGCATGGGTAAAAATCACGTATGGGTGGAGCGTAACACAGAGATCATTGACAATCGGGTAAAAACGGGACTCTAGGGTAACTGGGATTAGTAGCAACCGTGAGCCTAGCCAACGGCCAGCACTTGCATTTCAATCCAAACTTGATATCTTTATCCAAGCAAACTAACCTCGATGCCGACCGGTCGCGGTCGATTGTATCCGTTCGTAAACCAAAAAAAATGGAACGACGGCATTTTATCACATCCATCGCCTCACTGGGAGCGGCAGCATGCTTGCCTAAGGTGGCCTTTCCACATCCGCCCAAACCTCTTTACAAAATGGGGCTACAACTCTTTTCCATCCACGCCGACATGATGCGCGATGCCGCCAGCACCTTGGCGGCGATCAAACGTATGGGCTACGAAGACCTTGAAACTTTTGGGTTCGACGGCGAGCGGGGAACTTTTTATGGTTTGCCTTCGGCAGACTTCAAAGCGTTGCTGGACGAGCTGGAACTCTCCGCCTCAAGCGGCCACTTTGGCTTTTCTCCGTATTGGGACGAATCCGACGCCGCGCTGATACGCTTCCTAGACCAATGTATACAAGGTGCCCATGTCCTCGGCCTTAACTACATCACCTGGCCTTGGCTCGACACGCATCAGCGCACCCTCGAACACATCAAACGACTAGCCGAGCGGTTAAACGTGATTGGAGAGCGGGTCCGATCCGCGGGATTGGGCTTTGCTTACCACAACCACGGCTTCGAATTTGTCGACCACCAAGGAAAAAGCGGCTTCGACGTTATCCTAGGGGAAACGGATCCCAAACTCGTCAAACTTCAAATGGATATGTATTGGGTAGTTCGTGCGTCTCCGCGATCGCCGCGTGAACTGGTGAATGACCAGCCCGGACGCTACGTGATGTGGCATATCAAGGACATGGATAAAGCATCGGGGGACTATACCGAACTGGGCAACGGATCAATCGATTATGCGGACATCCTTCCGGACCCCAAGGAGGCGGGGCTGGAATTCTATTATTTGGAGCAGGGTGGCAATTACACGCACAGCCCGATGATAAGCGCTGCGACCAGTGCCGCGTACTTCAAACGGCACCTTCAAAGCTTATTGTGATTTCTAGCACCATTTCCGTGAGCGTATTGCCGTGCCAGCTGGCAAAGCTGAATCAATAAAAAAGCGGAAGCCAACCGCATGGGTTGGCTTCCGCCCGATAGTATAGTCGGTCTATTACTTGTTGGTAAAGACCCGAGCGTTCAACGCTTCGGCTTCGTCCTCCGAATCCTGCAACCCGGACACCCAAATAGTATAAATCTTACCTTTCGCTAGGGTCAGATCTTCCACGGTGAGAATAGTTTGCTCTGCGTCGACATCCACGATTTCAAACGAAGTCTTCTTCGCATCCACCTCCTTATAAGCACTCGCTCCCTTGTAGGAAATATTCTGCGCCAACACGCTTTCGCCACTTTCCAAATTCAGCTTGCCTGCGTCTGGCGAAAGATGGATGAAACGGACTTTTGCCTTCTCACCGGTAGGAGCCGTCAGGTCATCGGTCACTTGGATGAGTTCGAAAGTCTTCCCATCTGCGGAATTGCTAGCGAATATCGAATAGCTTTTGTCCTTCTCGGTCTTGAATGACTTCTTCACGATAGATTTGTCATCCTTGCCTTTAAGTTCGAACGCACGATCCCCGACCGTCACGTTGACATAGGCCAAGTGGTCGCCAAAACCAAGTAGCTTGCTGTTGGCCTTCTTCGTGTCTACAAAGAAGTTGAGAGAATCACCGCCAAACGCCCCATTCAAGAACGCAACTTTACCCGTCGCGGTTGGCTGAGGATTGTTGTCATCATCTTTCTTACAACTGACGGCTACGGCCAAAAACGCGAATAGAGAAGCGAAAAGAACGGATTTTGAAGTGTGCTGTAATTTACTGTTCATGGTAATTTTTAATTTTTAAAGGTTAAAAAACTCAATTCCCTAACCCAAACACGGCTTCCGTTCATTACGCTACAACAAAAAAGCTTCCGGCGAAAATCACCTCGATGGCCGCCGGCTGTAGCATTTTCACTGCAAGTGGTGTTTCTGTCGGTAAATGACACGTTTGGAAATCCACATGATTAAAAGCTAGCCGTCGGAGAGAAATTGAATACAGATAATGACTTAGTCGAGGTTCTGTCGAAGGATTGGCAAAACATCGGAGACAAACTGAGAGAACGTATTTACAAACACTATTGGGGCTATCTGATGGGCGTGGCACTGCGGTACATTCCCGATCGGGATATCGCAAGCATGGTCGTCAACGATAGTTTCATGAAGATTTTTATAAACTTGGACAGCTTTGAATGCACGGATCGCGCCAATTTCAACAAGGTGCTGAAAGGCTGGATGGCGAAGATCACAGCCCGGACGGCGCTCAACGAACTCCGGAAGCACAAAGCCGGGACCTTGCAAGAACCCCTGACCGCCGAGCATGACTGGCGATTTCAGGTGATGCTACCCGATCGACTCCACATCGAAAACATTTGGGATCTAATCAACACCCTTAAGCCCAATTACCGCAAGGTGTTCACGTTGTATGAGATCGAAGGCTTTAATCACGATGAAATTGCCGAGATGATGGGCATTACCGCCAGCTCGAGCCGTGTGTACCTGACGCGAGCTAAGGAGCGGCTAAAAACACTGTACCGGGCATTAATGGTTTAGAAATGGATTGCGAAGAAAAAAGGCTGATAGACGAAATCAGGAATAGTCTAAACGATTTCGAGCTTCCCTACGAAGAAGGGAATTGGGAGAATTTTGAACTCAACTATGGAGAGAGATTGCGCCAAGCGAAACCAAAACGGCGAAACACCTTGGTAATCCGCTGGAAGTACGGTACCGCTGCCGCCATTGCGGTGGCTGCTTTGCTGCAGATGCTTGTCTATTGGGCGGACGACAATGACTATGAGGTAGTATCGACCAAATCCGCCCATCCAATCGGTCCGGTGGCAAACGTGGAAACTGTACCCCAAGAGCTCAGCACCGAAACCGAACCGACACGTATGCCCATTAAGCACATAATCGATATACCTTTGCCTAAGGCAACTGCATCGCCGTTAGCCCAGATGCCCATCATCGTCGCGCGGGTAGATGAGATCCAATCGCCAGGAATGGCTCCAGGCGAGTTTTCTCCTCCTACGCTCCCCGCTATACGCGAGGAAATAGGGGGAGCTTCCACTTGGAAAGAACTACCTAGTTTACAGATCGATAACCCCAACTCGGAGCGACTTCCTACAAGCAAATGGAAGTTCGGACTTGAGGTCAATTCATCGCTCATCACGGACAAGCCCAGTATTTCTGCGGGCGTATTAGCACAGTATGGAATTTCGGATAAAATAAAAGTGGCTACGGGCCTTTCGTACTCGCATATCGCCGCGCAGCATGAACGCCAGCCGGTGCAGGTGTCGCACGATACGCGACTCGTCGGCGGAGAATCCACATTGAAAGCACTTGACATTCCACTCGCTGTGGTGTACGAGCCCAAAGACGGGTGGTATGCATCACTCGGCGTCTCCGTGCTGGCCGTGTTAGACGAAGATAAGGTGTATCACATGGAGCGCGAAACCCTGCGTGAAACCGCGGTCACCGATCCGGAGAGCGGTACCTCGACTTTGGTTTTCGAAGTCGTAAAAAATGCCTTTGACGCAAGAAGCCTAAACACAGATTTCGTGGGACGCCATAATTTGCGATACCTCAATTTTTCCATGGGACGCAAGCATCGCATCCATGAGCAGCTCGACCTGCATATCGAGCCTTTCGTGAAAATCCCCATGGGTGGATTACAGCGCCGCGACGC
Organism: uncultured Sphingobacteriaceae bacterium; assembly: GCA_964423925.1. Classification (GTDB taxonomy): domain Bacteria; phylum Bacteroidota; class Bacteroidia; order Sphingobacteriales; family Sphingobacteriaceae; genus CAYRGQ01. The sequence goes on along the minus strand of CAYRGQ010000021.1, from coordinate 1,196 downwards.
GAACTTGCTGAATGCAGGGATGAAGTTGAAGGTCTTATTCTAATTTTTTTTCTCCACACCTGTAGCACACATGCGCTTACAAGTGTTTATGCAGTAAAACACTGCATTATTGATTGTCAAAAATCGCTATGTCATGAACCGACTCAGAACAACGCTATCCGGAATAGTCATTGCTTTTACTTCGGTGCTCATATTGGGCTGTGGCAAAGACAAGCCCCAATTGGATGACGGAGACTCTTATCAACTGGAGGCAAACCTATTGATGGGAAACGAATTATTCAGAAGTACGCTAGACGGGCGCGACTCGCAACACGCCTTTGAGGTTTTGGATATTGTCCGAAGAAACGGAGTGCTGGAGGTCCATGTGCAGGGCAGCGACCACGGTGGAACGTTCCAGTTTCTTTGGGATGGGCGCGTGCAAGAGTCCTATCCCATGGGAATTCGGCTAATTTTGGTTTACCAAGGCTCACCAACGGCCTTCGACCCCGCATTAGAGACCAAACTCTCCGTGAATCTTCAGAAAATCATCGATGAACGAAACCACGTAGACGATTATCACTTTTATATCATCAATGGATCAAAAATACAGACGGTAACGTTAAATCCGGACGGCACCGCGACGCACGAAAACAAGTAGTTGGTTAGTTATGTAAATAGTTGGGCTCCCCCTTGGGGGAGCCCTTTCATTGGCATCTGACCAATTATAATTCAGCACCAAGGCACTCATAACGACCAACTTCTAGTTTACTAGGTCCAACGCTCCTTAGAAGAAGGGAAAACCATGACTTTGGATTAGGAAATGTACAAGGTTTCGGACACGGTCTTCACCAAGCAAATCATCCCTTACAAATTCATTTCCATCGAATGGGGCTGTCCAGCCACCACGGTTGATTACGAATTCGTGGCAGTGACGGCCGACACTACCTACGTGGTAGTCAAAAGTTATGGTTTCGATTGAACTGAACCAGCCCTGATCCAAGCTGTTAAAGATAATACAGATGGATTTACAATGGTGTTAAAAATGGACTCAAAGCCTATTTGGGACACGGAATTAAACTAAACTTGGTCGGCCATAAAATCCTCAAGAAATGCGCGTCCGCTAAGGTGGGATCCGCAATACGCGAGGGTAGCAAGTTAATAATCCCTACTAAACGATAAGCCCAGCGGATTTGGCATCCCGCTGGGCTTATTCCATA